>CAYJPN010000018.1:0-103767 GCA_964372115.1 uncultured Ignavibacteriaceae bacterium
AAACCGATTGTTCGAGAAACCACTTCAAAATAAAAATACTCGGTTTTGGGAAAAATAAAAGAAGGTGTTGCTTAAAATTTTTACTAACCCGTTGGATTAGCGGTTATGTGTAAAGTTTTTATTAATGATTAGCAAAACAATTTCGGACTTAACAATTAATATATTATTGACTACTTTTAATTGAATAATTTTAACCATATTGGTGTATCTTTTATACAAATACAAAAGAGAAAAAATGGAACCATCAAACGAAAAAAATGTATGTGGTATCTGCGAGTTTGAACTTGCGGGTGAAAATGATTTTTGTCCTAACTGCGGTGCGCTGTTAATTGAAGATGTACATTGTACAAATCACCCCGAAGATGAAGCGGAAGGTGTTTGCGTTATCTGCGCACAGGCTTTTTGCAAAAATTGCGGCAGTATAACCGAGGAAAAATTTCTCTGCAATGAACACGAAGATTATGAAACATTCCAAAACATGGCGCGTGTTTACGGCAGCAGCGATGAAGTAACAATTAGATATGCTGCCGAATGCCTTGAGCAGGCAGGCTTTCACCCATTTGTTTATTCCCGCAAAGCATCGCCGCTACATCTCGGCGGCGCAGATTACAGTTTGTTCAGACCTGCCGGTGATACTTCGAGACATATTGTAAATGAAATAAAACTGCTTGTGCCGTGCGGCGAAGCGCTTGAAGCAGAAAAAGTTCTTGAAGATCTGGATATTGAATAAATCCAGATTTGTCATTAGGAATTTTTTTCTGAGACAACAAACGGGCATCTCTAAAAACTTTAATCGGCACAAAAGCTAACTTGCTTTGCTGTGGAAAATAAAGATAAATTAAAAAATATTCATAAAATGATTTTAGAATAAAACTGAAAAGTATTTTAAACTCGACTGAAATTATTTGAACGGGTTCTAGAAAAATAAATTACAAGTTTTATAATTACTCTCATTCATTACAATACTTTCGGTTATAAAATCTCTAATTCGTCAATTTGACGAAAAATGCGTCTTTAAATTTATTTATTAAAAAACTACTTTTACATTGTGTAAAAAACTAACTCAGCTTTATCAATAACTGTACTATGAAGAATAAAATAATCTCTTTTTTGGTATTACTATCTGTCAATATTATATCTTGTTTTAATATACAAACAAATCATGATGAAACTGGTAATATTATTTTTGCTAGATATCTTTTTTACGAATATGACAACATGAAATTATATTCTAAAGCAGATACATTGAATATTCAAATACTTAATAATGTTTGCTTATACAATGTTAAAAAAGGGATATATACACTTGAGTATTATTTATGGGGAAAAAAATATATTGTTAATAATATTCCAGTTTCTGGTGATTCAATTACTGTAGTAAGTTTGCCTGACTTCTCTAAACCTGGTCTTGTTCAGTATCAGTGGAATAAACACCCCTTAAAAATAAAACCGGATAAAATCGTTTTTAGTTCTTCAATTTCAGGTAAAATAATTGATGGAAGTGGAAAAGGTATCCCAGGCGTAAGCATTTATATCAAAAGACCTTGGTGGTGGTCCGCTGTAACTGATAACAACGGTTATTATTTAATCGATAGTGTATTCCCGGGTAATTATGAATTAATGGCATGGAAAGATGGCTATCATAGAAGTGAATTCATAGATGTAAAAATCGCAGAAGATTCTGTTACTATTCTTGATATTTTAATGATTGATGATTTGATTCCCGAAAAACCTGACCCAATAAAACCAAATTATAAAATATTAAAAAAATAAGGAGATACTCATGTATAAAAGAAATATATTCATTTTTTTATGTATTCTTCAAATGTATTGTGATATTACATATGCGCAAATACAGGAAAAAGTAGACTTTTTTATTAAAGCTATTTCTATTCAATTTGACGAAAAATCTGTTTTTAGAAACAACGAAAAATATACAGATGTAATCCCATTAACAGCCATACTCCCACAATCCGCTACCAGATACCGAAGGACGGAATGGTTACATTAAAGGTTTACGACATTCTCGGCAGGGAAGTAAAAACACTCGTTAACGATTTCAAAACAAAAGGTCGTTACGAGGTAACATTCGACGCTTCACGGCTTGCGAGCGGTCTTTACATTTACGAAATACAAAGCGGCATTTACAAAGCATCCAAGAAGATGACGCTAATTAGGTAAATAGCTGAAAATATTTCTCTGATAAAAAGACGCTCTAGAGGCTGTCGTTTTTTGCTTAATTCTAATTCCCGCTCATGAATCACTTCATCCGTTATTCGCCGCTTCAATCCCCTTTTATTACAGGCTCGTTATTTTGTTAAAAATTAAACTCAGTGACTAACTTTTGATTTTTCCAAAAAGATACTCTGTTTCATAATGAGTCATAACCACTCTAAATAAATTACAAATTCTTTCGAAAATAGATTAAAAACCGAACATTTTGTTTGGTATGCTTCCTGCCTATTCAATGCAGAATAATTTATTTAGGAGTTGTATAACATGATAAAAAATCTCATAACCGTTTTGTTCGTTTTTCTTTTTGCTTCGCTTTCCTTCCCACAGCAGGATTCGAAAATAATTGAAACAAATTTTCCGCCTCAGTACTTTCAGTCACCGAATGGTATTGAGGGATCAAGTATAGCAAAAGTATTAGAAATTTATAAAGGGACTAATATTACCTATACTAACCCATACACAAATAGTTCTCAATCAAGTTTTGCCGGTACATTCAAAGGCAGTGTTGATAATAACACAGCATATTTTTACTGCATTGATATTCGTCATAATCTTGTATTTTGGACTTCCGGCCAGCCTCACACGTATACTGATGAAGGCAACACCCCAGCACAGATAACCTACATTTTGAACAATTATTATCCTTTTAAAGCCTACCCTTATACTGGCAGCGCTTCTTCTCTTGAAAAAGAGGCTGCATCGGTACAAGCTGCTATCTGGTTTTTTAGCGATGGGGTTCCTACAAATTCAATAACCAACAGCACAGTCAAAAACCGTGCATTACAAATAATTGCTGACGCTAATGCAAACGCAGGTAGTGTTATTCCAGTTTCTACACTATTGATAACGCCACATTTTCAATCTATAAGTGTTGGAAATGCTGCTTCATTCACAGTTTCTGCATTCGATATTAACGGAAACTCTCTCTCGAATGTTAGCGTAACTCTTAGCGCAACAAGCGGCACTCTTTCAACTACTTCTGCTACAACTGCCGCGAATGGTTCCACCCCGGTTATAAACCTTGCATATGGTTCATCAGTAACAGCAACTATAACTGCAACTGCAAATGTCGTTATTCCGCATGGAACAAAGTATGTTCATAGCACCAACCCTGACACATACCAAAAATTAGTTTTAGCTACACCTACTACAGCAAACCTTTCAGTTACTGGAAACGTTAACTGGTATACCCCGGCAATATGCGACCTTGAAGGATTTAGAACACAGACTCAGGGCGGTTGGGGAAGTCCTAATAACAGTGGTCCAGGTAGAATTAGGGAATTATATTTCTCAACAGTATTTCCAAACGGATTAACTATAGGCAGTGGTTCAAATACAGCTAAATTTACCACCTCGACAGCAATAAAAGATTTTTTACCTGCAGGCGGTACAGCAGGAACTTTAACAGGAAACCAAATTAATCCATTAACAACCACAGCAGGCATTCTTGCCGGTCAATTGGTTGCTGCAACAATTAACGTTTACTTCAGCGCCGCTGGTGTTCTCGGAACTAATCCACAGGAACTTGGACGATTGGTTATTGCCACCGGTGATTTTTATGGAAAAACCGTCTATGAATTATTAGACATTGCTAACGCGGTAATAAGCGGAGCTTCAAATGCTTATACACCTGCTCAACTTAATGAAGCATTAACATCATTAAATGAAAACTTTGATGATGGCACTGTTAACCTTGGTTACCTCGATTGCGGCGTTCCTTTTGCTTCAATAGGAAACAAAGTTTGGAACGACGTAAATAAAAACGGCGAACAAGATAATGGCGAAAACGGAGTTGCCGGAGTAGTTGTAAATTTATATGACTGCTCGGACGTGTTTGTTTCCACAACAACTACTGACATAGATGGAATTTATACATTCGGTAACTTACTGCCGGGTGATTATTATATTGAATTTGTACTTCCGGCAAATTCTGCGTTCACAACTCAGAATCAGGGCTCTGATGACGCTAAAGATTCTGATGCTGATGTTATTACTGGTAAAACTACTTGCACTAATTTAGTAGCAGGTGAAGATGACATGAGCTGGGACGCTGGAATTTACAGCCTTACCCCTTGTGTTACAAGTTGGAATGGTACTTTGGGAAATGACGAACCTGTATGTTATGAAACTCCCCAAACAGTTATTGTTGGAGGTTCCGTTACCCATTCACCAAATCCTTCAAGAGCAACGATGCAAACTTGGTGGAGAGTAGTTTACCCCGTTGATTTAACAACAGGTTATAATTATACCAACACACAAATATTAAACGACACTACTTTCCAGATTACAGCTAATTGGCCTGGCATAAGATATAATGATACACAGGTTGAGGTTGAATATGGTGTGTCTATTTTAGATTGCGATGGAAATGTTGTTGGTACCCCAATTACAAAAAAAGTATTCTGGAATCCAACAATATGTCCTCCTCCTCCTCCGAACGAAGCAGATGTAAAAGTTATTAAATCAGCGGACAAAGATTCTGTACAAAACGGCGAAAACATTGTTTATACAATACTCGCTTCAAATATGGGACCTAAAGACGCTTCCGGTGTAACTGTAACAGATGTCCTTCCATCAGGTGTTGAGTTTATCTCTTCATCGGCAACTATCGGTTCGTATGACGACATTACTGGAGTTTGGACAATAGGGAATCTATCTAATGGAGCTAACGCAACTTTAACAATTACAGTCAAGGTTGATGTTACCGCTAACGGAACAGGTACCTTTAACCTTGGTGAAGCTGAAGGATTTAACGTCTTTGTACTTTACGACATCAATCAACCCTCATCTGATACTGAAGGGAAAATGGCTGTTGGCAGAAATGCTCAACTAGCTCAGTACAGTGTGGGTGACAAATTACCAGCTTATCCTTACGGTCAAGAAGATGTTTTAGTAGTTGGTAATAATTTAACATTTACAAGCGGCGCTGTTTATAACGGAAACGTTGTTTACGGTAACTCTACAAATCTTCCCATATACCCTGTTAGTATTACCGGTGGTACTTTAAGAAACGAATCAGTTATTGATTTTGCAACGGCAGAAGCTTATCTGAAGAGTCTATCGGCAACACTTGGCGCATATACTAATAATGGCACTACCACTTACCAGTGGGGCGGTATATTCCTTGAAGGCACTAATCCGGTATTAAACGTATTCCACGTAGACGGTGCACAACTTTCAACTGCCAACAATTTCTCCATTACTGCACCTAACGGTTCGGCAGTACTTGTAAACATTGACGGTGACAGCACATCCTGGAGCGGTGGATTAAGTGTAAACGGCACTTCGATTCAGAATGTTATTTACAACTTCTATGAAGCGAGAAACCTGAAGATTCAGTACATCAATATTACCGGAACTATACTGGCACCTCTTGCAATAGTTAATTTTGTCAGCGGCGTACAGAACGGTCAGTTGATTTGTAAGTTCCTTGAAGGACAAGGACAATTTAACAATAAATTATTCATCGGCAGTATTCCGGTCGACACAACAATCGTCAACGTTGCTAGCATTGAATCTGTTTACCCAACCGATCCTAATTTGTTAAACAATTTATCGCAGGCATCTGTTGAAGTTGGCGGAACTCACCAAACCACTGCCCCTGCCGGAACCTGGCAGCAGTTCAGCGACTTAAATAACAATCAAATGATAACTTCGCTTGCTCATGATCCGAATGGAAACTTACTTTCCGGAACCATCGGCGGCGGTATATTCAGAACATCTTCAAACGAAACATCCACATTGTTGAATGGCAGCATGGATGTTGATTATATCTGGTCAATAGTAACTGCAGATAATGGTAATATTATAGCAGCAACCGAATTAGGAATCTATCTCTCGAATGATGATGGAAACAACTGGGCTGTAACTGAATTATGTCAAAAAGAAGTTCGTGTTTTAACTAAAGCAATTGATGGCGCCATCTATGCCGGAACATTTGGCTATGGTGTTTACAAATCAGTTGATAATGGAAATACCTGGCAGATAATAAACGGCGGTATTTCATCAATGAACATCCGTAGTTTAACCACGGCTAACAATGGTTACATATTTGCCGGTACATTCGACGGCGGTTTATTCAGAACAGTTGATGGTGGACAAAATTGGGTAAGACTAAATATCGATTACGACTTTATCTACTCGCTCGGTGTGTCAATTGACGGTGTAGTTATAGCCGGAACGTATGGAAGCGGACTCTACCGTTCTACGAATTATGGCGACAGCTGGATGAAGGTCAGTAACGGTGTTGCGTCCCAGTACATTTACTCAATAAATGCAGATGCTAGCAATAATGTATTTGCAAATACCTGGTCAGGTGGTGTTTTTGTATCGAGAGACAACGGAGCAACCTGGCAACAAGCTGGTATGAGCGGATTCGAAGTTAGTTCAATGACAGTTAATACTTCTAACAACTCAATATTTGCCGGCACCGGAAAAGGCTCGGTCTATAAGATGGTTGACGGAATTAACAGTTCAAAAGAAGAAACTTCTCTTCCAACTGAATTCGAACTAAAGCAAAACTACCCTAACCCGTTCAACCCATCAACAAAGATTGAGTTCTCTGTTGCACGTAACGAACGC
The DNA here is from genome assembly GCA_964372115.1 of uncultured Ignavibacteriaceae bacterium. GTDB lineage: Bacteria > Bacteroidota > Ignavibacteria > Ignavibacteriales > Ignavibacteriaceae > CG2-30-36-16. The sequence goes on from CAYJPN010000018.1 coordinate 6,817, forward strand.
GTTACAATAACAATATACAACATACTCGGTCAGGTTGTTAAAACACTAGCTGATATGGATTATGCACCCGGTAAGTATACAATTACTTTTGATGGCAGCAGTCTTGCAAGCGGTGTTTACATATACAACATGAAAACAAACAGCACAAACTTTACAAAGAAGATGATGCTTCTAAAGTAAGTTGTTGAAATAATTATCTTTAATCGGGCGGTCTTTTTAAGACCGCCTTTTTTTTTAATGTACCAAACTTTACCCTTCCCGCCTCTTGTATATTAAGAGTTTTAATTTTATTTTTAATCAGACAATTTAATCTGATTATAAAGCAAAGATGAAATAAAAATGATTAGAAAAATAGTAGAAATAAATGAAGATAAATGTACCGGTTGCGGCGATTGTGTACCCGGATGCGCAGAAGGCGCATTACAGATAATTGACGGCAAAGCGCGATTGATTAGCGACCTATTTTGTGATGGACTCGGTGCATGCCTCGGCTTCTGCCCCGAAAATGCCATAACCATTAGTGAGCGTGACGCTGAACCGTACGATGAGCAAAAAGTGATGGATTACATAATAAAAGGTGGCAAAAATGTTATACTCGCACATCTAAACCACTTGAAGGAACATGGAGAAATTGAATACTTCAATGAAGCAGTAAAATATCTTGCAGCGCTCGGCATTAAAAATCCGATGCTTCCGGATCTGCATGTTTCTAATAATCATCACCCCGGCTGCCCTGGTTCGAAAGAAATGGTTTTTGAAACAAAGGAAAACAAAACCGAGGATGGGAAGCGGACATCACACTTAACACAGTGGCCGGTTCAGTTTCATCTTGTTTCCCCGCAGGCTGCATATTATCGAAACTCCGATTTATTACTTGCGGCGGATTGTACTGCTTTTGCTTATGCCGATTTCCACAAAGACTTTTTGAAAGATAGATCACTTGCCATTGCATGTCCGAAGTTAGACAGCAATAAACAAGTTTATTACGATAAATTGGTAACGATGATAAATGAAGCAGAACTAAAATCTATTACAGTTATGGTAATGCAGGTACCGTGCTGCAGTGGCTTACTACAACTTGCAAAACAAGCTATTGATTATACCGGGTCGAATATTAATCTTAAAGTTATAGTTATAGGCGTAAACGGTGACGTGCTTCAGGAAGCTGTAGTTCAGTAAAAAACCAAATTGTCTCAACAGTAACTACACTCAGAGTATTAACAAAAAAGATTTTACGAACTGCTTAATGAAAGAATATGCCAAAATTAAGCGGGATATAATTGGCAACGGCAGGTTAAACCAGCCTTAATATTTATTTTCGATATCTTTCAACCACAACATCAGCATACCCCTATTCAATCCGAGTAATCCTTCCTGTGAAGAACCTGTAGGTGGAGGAACAAATTTATCTATCAAATTAAAAATATTAATTCTGAACTCTACCGGCACTGCTTGTAAAAGATGCCATAATGAAACAACATCGTATTCGGCGGCAGTTTCTTCAACAATGGTTAATTCTGCCTGATTGCCGCTACCGAGGACGAAGGATTCCATCGCATTTATCAGCGGGTGTGGTGCATTAACAAAATATGGAATTCCGGGTCCCCTGGCCTCCCACACCGGGCAAAAATAATCTGATGGAAGAAATACTTCTTTTCCAGTGCCTGTTATTTTTAATGTTGATGAAATACATTTTACCAATGAGTACCCTGCATCGGTGGTTACTTCAAAAATAGACCCTTTGCCAAACTCAGCTATCCTTGCTCCCGGTATTTTCACAGACAGATTTTCAGCTGCTAATGAAATTGAAGCATGAATTTTACCGCGGAACAATTCAACGGAATTTATTAAAGGCAATCTTTTGATTACTGTATTTTGGTAAACGGTAATTATGCCGGCATGGGGAATTACAATTTCTGTTTGAGAGGCAGTTTTGGTGTTTAATACACTTCCCTCATCAAAGTCTGAAGTAGTTAGTACACGTTTGTTATTGACAAAGGGTATTCCACTTAGGGCTTTTATTTCCCAATTATTACTTAAACTAATTACATAAAAATAAATTGATGCCGTTGTAACAGCTAATAGCAATAAGAAAATCAGAATAGTTATTCTTTTTTTAGAAGTTTTTCTACTGTTCAATTTGCTGCTAATTTTTTTTTGTAGTTTTTCTCTTTCCCTCAATACTTTTTTATTTACTTTATATTTGCTCGAACCTAAATCCCTTACAACAATTGGTTTAGTAACTGCCTCAGCCTTTTTAACATCCCGAATTTCAGAAAACACATCCGGCCATAAATCTGTTGGAGGCTCAATTTTCGTTGGAAGTGTTTTTATTTTGTCTTTCAAAATCCTGAGTGAGTATAAATATTCACCGCACTCGTTGCACCCGCTAAGATGAGATTCGATTTCAAGAACGGTATCAACGTCGAGAGTATCATCAAGATATTCTTCGAGTAGAAGGTTTATCTGCTGGTGAGTCATAAACCAATCTCTCGAATTATTTTTTTATGAGCATTATTAAGCAGTTGTCTTATTGTAACAGGCGGCAGCCCAAGTATATCCGAAGTTTCGCTAAAAGTATAATTTTCCACATCGTGAAGAACCACAATGGTTCTTTCATCCTGCGGCAGGTTTAATATTGCAAGTTCAAGCGGTGAAAGAGTCGGGAATTTTTTAGAGGCTGAATGTGTATCCTCTATCTCGGCTTCTTTATCTCTTAAAAACTCCATCACAGTGTAAACTGTTATACCGGTTAACCAGGCTGAAAATGTTAAGTCGCTCCGCAAAAATTTTATTTGCTGCCATGCAACAAAAAAAACTTTTATGGTTATTTTTTCCGCCTCAACTTTGTTTGCAAGAATTCGAAAACAGACCGCGTAAATTCTGCCTTGATTTATTTTAAATAGTTGTTCAAAAGCAGAATTCATTCCTGACTTGGCGTTTTCGACAAGTGATTTTACAAATTTATTATCTTTGCTCAGAAAAAACCTCTGGAAAATTTTGTTTTCTAAAACTCATAATTAAAGTTACATAATCAAGAATAAATGACTCTAAAAGTTAAAAATCTTTTAAGCCAAAAACATTGCAAATATTTTATAAAGCCAAAAATTTTTCAAGTTCATTTGTGTCACTAACCGGCATTTGACATGAATAATTTTGACAAATGTACACGGCGGGTATATTAAGTATTTTTAAATCCATAGTAAATTGAGAAATAGCCGCCAACGACTCTTTATTTTTTTCTGTTTTTAAGAGCACAATTTTATTCGGGATATACCGGTTGTTAATCATCGCAATATATTCCATAGTTTTTTCATCAAAATATTTTGTGGTTATTACAATTTCTTTCGATCCATCGAAAGCAAATTCCACGCCGCATAAAAATTGCGAATAGGCAATAGGCGCTTTTTCTACCGCGGCAGAAAATACTTTTATTATTTGAGACGCTTTTTCTTCAAAATAGATGTCCCCCGTCATCCGGGCGAGGCGCAATAAATTCAAAAGCATTACCGAATTACCAGATGGAATTGCCCCGTCATAAATATCTTTTTGCCTTATCAATAATTTTTCACCATCATTGGCTGTAAAAAAGAATCCGCCGTTTTCGCTATCCCAAAAATGCCTTATTGTTGTACCGACAAATTGTATTGCGAGCTTTAAATAGTGTATATCAAAAGACGCTTCATAAACATCAATCAGGGAAGCGACAAAAAAAGCATAATCGTCAATATGAGCAGGTAGTCCGGCTGCGCCTTCTCTCCACCTATGAAATAACCTTCCCCGATCATCGATCATGTTTTCTAAAACGAACTCAGCGGCGCGTTTTGCAGTATTGAGATAATTTGAATAATTAAATGCCGACGAAGCTTTTGCAAATGCAGATATCATCAAACTGTTCCAATCGGTGAGCACTTTGTCGTCTTTACGCGGATGAATACGTTGCTCCCTGATATTAAAAAGCTTTTCGCGAATAATGGAAATTTTTGTTGTAAGTTCATCTGCAGTTAAATGAAGTTCGGTACTTAATTCGGAAATTGATTTTTTCAGATGCAGAATATTTGAACCATTTAGCGAACCTTCCATCGGATCAATCCAGTTACCCTCTTTTTTTATGTTAAAAATATTTTTTATAAACTTGGCATCATCGGTATTTAAACTGTCTGCAACATCTTCCTCTGTCCATAAATAAAACTTCCCCTCTTCGCCGTCACTATCTGCGTCCTCTGCCGAGTAAAATCCTCCTTCAAGATCCGACATATCCCGTTCTACATAATGCAAAATTTCCTCACATGCTTTTTTGTAAAACGGATTTTGGGTTGCCAAATAGGTTTCGATAAATGCAAATGAGAGCATCGCCTGGTCGTAGAGCATTTTTTCAAAATGGGGCACAAGCCATTGTGCATCGGTAGAATAACGGTGAAAACCAAAACCGGCATGGTCATAAATTCCCCCGTTGTACATCTCCGTTAAAGTTTTTTCAACCATAGCAAGCGCCTTTGAATTACCGGTGCGTTTATAATAACGGAGAAGAAATAATAAATTGTGCGGGCTTGGAAATTTTGGCGCCCCGCCAAAACCGCCATGTTCGTCATCAAAACGCTCAAGTAATTGATGAAATGCAATATCCGAAACTTTTAAAGTTAGATCTTTCTCAGCATTATTATTTTCTGATCTTGTTAACGAGTCTAATATTTTTATAACCGAATCATTAATCTCATCTCTTCTTTCAACCCATGCTTCTTTTATTTGCGGAATCAGATCAATCATACCTATTCTACCGTATCGGCTCTCTTTTGGAAAATATGTCCCCGCAAAAAATGGTTTTTTATCCGGTGTCATAATAATTGTCAAAGGCCAGCCACCGCTGCCGGTTAACATCTGGCAGACTCTCATGTAAATCCCATCAATATCCGGGCGTTCTTCTCTGTCAACTTTTATTGAAACGAATGTTTCATTCATCATCCGAGCAACGAACTCATCCTCAAACGATTCTTTCTCCATAACGTGACACCAATGGCAGGTCGAATATCCAATTGAAAGGAATACCGGTTTGTCCTCTATTTCCGCTTTTTCAAATGCCGCAGCAGTCCAAGGAAACCAGTCAACCGGGTTATCTTTGTGCTGAAGAAGGTATGGACTTTTTTCAATTGACAGTCTGTTCATTCGCGTTCATTTTTATTGTTTAATTTCTGTTGAAGATAGTGAAAGTTTAATAAATTTCCGAAACGGAGTTATCATTGGGAATTTTTTAGGGACTATATTTTTGTTGCGGACGATCTTTATCTCAAGTTGTCAGCATCGAAATAAAATAGACTACTTAATAGCAGACTATTTGAGTGGTCGCCAAACTCTTGTGAGATTTATTTTTTCTTTTTCACGGAAGGCTTCTTCAAGATTTATATCATACCGATTTGCAATTGAACAGAGAAATATTAAAATATCCGCCAGTTCTTCCTCGACAGATGTAAAATCGGAATTCTCATCAACAGCAAGGTTGTTTGTTTTTCTAACAGCTTTATACAATTCGCCGATTTCCTCGCCGAGAAGCAGACATTTTTCAATAACGGTCTGATTTTCAAATCCTCTTTCTTTTTCGAGTTTAGAGACATATTCTTGAAAATCTTTTAAGGTTGGTCGTTCCTTTAGTTCATTCATTTTAATCCGGTTTAATAAAATTTTTAATCGTTTTTGAATTGACAAAATTACAGTTAATTCACAATTAACCCAATAAACTGGGAAGATTGAATTACTCTACTCTTACTATACTTATGGCTGTTTTATCAAATATATTTAGGAATAAAATTTAAATGGGATTAAGTATTGGAATTGTCGGGCTTCCGAATGTAGGAAAATCAACAGCCCGTCAGAAAAAAGCAAAAGCCTGGGCTATAAAAAGTATGGCTCTGAGTCAGCTTGCCGCAACCCGGGTATTTTGCGCATCGATGGGAAAGAGTAGAAAGTAAATGACGGAGATGTAATGCACTTTTTATTTAATGTTTGATATTTATTTTTCAGCTGCAACAAGTAGTATATTGGATAAACCCGATTCAGATAGTTAATTTTGTAAAAAGTAATAATTGAGATGACGATGGAAAACAAAGTAGTGCACATGGTAAAAGATCAACTTTTTTATATCGATGTTAAGGGACAAAAAGCAACATTAAAATATTATTTTGAGGGAGAAACCATAATGGATATTACCGGCACATATGTTCCTTCTTCATTGAGAGGGAGAGGCATGGCGGCATTACTCGTTGAGGAATGTTTAAGTTTTGCAGGAAAAAATAATTACAAAATTATCCCTTCCTGCTCGTACGTCCATACTTATATTTTGCGGCATCCGGAATACAAAAAATTAGTTGCTGATGATTGATCCTTCACGAGTTATCAGATAACCAATTGAGGTTAATTTTTTTCGTTTTAGGAAATCGGGCGTGGAAAAAATTTTAATAGCAAAACCGGCGTTTATTTTATTAAACGCCGGTGGTTAAAAAAATTATTATAAGCTCAACATATCTTTAAACTTAATTGCCTGCCTGCGGCTAACTTCAATTTTAAAACCGCCTTTAAGTTTTACAAGCAGTCCGCCATTTAACCAGGGTTCAATATTTTCTATCCACTTCAGGTTAATTATATGTTTTCGGTTTGCACGGAAAAATGTTTTATCGTCAAGCCGTTCGTCGAGATAATTGAGCGTACGAAGTATTAGCGGTTTGTGGTCGTCAAAATAAAGACGTACGTAATTGCCTTCCGACTCAAACAATTTTACTGTGGTAAGTTTTACAAACCAGCAGCGGTCGCCGTCTTTTACAAACACCTGGTCGTCCTCGCGTAAAATCGGTAATTCGGATTGTCTTACCTCTTCTTTCCTGTTTTTTTCGATTAATTTTTTTATCGTATCTTCAAGGCGTTTTGGTTCGATAGGTTTTAAAAGGTAATCCATCGCGTTATATTCAAAAGCCTTTAGAGCATACTCATCGTAAGCGGTTGTAAAAATAACCATTGGAACGCCGTCGAGCTGCTCTAACATTTCAAAACCGTTTTTGCCCGGCATCTGAATATCGAGAAAAATAAGATCCGGGTTAAGTTCGGTTATTTTGTTAATCGCATCATCAGCGTTAACAGCCTCACCTATAATTTCAATATCCTTGTAGGGTTCGAGCAGTCTGCGCAGTTCAACGCGTGCAAGCCGTTCGTCATCTATAATAAGAGCTTTCATTTATCTTGCCTCCCGTAGGTAGTTTAATTTCCGCAAGAACCTCATCTTCCGCGGTGTTGTTTATTGTAAAACTTGCATTTTCTCCGTAAAGAAGATTTAGCCGGTGTTTGGTATTACTTATTCCAAAACCTTTTGAGTGTTTTATATCTTCTTCACTAATTCTTCCGCTGTTTTTTATTTGAATAATCAACATTGAATTTTCTATATGCGAATTTACAAAAATTTTTCCACCTTGTGTCTTTTTTGAAATCCCATGTTTTATACCGTTTTCCACAAGTGTCTGTACCATCATCGGCGGTAGTTCTGTTTTCGCCGAAAGCGGGTCGATATTTATTGAATATGTTAACCTCTCCTCATATCTAATCGATTCGAGTTCGAGATAATCTGCAACTGTTTTTAATTCCTCTTCAAGCGGTACCGTTTCGGTCCGTTCAATTTTTAATGAATAGCGTAACAGGTTTGAAAGTTTTGTTAATGCTGTTTGCGCCTTTTTCGGCTCCACTTCAATTAACGCCCGTATCGAGTTCATCGCATTAAACATAAAGTGCGGGTTAAGCTGCGACTTTAATGTCTTCAGTTCAAAATCTTTTACAGCCGCTTCCCAAATAAGAGATTCAATCTCAACCCGTTTATAGTTTTCGAAAAAATGAGCTGAAAAATAAATAAGCGACCAGAAAAATATTACAATACTTAAATTAATTACTGTGAATATTGTGTTTACAATTCTATATTCCCCGGCATTAAAACCCCCAATAGCATAATTAAACAAGAACCCGAGGATATACATTGCCGTACCAATAATTATGCTTGATGAAACTACACGCATAACCATCTTTTTTAATGAACGTGTGTGCCAGTTATATTTTTTTAGATAACTCCTGTAGATATGCGTAAAAGCCAAACCGGCAAAACAAACAAAAACCCAAACGAAATAATCGTGATATGTTGCTTCACCAAAAGCAATGAGTGCAAAAAGGTTCAGTATTGTAAATAACGTCCAGCCCGAAAGCTGCATCAGCCAGTATATATTTTTTTTATTCATCAAAAAAGCTGTTTCAGTATTTTCAATTGCAGTATCTTCATCCTGCCCGGCAGAATATAAAATATTTAATTTTTTAAGCCGCATCAATATAATCGTATCATATATAAAATAAAATTTTTATACTTATTATAATAAGCCTCGTTACTATGCTTAAAATATAGATGTAATATCATACATGTACTCAATTTTTTTTTATTGGATGATTAAGTGGGCTAATGGTAATTGGCTAATAGTAAATGGTTTGATAAAAAGTAGAACATTTAACGAAACATTTTTGCCTACATTAAATTATCCTCAGAAAAAAAGTTTAATAATTAAAGCAATATTTGCCGAATATTAAACTAACCGTTGATCAGGTTTTATGGGCATCCATAATTTGGAATAATAGTTCATACAAAAGATTGTCAGTAACTTAGTTTATGTAGTAAATTTGAATTATAAAATTTCAAAATTATATTCATTTCAAGGATTACAATGAAGAAACTTGTGATTGTATTACTGTTCTTATCTTCTGCAGTTTTATTTAAAACATTTGCCCAGGCGGGCGGATTAAACCTCACACTCGGTTTCCCGTCCGGAGAATTTAAAGAAAACGTTTCACGAACAGGCGTTGGTATCAGTGGTCAATTTATGTTCATTTCCCCCCGCCCCAAAGCCCCTTTCGGTTTCGGAATAAATATTGGTTATCTTAACTATGGTAGTGAGTCGCGCCGCGAACCGTTCAGCTTAACAATTCCCGATGTTACAGTAGATGTTGACAGAACAAACAACATAATGAATTTTCATGTGGTTTTTCAGTTAATGCTTCCAAGAGGTGATGTTAGACCATATATTGAAGGATTGTTCGGCGGTTCGTATATTTTTACAGAAACTAAAATTACAAGCCAGGGCTCGGAAGAAGTTGCAAGCAGCACCAATTTTGATGATTTTGCCTGGAGTTATGGCGGTGGTGGTGGTTTTCTGATAAAAGTCCATTCCGGCGGAAACGACGGAGATGTGGGGGATGTCTTTCTCGATTTAAAAGCGCGGTATTTATTCGGAAGTGAAGCTGAGTATTTAAAAGAAGGTTCTGTTAAAATTATTAGAGGCAAAGCTTATTTTGATGTCAGTCGTTCTAAAACCGATTTAATAACAGCGCACCTTGGAGTGGTAGCATTCTTTAACTCACTTTTTCGCTAATCGAATTTAATAAAACCTTCAGGTTTTGTTTACCCTGAAGGTTTTATCGATAAACATTTTATTCTTTATTAATAACAGCAAGATTTACAAGTTGCGAACTAACGCCTGGCAAAACCGCTACTTTGCGTGCAAGTTCGTCATGTTGCTCTTTTGTACCGGCTAACTCACAAATAACGAGTCCTTCATCGGAACAGTTTTCGAGCACACCATCGTGAATGCCGAGCCGGGTTTTTATAATACAGCCCCAGGCAGTTAAAATTTGCTGCACCTTTACGGCAGATTCTTTTCTTGTGCCGATAAGAATTAAGAGTATTGTTTTTCCCATAAATCACCAAAAAAATTAAAATTTCACACAAAACTTACCGGTTAGCTAATTAACCGGCAAGCAAAAAATATTTATTTTTGCAACACACTGCAATTTTGGTTCACATAATAAGACGGCATTTTTATTGGTATGATAATAATTAGTTATTGGCGAGTAATAGCCGTATATTTGCAGTCTTCGGTAAATAGACCGAGCATTTGTTAATATTTTATAAAAGGTCCTTTTTTTGAGTACAAAATTATTCGTCGGCTCACTGCCCTGGTCAGTTAATGACAGTTCGCTAAAATCAACATTTGAACAGCACGGAAGTGTTGTTTCCGCAAAAGTTATCATGGATAGAGACACAGGTAAATCCCGTGGTTTCGGATTTGTTGAAATGGGAAACATGGCAGATGCCATTAATGCAATTCGTGCATTAAACGAGACAGAATTAAGCGGTAGAAATATTGTTGTAAGCCAAGCTAAAGAGCGCAGCTAATATATTTTAACCCTGCTTAAACAGCAGAAGTTTGATTCGTAAGGCGCTAATTTTAACAGCGCCTTTTTTTTGCCCATACCGATTTGAACACCATTCTTTTTATTATGAAATTTTTAGAATAAGTTTGTCCTTCCGAATTTTATACGTTTCCCTTTTTTATAACAATATCCGCAGCCGGAATACAAATAAATGTACAAAGAGAACTTTAGAGCTTTTATAGCCTGGGTAACTGTCTCAATTATATGGGGCACAACATATCTTGCAATACGAATTGGTGTTGAAGATTTACCGCCGTTACTGTTTGTCGGTTTAAGGTGGTTATCTGCGGGATTAATATTTGTTATATTTTTAAGGCTAAAAGGAAAGCAACTTCCCGCGCTGAAGGATATAAAACATATTGCTGTTGTAGGTATTGCTTTGCTCGGTCTTGGAAATGGTTTAGTTGTTATCGCCGAGCAATGGATTCCGAGCGGTCTAACTGCAATAATAATTACAACACTTCCATTCTGGATTGTTGTAATTGAATATTTTTTACCAACCGCTCCAAAAGCAAATAAGCATATAATCGTAGGTTTGCTGTTAGGCTTTGCGGGTATGGCAATAATATTCTGGAATGACATTGAAAAAATGTTTGAAACCCAACACATTATCGGGATGATTAGTTTACTTGGCGCCATAATATTTTGGTCTGCGGGCAGTGTTTATTCAAAGTATAAAAAAGTAAACGTACACCCTTTGATGAACGCCGCTGTGCAGATGCTGATTGCGGGAACTTTGCAATTATTGTTGGGTCTTTTTCTCGGAGAACTCCCGTTATTCCATTTGCACGGCAACGGTTTTTGGGCATTAATCTATTTAATTATTGCCGGCTCTTTATTCGGTTACGGTTCTTATATTTACGCAATTGCGCATCTTCCGCTATCGTTTGTTTCCACGTATGCCTATATTAATCCGGTTATTGCCATATTCCTCGGCTGGTTTATACTCGGTGAAGAATTATCTCCCGCGATATTTATAGCGATGATTATCATTTTTGCAGGGGTTGCCATGGTGAGAAAAGGGAGTACAATAAAAACCCGCGTTAAAAGTAATATTCCCCCTGCAGATAAAGTGAATTAGGATAATACCAGTATTCTGTATATTCGCTTCCATATGTAAGCTGAGCGCCGATATTTAAATAGAAATTATCACCAGCAGAGTAGGCTGATATCATCCCGATAAAACCACTGCCGTCATTCAAATTTATATTGTCGGTAACACTTAAAGTAACCAAAGGTGAAAAAATATAGCTGGCGCTTACCACAATATAATTTCTACTTAAATTTAAAATTTGACCGTTCAATAATCTTAAAAGTTCATAATAAATTTTATTAGTTTTGCCTTCGCCGTTATAGTGATATTCAATCATCGCGTAAAATTCAGGCGTAAACTGGTTGTCGGCACCGAGAATAAATTTTATATATTTATCCGAGGCATCATTTTTATTTACTGAAATTATTCCTTCCCCGCGGACGCCGGCATTGAATAAATTCCCGGCAAAATCTAAACCTCCGATAATTCTTTTATCAAAATAACCGCCGACAGCGGCAACATCAAACTCATTAAAATTGGTTCTGAATCTACAGCCAGCATTGCCTTCTTTATCTTTTAATGGATTATAAACAACTTCAAGATTTGTAAAATCGCCGAAATAATAATTAAGAAGTACTGCGTCCGCACCATCTTTTTCACTCTTGCTGTAGTTTGCAGGGTTAATAGGGTTGAACAGATCAGTCGGGTTCCAAACTCTTCCCGAGCCCCACGCAATTCGCTGTCTGCCGATAGTTATATTGCCCCAGTCAAATGCCTGCCTAAAAGAAAGTCTGTCGATGTAATGAGTAAGCTTAATGTTTTTTTCATTTAGAACGTTCCATCTCAAATTTGCAATCTGTCTGTTTATGTTAATAGTGTTAAATAAAAAATCACTGCTGCTTTTTGAATAGGTAAAATCTATTTCGTGCTCATAATTTATACGTGCGTTGCTCCATAAATTTATCTCCGGGCGAAGTCTTATTCGAGTAAGATTTATAAACATTTGTTTATCTCCGGTGGGAAAAAACGCCGGGCGGTCTTTGTCTAAAGCGAAAACAGGGAGATCAACAACGTAACCGGATAATGAATAATCCAATTGGGCTAACACACTGTAGAAAGGAAAAAAAAGAACAAATAAAAAAAATTTTAACTTCATGTTTAGTTTTGTATTCTGCCATCTTTAAGTGTTACAAGAGTTTTAGCTCTATCAATAACCTGCTGGTCGTGTGATGAAAAAATAAATGTAATATTTTTTTCACTGTTCATTCTTTCCATCAAACTTAAAAGGTTATCGGCTGTTTTCGAATCGAGATTTGCCGTCGGTTCATCGGCAAGTACAATTGATGGATTGTTTACAATTGCACGGGTAACAGCAACGCGCTGCTGTTGTCCGCCGCTCATTTCGTTCGGACGTTTGTTGGCGAGTTCTTTAATTCCAAGTTCTTCCATTAGGGCAAGAGCTTTTTCTTTTCTTTCTTTTTCGGGTACGTTCAACAGCATCATACTGAATTCAATATTTTCGAGCGCTGTTAAAACCGGTATTAGATTATAAGCTTGAAAAATAAACCCGATTTTTTTTAATCGAAACTGCGACAATTCTGTTTTGCTCTTTGTAGTAATATCTTCATTTTCAAAAAATATTTTTCCTTTACTCGGTTTATCAAGCGCACCGAGAAGGTTGAGTAATGTTGTTTTGCCTGAACCTGATGGACCCGCAATAGCCATATAATCTCCCTGGTTTACGGTTAAATCAATTCCCTTAAGCGCGTGTACGGGCACGCCGTTATCTTCATAAATTTTTTCTAAATTTTCTGCTCTTATTATTTCCATTATTTTATTCACTTATATTAAACATAGTTTATTGCATATACCGGTTCTAATTTTATTGCCCGGTATGCCGGGTATAATGCACCGATAACAGCTATAAACGGAATTAAAAAAATCATACTTATTACATTACCAATTGAAATTACCGGATAAATAACCGCCCCGATTCCAAAAGACTCAAGACCCGCGGCAAACACGCTGAAGTTGATGCCGGAATATGAAAGCGGCAAATGAATTAATAGCCCCACAATTAAACCGGCAATTGTACCAATGACTCCAATTACAAAGGCTTCGAGAACTACCATTAAAAAAAGCCGCTTGTTTTTCATCCCAATTGCCATAAGCACGCCAAACTCATTTATTCTTTCAAACACAGACATCAGCATAGTATTTATAATACCGAAGATGAGTGCAAGCCCGATAATCAAATTAAATATGAACATCGACTCTTGATAAATATCCATCGAAAATATTAGTGACGGGAGAAGATCTTTGTAGCTAAGCACTTCATATTCGTCGCCCATTTTTGTTTTAAGATTATTTTTTACCGCATCTACTTTTTTATAATCGGTGGTTATAATAGCAAACTCAACAGCTTTATCTCCAATACCAAGCATACTTTGCGCTGTTGACTGGGGAATATAAATTGTTGATTTGTCAAACTCGGAGCTGAAGGTTTCAAAAATTCCGGCTATCCTAAAAACATCCGAGCCGATGCTGCCATCAGGCGTGTTTGCCATCGCAACAACTTTATCGCCAGGTTCAACATCAAGTTTGTCCGCAAGCTTTTTGCCAATCAGAACATCCCGTTTACCACCTCCGAAGTAATTCCCTTCAACAATAGAGGTTTTGATTTTCGAAACATTCGCTTCCTCATCGGGAATAACCCCGTATATATAAACTCCGGATGAACTGGATGCGCTGCTTAAAAGTCCGAATGTAATAACACGTTTACTGTATGCCTTAATTTCAGGATTATTGATGAGCGCCGACTCAACTTTTTTACTGTCCGGTATCGTGTTTTTTATAATCTTATTATCGTTAAACCCTTTTTTATGAATTTGGATATGCGAAACATTTGAGCTTATCTGGTTCGTAAGCATCTGCTGCATCATCCCGTTTGAAAAGCCGTCAAAAAAAATGAGAGCTGCCATGCCTACAACAACCGAACCAAGCACAACAAGTGAGCGCCTTTTATTCCGCCAAATATTTCGCCACGCTAATTTCCAGAGCATATTTTTTCCGTTAAGTATGTCGTATTCCTTTTAATGGTTCCAGCATATATGTTTTGTAAGCCGGGTATAAACAGGAAACAATTGAAATAATTATTATCGATATCGATACATTTATAAAAATCAGAACGTCAAGCGATGATTCAAGTCGCGGCACAAAATTGTATTCAGCATATATTTCGGCTAAGCCGCCGCCAAGAATTATCGGATTAAGAACAATGTAATAGTTGATGAGATACCCCGCTATATCGCCCGCTATTACTCCAAGCAGTGTAATAAATATTGTTTCTAAGTAAACCACTTTAACAAGATTTACCTGCGGCATTCCGATTGCAAGAATAACACCGAACTCTCTAAATCTTTCCGTCACCGACATCAAAACAGTATTTAAAATACCAAAGGCAACAATGATGATTAATATACCGAGAAAAAATATTCCGCTAACATTATCAAACTCCATCGACTGCTTTAACTCCGGCATTACTTCTTCCCACGTTAGAACTGCCAGTTCCGGTTCATCAACAACCGCCTTTACTTCATTGCGAACAATATTAGTTTCCGCAAGTGAAAAGATATTTATTGCAACTGCATTTACTTTCCTACCCATTCCAAGAAGCTGCTGAGCAGAGTTTAACCCCATAAACACTGCCATCGCGTCGAAAACATTATTGCCGAGTTTTACCGTCCCGACTATTTTGTACTTCATATTTCCTAAACTTCCGTCGTAACCTTGCGAAAGCAAAACTATATCATCACCGATTTTTGTTCCCAGGTTTTCGAGAAGTTTATATCCTACAACAATTTCGTTTGTTGTATCCGATGTAAAAAATTTCCCATCGTGCAGCTTATCGAAGATGGTTGTAACATTTTTTTCCATTTCGGGGTTAATACCAAATACGGCGGCGCCAAGTGAAACATCTTTAAAACTTACCAATCCATCGGCATTTATTCTTGGGGAATAGCCCTTAACATCATTTATATCTTTTAGTTTCCTTTCAAGTTTGTCATCAAAAATAAAAGTTTTATTTAACGATGGATTTTTTTGATACCCAACTTTTTGAATCTGCACATATCCGGGGAATGTTTCAATAACAGTTTTATAGTTAAGCGCATAAGTGCCAAGCTGAATGCCCCGCATTGCTATCGCCATCAAACAAGCAAATGCAACCGCGGCAAGAGTTAAAATACTACGCCGTTTGTTTCGCCAGATGTTCCGCCATGCAAGTTTTATTAAAAGTTTCACAGGTTAATTTCCTCTTTCCAATTCTTGAAACGAAAACTTCCTATCGGGTATATTTACATTAAACCTCATATCTTTTAGAGTAATAGTCGTCTGATGTCCTTCTTTAGTTTTGCTGTACATCGTCCACTCTCCGGGTAATGTTTTTCCGTGAAAATCTTTAATATCGGTGTAAGTCATATACCTCATCATCCCCCCCTTTTCGTCGTAATATTGAACAAGTGCAGGAAGGTAATCTGCTTTACGAACCCAATAATAAATTTTCCCCCAGACAACAGGCGCATCGGGTTTTGGTATGAGTTCTATCTTCCATGTATTTTCTCCAGCAATTTTATCCTCGGCAATTATCCTGGTATCATAATCACGATTTAAATTAGATTCCCGCACAAGGTCATCATTTGTAAAATCGGAACCGTTCCACGATTGCAGCATCATTGACGGAGGAATTTTTATAGTTGTTTCCGTATTGCGGAGATAACTCCACATTTCATTTTTAAGTTTTAGGGTTTTGTTACCCGCTTCTTTTTTGGGCGCTTTTGTTACAATCAGGGCTTTGTCGTTTCCAACCCACCAGCTTTCCATTTCGAGCGATCGGGAATAATCCGGAGTTTTTATCGTCATTACTATATCGGCGGTTGAAGTTTCTCCTTTTATTGCGTCCTCGGCTTTTTTTATTATCCCTCCGGCTGTCTGGCTAAAAACAAGTGAAGAGATGAAAACAACAGCAATTAATATTTTTTTATACATATTTTATCCGAACATTTAAGATTGACCAATCGTTCAGTTAAAAACTATTACTTTTTTTTTAGATTGTCAAGTTTTTTATGATTAATGATAAATGTGCTTGATAATAATTTTACTTTTTATAAATTTATGATTGAACATTTATTCAATTAAAAACAACTATGCCGCGAACCGAGAAACAAAATAAGGAAATTAGAGAAAAAGCGAGGACCGCAATTTTAAACAGCGCTTTGAAATTATTTTCCCGTAAGGGATATCACGGTACTACGATAAACGATATTGCCGCCGACGCAAAAATAAGCAAAGGGCTTACTTACAACTATTTCGAAAGCAAACAACAAATTGCCGAAGCTATTATTGACAGTTTGCGCGAACTCGGATCGTTGGTTGAAAATGAATTAAAAAAATCGAATGATCCATACGAGCAGTTAAAAATTTTGATAATAAGTACTTTCGATTTCCTTTCGCAAAATGAAGAATACTGGAGGATGTATATTTCTTTTACGCTGCAACAGGATATTTATGAAATGACAAAAACCAGAGCGTCAAAGTTTTTTGAATTTTTATGGTTGGAAATTGAAAAGATATTTAAAAAAATCGGTTTTAAAAATTATGCTATTGAGTCAAGAATATTCGGCGCCGAATTAGACGGAATATGCCTTCATTACTTCATGGATAAGGAAAACTACCCCCTAAGAAAAGTGACCCGGTTTATGGTTACTAAATACAGTAAAAAAAACCTCGATTTACTAAAAAACCAATA
This sequence comes from uncultured Ignavibacteriaceae bacterium, assembly GCA_964372115.1. Taxonomy (GTDB): domain Bacteria; phylum Bacteroidota; class Ignavibacteria; order Ignavibacteriales; family Ignavibacteriaceae; genus CG2-30-36-16. Next base: position 23,937 of record CAYJPN010000018.1, read on the forward strand.
GCTTTAACTTTTTCTGTCTTCCTGGAATAAGTGTTTACTTAATAATGGCTTAAACCACCCCAAAAGTGTTTTTTGCGAAAAATAAATATATCGGAGATTTAATCTGGCTTTTATATATTAACACACAAAAATTGATAATTATTAACGAACGGAGAATTATGCGTTTTATAAAAATTTCATTACTGCTTTTGGCAGCCGCTATAACTTTTACTGCATGTGAAAGTAAAAAACAGGAACAACCTGAGATGAACCAACCCCAGGCGCCAACTGTTGTAAAAGAAGGACACCAAGTAAAAGTTTTGGAAGCAACGAATGCTTCAAATTATACCTACTTAAGAGTTGAGGAAAATGGAAATGAATACTGGATGGCTGCTCCACAGATGGATGCCAAAGTTGGCATGACACTTTATTATACCGGTGGAATGGAAATGCCGAATTTTGAAAGTAAATCATTAAACAAAAAATTCGACAAAATTTTATTCATCGATAAAGTTAGCACAACTCCGAACGAAGGCGTAATGGAATCGCCCCATGCACAAGGTCTTACCCTTGACAAAGCAGATGTAAAAGTTGAGCCTGTAAAAGGCGGAATAACAATTGCAGAATTATATTCTAAAAAAGACCAGCTCGAGGGAAAGATTGTTAAAGTTCGTGGAAAGGTTACAAAATTTAATCCGGAAATTATGAATAAAAACTGGGTTCACCTACAGGATGGAACCGGCGATAAAGCCAACAATAATTTTGATATCATGGCTACCACCATGGGTCAAACCATAACAGGAGATGTTATTGTTGTAGAAGGTACTTTACGTTTGAAACAGGATTTTGGCTCCGGTTATTATTACGATGTGATGATTGAAAATGCAAAAATTCTAAAATAATTTTTTAAAATTTTAACTATTATAAAAGCGAAGCAGGCAAGTCCCGCTTCGCTTTTTTTATAGACTGATTATTCCGTTTTATTGTTGTCAGCTTCTCTTTTTTCGAAGTGAAGCGAGATAGAGTTAATGCAGTACCGCTGGTTAGTCGGAGCTGGTCCATCATCAAAAACGTGCCCGAGATGGCTTCCGCATTTTGCGCATAAAACTTCGGTGCGAACCATTCCATAGCTTGTATCTTTTTTCAAAATTACTTTGTCGGATGATTCAACGTCCCAGAAACTTGGCCAACCGCAGCCGCTGTCGAATTTTTTATCAGACACAAATAATTCACTTCCGCATGCCGCACAATTGTAAACACCTGCTTCGGAAAAATTATCATACTTACCGGTATATGCTCTTTCGGTTCCCTTTTCTCTTAAAACAGAATATTGCTCCGGTGTTAACTCTTTCTTCCATTCTTCATCGGATTTGATGATTTCAAACATGGTTTTGCCTGCGCCTTTGTCTTTCATCTTCTCTTTATTACTCATCATTTCACTCTCATTCATAGTTTTTTCCTCTTTAGAATTTTGACCAATACCACAGCCTGTAAAAAACATGGTCGCTAAAATTATTATTACAAAAAACTTACTCATATCATTATATCCTTTTTAATTTAATATCTATATAAAATTAAATTATTAGACTTACAAAGTAGTCCCAAATTTTATAACATTTTTGTGATCAATTAGGTTCCGGATAAGACTTAAAAATAGACTATAAAGGCGAGATGATTTTGAAAAAAATTGATGAGGATTCTATTATTTTTGAAATTCTTCAACTCCATAAAGTTTTAAATCTGCAACGCCCCGGCGGACTTTATTCATAAATCTGTTACCGGGATCGTATTTAACAGTGCGGTAATTCGGGTCTTTCTCTAGCCAGAGCGGACTGTTTTCAAATAATCTGTACTCGTGATGACCTATTAAATATTTAATACCGGGATATTTATCAACCAAATATTTAACAAGATTAATATTGGCAGCTATTTGTTCATCCGTAAGATTATCGATATTATCACCACCACCAACGTTTTCCACACCTATAGAATTGTAATTTAATCCGATGCAATGTCTTGCCATTTCTGTTTCGGGCATTAATCTGCATATGGAACCATCTTTATCTACAAGAAATTGAATTGCCACATTAACCTGCCCCGCAGATGCCAGATCGGGGCGGCTGCCGTTTAATGTTTCCATGTTAAAAAGATTATAACACGAATCGAAATCATTAATCGCCGTCCAATGAAGCACTATAATTTTAGGATCTATCGAAATGTTTTGCGCATTAATACCGCAATGCGTTTTTATATACTGTTTTGTAAGTTCAATTCGTTTGGAAGAAAAAGATATAGGTTTATCGATTATAAAAGAATTACTGCCGCAGCTATAAAAAGCAAGCGGCAATAATAACAACACTATAAACAAGAATCGATTCATCTTTTAGACTGATTGTTCAACTTTATTTGTTAACGATTCCATAACCTTACTCAAAGCATTATCAAGATCGGCAATAATTTCGTCAACATTTTCAATCCCGACAGAAAAGCGAACGAGTCCATCTGAAATGCCTGCGGCTTCGCGCGCTTCCTTACCCATTGAAAAATGCGTCATGCTTGCCGGATGCTGGATTAATGATTCAACCCCGCCAAGGCTAACCGCAATTTGCGACAGCTTTACCGAGTTCATCAAAACACGACCAGCTTCCAACCCGCCTTTAACTTCAAATGTAATCATGCCGCCGTACCCGTCATGCTGTTTTAATCCAAGCTCGTATTGCGGGTGACTCTTTAGTCCCGGGTAACGAACCCATTTTATCTCCGGATGTTTTTCAAGATATTCAGCAACTTTCATTGCGCTCTGGCAATGACGTTCCATGCGTATTGAAAGTGTTTTTATTCCCCGGTGAACAAGGAAAGAATTGAACGGATCAATAACGCCGCCAAGCTGATTTAAAGTTTTACGAAAGTGTTTGTAACTTTCTTCATCTTTTACAACAACCACGCCGCCAACAACATCGGCATGACCGTTTAAAAACTTTGTTAGGCTATGAAGTACTACATCAGCGCCAAATTCAAACGGGCGCTGTAATGCCGGACTCATAAAAGTGTTATCAACTACAACAACAGCATTATTTTTATGTGCTACTTCAGCAATAGCGCTTAGGTCGGAAATTGCAAGCGTAGGGTTGCCGGGAGTTTCTACATAAATAACTTTTGTATTTGGTTTGAGAGCATCTTTTACTGCCTGTGTGTTTGTTGTATCAACAAAAGTAGACTCAACACCAAAACGTTTGAAGATGGTATTTAATAAAGTTGTAGTGGGTCCGTAAACAGCCGCCGAGCATATAACATGATCGCCGGAGGATGTAAGCGCGCCAAAAACGGTTGTTACGGCAGCCATGCCGCTTGCGCAGCCTAAAGCTTTGTGCCCGCCTTCAAGCTCGGCAATCGAGTTTTCCATTGCTTCAACCGTTGGGTTAGCCATACGGGTATATATATATCCTTTTTCTTCACCAGCGAATAATGACGCGCCATGCTGTGCTGATTTAAATTTGAAAGTTGAGGTTTGATAAATTGGCGGGACAACGGCACCGAATTCATATTCATCTATTCCAGAGTGTACACATTTGGTTTCGAATGAGGTTTTAGAGTTTTTTTGCATATTCCTTTCCCCGGATGTGGTCTTCAGTTTTGATGACCGGATTAGTAAAATTTTAAATAATCAACCATCAAAAATAGTGCTATTCTAAAAACTTTCCTAAAAATACTGTTATTTAAACTCTTCATTACGTTCGTTGGCTACGGCATGCAATTGCTCTGCAACCGATGGAAAACGGGAAAGTATTTGTTCGAAATTTTTCTTTTCTAAAATATAAAGATCGGAATAAGTTACAGCTTTTACACTTGCAGTTCGGGGGCTATTTTTGAATAATGAAATTTCACCAAAAAAGTTGCCGTCTCTTAAAATGGCAATTACCTTTTTACCGTCACCGGAAACCACTTCAAGTTCACCCTGAATTATAAAATACATTTCTCTCCCAATTTCGCCTTCGCGACAAACAATATCACCGGGTGAAAAAACCATCGAACGAAAATTTAACGCAACCTCCTGTTTAAAATTTTCCGGAGCTTTTTTGAATATTGGAATTTTATCTAAGATATCTTTTTTTAAAAAAAGTGCAGTCTCAATTTTTAACGCCGGCGGCAGCGATGTAAGTAAACTCGATTCATCAAACCCAAGCCTTCTTTTCCATGCATAGGTATAATAATTCTTTATTTTGTTCTGAAGCTCTACCGGCAATTTCCTGTATTTTACAAAAGCCTTTAACCGCTCGATGTTTTTTGTGTAATATGTTTTTGACGGATCCTGCTGCGATAAAATACTTGCAACATTTCCAATGATGTAACCGTAAACTCCGGCGCCAAACAACATAACTATCATAGTATAAATTTTTTGTCCGGTTGTAATCGGTGGAACATCTCCGTAGCCGACTGTTGTTAAAGTCTGTATTACCCAGTACAACGCGGTAACATAACTTTCAACCGCATTATCCGGATGCACTGCTTTTGTTTGAACTAACCAACCGCATGCAAGCCAGTGAGATGTTATCAATAACCAGAAAAGAAAAAATGAAAAGGATAAATAATCGGAAAACTTTATTTGATGGTGTTTCCATTCATGCATATACTGCCCGATTCGCGTTAGTTTTATCAACCTCAACATGTAGAGAGCAACACCCCCGAACAGGGCAAAGGGGAAGAATGCTAAAAAATCAATTGTGAGCCACAAATTTTTTGAAGCTGGTTTTTCGACGGTTTCTATATCACTATTACTGTTTGTAAATGCGTGAAGGAAAAAATCAGCCGCAAAAATAGCTGTAAAAAGCCAATCGAAAACCTCAAAAATATACTTATCTCCAAAAGGCAGCACAAGCCTTGCCGGAATATATATAGCACTTACTATTGCGCTAAGCGAAATAACAACCCGCCATATTTTTTCTTGTAATAATATTCCTGTATTCAAATGTTTTTTAACATAATTATTTTTTAAAGCTAAAAATTACCCGCCATCATCAATAAACATGAAATTATTTTTTTATTACTTAAACCTCAAATTCCAGACGCCATTCAAACTTAGTTTTAACTGGGCATCGGCTAAACCTTTGTAATCATCCTGGTATAAAATACCCGAATCAACGAGAAGCCATTGGCTTATAAAAAATCTTAGTCCCACAACACCAAGTATTCTTTTTTCAGTTTCAAGCTGCCCGTTTTTTGAGTTAATTTTTATATACGGAAATGATTGAGCTTCGAACATAAATTTTGTACGTTCATTTAAGTCAAACTCAAGACCGCCGTATAGATTAAAAATACTTTTTGCTTCTTCTTCGGGGTGGATGTAAACAGCATTCCAATAATTATATACTGTGTTTACATTTTTTAACCGCATATCCGAATACGAGATCCCGGCATGAATTGAAACTATATCTTTTATTTTTTTGCTTACAGAAAAGTATGCAGTAGTCATCCGCGAATCATAATTAATGCTGCGCATTCCCTGGTTAAATAATTCATCTGAGTTTGATAAAATATCCGTTGAATTACTGCTCGAATTATTCCATTCATTATTAGTTTTTATGCCAATCGCAATTCCGGGCAGGTGTTCTGTTTCGCTCAACAGTTTTATTTTCATACCGATATAACTAAAACTTTCTTCACGATTAAATATTGAGCCCATAAGAGATGCACTGCTCAATTCAATATCGCCGTAACCACCGAGCCCGAGACTAACCGTCCCGAGAAAGTTATTCGTTTTCCCAAAAGAAAACGAGCTGCCCACAAGCAGGCTGAAATCAAGTGAGTTTAATACTCTTGCCGTTGGAATTGAAAACACTCTCGGTAGTGTGTGATCAAAAATAAAACCATTGTTTTGCTGTATGGCAGCCGAGTCGTTTTGCGCACTTATAGGAGCAAACGTACCTCCAAGAAATAAAAAACCGATAAACAAAAAACGAAAAATATTTTTCATGTTAACCCTCTAAATAATGTGTTAAAATCTAAGATAATTTTTGCAAGTTAACAAGCGTTAAATAAGTTTCAACAGCAATGTTTTTTTAAAAAACCTAACCCGGCCAAACCAGAACCCGTCAATTTGAAATCATCGCATGATTGTTTGCATGGCTGCATGACTGAATGAAAGCCATTCATCTATTCGTTTTTGAATAAGTCCCCTTACGCAAAAATATTGACAACGGAGTAAAACTAAGACTTAATTGCGAAAGCATAGATGAATGGTTTAGATTCAATTTATTTAACACTTTAATAATCTTCATGCAGCCATTCGATCATGCCGAGTTTTAATAAAAGAATGCGTTCCACCAGTATCTGCTTATTAAATTGTCGAGCAAGTTAAAAAATTAAATGTTATATTTTACCAACTTTTCCTCTTGTTCCTGGTAAAAAAAGATTTTTTACAACAAACACATGGAGTTTATATGCCTCTAATTTCGTTAACAGACCCGCTGCGCGAAGAATACCGCCGGCTTTTTGATTCATGCCAGATAAAGTCTTCAAAAATGCCTTCCGTCGAAAGTATTATAAAAAGTATTCTTCCAAACAAATCACGCTATCAATCAGTTTCCGATTCTCTAAATATCCCCTGGTTTTTTATAGCGGTAATTCACAACATGGAATCTTCTTTAAACTTTAACCGGCATTTACATAACGGCGACTCGTTAAACGCCCGGACAACGCATGTACCATCAGGTCGACCTCAGGATGGAGTTCCACCGTTTACCTGGGAAGAAAGTGCTGAGGATGCTTTAAAACTAAAAAATCTTCATCAATGGGAAGAGTGGAGCGTTCCAGGCATGTTATATAAGATTGAAGAATACAATGGCTGGGGTTACCGTCGTTCACATCCGTACGTTCTTTCCCCCTATTTATGGAGTTTCTCAAATCATTATGCACAAGGAAAGTATATTGCAGATGGACGCTGGTCGGATACAGCAGTTTCGCAGCAATGCGGCGCTGCAGTTGTTTTAAGACGGCTTGCAGAAAAAGGTGAGATCACTTTTAAAGCCGAACCGGATGTCGATCATACAGACGAAATATTAAAACCACTAATAAGATATTCGAGTAAAAAAATAAACGGCGCAGTCGAACTGCAGGAATTCTTAAATAAACTGCCCGGTATTTATGTAAAAGTTGACGGCTGCCCGGGCGATAAAACATCTGAAGCATTTAAAAAAGTAACCGGTTATTATTTAAATGGTGATGCCCGGATAAAATAAAGGAGTAAATATGAATAAGTGGAGCAGAAACAATAGAGCCTGCACAACTACCTGGTCAACATTACGGGTACTTCATCAACTTGTAGCCAAGTTCGATACTGCAGGTTCAATAAAAATGGATGAGTTAACTTTTTGGAATTCGTCGACAACCCCCGAATTAAGAACTATTCAAGCAAATACACTCGCATACCAGATTGATAATTTTTTTAGAATGATTAGACGGGCTCAATTTGAAGCTGGTTCTACGCACGAAAATGCAATTACCGATATGGTGAAGTGCCTCTTAGACAAAAATAAAACTGTGACCGATTTTGCAGAACTTAATGATTTTTATTATTTGTTTTGGGGAGAAGACGATGACTGGTAAGCAATTTTTTATACTGCTTTTCGCATTATTTTCAAACATGTCGTTTGCACAGGAAGAAATTAGTATTGATTCATTAAAGGTACTTTTAAATGCCGCCGGTATTTCCGTAGAAGCTCTTAATAATATGCTCGGTGATATTTATACAAGCACATTAAAACAGCCCGCTACTATAAACGAAACAATTAAAGAAACTTTTACAAATAATAAACCATGGACAATATTAGACGGATTGACTTTTTCGTTCAAAACTTTCCAGACCGATGACCCCGGCAATAGCGCTGCGCTTGGTTTAAGTTATGAGTATGATAAAAATTTGTACCGCTACTTTTTTGATAAGGCTGGAACAACATCAACCGGGATGAACATGTCTATTAACGCATCCGGTAATGCCGCGTTTGTAAAAACTCTAAACCCCAATAATTTTTTAAGCTCAAAAGCGTCTATTCATTTTTTCCGCTCCAGTGGCGGAGCATTAAGAGTTGACGATGAGACTGCCTCAAAATTGAATGCGCTCGAAGATAGTCTTGTTTTGCTTGATGACGTTGACCACAGTCCTCTTTGGAAAGAATTTCTTTCTGGGATTACATCCCAACTGACAACTCAAACTTTTGTGGATTTATCAATTGTCGGCGGTTTGGAATCGAACCAGGATTTTACACAAAAGAATTATATTATCGGGGGAAAGCTCGGTTTTGATCTGAAGGCTTGGAATGATAATTCAACTCTTTCAAAATGGAATGTTTTTGATTACCCGTTTGCCTGTATAAGATTTTTGACTGGGCTTGATGATAATTTTACGCCTTACGGTTCATCATATCCTACTTTTCTAATCGGCTATTCTTTGGTTAATCCGGAAAGAGATGTTGTAAGAAATACTCTTGGTGAAACAAAAAATTATGGGCGTCTTGAGGCGGAAACCGGATTTAAAACGATAGTTATGCTTATGAATGACAAACCCGTTTTCTTTGAAGCATCCCTAAATTATTATACAGAATTTAATGCATCAAAAAAAATAAGCGGCGCCGGAACAGATGAGTTTATTTTTTTTAGCGCAGCTTTAAAACTTCCGACCGGCGCCTATTTTTCTTACAGCACCGGCAAACTTCCTTTGGATGTTAAACGCGATAAAGTATATTCGCTTGGTTTTGAATTACAATTTTAAAAGTAAATTAATGGAGTAGTCGTGAATAATGAAACCGGAAAAATAACATGGTTCGATTTAACCGTCACTAATGCAGAAGAGGTGAAGGAATTTTATTCAAAAGTTACGGGCTGGAAAAGCGAGCCGTTTGCCATGCAAGGTTACAACGATTATAATATGCTGTTGCCGGTATCGGGTGATACTGTTGCCGGAATTTGTCACGCGCGCGACGGCAATTTGAATCTTCCGCCACAGTGGCTTATTTATATAACAGTGAATGATATTGAATCGAGTGTTGCTGCTTGCATGGACAACGGGGGGAAAATAATAGCCCCGATCAAGGAAATGGGTTCGTATGGAAAATATTGCGTTATAGAAGACCCTGCCGGTGCGGCGGCGGCTTTATTTGAACCAACAAAAAAAATATAAATAATAATTGGGGCTGTCTAAAAAGTCTTTCCCCCGAGCATTGAGCTTGTCGAATTAGGTTTTCGATTCGAATTGCTAACTTCGACACTTCGATAAACTCAGTGCGGCGTAAACTCGGCGGCGCGCGAACTCAGTTAGCGCGTAAATTTACTTTTGTGACAGCCCAAATTATTAATTTACAATAGTCTAAATCTATTTATCATTATACCTTTTTTCCGCCGGTATACTTTCAATTGTTTTTTCAAGAAGTGTTTCAACCTCGCTTTTTAAATCAAACAACGGATCATCTTTTAATTTTATTTCTTGTAATACCTCAAATAAAAATTTCTCACTGCCGTATTTATTCCAATCGTTTTGTAGTTCTCCGTTCGCGTGGACTTTTTGTTGCAGCTGAAAGGCATGCCGGTTAAAAATTTTATCCAGGTTAAAGCTGCCGCTTAAAAATATTTTCCCGTTAATTTTATTTTCAATTTTAAATATACCAGCCGGTTTTGGAGTAAGTAAATATTCTTGTTTTAATTTTTTCTTGTCAACCATAATTTTTTCTTTTTTATTCAATTCGCTTATAAATTTGATTTTTCCGTGTCATCCTTTTTTCTTCAATCAGCAAACGCCTTATTGTGCAATGGTCATCATATGCTTTGTTGATGATTGAATCAACTTCGTTTTCAGTATAACTTTTGTCTTTCTTAAACATATTTGCAAATACATCGAGAACAATAAGTTTTTTCTTGTGCTGCGCGGGTAATTTTAGAAGTGTATTTTTCTTAAAAAATGTTTTAAGGACTTTCTCTTTGTACTTTTCTATCCGCTCATCCTGTATAAATTTGCCAACATTTGTAAAAGATGTTATTTCGCGTAGTGACAGATTCAAAACTTCTTCATTGCAGGTATAGACGATATAATATTGTTCCTTTTTTTTTGAAACTAACCCGGCTTGTTCCAATTTTTTCAGATGGAATGAAACTGTTGAGGCAGCCAGTTTGTGCCGCTCCGAAAGTTCTTCTACATATTGCGCCTTTTCCATCAATGAATTTAAAATCAACAGCCGGGATGAATCGGCAAGCGATTTCATAATTGTAATACTTTCTTTTATCTGCATATTATATATTATTGTTTCTATATTTATCGAAACAAAAATAAATCATTGCATAGAGAATGTCAATCTGTTTTTATTTTTATCGAAACATATAATGGTGTGCGTAAAAAGTATAATGTGAGGAAAGGTTCTCTTAAAAAGGGAAGGTATAACCGGAAGGAGAATATCTTGTTAAATTAATCAGAAATATTTGTGTGGTTTATAAGTAGTTTGGTTTCCAATACTATTTTTTCAGGCTCGTAAGATTTTGGATGGTTGATCATTTTTAGAATTAGTTTTACTGCTTCTTCCCCAAGTTTTTGGGTCGGCTGATCGACGAAATTAAACACAGTCGGGATAATATGCTTAAATGTGTTGTTACCGAAACACGTTATTTCAATATCCTGTGGAATTCTTACGCCCAGTTCATATGCGGCTTCGTAAATACCGAGCGCAACAGGATATGTCATGGCGAGAATGTATTCGGGGAGTCTTCCCTTTTTGTAAATTGATTTAAAACCGTTATAACCTGCTTCGTGCCCGAATCCGCCATCGATAACCCAATCCGGGTTAAGTTTAAAACCATTTAATCTCATTGCTTCAAAAAAACCCTCATTACGCTTCCGCCCTATATTAATATTATTATTACCGCCAATTTTTGCAATTTTTTTGTACCCTTTATTAACGGCATATTCTGTTGCGGCAAATGCCCCCCCTTTATCGTTTACGGTTACGCTTGAAATGCCGGGCATCTCGGGCGCTCTATCAACAAAAACAATGGGAATATTATTTTCCATAATTTTTTGGAAAACCACGAAGTTTGTGGTTTCCTGTGTTATTGAAATAATTAATCCGTCAATTTTCATCGACATTAAAAACTGAACGTGCTTTTTTTCTCTCTCTGCAAGCTCTTCGGAAACGGTAAGCACTGTTTCATATTTATATTTGGATGCAGCCGCAAAAATCGATTCTATCATTGCTCCGAAAAAGAAATGTGCAATTTCGGGGACAACAAGACCTATCAAATTTGACCGCAGCGAGGATAAATTTTTTGCCATAAAATTCGGCATATACCCGAGTTCTTCGGCAAGCTGCTTAACACGTGCCGTGGTTACCGGCGAGATGTCAGGGTGATCTCTTAACGCTTTTGATACTGTAACCTTAGAAACGTTAAGTAAGTTCGCTAAATCTTCTAATCTGATTGGTTTGGATTTTTTATTCATTCTAATATTAAACGACAAATATTGTTGTTTTAAAGGTAAGAATATTTTTTTAAAAAGAAATTACTTAATGAATAAAAAACGACGACCAGTTATTATATACATAGTCGAATAATTTAGTTAAAGTTAGTTGCCCAAAATCCATTATCAGAGAATTATAAATCAAAAATAAAACCCAATCTCTCATTTTAGTTAAAACTCGTAAACTACTCTCATCATTCCATAGCTAGAAAAAGCTATTGCGCCATTTATTCCCCGTCTTTAATAATATACCCACCCATAGTACAGACCTCTTACTTTAGCATTTTTATAAGATATCGAACTTTTATTCCTTAGACTGTTTATCCAAACCTGGAAGAGCCAGAGCCATATTATTTGAGATGAATAAATGAATGGTCGAATGAAAAACATTCATGTATGCATTTTCATTCATTCTTGCTTTTTAGTCTTTTAGTTTGCAAATATTCTGCCGTACATTACAAGAATTCAAGTGTTTGGGTATTGATAAACTCCGCCGCATAAAAGCAGGTGTTATTTCTTATACTGCAAACCATTACCTTAATTAATCATTCACAAAATAAATATCCTCTCAATCAAAAGATGTAGTCCCTTTTTCATCCCTTTGGTCGATAGCTTTTTCCCTTATAACGACCGATTATGCTGTATGTATTAACTAACTTATCGATTATAAAATATTATTTGGAGTATTCCTTCAATTCGATACAAAATTGTTTTTGCAGCCGAAAAGTATTGTGATAACAATAACGTATAAATAAAAAAATAGCTTTTTAAGGCGTGGTTCGATTTTTTAAATCGTTTTACTCTAAAAGTATTACTGCGCTTAACTGACGAAATACCAAAACAAAGTATTCGGTTAAAATAATGAAGAAAATATTTTTACTGACATTAATTTGACTTAATTGGTTAAAAAGTTTAAATTATGGTTAAACGTTTAAATGAGTCGAGATGAAATCTACAATTAAAGATGTTGCGAAAAAAGCGAATGTATCTATTGCCACTGTTTCTTATGTGATAAATAAAAGTAAGCCTATATCGGATGAGACAAAAAGTCGCGTATTCAAAGCAATTAAATCTCTCAACTACCATCCTTCCAAATCAGCGGTAAATTTAGTTTCAGGCAAAACAGGGAACGTTGGTTTTATTCTTACTGATGATCACTTTTTACGAACAGAACCTTTCTACACAACAATATTTTTAGGTACCGAGTTTGAAGCAAGAGGTGAGGGTTACTATATATTACTTACATCAATAAGACAAGACTTTAATGAAAATGATCCTTTACCACGATTTATACTAAACAAAAGTGTTGACGGAATTATTATAGCCGGAAAAGTTCCGCATAACCTTATTGAAAGAATATCTTCATATAATCTTCCAACTGTATTTGTTGATTACGTGCCGCCAAGTAGTGTTTTTTCTCAGGTATTGATTGATAACATTCAAGGCGCTCTGTTAGCAACAAATCATTTAATAAACCTCGGGCATAAAAATATCGCATTTGTTGGCGGTGATATTGAACATCCTAGTTTGTCTGATAGGTTAATCGGTTACAAGCAAGCATTGGAGAAAGCGAAAATTCCCGTTAAAAACTATTTGATTGTTACAGATGCAAAATATCCCGATAGACAAAACGGGTTTAATTCAGCCAAAAAATTATTTTCAAAAAACAAAAATGTTTCTGCGGTGTTTGCAGGAAACGATGCCATGGCTATAGGCGTTCTTCATTATCTGAAGGATAACGGGTATAAAGTTCCTCAAGATGTATCGTTAGTCGGGTATGATGATATTGAAGCTGATATTATGCTTCGCCCGACTCTAACTACAATAAGAGTACCTAAAATTGAGATGGGTAGTGAAGCGCTTAAACTAATAGTTACGATGCTAAAGAATAAAAAGTCTATAATTAAAAAAGTGCTTATGCCTGTTGAATTAATTGTCCGGGAATCAACATCAATCTATAAACCAAAATAATAAATTATGTTAGCAGCAGTATTTAATGGGAATAAAAATATTACGTTAAGTGATTATACACTCCGATCACTTGAAAACAATGAACTTCTCATTAAAGTAGCGTGCTGCGGCGTTTGCGGTACAGATAAACATATTTATGAAGGAAAATCTCCTTCGAGTATCCCGGTTATTCTTGGACATGAATTCAGCGGGGTCATCGTCGATAGAAACAATTCTAATTCTGAATTTAATATCGGCGACAAAATTGTAATTGATCCCAATATTTACTGCGGCGAATGTTACTATTGCAGAAAAGGAATGGTTAATTTCTGCAAAAATCTTAGAGCTCTCGGGGTTACTTTAAACGGCGGGTTTGCGGAGTATTCTATTGTTCCTGCATCGCAAGCTTACATTCTTCCAACTGATTTTGATCTTTCCATTGCTGCATTTTCCGAACCGCTTTCATGCTGCTTAAGAGGTATGGAGCATGCGGATGTTAAGCATGGAAACAGTGTCGTGATTATCGGAGGCGGGACAATCGGGCTTCTGATGGTGCAGTTAGTTAGAAATTCAGGCGCCTCAAAAATTATTTTAATAGAACCCTATTTAGAAAAACAAAAAATGGGAATAGAATTAGGCGCAGATTTTTCACTCAGTCCTTTTAGCGAAAATATTTTTGAAGAGATTAGAGATTTAACCAACGAACAAGTAGATGCTGTTATTGAATGCGTAGGGAGTAAAGATACAGTACATAACGCAATTAAAATGGCAGGCAAAGGGGGGAAAGTTGTTATTTTCGGTCTTGCTCCAAAAGATCAGTGTGTTACTTTAAATCTTCAATACCTCTTTCAAAATGAATTGAGAATTTTTAACTCATTTCTTAATCCATTTTCATTTCAACCCGCAGTCGACCTGTTAGTAAATAAAAAAATTAACGTGGAAAAATTAGTTACAAAACAAATTTTATTAAAGGACGTAACAACAATTTTTTCTGATATAAATATTTCTGGTAGTGTAAAAGTTCAAATAATCAACAACAATCAACAATTACTTTAAAGGAGTAGCTATGAATAAAATTAGCAACATTAACCGATGGTGGATAGGAATTATTTCTATCCTTCTTTTTGCGGTTCAATTTCCGCTGCTGGCTCAAGGCGGAATTAATGAGATCGGCGGTTTCGAGCAATCGTTACCATCATATTGGACAAAGGGAGCCGAACCGAGTGGCGCCACATTAAGCTGGGCTACTGATCAATTTCGTTCTATGGGAAAATCTTTGAAAATAGAAAAAACTACGACAACAACACAAGCAATGTGGGAGTCGGAAAATATGTGCGATTTATGGTCGGAAAAACATTTTGCCAATGTTGATATAAAGTTCGGTCTTTATTATAAAACTATGGGTGTAAATACAAATCCGGCAAATGATGACCAGAAATGGTACGTGACGTACACATTTTATAGAGAAGACGGAACTGTAATCGGAAATAAAAAATTCGAATTAGACCAGAGTGCAGCCAGCACGACCGGCTGGGTAGCAGATACCACTGCAATAGGTGAAATAAGTTTACCTGAAGACTCATGGAAAACTATAATAAGATTTGTCGGTGGTAAAGATGCAACAGGTATTGTCTGGACAGATGATTACTTGTTTGTAGGAAGAAATGGCTGGGCCGGACAGGATTGGAATACTCAGGTTGGTGTACCAACGGGCTGGTTCTACTGGCTGCCACCAATAGGTGGAAATGATGGTTTATTAGATCAGGGTTATGAAAATACGAAAGTTACAAATGAACAAGCTCATACAGGAAATAACTCGTTAAAATTTGATATACCTGTAGGAACCCATGACGGGTTTGTAGGAACTACAAAATACGAATTAGTTGAAGCTCAACCTGGTGATGTATTAAGAATAAGTGTATGGATAAAAGGAACAAATCTACAGCCGGATTCTGCAGTAGCAGTTGGTGATCCGTGGACTGTATCTCTTACAGCCATATACCACACCACATTAGGTAATAATGCAGGCTGGGGACAATATGCAGCTAGCGATGACATACCGCTGCATTTCCCTAATGCAACATCATTTGACTGGACAAAATATTATGTGGATGTAACTATTCCCGATCCTCCGTCAGGTGAAACTGCAAAATCTATTTCAGTAAGACTTCATCCCCTCGGAAGATTCTCTGGTACTGTTTGGATGGATGACCTAACCGTTGAAAAGTTAGATATTCCGGGAATAAATGAGATCGGCAGTTTCGAACAAGCTTTGCCATCATACTGGGCTAAAGGTTCGGAACCAAGCGGATCAACATTAAGCTGGGCAACGGATGAATTTCGTTCTATGGGAAAATCTCTGAAAATAGAAAAAGGTGTCACTATTGGTGCAGCGCTATGGGAATCAGAAAATATGTGCGATTTGTGGTCGGAAAAACATTTTGCAAATGTAGATATAAAATTCGGACTTTATTATAAGACGATGGGCGTAAATACAAATCCGGCAAATGATGATCAGAAATGGTATGTAACATATACATTCTACAGAGAAGACGGAACAGTAATAGGAGAGAAGAAGTTTGAATTAGACCAGAGTGCAGCCAGCACAACAGGCTGGGTAGCAGATACCACCACAATAGGTGAAATAAGTTTGCCCGAAGATTCTTGGAAAACAATAATCAGGTTTGTCGGTGGTAAAGATGCAACCGGAACCGTCTGGGCGGATGATTTTCTGTTTGTAGGAAGAAATGGCTGGGCTGGACAAGACTGGAACACTCAGGTTGGCGTACCGACCGGATGGTTTTACTGGATGCCTCCTATCGGTGGGAATGATGGTGTTTTAGATCAGGGATATGAAAATACAATGGTAACAGATGAATACGCCTATAACGGTAATTACTCATTAAAATTTGATATACCTGTTGGAACCCATGACGGGTTTGTAGGAACAAAAAAATACGAACTTAAAGATGTTGTACCGGGTGACAACTTAAGAATAAGTGTCTGGGTAAAAGGGATGAATCTCCAGCCTGACTCAGCTATTGCAGTCGGTGATCCATGGACTGTATCTCTTACAGCCATATACCACACTACAGTAGGTAATAATGCAGGTTGGGGACAATATGCGGCAAGCGATGATATACCTCTACACTTCCCCAATGCGCAATCGTTTGACTGGACACAGTTTTATGTAGATGTTGTTGTACCGGAACCGCCGACAGGTGAGATTGCAAAATCTATTTCTGTCCGGTTACATCCTCTTGGAAGATTCTCCGGTACGGTTTATATGGATGTATTGGAAGTAAAAAAAGCTGACCCAACAGATGTTCATAATGAATTTATACCTGTTACACATAATTTATTTCAGAATTACCCGAATCCATTTAACCCCAGTACAATAATCAGCTACTCTTTACCAATTGTTTCGAATGTATCATTGAAGATTTATGATATCCTTGGAAGAGAAGTTAAAACTTTGATTAACAGCGAACAAAACGCTGGAATTCATAATGTACAGTGGAATGGTGATAACATTTACGGAAACAAAGTTTCCAGCGGAATTTATCTGTATAAGATAGAAGCCGGTGATTTTATAATGACAAAAAAAATGTTACTGCTTAAGTAAATTATATTTATCAGCGGGCGCTATTTTTTAGCGCCCGCTATTTTTCAAAAAAAACTAAAATTAATTTTATAAACTTTTAATGTAATAATAGGCGGATATCATGTTCACTATTACTAATTATAATAAAGTATTAACTTCATCACTCTGTATAATAGTTTTCTTGATGGGAACATTGGTTTATGCCGGAACCACTGGAAAAATTGCAGGTAAAATAACCGACAAAACCTCGGGAGAGATGCTGATAGGAGCTAATGTAATAATTGTCGGCACTTCAATGGGGGCATCAGCGGATATTGATGGAAATTATTTTATACTAAATATTCCGCCCGGCGAGTATCAAGTAAAAGCCTCTATGATCGGCTATTCTTCTTTTACCATTCAAAAAGTTAGAGTCTCGGTAGACCAAACAACAAAAATTGACTTTGAATTAAATTCGGAATCTGTACAATTAGCCGATATAGTTGTAACTGCCGAAAAATCTGTGGTGAGAAAAGATTTAACATCAACGGAAGAAACTATTAGCGGTGAAAATATTTCGATGCTTCCTCTGGAAGATGTTTCTGCCGTGGTTAATTTACAAGCTGGGGTTGTTGATGGGCATTTTAGAGGCGGTAGAGGTAATGAAGTAAAATATATGATTGATGGTGTCCCGGTTAATGATGTTTATTCCGGTCAATCATCCTTAACAGTTGAGGTAAATAGCATTGAAGAAATTCAAGTTCTTACCGGTACATTTAATGCTGAATATGGAGAAGCCCTTTCGGGTGTTGTAAATCAAGTAACCAAAATTGCGGGGGATAAATTGGATGGAAATATTTCATTCTATTCCGGCGATTATGTCAGCTCTCACAAAGATATCTTTACAAATATAGATCATATAAGTCCAAAAAATGTTTATAATATTCAGGGCAATGTTAGCGGGCCTGTGCCGGGTTTAAATAAACTGGTAAAGTTTTTTTTATCGGGAAGATATAACTACGATGAAGGCGCAATCTACGGGCAGCGAATTTTTAATCCATCAGACTCATCAAACTTTTCTGCCAATAACCCGGCAGATTGGCATGTTGGCTCCACGGGCGATGATGCTTATGTTCCGATGAACTTTAACAGAAGGTTATCATTACAAGGTAAATTAGCGTTTGATGTCGGAAGCGGAAAAGGAATTGTGTTATCAGGGCTTTATCAGGATAATGAATACAGAGATTATAACCATGCATATAGACTAAATCCGGATGGCGATTACAAAAAATTTCATAAAAGTTTTTTAGGTATTGCAAGTTATACCTTATTGTTAAGTAATTCTGCCTTTATAGATTTTTCTGCGTCGGGTCTCCGATCGGAGTTTAAACAATATGTATACGAAAATCCGCTTGATCCCCGTTATGTTGACCCGAATAGAAAACAGGATGTTAGCGGGAATTCCTTTTTAACCGGTGGTACAGAGAACTGGCATTTTAATCATACCACAACAAGTTTTACCGGCAAGACCGATTTTACATGGCAAATTGATAATATCAACCAGATCAAATCGGGTGTCGATTTTACATATCATGATCTTAAGTATCAGGATTTTCAAATAGTAATTGATGCATCATCCAATTTTAAACCAATGATACCTGCCGCGGGATCGTTTAATTATAATACTTATCAAGCAAATCCATATCAATTTGCGTATTACATTCAGGATAAAATAGAGCTTGATTATTTAATTGTTAACGTTGGTTTAAGGTTCGACTATTTTGAACCGGACGGAAAATATTTGAAGAACCCCAACAAAATTAATCTTTTGGATGAACTTCAACCACCGTTTCCCGATTCACTACTGACGAGTGCAAAACCTAAATATCAAATAAGTCCCCGCATCGGATTATCTTATCCTATATCGGATAAAGGCGCAATTCATATCTCATACGGTCACTTTTTCCAGATACCTCCATTCGAAAATTTGTACCGCAATCCAAATTTCAGAATTCCGCTAACAGGCGACTTCCCTGAAAATATAGGCAACACTATCGGAAATGCGGACCTTCAACCTCAACAAACAACAATGTACGAAATAGGTTTGCAGCAGGCTTTAAATGATGAGTTAGGAATAACCGTTACAGGTTATTATAAAGATATAAGGAATTTATTAGCAGCCGAAATTTTTATAAAAAACGAATTTAGAAAATTTAGTAAACTCATCAACAAAGACTATGGTTCTGTAAAAGGCGTTACTATATCTTTTGAAAAAAGATTTAACAACGGAATAGGCGCAACAATAGATTATACTTTTCAAATTGCCAAAGGCAGCGCCTCCGATCCAAATACAGCATTTAATAACGCACAATCAAATCCGCCGATAGAATCAAATAAACAACTTGTTCCATTGGACTGGGATAGAACTAATTCGCTTAACTTTACTTTGACTCTTGGAAAGCCTGGAAATTACATTGCAAGTTTTATCGGAAAATTTGGCTCAGGATTACCTTACACGCCCTCGTTACAAAATCAAAGAACCGGGTTAGAAAACAGCGACAACAGACCTGCTTTTTTTGATGTTGATTTTTATGTTACCAAGTATCTTGAATTAGCAGGATATCAATTTTCTGTGTACATGAAAATATTTAATTTGTTTGATAATTTGAACGAAGTAGACGTTTTTGGTGATACCGGCAGAGCCGGCGAAACATTAGAGCTTACAAGAAATCAAACGGCGCCGAGAGGCGTTAATACAATTAAGGAATATTTTACTCGACCGGATTATTATTCATCTCCAAGACAAATTGTTCTCGGTGTTGATTTTTCATTTTAGTTATCTTTTTATTGGAGTAAAAATGTTGATAACAAAAAATACTTTTAAGTTTATAATTTTAGTTGCAGCGCTCATTGTTTTTACTTCCGGTGTAACTATCGGACAGCGGATTGTCGATAAAAATAAAGGCGATCACAACGAGACAAGAAAAGGTTTTATGGATGGTAACCTTGCCGCAACTGTATATTACAATTTTGGTGAAATTGCCGACTGGCAGAATGAGCCAAGCAGAAGCGGGGTTTGGCCAAAAGGAACAAACCACACTTATGTAGATGGTGTGGCAATTATTGTTCAGGCTGAAGCAACAGACCCGGCAGGTAATCTTATCCACCCTCTCGAATCAAATTATTATGAGTTTACACGATATAACAGCTCAACAGGCGTAACTTACGGCTGGTGGCCTTTACCAGGATATTCAGCACAATTCAGCAGTTCACCGGCAAGAAGCGATATTCCCTCTACCTGGCCAATAAGATGGCCTGACAGACCATCGGACTGGGAAGGAAACTGGAATGGATTTTTTGGAAAAGGAATATTTAACGCTGATGTTGAGACTTATTTTGTGTTCGATGATAATGAAGATAGGGAGTACTTATTAAACAATAATTTTATGCCTGATGCTGCTGATCCGACAAGAGGAGGATTAGGTATGCAGGTTAGAGCGCGCGGTTTTCAATGGTCGCAAGTACTTGCTGAAGATGTAATCTTCTGGTATTACGAAATTACAAATATGGGAACATACGATTATCAAAATACTCTATTCGCTCAATACGTGGATTGGGGAATTGGCGGACACGATAATTCATCAAACAATGCAGGTGATTATAATGAACTCCTGGATATGTCGTATGCATGGTCGGTTGTTCCTTTCGGAAGCCCGGGGAATTGGAGCCCTATCGGTTTAGCTGGATACGCCTTTCTTGAAAGCCCCGGCGTGCCGGATGACTCGAAGGATAATGATGCAGATGGACTGACCGATGAAAAAAGAAATAATATCGCTAATATATTTATCACTGATCCTAATCAAGACCCGTTTTTAAGGGATCCATTTCAGGATACAACAAAGTTTTCCCAATTTTATGGTCGTCCTTGGGAAAAGCATTGGGATGCTGATGAGAATGGAAATTGGACATCCTATTTTGATCTCAATAACAATGATGTATGGGACCCGAATGAGCCGCTTAATAATGATGTTGGCGCAGATGGTATTGGCCCGTTTGATGCAGGATATACCGGTCCCGATATTGATGGGACAGAAGCAAACGGTAAACCCGATCAAGGGGAACCCAATTTTGGTATTCTTGATAAAGACGAGTCGGATCAATTAGGTCTTACCGGATTTAAAATTTATGCGGTACATACTTTTGAACTCGACAACGATGAGGAGAACTGGACGGTACTTTCAGGATTGCCGGCGCCTCATGGTCAATCACTTATAGGTGTTAACCTTGCAAATTATTTTTCAAGTTATCTTTTCAGTATGAATGGCAGAAATACTTACTCTGCTACAACTGGCGCAATTCAGGATGAAGGCGAAACCGAGCGGTTTTCTATGTCAATGATCTTCGGTATTAATAAAGACGATTTGTTTAGAAGAAAAAAGACAGTTCAGCAAATTTACAATGCTAATTACCGCTTTGCCAAACCGCCTGAAAAACCGATTCTAACCGCGGTACCCGGTGATAGGAAAGTAATTCTTTACTGGGATGATAGGGCTGAAACAACATTTGATGAATTTTATCAGAGAATAAATTTTGAAGGTTACAGAGTTTACAGATCGACAGAACCAAATTTTCTGGAAGACAAAATAATAACAGATGCCTACGGTAAACCAATTTTCAGATCTCCGATTGCACAGTTTGATTTAATTGACGGCGTAACAGGGCTTCATCCTAT
Source organism: uncultured Ignavibacteriaceae bacterium (assembly GCA_964372115.1). Taxonomy (GTDB): domain Bacteria; phylum Bacteroidota; class Ignavibacteria; order Ignavibacteriales; family Ignavibacteriaceae; genus CG2-30-36-16. The sequence goes on from CAYJPN010000018.1 coordinate 45,672, forward strand.
CAACGTTAACGGCGCCATGTTTTATCTCGGAGATGATTCGGGATTAAAACATTCCTTTATTGACACAACCGTGCAGAACGGGCAAACATACTACTACGCTATTGCTGCTTACGACCGCGGATTTGAAACTGTAACGGTGCAAGGAAATATTGAAGGTATACCCCCTTCTGAAACAACAACCATTTTGAAAAAAGATATTAATGGTAATATAACCACCGATATTAATACCGCTGTTATTACCCCGAGAGCTCCTGCAGCAGGATATTTAGAATCGGAAGTAGCCTCGTTTGAAGGAAGCGGACCGGGAACCGGCACAATATCTATTTCCATTCTTAATCCCGATTCTATAAAAAACTTTGGTTCCTATCGGTTGGAGTTTGATGATGACGTTCCTTTCCACAACTCGGCTAATCCTAAATATTCACTAATAAACGTTTTTGATAGCGACACTCTTATTAATAATGAAAAAGTTACTGGAGTTGAAGCTCAAACCCCGGTACTTGACGGATTTGTGTTGGATATTAAAAGTGATACTGCAGTTGTAATTGATTTTGAAAAAACAAAATGGATTAAAGGAAACAGCAATTATGTTGTACAGGTAGGATTCGATTCCAGGTATCAGGCAGCTTACCTGGGGAAAAAAATAGACTATCCCGCCGATTTTGAAATCAAACTTACAGACCCCGGACAGGGTGATCTATCGTTTCCGGCAACATCTTTTAGTCAACCAATACAATCAAATATTATTGTAAATAATCTGACTGAAGGCACTGACCATTTTCAATTTATTTTCAGAGACGCAAATTCGGACGCCATTTTTAACGATGGGGATGCGATATTTTTGGTGTTTGGTGATTCTCTCGGTAAAAGAGCTACTAATACAACGGATTTGCATGTCAGTTGGTCAGTTACTTTTATTAAGGATACTTCAATTGCTGAGGATAAACAAATAGCACCCCAGTACGGCGATATTTTTACTGTGGTAAACAAGAAACCATTTAGAAAAGGTGAATATTACGCGTTCACATTAAAAGGAGTTGGCTTCGACAAGAACAAAGCGTCGTCGGATTTAAACAAAGTGATAGTTGTCCCAAATCCATACGTGGGTGCGACATCCTGGGAACCGCTTTCAAACGAAGTTGGTCGCGGCGAGCGACGTATATATTTTATGCATTTGCCGAACGAGTGTACAATTAATATTTATACTATAAGCGGAAAACTTGTTAAGTCATTTCAACATTCCAGCACTATTTCGGATGGACAGGAAAGCTGGGATCTTGTTTCGAAGGATGGAATGGACATAGCCTACGGAGTGTATGTTTTTCAAATTGATGCTCCGGGTGTCGGTCAAAAAATTGGAAAATTTGCGGTGATAAAATGATAAAATTAAAAAGAATAAAATTATTGTTTGTGGATGCTGCGCTGAATATAACTTATGTGAAAATATTTTTCATAAGTTTAACTTTTCTTTTGTTAAATCAATCTGTTTATGCCCAGAATGTCTCCAAGGTGGGCACAACGGCAGCATCTTTTCTGGAGATAGGTGCGGGTGCTCGTGCAAATGCGATGGGCGGCGCCTTTGTGGGTCTCGCAAACGATGCATCCACATTATACTGGAACGTTGGCGGAATAGCTTCGCTCGATAGGTATGAGGTGGTTCTAACACATACCGATTGGATTGCAGACACAAAATTTGATTATGCGGGACTGGTAATTCCATTAGGCGATTTTGGAAATTTCGGTTTTAGTATAACCTCTCTTTCTATGGAAGAAATGAAAGTTAGAACTGTTGAACAGCCGGATGGAACAGGCGAAAATTTCAGCGCCTCCGATATCGCAATTGCATTATCTTACGGAAGAAAATTTACCGATCGTTTTTCAATCGGAATAACTGCAAAATATATAAAACAGACAATCTGGCATATGAGTTCTTCCGCTTTTGCTATTGATGCCGGAACAGTTTTCAGAACTGATCTTCTCGGAGGAATGACAATAGGCGCGGTGATGTCAAATTTCGGAACCGCTATGCGCTTGGACGGAAGAGACACGAGAAATTTTATTCGGATTGACGATACCAAACAAGGTTCAAATGATAGGATTCCTTCAAATATTGATCTTGATTCGTGGGATCTGCCGCTATATTTTCAGATCGGCGTTTCCACTCCTGCATTCCAATTAGATAATTATGCTTTAACCGTTGCTGCGGATGCATTAGTTCCGAATAATAATTACCAGAGTTTAAATGTAGGCGCCGAATTTTCATTTATGGATTTCTTTTCTTTGAGAGGGGGTTATAATTCCCTGTTTCTCACAGATGCCGAAGGTGGTCTTTCGTTTGGCGCAAGTGTTAATTCCAAGATGCTGTTTAGTACTGCAATGGTAAATTTCGATTATGCATTTAGGGATTTCGGAAAGTTAAAAAATGTACATAGTTTTTCTCTGGGAATAAAATTTTGATTTTAAAAACTCGAAACAATTTTAGAATTCTAATGGTTGGAAGAAATTGAAAATTAACTTACTAATAATTTTACTTTTATATCTCAACTGCGGCTACTCTCAAAATTTGTTTTTTGAGGGTGAAGATAATTTACAAAGTAAAAATGAAATTGTTGCTCAGGTTGGACCGATAAAGATTACTTCTGAAGAATTCATTTATAGTTATGAGTTTGGGCCGGCTTTTCCAAAAAGGAAAAAAGATTCGAAAGTGACGCATCTTAATTACATGATTAACGAAAAGCTGCTTGCTCTGGAAGGATTTGAAGAAGGCGTAATGGAAAAAGAGTCAACAAAAGGACTTTACACAGATATTGAATCCGATTTAGCTGCTGAAGAAATGTTCGAGAAAGAGATAGTGCCTAAGGTTAAAATAAATGATGCTGAGATTAAAAAGGTGATTGAAAAAAAACAAAGTGAATACCATCTGCGATGGTTATATGCCGGGGACTCTCCGTCACTCGAAAATTATTTGAGGCAGTTAAGGAATGATATTTCATTCGATTCTCTATTTTATGCACAACTGAGTGGTTCTGTTCTGATCGATGATAGACAATTAACAAGCAGTCTTTATAATATATATATGAAAAATCCGCAGTTAGCTCAAATTGTGGATACACTGAAAGCCGGAAAGATTTCTAATCCCATTCATACCGATGATGGATGGTACATCATTAAGATTGATAATATTACCAAAAGCATGATCACCGGTGAGGCTGAGTATAATAAACTTAAGTCGGAATCAATTGATGCGATTACTAAAAGCAAAATGGATATGTTATCTGATAAGTATGTAAAGGAATTATTCGCAGATGAGAATCCGACAATAAAACGGAATGTGTTTAATGTACTTCGATCATATCTTGGAAAATTTATCCTGCCTGAAGAAAAATATTCCGAATGGGAATTGGATGACAAACTTGATGCCGCACTAACTAATCTTGGATTGAAAAGAGAAGAGAAAAATCCTGGTCTAACATTGGTTGAATGTAAAAACTGTCAAATATCTATGGATGAATTTATCGTTTGGTATAGAAACCGTGAACAATATGTGAAATTCTCTAAAAATGATTTAATCGGATTCTCGAAGTCGTTGGAAGATTTGGTTTGGGTTATGGTACGGGATAATTTTTTAACCACTCAAGCTTTCAAAAAGGGTTACAACAAATCCGAGTGGGTAAAAAAGCAAGCGGAATGGTGGAAAGATAAAATATCGTATAGCGCTTACAGAACTGAATTAGCTAATTCCATCATATTGAATTCTGAAGAGCAGCATCTGTTAGACGAAAAGAAACAATCTCAGTCCGAAATTATGGGTGAAGAACTTTCAAAAAAAATATTGCATAAAGTTCTTGAGTTGAAGAAAAAATATAAAGTTGTTATAAATGATAAGATACTTGAAAAGATAAAAGTCTCAACTGAAAATGACAATAAAGCCATTGAGTTGTATATAGCTAAAAGAGGAAATTTAATCCCGCGACCGGCATTCCCTTCAATTGATAATGAGTGGGTAAACTGGGAATAAAAAATAATGAAAAAACTTTTTATAAATTTTGCTTTGCTTGTTTTGATTTGGCTGCCTTTGCAGTCATGTAATTCGGGTAATGAAAGTTCCGATACAAAATTGATCTATTGGTGTTCCAATAATAGTTATGAAATTCAATTCGCAAAAATTAAAACCGAAAATTGGAATAAAAACAATAAAGAGGTATCCGTAAAATATCAGCCTGTCCCGGAAGGACGATCAAGTGAAGAAATTATTCTCGCTGCGGTAGTTGGTAAAACTACTCCGGATATCTATTCGAACATGTGGCAGGGCGATGTTGAAGCTTATGCCCAAGCCGGTGTTTTGGTAGCGCTTGATACCCTAAATGGCTTTATGGATTTTCTTACTGAGAGATGCGATAGTGAAGTGATCGAAGAGATTAGATCGCTTGATGGACACATTTATCAGATTCCCTGGAAGATTAATCCGATAATGCTAATATACAATGAGAAGATGATCGCGGATTTGGGTTCATCAACTCCGCCTCATACATACTCCGATTTTTTTAAATTCTCTGCAAAGTTTCAGAAAGATGTTAACGGCGACGGATATGTAGACCGATGGTTCGGATATTCGGAAGTGCTTGTTACATGGTGGCAAAGATTTTTTGATTTTTATCCTCTTTACCTTGCGGCTTCGGGCGGAGCTCCGTTAGTAAAAAACAATAAGGCTGTTTTTGATAATAAATATGCTGTTGAAGTTTTTACGTTTTTGAGAACGCTGTATAAAAAAAATTATTTCTCAAAAGAACAACTCTCTGCACGGCAGGATGTTTTTTTATCCGAAGTAATCGCGACCAGATTTACAGGTCCGTGGGAAATAGCACACGCAGAGAAATTTAAACCAAAGGGATTTGAATATAATTTTAGTTTTATGCCGGTACCCGATGATCATAAAGGTCCAATTTATACATATGGTGATCCTAAAAATATTGTAATATTTAAAACTTGTAAAAAACCACAAGTTGCCTGGGAATATGTAAAAACACTAATTGATCGCGATGGTGATCTCAAACTTTTAGAATTGACCAATCAACTTCCGAGAAGAAAAAATATTAACATCGATGCATATTTTAGTAAGTATTTCAGCGAAAACCCGAAAATGAAAATATTCGCGGAACAATCGAAATACGTTAGAGGAACAGATGCTTCGCCGGTGCTCAAAGAAGTTTTCGATTTGATTTCTCAAGAGTATGAGGCTTGTGTTATTTACGGAATGAAAACACCCGAACGGGCTGTAAAAGATGCTTCGGATGCAGTTAATTTATTATTTCTAAAGTAATGTTGATAAAAGTGATAATCAGAAAAAAAATATTACCCTACTTACTTGTCTCTCCATACATAGTACATTTTTTACTATTCGTGGCGTTCCCGGTTGTATTTTCTATCGTTCTTACGTTCCATAAATGGAATATCATTGCACCTATGGAATACTCCGGCTTTAGTAATTATACAAGATTATTTAATGATAAAACTTTTTTAAAATCAATCCTCAACACACTTACATTTTTAGTTATTCACATTCCCCTGCAAATAATTGTTGCGCTATTTCTTGCAGAAATATTAAATCAAAAAATAAAATTGCGCGGAGTTTTTAGAGGCGCGTTTTTTCTTCCCGTAATTGTTTCCGGAGTTGTAGTTACAATTTTATGGCAACAGCTCTTCGGATTTGATACCGGACTGTTCAACAGATTATTAACAGGCGCCGGGCTTAGTAAGATTGGGTGGTTAACAGACCCGAATATTGCGATGGTTTCAATTGCCGTTATGGCAACATGGAAAAATGTAGGGCTTTACATCATCCTCTTTTTAGTCGGACTTCAAACAGTACCGGCGCAATATTACGAAGCCGCCGATCTTGAAGGCGCAAACCATTGGCAAAAATTTTTCAAAATTACTCTGCCGATGATAAACCCGACGATTTTTATGGTCGTAATCCTTTCTACCATCGGAGGCTTCTCATTATTTATTGAGCCCTATATTATGACCGGCGGCGGACCATTAAACAGCACAATTTCTGCAGTGCTTTACATTTATAAGCAAGGCTTCTTCTATTACCACATGGGTTATGCCGCAACTTTAGGTTTGTTTTTTGCATTTATAATTTTGGCTGTTGTAGTAATTCAGAAAAAATTTATTGAGAAAGACCATTGAAAAAACTTAAATCAATACTGTTTTATACAGCTCTTACCATATGCGCGGTGATATTTGTCTATCCATTTTATTGGATGGTGATCGCATCTATCGCTCCGGAAAATGAAATCGGCAGTCTGACAATTATTCCTACCGCTTTAACGTTAAGTAGTTATTCTCAAATGGTTGATAAAATACCTATCGGCGGAGCATTTATTAACAGCCTTATCGTTGCTTCTTCAATCACAATGGGGGTTTTAATTTTTGGTTCGATGATCGGTTACGCACTCTCGAAACTTGAGTTTAAAGGAAGGGATTTGATTTTTTATATTATCATTTTCACGATGACATTACCCTTCCAGATTACACTTATACCACAGTACATTATTATGGTAAAGTTCGGCTGGATTGATACATATTGGGCATTAATTATCCCTTATCTGATAAACGCGTTAAGTATTATAATGTTTAGACAATATTTTAAGTCTATCCCTGATAGTTTAATTGATGCGGCAAGGCTTGATGGCTGCAACGAGTTGCAAATAATTTTCAGAATACTTTGGCCCAACTCGATGCCGGCGATAATAACAATCGGGATTATAACTTTTATGGCATCATGGAATGAAGTACTCTGGCCTTTGATAGTAATTCGGGACGAGAGTTTAATGACAATGCCGCAGCTTGTTACATTATTTGCCGTTGGTGGAAGGGCTGAATCTCAATTAGGAGTGAAACTTGCATCGGCAGTAATGCTTGCGTTGCCTATTGTGCTGGCGTATTTATTCTTCCAGAAATATTTTATACAAAGTATGGCATCAACAGGAATAAAAGAATAGAAAAGTATTATTTAAAATGATAGAAAAACAATATGAGAAAAGATGAAAGCAATTAGAACAAGAATAGTAATTAAACCTGATTACAAAAGAGTTGTCTATAGACCGTTTACGGTAATGTCCGAAGAAAGAATTATAAAAATTATTGGTAGAATTCTTTCTCTTCCTGAAAAGGAAGTCAAAAAAGAACTAAAGCAAGTGAGAACAGATTTTGAAGAACGACATCAAAGGCTGCGCAATTTTTTTCTTAACCGATTTGAGCAAATGAAAAAATATTTGCTGACAGACCAGGATTTAAGCGAGGAGCGTAAATTATTAATCGGAGCATATTTTACTCAAGAATATTCGATGGAGTCCGCTGCTCTTTTTAATCCTTCAATGGTTTGGCATCCAGATCAATCAGCCCTCCCCGAAGGAAGTCGTCGTTTTATTTTAAGTTTGCGTGCCACAGGCGAAGGGCACATTTCATCTATTACTTTCAGATCGGGGGTTATTGATAATGAAAACAGAATAAGCATCGATGCACCAACCAGATATGTAACTGCTTCAGAAAGTATTGCAAACCCTGTTTATGAGAAAACGCTTTTTGAAAGAAAGCTGTTTGAGCTGGATTTGCTTAATGAATTCGCAAAAATAATTATTGATAGTCTCGGGGATAATTTTACTATTACTGATCTTGAAGATTGTATAAAAATATTAATACGTCCCTACAAAAATAAAGTTAGTGAAAATGAGCTGATAGCAAAAAGTATTTTATCTCTAGCTCTTTCAAATTATGAAATTCAATATTCGCCGGAACAAAGACTTTCGGAGCGAATAATTTTTCCTCATTCACCTTCGGAGATTAATGGAATTGAGGATGCTCGCTTTGTTGAGTTTTATGATGAAAACGGGGATCGGGCTTATTACGCTACTTATACAGCCTTCGATGGTAAAGTTGTTTTTCCCCAGCTTCTTGAAACTAAGGATTTCCTTAATTTTAAAATAAGCACCTTGAATGGACCTGAAGTACAAAATAAAGGAATGGCACTTTTCCCCAGAAAAATTAACGGGCTTTATGCAATGATTTCCAGACAAGATAATGAAAATATTTTTTTAATGTATTCAGAGCATCTTCATTTCTGGTACACAAAACAATTAATTTTAAAACCAACTTATCCATGGGAATTTGTACAGCTTGGTAACTGCGGTTCGCCAATTGAGACTGAGGCAGGTTGGTTAGTGTTAAGTCATGGCGTCGGGGCTATGCGCGAATATTCTATCGGTGCATTTTTATTAGACAAAGATGATCCGTCAAAAGTTATCGGTCGTTTGGAAGAACCGCTATTGACGCCCAATGAAAATGAAAGAGAAGGTTATGTGCCTAATGTGGTTTATAGCTGCGGCGGCGCAATTCATGGAGATGAACTTATAATTCCTTATGCAATGTCTGACCATGCAAGCAGCATTGCAAAAGTCAATTTAAGCGAATTACTAAAAAAATTAACTGAAGCATGATTCAAGATCGTAAATAAAAAGGTAAATTAATTGGAAATATCAAGATATGGCAAAAATCCCATCCTCACTAAAGAGGATGTCTCGTTCAAGATTAACAGTATTTTTAATCCGGGGGCAGTTAAATACAACGGAAAATATTTACTCCTTTGCAGAGTTGAAATGCCGATAGGCAGATCATCATTTGTTGTTGCGGAAAGTGAAGACGGATATAACTTCACCGTTTCTTCAAAACCTTCACTTACTGCCGAAGATCATAAAGATTGTTATGATTATGTGAAATGGGGCGTTGAGGATGCAAGGATTACGCAAATTGAAAATACGTTTTATCTTACTTATACAGGCTACTCAAAATATCAGCCTGTGGTTATATTAGCCGAGACAACAAATTTTACTGACTTTAAAATTCATGGTCCTATATCCGAACCATCTAATAAAGATTGCGCATTATTTCCTGAGAAAATTGACGGTTATTATTGGAAAGTTGATCGCCCAACCGCGGAAAACAGAAAAGATATCTGGATAAGTCGTAGCCCTGATCTAATTCACTGGGGCGGCTATAAAGCTCTTCTATCTCCGGAAGAAGGAACGTGGGAATCGGAAAAAATCGGTACCTCAAGCAACCCAGTTAAAACTAAAGAAGGATGGCTCATGCTGTATCACGGAGTACGATCATTCGGTACATGGTCAATCTATAAACTCGGTGTTGTTCTGCTTGATCTTGAAAAACCCTGGATTGTAAAAGGAAAAAGCAAAGAACCAATTCTTTCTCCCGAAAAAGATTATGAACGTATCGGTGATGTTAATAATGTTGTTTTCTCCAATGGTTGGATAATAGAAGATAACGGCGCTGTAAAAATATACTACTCCGGCGCTGATACTAATGTTTGTCTGGCTGAAACCAATGTCAGTTATCTTTTATCACTATGTAAATAGTTAAAACAAGAATGAAAAGAAAAATCTTATTAGTCAAATGGTTTTTGTTTACTACGCTTATTGTCGTCTGCAGCGAATTATCGTTTGGTCAGACTACATTTAATGTAAACAAATCACACCTCGATTATCTCTATAAAAAAATTGAAGTGAATGGTATGCAGATGGCTGTAATTCATATTTACAGCAATGCTCCAGACTACAAATATATTGACGATGAGGACGAAGGGTATGCTTGTGTGGATGATGCAGCGCGTGCGGCAATTTTTTATTTGGAATATTTTAAAACATACAATGATAGTTCAAGTCTTCTAAAATATTATAATCTTGTCGAGTTCCTCGTATATATGCAAGCGGAGAATGGCTTCTTCTACAATTTTGTTTGGAAAGATAACTCGATAAATAAAACTTATAAAACAAGCAAAGCTGAACCGAATTGGTGGTCGTGGAGAGCGCTCTGGGCGTTAATGGAAAATTTTAACGAATTTAAAAATTCAAATGATGATAGAGCCGTTAGAGTTAAACAAAGCATTGGAAAAAGCATTGAGGCGATCAAGAAATTAATTCCAGCGGAGAAGAGAGAAATTGATATTGACGGAATAAATTTGCCTGACTGGCTTCCAGCGAAAACTGCATCCGATCAGTCCGCAATTTTAGTGCTGCTCCTTTCTGAATACTACCAGAATACAGGCGATAAAGAAATCCTTGCGTACATTAAATGCCTAATACAAGGCATCATGAAGATGCAGGTGAAAGATAAAGATTATGAATTCGATGGCGCTTTTTTAAGCTGGGAAAATACATGGCACGGTTGGGGCAATTCCCAATCCTATGCATTACTCAAAGCGTATCAAATTTTGAAAGATGAAAATATTAAAACAAGCGCTTTTTACGAGATAAATAATTTTTATGATCAACTTATTAAAAGAAATTTTTTAAGTTACTTCAAAGTGCGAAAACAGAAACATCATTTTGAAACTTTAGAATCAAGCCAATATTCACAGATAGCTTATAACATAAGACCGATGATTTTTGCTCTATTGGAAGCATATAACATTACATCCGACTCAGCTTATGCTATTAAGGCAGGTAGAGTTGCGCAATGGTTTATCGGTAGAAATCCCGCTTGTGAAGTTATGTATAATCCTCATGCCGGAATATTTTATGATGGAATTGAAAATGAAAATTTAGTTAACAAAAACTCCGGTGCGGAATCTACTATTGAAGGATTGTTGTCTTTATTGAAAATTTCCCAAAACCCCGTTGCATTAAAGGAATTTGAAAACATAAATGATTTCCAATCTAAATAAAGTGATTATTCAGATTCATTAGCTCTTCACATCACTAAATTATTTAGCAATTGGAAAATGAGACGAAGGTGACAAAAGTGACTGCAAAGCATAAATTGGATAAGAACTGGACATTTGCCTTAGCGGAATCCTCTTTTCCGATTGAAGGAATTACAAATAAAAAATTAAAGACCGGGAAACAGTTTGCCGCAACAGTTCCGGGAACAATTCATACTGATCTGCTCAACAACTGCCTCATCGACGATCCATTTTATTCAGATAACGAACTTAAAATGAGATGGATAACTGAACATGATTGGGTGTACCAAACTAAATTCGATTTTCAAAGCAGTACAAACAAAAACGTTGATCTTGTTTTTGAAGGCGTAGATACTATTGCTGAAGTTTATTTAAACAATATAAAACTGGGCAGTGCCGATAACATGTTTTTAACCTACGCGTATAACGTAAAAAATATATTGAAATCAACTGATAACACACTCAAGGTTATAATAAAATCCCCCGTCAAGTATGCTCTTCAGCAAGAAAAAAAATATGGGAAACTTCCCGTAGCTCTTAACTCAACCCGGGTTTATATAAGAAAAGCACAATATTCATTTGGCTGGGATTGGGGCCCTTCCTTCCCCACATCCGGAATTTGGCGCGATGTTTATTTGCGCGAAGAACCAAAATCAAAAATTGAAAGTTTAGTTTTCAACACCAATAAGCTTTATAAAAATTATGCTGATGTTGAAGTCGTCATCAGAGTCGATTCGCTTTCTTCAAAAAATATTTCTCTCCTGGTAACTCTGTTAAATGAAGAAAGTATTTACGAAAAAAAATTTCCGATTCGACAGACAATAGAAAGCCGCGCAGCTTTTAAAATTATAAACCCCAAGTTGTGGTGGCCAAATGGTGAAGGTGAACAAAATATATATCAGTTAGAAGTTAAAATTGTTGACGAACAAAATGCCGTTATTGATGAGGTACACAAAAAAATTGGAATCAGGACGATTGAATTAGTTCTAAAAGACAAAAAAACTTTAACTTTCAAATTCCGTATTAACAAAAAAGATATTTATACCAAAGGTGTAAACTGGATACCAGCCGATTCATTTCTTCCGAGAGTATCACATAAGAAATATTCTGATTTGCTTTTATTAGCGAAACAAGCCAATGTTAATTTGGTTAGAGTGTGGGGTGGTGGAATATACGAGAATGATGAATTTTATGATTTGTGTGATGAGTTAGGATTACTTGTTTGGCAGGATTTCATGTTCGCGTGCGGCGCTTATCCTGAGCAAAAGGAATTCATCTCAAATGTTAGTGAAGAAGTAACGCAAAATGTTTTTAGACTCCGACATCATGCATCCCTTGCTGTTTGGTGCGGCAATAATGAGAATGAGTGGATATGGTTTCAAGAGCAGAAAACATCCTATAAAAAGATGCCGGGGTACAAAATCTATCACTCAATTATTCCGAAGATATTAACCAGGATTGACCCTCAACGCCCCTATTGGTCCTCTTCTCCTTTTGGAAATGATGATGACCCGAATTCTTTTAATAGCGGAAATACTCACCAGTGGAAAATCTGGAGTATGTGGATCGATTACGATAATGTAAAAGACGATAAAAGTTTATTTGTAACAGAGTTTGGTTTTCAGGGTCCTGCAAACAAAGATACATTCGAAAAATATCTACCTCAAAAGAATAGAAAATTTAGTGATCAAATCTTTGAACATCATAACAAGCAAGTAGAAGGACCTGAAAGAATAACAAGATTTTTAAGTGGTCATCTGCCGATTAAGACAGAATGGGAAGATTATTTATACCTGACCCAGCTAAATCAAGCCTTCGCACTAAAGACCTGCCTTGAGTATTGGCGGACTAACGGAAGAACAAACGGCAGTATCATCTGGCAGCTAAATGATTGCTGGCCTGTTACAAGTTGGGCAATTGTTGATTCTGATATCAGACCGAAAATAGCATACTATTTTGTTAAAAACACTTTCGCCCTTCAATTACTTTCTTTTAAAGATGAAGAAAGTAAAATCAAAATATTTCTGCTCAATCAAAATCAAGATAGTATTAAAGGCAGGTTGAGACTGGCTGTTATTAGCACAATAACCGGTAAAATAGTTCAAGATTCTTCTAAAAATTTGGCTGTTAGTAACGAAGGGCTTACAGAAATCAATTCAGTTGTTCGCAAACATTTACCGCTCGACGAAAATTGGATTATTACAGCGGTACTATATGATGAATTAGATAAAATAATTTGCAAAAATTATTATCTAACAAAACCATGGAAACACGTGCAGTTAAAAAATCCAAAAATAAAATTGAAAATGTTGACTAAACTTCGTTCTACTCAATTAGTAATTAAGAGCGAACATCCGGTCTTTTTTGTTGATCTCTATCATCCCGACTTGATCTTTTCGGATAGAGGGTTTTTCATTTTGCCCGGTGAACAAATTGAATTAAATGTTTTTGGAGAAGACATCAAATCAAATAAAGTTAAAGATATTAAAATCTTTTCACTGAATAGTTATTTAAAAAAATAACTTAGAAATATTTTGGATATACTCATTGGAGAAAAAATGCAATATACAAAATTAGGTCGTAGCGGTTTAATGGTTAGCCGGCTATGTCTCGGCACAATGAACTTTGGCGCTATTACTCCGGAAAAAGAAAGTTTTCAAATAATGAATCGCGCATTGGAACTCGGTATCAATTTTTTTGATACAGCAAATGTTTATGGTGGTAAAAGGGGTGAAGGCATTACAGAGAAACTTATTGGTAAATGGTTAAAAGAGAAAAAAGAACGGAGAGACACCATCGTTCTGGCAAGTAAAGTTTATGGTGAAATGGGAGAAAGAGTGAATGAAAAATATCTTTCTGCTTATCATATAAAAAAAGCTTGTGAAGATAGTCTAAAAAGAATGAAAACCGATCATATAGACTTATATCAAATGCACCATGTTCATCGTGAGACTCCGTGGGATGAAATTTGGCAGGCGATGGAACAGTTAATACGCGAAGGCAAAATAATATATGTTGGCAGCAGCAATTTTGCAGGATGGGATATAGCAACTGCAAATGAAGAAGCGCGCAAAAGAAATTTACTCGGATTAATTAGCGAACAAAGCAAGTACAATCTCTTCAATCGTAAAATTGAGCGGGAGATGATTCCAGCCTGTAATTATTATGGCGTAGGTATAATTCCATGGAGTCCTCTTGAAGGCGGGCTTCTTGGCGGTGTAATAAAAAACTTAAAAGAAGGAAGAAGAAATTCAACGGAAATTATAAATAAACTGAAAGCCAATAGAGAACAAATAGAAAAATGGGAAAACTTTTGCGATAAATTGGGGGAGGAACCGGCAAACACCGCTTTAGCATGGCTTTTAAATCAATCCGGTATTACTTCACCAATTATCGGTCCCAGAACTCTTCAACAATTAGAAACTTCTCAAAGAGCTTTTGAGATTAATCTTACAAAGGAATCATTATCAAAATTAGATGTTATATTTCCGCCGGCAGGACAGTCGCCGCAGTATTATGCATGGTAGAAATAGATGAAATTTGTTCGGAATATCAGGAGCGCACCTTATGAAAGAAATTATGTACAATAAAATTCTTAAAATAATTTTGTTGATTTTTAGTTCTACTATTGTAATAAATGCTCAACAAATAAATATCAACCGGATAGAGCAGATGCCAAATATTCCATCTCCTTATGAGATGAGAGATTGGAAAAAGACAGCCGCAGGTTATGATACTCTTGTTTTTAATATTAACCTCACTGGTCAATATCTTCCGCTGATTTGGATAAATAATAACACTATTAATTATCCAGGGCATAATAGCTTTGGTCTTTATACGGTTGTTGGCACCACATCACCAACATCCGCGGAAGCCATAAATTTAATACCGGCAACAACCGGTGCATCATTGATAGGCATAGATAAAAGTAATCAGAACGGATATAATTGGGCTCTGATGTGCGAGGAATATTTTAACAAAGCGAATAGCGCCGATGTTTATCTTAATCATCCTACCGGCAGCAATTGGGATGATTGGTGGTACGATGTAATGCCAAATTTATTTTTCTATCAACTGTATGATCAGTATCCCAACACAGGCGATTTTTCAAATCAATTTTTATCTGTTTCCGATAGATGGTTGTCTGCCGTAAAAACGATGGGGGGAAGTACTACTCCCTGGCAAGTTCCAAATATGAATTACCGTGCATTTAATCTTATGACCAATGAACCACTTTCGTCGGGCGTAGTTGAACCGGAAGCTGCCGGCGCACTTGCCAACATACTTTACAGCGCGTATATAGAAACTAATAATGAAAATTACAGAATCGGCGCTGAGTGGTGCATGGAATTTCTTAATTCTTTATCTTCAAATCCTTCTTACGAATTACAATTGGCATACGGTACTTATGCAGCCGCAAGAATGAATGCAGAAGTAGGGACGACATACAATCTAACGAAAATGCTTAACTGGTGTTTTGATGTTGGCCCGCTTCGTCAATGGGGGGCAATAACCGGTACATGGGGAGGTTACGATGTCGATGGTTTAATCGGTGAAGTGAATGGCTCTAATGATTACGCATTTCTAATGAATACTTTTGAGCAGGTAGGAGCGCTTGTTCCATTAGTTCGGTATGATGACCGTTATGCGCGCGCAATAGGTAAGTGGGTTTTGAATGCCGCAAATTCGGCGCGTTTGTTTTACACAAATTATCTCCCCGATCAGAATCAAGATAGCGAAGAATGGGCGCACCAGTATGATCCTAATTCGTATATCGGGCATGAAGCGCTTCGTCAAAATCAATTTGGGATTAGTCCTTATGCTACCGGCGATGCTATCAGCGGAGCTTGGGGAATGACAAACCTCGCGCTGTATGGTTCATCGCACGTTGGAATATTTGGCGGCATAATTGACACCACGAGTGTTTCAATGATCTTAAAATTAGATCTACTCAAAACTGATTATTTCCATAAAGAAGCTTTTCCAAGTTTTCTTTATTATAATCCTTACCCAACAGATAAGTCGGTTCTTATAAATGTTGGTAACAATACACACGATATTTATGATGCTGTTTCAAACACTAAAATAAAATCAGCCGTAACTGGAGAAACATCTATCACAATTCCAGCCGATTCGCCGGTTATTGCAGTAATCATTCCGGCGGGAAGTGCAATTACTTTTGAAAATGAAAAAGCATTAGTGAATAATGTAGTTATTGATTTTCATTCCGGTCAAAGTGTTTCCAACCATTCGCCCCGTATCAAGTCACTTTCTGCGGAAAAACAAATCGTCATAATAGGAGATTCTACAAAAGTTTTTTGCTCGGCAGTTGATATTGACAATGATCTGATTAACTATGAATGGTTAGTTTCCGGTGGAAGCTATTTTGGAACAGGACCGATTGTAACATGGATTACTCCTGCAACTCCGGGAAGTTATGTAATCAAATGTATTGTCAGCGATAATAATGGCGGTATAGTCTCCGATTCTATTTTTATTGACGCTGTGGAATTTATCAATACTGCGCCGATTATACACCGGTTAAATGCTCATCCAAGAAAAATTCATCTTGGTTCAAATACAACAATTAATTGTATTGCATCAGATGCTGATGAAGATACTTTAAGTTACAGTTGGTCAGCGAACTTTGGAACTCTAACTTCAAGCGGCGACTCCGCAAGTTGGTCCGCACCGTTCAATGCAGGCAATTATTATATTAATTGTTCTGTAACTGATGGTCGCGAAGGAATAGCGTTTGATAGTGTTAGCATTTCAGTACGCGATACTACAATTCAACAGACCGGCGAACTTGTAGCATTTTATCCTTTTTCCGGTAATGCGAATGATGCGAGCGGGTTTAACAATAATGGAACAGTTTCGGGGGCGGCATTAATTGCGGATCGCTGGGGAAACGCAGCAAGTGCATACTCTTTTGATGGTGTAAACGACAATATAAAAATTGTTAGCAGTTCGAGTTTGAATTTTCAAAATAGTGTGACCATTAATTTCTGGATAAAAGTCGGTGAGTTTTTCGATAGAGAGGCTTATCCTCTTTCCCACGGTAATTGGGAAAACCGGTGGAAAATTTCAATTACAAATAAACATATTAGATGGACGGTTAAAACAAATACGGGAACGAGAGATATTGATTCGGAAACCGAATTGATTAAAAATATTCTTTATAATGTTACGGTGCTTTACGATGGAAATGATTTCGAGATTTATATTAACGGTGAATTAGATGCATTCACTTCGCTTCAAGGATTGATAATGACAACACCGATTGATTTAATGATCGGGCAGGTGCTTCCGGGCAATACTCAATATAATTTTAAAGGAGTTTTGGATGATATCAGGATTTATAATTATGCGTTATCCTACAGTAGTATTCAATCACTCTATGATTTTGTTACTAATATTAAAGTTGAACAAGACGGGTCTGTACCTTTAAATATTGGATTGGCTCAAAACTATCCTAATCCTTTTAACAGTCAAACTAATATCCAATTTCAACTCGCCCGGCAGACAGGTGTAAAAATTCAAATTTTTAATATTCTGGGGCAAAAAATAAAAACATTAGTGGATGAAGAAAAAGCGCCCGGTTATTATAGAATTAGCTGGAACGGCAAAAACGATTTCGGCGTTTCTATGAATTCGGGAATTTATTTTATAAAACTGAGCGCTGATAATTTTACAGATATAAAAAAAATGACATTACTCAAATGAGAAATGCTATAATTTTTTGAAAGTGTTAAAAAATGAAAACTAAATATTACTCAATCTGCCTGGTCTTCTTAATTGTGTTTTGTATTACCTTTAGAATTGACGGGCAAGAGAAAGATTTGCTCACAAT
Organism: uncultured Ignavibacteriaceae bacterium; assembly: GCA_964372115.1. Classification (GTDB taxonomy): domain Bacteria; phylum Bacteroidota; class Ignavibacteria; order Ignavibacteriales; family Ignavibacteriaceae; genus CG2-30-36-16. Next base: position 63,284 of record CAYJPN010000018.1, read on the forward strand.
CAATAGCGTTAAGGAAGTCGGACAAATTGAAGTGGGTGGTCCATATGTAGGCATCGAAATTCATAAAAGCTTTCCTTTGTTAAATCGCATAAGCTTTTATTACCCGGTTGCAAACAGTATTGATATTAGCGAGGATTATTGGAAGCGTGAAAATTACAGAGTTATGTCTGTAGGATTAAAAGTTGGAAGTGCTCCAAAAAGGTTTTTGAAAAATCAAGTATATAAAGTCTCTCAAACACCATACTCTGCTTCCTTTGACGGGAAGGATGCCGGCAGTGAAATTAAAATCAAATACGAGTTTTGTAAGGATCAACCCGCGATGGTGATAACTTATGAAATTACCAATGCGGCTGCGACTGAAAAAGATTATGAAGTATATACGCGATTAGAAACAACGCTACGTACAAGCCACACATATAATATAGTGGATAGCGCATACACAACATTTCAGGAAAACGGTTCAATAATTAGAATAAATTATCCTTATTTAGAAACAGGCGATGCGCAAGTATTTATAATGAATGCCGGGTTGAATCCTTCAAGTTTTACCACTAAAAATGAAAAGAACAGTGAATTTAAAAACCTCGATGATTGGTGGTTAAACAGTGAAAGTCCTCTTCCGGGAAAAATAATTCAAAAAGAGAACCCCGGCGAACCTGCTTCTGCGTTCATCTACAAAAAACGTTTATCTCCAGGGGCATCAATAAAAATTATCCAAATTATAGGTTCATCATTAATTTCAGAAGCAAAAGAAAAAACAGATTTCTTGATAAAAAATTATCAATCTGAAGTTGATGCATATGAAAATTATATTATAAAAGAAGCTGTCGATAAAAATGAAATCGTTACTGGCGATAAAGACATTGATTTTACTTCTCGATGGTCAAAAGCAGTTTTAGCTGCGAATGCACATTACTTAAATGGACAGATTGTTCCAATGCCTGCTCAAGCAGAGTACAATTTCTATTTTACACACGACGCGTTACTTACCGATCTCGCAGCGGTGAATTTTGATCTATATAGAGTTCAAAATGATTTAAGGTACATTATCAGTTTAGCTGACACCGACGGAACTATTCCTCACGCTTATTATTGGAAAGACTCATCTTATAAAACTGAATTTGCCGGAACAGAAAACTGGAATCACTTTTGGTTTACTCTTTTGTGCGCCCGTTATTTAAGGCATTCGGGCGATACGAAATTTGTTGAGCAACTCTATCCTTATATTGTTCATAGTATGAAAACCGCTATGAAGAATAAAGGAGAAGATGATCTCATGTGGTCATTCAGGCCTGACTGGTGGGATATCGGACATAATTTTGGGCCACGAGCTTACATGACTATACTGGCAATCCGCGCATTGAGGGAATTTAATTTTATCTCAACGGTCTTGCACAAAAATCAATTAGACTTAAAATCCTACGAGGAACTTGCAAACCGGATGAATAGCAAATTAATTAATAAACTTTGGGATGATAAGCTGAATTACTTAATCAGCTATTTTGAAGATGGAAAAGAAGACCGCCATATTTATATGGGTTCTCTGCTGGCTTCGCATTTTAACTTGCTTGATATCGATAAAAATTTGGAGTTGCTAATCACTGCAAAAGAAAAATTATTAGATGAAAAACTTGGCATCTACACCCTGTATCCAATGGATTTGCATCTGCTAATTGATTACATGAAATTCGCCGGTAATGAGGCAGGTAACCCTTATCATTATGCAAACGGCGGAATCTGGCCGCACGGTAATTCATGGTATGCTCTTGCTTTAACCAGTAACGGTTCAAACAATGATGCTTTTGATTTCATAAAAAAAACAATGACGTTGAAGGGAATAATGAACAGTCCAAACGGGCAGCCTGCTTTGTATGAATATAGGATAAGTGATAAAACTGATCCGGCTGTTTATGGCAAGATTGATAAACCACAGTTTCTATGGGCAGGCGGTTGGTATTTTTATACTCTGTATAATTTGTTTGGTTTAAGAGAAAATGAATGGAACCTTTCATTTAATCCATTCACTCCAAAAGAATTGAACTCTGTACAATTTGAAGTTGCTATCAAAGGAGTCCCTGCAATTGTTCATGTTAGCGGAAACGGAAATACATTATCCTCAATTATATTTGACGGAAAAGAAATACCTTCAGCTATTGTCCCCGACGACATAAATGATGTAAGCAAGATTGATTTAAAATTAGGCAATGTGAAAACACCATACTTATATTCTGCAAATGCTATTGTTTTATCCCCATCCTATGATACTGAAACAAAGACCCTTGAATTTGATCTTGAATCTTTTGAGGGTCATCTGATCAATTTGCAAATTGTCTCCCCGATGGCAAATAAAAGCATTTTTATAAATGGTAATTCTACCGGCAGTGGAATAACCGAAACAGAAAAAGACAATACATATAAAATTGTTTTAGAGCATTTTTCCGGTTTGAAAAAAAATCATTATTCAATAATATTTAAATAAGTTTAAAAGGCAGTTCGTTATGGCAGTTGTTGAATTAAAAAACGTATCAAAAGTTTATGATAACAAGGTAAAGGTTGTTAGCAATATTACACTAACTATTAATGATTCGGAGTTTGTAGTTCTTGTTGGACCGTCAGGCTGCGGTAAATCCACTACTCTTAGAATGATAGCCGGGCTGGAAGATATTAGTGAAGGGCAGATTTTTCTTGATAATAAACTTATTAATGATGTATCGCCGAAAGACCGTGACATCGCCATGGTATTTCAAAACTATGCTCTTTATCCTCATATGACCGTATATGATAATATGGCATTCGGTTTAAAATTAAGAAAATATAGTAAGGAAGAGATAAAACAACGGGTTTCAGATGCAGCAAAAATTTTAGATTTAGAGGAATATCTTGAACGAAAACCGAAAGCTCTCTCGGGGGGACAAAGGCAAAGAGTGGCTGTAGGCAGGGCTATTGTCCGCAAACCAAAAGTCTTTTTATTTGATGAACCGCTTAGTAACCTTGATGCCAAACTGAGAGTACAGATGAGAACGGAAATTTCTAAACTACATAGACAACTTGGCGCTACAATGATTTATGTTACTCACGATCAAACTGAAGCAATGACTATGGGCGATAGAATAGTTGTAATGAAAGACGGTATCGTCCAGCAAGTTGATAACCCGATGAACTTATACAACTCCCCTGCAAATAAGTTTGTTGCCGGATTTATTGGGAGCCCGGCTATGAATTTTATTGACTTAAACCTTAGAGATGAAAATAGTCTTACTAATAAAAACGGTGAAGTGCATTTTATTCTTTCGGGCAAAAGAAAAGATTTGCTAAAAGATTATCGGGACAAAACAATTACTATAGGAATAAGACCGGAAGATATTAGGTTAGAAAATGATTCGAGTGATTCATTTGAAATTGCAACAAAAGTTGAACTGATAGAACCTATGGGAAACGAAACATTTATCTATTTAAGAATTGAAAACTCTCAATTTATTGCACGGGTTAAATCATCAAGCAGATTGAAACTTGGGGAGGATATTAAATTGTATATTGATGCGAATAGCGTTTACTTTTTTGATAAGAAATCGGGAAATAAAATAATTCAGAGCAATATGTAGAAATTGCAGCGACATTTATCGAAAGCCTGCCGAAGAGTAACTATTGAAACAGCCCCTTTTTTATTTGAAATAAAAAATGGTAGAGAAATAATGTTAAAATTAAAAAAGCCCGATACAATATCGGGCTTTTTCTTTTTTGCAAGGGTTGAATAAAATATTTTCAATCTTCAAAAACCTATTGCAATTATCAAACATATGTAGATGATTAAAATTCCCGAAATAAAAGCGTTGGATAAAAACAGATTTACTTTGAAAGAAGACCTGTATTTTTCTTGTCGCTTTTTTTGTCTCTTTTTGCTGCCTTTTTTTCCTTCATCGTTTTTGCCGGTTCTTTTTTAGAACCCTTCTTTGTGTCTTGACCTTTACTCATGGCTCTTTTCCTTTTGATATAGTTAACGGACACTTCATAAACTTAAAACAAATTCTCAATAAATTCTGAAGTGGTGTAATATAGCATAAATCAGTCAGCAATAACAATGGAATATCTATGCGCCTGAAGAATATCTTTAATTATCGTAAAAATTTTTTGTTATGTGCGTTGATAAATGCATCATGCAAGAAGTAACATAATTTAAAGATCATTAAAAAAATAAAATTTACTTGCAGTAATTAACCATTTATCGTTAATCATTTTCGAAACAAGTAAGTGAGTTCTTGGTTGTACTTGCAAATAAATTTGCGCGCAAAAAGCAAATCATTTATAAAAACCCATTGGATATTTTTTTAAAATGAAATCCGTAAATAGTAAACAATATGGCTAACGAAAAAAGCTGCGGTTTGCGGAATAGCGTCCAGAGAAATAATTTCCAATAATAAAATCTCTCTTCGCCAACGACTCCTAATTTGAAAATTGATCTGAATAGCGCAAGCACATAATTGGGGTTTAGATGAAAAACTTTCTTTTTCTTTGGCTCAAAATCTTTAAGAAATCTCATCACCCGTTCATAAAAATATTTTGGCGAATAGATTTTATTGAGAACTTTTTGATAACCTTCGAGGAGCGCAACGGAATCCATACGGGGGACAAAATTTATGGAAAAATCGGTATTATTCCCTGTAAAATCTTTTAACATTCTTCCCTCTTTAAGCAGTCTCTTCTGAAGTTTTGTTCCTCTTGGCGCATTAAGCAATCCGACCATTGCTGTTACAATACCGCTTTGTTGTATGAACAAAGTAAGCTCTTCAAATATTTTAGGATGATCATTGTCGAACCCGACGATAAATCCCCCCTGAACTTCTAACCCGGCCTCTTGAATTTTTTTTACGCTGGCTATTAAATCGCGGTTTCTGTTTTGAGTTTTATTGCACTCAATCAGGCTTTCTTCGTTCGGCGATTCAATACCGATAAATACAGCTTCAAAACAAGCCTTTGCCATCAACTGCATCAACTCTTCATCATCGGCAAGATTTAATGATGCCTCGGTGTTAAAGTAAAACGGGCTTTTCCTCTTATTACTCCATTCTGCAATAGCAGGTAATATTTCTTTTTTTAATTTTGATTTATTGCCGATAAAATTATCATCAACAAAAAAAACAGGCCCGCGCCAGCCGGTAAAATATAATGCCTCTAATTCTGCTATAACTTGTTCTTTTGTTTTTGTCCTTGGTTTTCTGCCGTAAAGCACTGTGATGTCGCAAAAGTCACAGTCATAAGGGCAGCCGCGCGAGTACTGAAGGTTCATAGAAGTATAGTTATTCATTGAGACAAGATTCCAAAGAGGCAGCGGCGTATTAGATATATCTGCCCATTCATTAGAGGTGTATAAATGTTTGGGGTTTCCTTCTTTAAGATCTTTTAAAAATTGTGGGAGGGTAATTTCGGCTTCGTTAAGAATTAGATGGTCAACATTTTTATAATATTCGGGGCTGCTTGTAAATAAGGGACCCCCCGCAACAATTTTTGCGTTTAGGCTTTTGCATCTTTCAATTACCTGGTTTGCCGATTCACTTTGAACCGACATGGCGCTTATAAAAATATAATCCGCCCAGAGGATATCATCATCACACAAACTAACTGCATTCATATCAATGAGTTTATTGTTCCATTCTTTTGGCAACATCGAAGCAACAGTTAACAATCCTAAGGGCGGAAAACTAGCCTTTTTCGATACGAATTTGAGCGCGTGTTTGAAACTCCAAAACGTATCGGGATACAGTGGATAAACCATCAGTATATTCATTTAGGGGACCTTACTAATACTTCTTTACAAAACAGCTCTGCAATTGAAATGAACAATTGGCAAAACACGCAAACTGTTCTCTTGTTTAACGATTTTGTTTTCCAGAATTGACTTTCTTTCACAAAATCAATTTTATGTTTTAACCGGATAACAAATTTATCTTCCTTTGAAGAAATGCTTACAAGTATCATTTTTTTATAACAAGAGAATATTAGTATTAATCCGATGCTATATTCCGAAGTTTTTAGGAAACATTCAATCGATCTTTGGGATGAAAAAAGGATTAGTTCTTTTGGATGATATTTTCAAATATTCACTACTAAATTCTGTATAGTTTGATGTGAAATAGGATGAAAATAAAATCTGATTAATCATTCTTTCTTTTTCCCAAAAATTCCCCAGCCTAATAAAATGCTTAGCAGAAAAAAAACACAGGTTGGTATCCACAGCCAGCTTATATTATCCAGCAGTCCGTTATTATTCATTCCCATGCTCATACCATTATGTGTTCCGCTGCTTGTCATCGTCATTGCAATAGCTCCGCCAAGGGAAATTAGGAAAACTACTGTGACTATGATAAATGCAAGCACAAGAGGTTTATTTTCGAATGTATTCATGATAATTCTCTCTACAATAAGTTGTTCTGCCCAAGTTAATTGAGCTTATTTTTAATACTACTGGCAGATAGGGCAATGCTCGTATCTGCCGCGCCATGATCTATATTAATAGTCTCTCCCGGGCAATAATGCGGCGCCTGCATTAACTACTCTGTTGATAAAATATTGCCGATTATCGGATGTAAGTATAGGATTAAGTTTATGATGATGGAAAAGTTCTACACTTTGATTTTTCATTTTAATAATGCCTTCATAGATAAATGTGATTGTTCTGCCAAACGGAGTTCCAATAATGACTGTAAAAAAGCTAAAGTTGATTCCGCCCCCTGGTTTTCATTTAAACGGTCAGGATGTAAACCATCGCGGCAGCCACCCGTGGTGGGATCATAAACAGAAAGATTTAAATCGTTGCGGCCAAGAAACCATTCGAACGCCCTTCGAGCCTCCTTGTTCCAATATTTATCATCTGTAACTCTGAAAGCTTCGAGACAAGCGGATACCATTGTTTGCGCTTCAACCGGCTGCTGATCGAAACGAGCTCGTTCACTGCCTTCCCGGAAAAAACCATTCGAACCAATTGGAACAAAATGACCTGCCCTTGCGCGTTGCAAGACGGCAATCCATTTTAGGGATTCCAGCCCTGCATTTGTCATTTCGCTGTTTGGAATTGATTTGCCGCAGGTAAGCATAGCATGAGGGAGTGCAGCGTTGCAATATGAAAGTTCTTTTTCATACCACCGCCAATCATCTGTGCTGTTTTTTTGATATAAAGTTAATAGCCGTTGTGCCAGTTCATCCCGAACATGATCCGCCCTGCTGTCACCTCCGAATTTTCGCGAGTATTCACTTATCCCTATAAGAGCAAATGCCCAGGCGCGCGGGCTGGTGGTTAATAAAATTGCAGGTAAAGTTTGTTCGAACAACCATGCTGCCATCCCCTGTTGAGCCGGCATATTGCACCTATTAAGCACAGTACCTAAAGCCCACAACGCACGTCCATGGCTATCATCCGAACCTTTTTCTTCCAACCAGTAGTGTTGATAATCCATAAAGTTTCGGAATTGCCCGATAGCTGGATTAAAGGCATACCCGAGAAAAGCAAGATATCGGGAAGAAAACTTTAGCCCCTCACTATGACCAAGTTCATCTAAAAGAGCGCTTACAAGCAGTGCACGGGCATTGTCATCGGTTGTATAACCGTGAGAATAATTAGGTACCATAAAAATTGAATGCTGCAGCATCCCGGTATAATCTGTCATATCAGCCAAATGATCGAGTTTTAACGGGGGTAATTCTCCAGGGTATTTGTCCAGCGCCTTTGCCGTAAACCCCGGCGGAATGTATTTCCTGCGTTCAGTGCGTGCGCGTTCAAAACTTTCCATATAACGTTGAGCAACCTCCGACCAAATCATTGCACGTCCGAATATGTATGCACGCTTGCGCATTGCATGGCGCTCTGCTTCGTTATCCAACAGTTTAATTACTTCTTCCGCCAATGCCGCAGTGTCGTGGAATGGAACTATAACGCCTCTTCCTTCTGCAAGCAGCTCTTGCGCGTGCCAGTATGGAGTTGAGATAACTGCTTTACCCGCACCTACCGTATAAGCTAATGTCCCCGATGTAATTTGAGCTTCGTTAAGATAAGGGGTTATATAAATATCCGTGGCGCTTATAAACTCAACAAGCTCTTCCGCGCTCACAAACCGATTATAAAAAATAACATTACTTTCCACCCCTTTTTGTTGTGCCAGCCATTGCAAAGAAAGACGGTAAGTTTCCCCTTCGTGCTGAATAACATGAGGATGTGTGGCGCCAACAACTATATACACAATATTGGGGTAACGGGCTACTATGTCAGGTAAAGCGGTTATCACCGTTTCAATACCTTTGTTAGCAGATAACAAACCAAAACTTAGTAATACAATTTTACCTTCTACTCCAAACAAATCTTTGTTAAAACTCGGGTCAACGAAAGGTACATCCGGTATACCGTGCGGTATCATATCTATTTTTTTCAAAGATACATTATAAATGTCATGTAAAAATTGAGACCCGCGTTCACTCATTACAATCAAACGGTCTGATAATGCAGCAATTTCTTCCAATACACGGCGCTGATCGGGATCGGGATTTTTTAATATTGTATGTAAGGTTGTAACAATAGGCATACGCAAACCGCGTAAGAGCGCAAGAATGTGGCTGCCTGCTTTTCCGCCGAATATTCCATATTCAAATTGCAAACAAACAAGATCTACATTGTTAATGTTTAAAAAATCCGAGGCTCTCAGATACGAGTCGATATCCTTTTCCGTAAGTTCAAACCGGACGCGTAAAGGATATGCATAACCGGCTTCGGTATCGTTTACAGGCAGCGCAATACATGTTGTGCCCGCAAACTCCGATGCCACCGCTTCACATAGATCGGTTGTAAATGTTGCGATACCGCATTGCCGCGGTGAATAATTCCCAATAAAGGCAATTCGTTTTAAAACTGAATTCATCGATTTTTGTTTCAAGATTAAATTCCATTTTTTTTTGAAAACAATATTTTGCTTTTAAACGTTTTTATACTGAACCATAACAGAGAAAACGCCGAAAATATATTTTTGCATAATACTCCAATTACAAGAATAAGTTATAGATTGGTTTTAGTTGTTTCAATAGAGCAAAGGGATGAAAAATGGACTACATCCCTGAGGTGAATAAATACTCCCAATAAGATACGCGCAGTTTTATAAACGCAAAAATGTTTTACGTTCAAGACTTTTTTGCTTAAATGTCTCATGCTGGTAATCTAAAAAATTGCACAGTAGTTCAGTTTGACGAAAAAATAACATTTACAACAAACTTAATAGAACAATAACACCGGATAGAATTATTAAGATACCTGCAATTCGGTTTACCCATCGTAAACCTTCAAGATCCAATTTGTCTCTAAAAAGTGTTACTCCGGAACTAAGCAACAAAAACCATAAACACGACCCGATAAAAACACCGACAACAAGAGCCGAAGCTGAAAAAAAACTGAGTTCTTTTCCTAAGCCGAGCGCGGCAAAAACGGCAATAAAAGCAAAGATTGTCAAAGGATTTGTGAGTGTAAGAAAAAGAGTTGTTATATATGATCTTAACATTCCCGAGTTGTTTAGCTGACGCTTCGGATCAGTTGGACGTGCACGAAATGTTTTTATTCCGAGGAAAAGAAGAAGTAAACCTCCGGCTAATCGAATCCAGATCCGCTGGCTTTCAAGCGTATCCGATATAGCAGTAAGACTAAATGCGGCAACGCAACCGTAAAATGAATCTGCGGTGGCAGCGCCAAGACCTATAATTAAGCCGCGCAAGCGCCCCGCAGTAAGCGTTTTACGAATACACATAATTCCGATTGGTCCGACTGGCACCGCCATGGCAAACCCGATAAAAATTCCTTTAATAAAAAATACTAATTCCATTGTACTAACTCTCTATCGTTGTGCTTAAACATTTGGTCATAAATTTTAAAACGCTTCTTCCTCTCTTAGTTGAAATGAATTTGAACAGCAGCATTCTGATTTTTATATTTGCCTGCGGCAGCCAACACTAACAGTTAATCTTTAATGAGATAAATACATTTTAAGAAATAATCTTTCTTAAAATGAAATGCCAACCTGGGCGGCAATTAAAAACCGCATTTTTTTTTGCACCGGGAAAAACGGTACGAACTCTATTCCTGCTGTTATTTTTTCCCCAAGGTTTATTCCAATCATCCTGGTCATTTCGGATAAATCCAGGAATGCCGACAATGCAAAGCCGCCTCTTCCTACATTAACATCTATTGGAGAGTTTTCCCCAAACGTTCCGAAACCAAGATTCACGGGGAAACGATTTCCCGATAATTCACTTACATAATAAAATCTTAACATCGCACTGGAGTTACCGTATGCTAACGAATCACCTTTCTGACTGTCGTACAAAACTTTCGGAATTCCAAGCGAAAAGCCCATCTCAATTGTTGGACCTTTTATCCGGAAGTAGCGCGTATAAAAGTTTGTGCGATCATAACCGCCGATTTTTATTGTGTAATCGGGTTCTATACTTATCTTAACGATTGCCCAGTTAGGCAGCGAGTCCAAATGTATCCAAACCTGGTCAAATTCTTCCGGACGAATTGCCGCATAAATACCGTAGGCTCTACGATATTGAATTAACATAGCCCTATCCCTCCCCGGATCATTATAGCTTCGAAATGTTAAAATGCGTCGTTCAAAAGTTTGTGTTTTAGTTCCATCCCGCAATTGCACAGTAGTTCTGATAGTAATAAACTGTGGGCCCCTTCCCAAATGAATACTATCACGCTCAAAAATAACCCGAAGTTTTCGTATTTCGTTTCGATCGAGGGTAACTGCCGATTCTATATTTTCACCTCCTGCATTTGGTTCAATGTGGACAAAATTGCTGATCCGCTCTATTACCTGTATTTCTTCTACATCCACCGTGCAGTCTGTTTCATATATAAAACGTCGTCCTTTAGTATCCAAGATACCAAGACGCACCCGATATATCCCCGGCGTACAAACAAGAGGAATTAGAGCGCTGTAAGTATTGTTACCTATAAATTTTAATTTTGTATCTTCTATAATTAAGATCGGTGTTACATCAACAATTGTTGCCGCACTGTCGTTCCGCCGAACTGTTATCTGCACGAGGTCCCCGGGAAAATAAACAGGTTTATCAGCGGATAAAGTTACGACCTCATCATCAAGTGATGAACGAATAAGTGTTGGAAATTTCTGCTGTGCTTGAGCGCTCAACGCCAATAAAATTGATAAAATTATAAGAGACGACAATTTGAATTTTAGAATCTTCCATGTCGAATTTTTCTGAAGAAAAAATTGTTCGTTTTTTGCTTTTTTTATTTCTTTCGGATTTAATCTAATTAGCAAAAAGATATTTTTTAAAAGCCCCATAACACCTCCAACTTATAACCCTGGCATTTCGCAGCCTTACAAAGTAACAACTTATTCAAATAAAAAAGTCTATCGATTATAATTTGCGATGTTATCATTAGGGTACTTTTTTCTTTTTCGACCTTTTAGTAAAAAGCACTTCCGCCTTTTCAGAACCGAGTAATATACCAATCCACTCTGTTCTTTTGTTGCTTTCAAATGCAAACTTCACTGTAATTGTAAGAGGAATGCAGAGAATCGCACCGATGAGTCCGAGCATGCTGCCCCAAAAAATTAAAGATAGAAAGACAACTAATGTAGAAAGCCCAAGTTTGTTCCCCATAAGGCGGGGCTCAATAATGTTACCAATTATAAACCCAACGAAAATATTGCCGGCAACAACCAACAGAGCACTGCCCATTCCAAGTTGAACAAGTGCAAGAAGCGCCGCAGGGATTGCGGAGATAACCCCTCCGATATTAGGAATATAATGCAGTAGAAATGCAAGGGAACCCCACAGAATAGGAAATTGTACCCCAAGTATATACATCCATGTTGCTATTAAGATGCCGGCAGCAAGGTTGATAAGAGTTTTAATAATCATATACCGTTTCATATCAACCACATACTTTGTGAACCGGGGAAATATCTGCTCGGGATTGCCAAGAATAGTACGAAGTTTTTTAGGAAAGCTCGAAACTTCGAGCAGTATGAATGTTACTGTAAGGAGAATTAGGAGAAGATTGGAAATTGCTGAGCTTAAGCCCGATACTAATCCGGCGGTAAGTTTAATTAATGCTTCCGGGTTTATATAATCCATTAATAATTTTTGTGTTCCTGAAAAACCTTTGCTTTTTAAAAACACACTTAGCTGCAGTGCCTGCTCCTTAATGCTGGATTGTAACAACGGGAGTTCATCTGAAAAATTGCTTATGGATGTTACGATTTGTGCACCAATCAGAATTAAAATAATTATCATACCGGTCATAACTATCAACACAGCAATTATAGAAGGTAAACGTTTTTCTTTTAACCAGAGTACCGCCGGAGTTCCAAGCAGAGCAAGGAAAACAGAGATAAGCAGTAGAACAACAACAGATTGTGCAAGATTGATCCCTGCAATTATTACCACAATTGCCGCAGTTCCAATTAAAATGTCTAACCCACTAATAGGTTTATTATGTTCATTCATAAATTTATAAGCTTAATTTTTTTTAGTCTGAGATCGGAAATCATGGCGGCTGCCGAGATAAAATATAAAATCACAAACCAAACGATATATTCCCCGGAAAACAAGTAACCAAGGAATGCTAAAGTAGAAACCGTTGAAGCGGCAAATGAAGCGGGAATGCCAGTTCGGGGTTTTTGTTTATATGCTGTAAAGTAGGCTAATCTTATTGACGCAGCCCCCACATATAAAAAGCCGGCAATAAGCATAACAATACCGTTGATACCGACAAACCAACCAAATACAACCGAAGAACAAATTGCCAGAAAATCAGAAAAATTATCGAGGTAAACACCTAATGATCCGCCGCCTATTGCCCTTGCTAATTTTCCATCAAAATAATCAAAGAACAATTGCGCTAGAATAAGAATATATGCAATTAGCAATAATCCTTTGAAAGCGAAATAAACGGAGAAAGAAACACATAGCATACCAAGCAGTGTGAGCATGTCAGGCAAACGGAGATAGCGGAGTTGTTTAAATACCATTTCAATTTTTCCTTACATATTTTTGAGAATGTAATCCTTCTCCTTGTTAATTATTGTAATTTATTGAAAATATTTGGACTGCTTAATTCAGAGAATACGCCGTCCGCTAACAATTCTTATCAGAATCATTATAACTGCAATTACTAAAAGAATATGGATAACACCGCCCATAGTGTAAGAAGTGACAAAACCAAGTAACCACAATACTATTAAAATTATCGCAATGGTGTACAACATAATGAATATCTTTCTTTTTATATTTAGCGTTTTATTGTACGTGAAGCTATGCAGAGAAATAAAGTAATTCAATCGGTCAAAAGGATGAAAAAGGGACTACATCTTTCGGGTGAGTGAATTTTTATTGTTTGGAAATTTTTGATATAAGATTTTAATGTATAAACCGGGAACAAATCGGAAAAGATAAATTACTCAATTTTTGTACAGCCGAAGTTATGTCAATTCTACCCGGATTTTCCAATAGAAAATTCTGCCTTTCAGTCCGACAATTTGTAATATCGCACACTCATTGTTATTGCCATTTCGAGATGAAGTTTACCTCTAACTGTATAATTTATTTTGCCATTGTTTTTATTGAGCCGGTTGTTCTTTCTAATTCAAAAAATAAATCATACTATAAAATAAAATTTTAAAAACCCCATAGGAGCCAGCTGCTTTGGGCTTTTTTTAACAGCAGCTTAAACTCAACCGAGGCATCGTTAATATTATTAAAAGTAGAGCTGATGTGCTGAGCCGATGAGTCATCCATTAAAAGTTTTCCTATGCTCCCTTTTCCTGATTGTATATTTTTCGTAATAAGGGAGAGATCAGTGGTAATATTGGAGGCATTATCAATTGTTGTTTTTAACGGAACAATTATTTCATTCATATCGATTTGGGCGAAACTAACAGTAGCCTTATCTATAAGATTTTTTAATCCTTTTGTCGCTTCACTTAAATTAATAAACGACGAATCAAAATTTCCTGCCAGCGATTCATCCATTAATAATTTTCCGATTGTTCCTTCGCCTGCCTCTATATTGCTTGTAATTTTAGACAAATCTCTTGTAATAGTAGCTGCATAGTCGAGAGTTGATTTTAATGATGTAAAGACATCATCCAAATTATTTGGGTTTGTGGTTCCGATAATATCGTTGTCTTCTATTACCTTTTTCCCTTTCGCTCCGGGATTAATAATTAAAGCTTTATTCCCCATAAGTCCTTCGGATCCGATGCTCGCAATTGCACCTTTCATTATAAACTTTCTTGTACTTTCATTAATTACTATTTCAACAATAACGGAAGTATCGCTGATAATTGTAATATTTTCTACAGACCCAACATTTACGCCGGATAACCGTACGTTATTTCCAACTTGCAGCCCGGCAACATCATTAAAAACACCTTTTAAATGGAAGGTGCTGCTGAACAACTGCTGCTGATCGCCGATAAAATAAATACCTAAGGTGAACAACGCTATACCAATGGAAATAAATATTCCTAATCTAATTTTATTGCTTATGTCATTTTTCATTTTATATATCCAAAATTTTTTTCGATTTTTTATTCAAAAAACGATCTAATCCACGCATCATCGGATTTCTCTAAATCGGCATATGAACCTTCTGCTTCGCATATGCCATCTTTAATAACTATTATTCGGTTTGCAGTAAGCCTTGCACATTCAATATCGTGAGTTATAATAATTGAAGATGTATCATGTTTGTTTTGTATTTCAAGAATTAGTTTACTTATTTCTTTTGATGTTATTGGGTCAAGTCCGGTTGTAGGTTCATCATAAAGCATTATTTCGGGCTTTAATATCAGCGTTCTTGCTAAGCCTAACCTTTTACGCATACCGCCCGAAAGTTCCGATGGTGATTTATCAATGGCTTCAATAAGTCCTACATTTTGCAGCGCCTCTTTTACGAAAAAATCTATTTCGTCTCTTGAAATTTTTCGAAGTTGTAATCTAAACGGGAACTCAAGATTTTCCCGAACCGTCATTGAATCGTATAACGCCCCGCTTTGAAAAAGGAAGCCAATTTTTTTTCGTATATCAACCAATTCCACATCATTGAGTTCGGAAGTGTTTCTGCCAAGTATTATAAGTTTACCTTCGTCAATATCAATTAAACCGACAATACATTTAATCAATACCGATTTACCGGTTCCGGATTTTCCAAGTACAACAACGTTTTCTCCTTTATGGACAACCAAATTAATATCCTGCAATACGCGGTTGTTTCCAAAAGATTTTTTAAGATGTTCCATTTCAACAACAACAAGATCGTTTTGTTTTTTTTCATTTTCAGTTTTAATATTTATTTCAACATCATTCATTATTTTTTCGCGCTATTTAGTTTTGGAACAAACTGGTAACTTGTACTGCAATCATATCGATGATAAAAATCATTAATGAAGCGAATACCACCGCTGAGTTAGCTGCCTTACCCACTCCTTCTGTTCCTTTGGTAGAATAATACCCTTTATAACTGCCTATAAGCCCAATTGCGAAACCGAAGAAAAAAGTTTTAATAAAAGCCGGGAATAAATCATTAAATTCAAGACTTTGAAAGATTTGCGAAATAAATAGATGGAAGCCGACGTTTCCTCTTAAATTGACAGCAACAAAGGATCCCAGCAATCCAACAGCATCGGCAAAAACTACCAACACCGGCAGCATTAGAGTTGCAGCCACAACCCTTGTAACAACAAGATATTTGAATGGATTTGTGTTCGATACTTGCATTGCATCAATTTGTTCGGTTACGTTCATAGATGCCAGCTCGGCGCCTATCCCCGACCCTACTTTGCCTGCAAATATTAACGCAGTTATTACCGGCCCTATTTCCCGTATAATTGAAACTGCTATCATTGCGGGGAGCCACGATTCAGCTCCAAACCTTGCTAAGGTAGGTCTTGATTGAATAGTAAGCACAAGCCCAATAATAAAGCCTGTAATAGCTATCAGCGGAAGTGACCTGTACCCAATCTGAAAAGACTGTTTCATTAATTCATTAAACTCATACGGTGGTTTAATTACTTCTTTGAAAAAGCGGAGTATAAAAACCGTAAGCGAATAAACTTCTAAAAAGAATTTTCTTAATACAGAATCAGAGTCGGTTTCCATAATCTTTTCCGCAGTAACTTTGGTTTCAAGGTTTTTATTCAGGGATTTTTCTAAAATTATTTTGTCCATTCTAACTATGTCTTTAAATATTTAATGTTATCTAACCTGGTGGTCTAATATTTATAAAAAGATTTGTCTCTTAATTATTATATGGAGAAATTTAATTTTGCACAATAAGGCAAAGGGATGAAAAAGGAACTACATCCCTTGGAGTATAGAACTGCTTAACAATTTTGATAATTGTTTTAATGTGTTTGTAGAATGTTTGGTTTATTTATCCCTAACCCGAACAAGACCGAAAGGTTAAATTAAAAAGTGAAATAATTTTATAGATCTCCATATTTTTTTAGTATTTTTCTGTCAATATCAAATCCCAACTGGATTTAATATTCTTCATCTCCGAGGGATATGAGACTGGTAAAAACCAAATGCCGTAGGCATAGCATATAAAAAAAAGCCAATATCTGTGCCGCAATAAAAAATATTGAACAGTTTGAGATTTTATATTTCATCCCTAAAGGCATTTGTGCTTTTCATCCCTAATGGATGAGAGATTGGCAGAAACTTTCGTGGGTTCCTTACAATGAATTTTACCTGAGCAAAACCATCTTTCTGCTTTGTGTAAACTCACCGGTTTTGATTGTATAGTAATAGACCCCGCTTGCTAATCCTTTTGCGTCAAAAATTATTTCATGTTGACCGGGATTTTTCTCTTCATTCACTAAATTTTCAATTTCACTGCCAAGAATGTTATAAACACTAATTTTCACAAAACTCGTTTTAGGTATCTCAAATCGAATGGTTGATGAAGGATTAAAAGGATTAGGATAATTCTGAAAAAGATTATAATTTCTCGGTATCGCTGTATTGTTCTCTACACTTGTAGCTGTACTATCTTTAACGCACCTAATAGAATACTTCAAAATTTTATACCAGTCGAAGGTATTTGATGAAGCCTTATTATATACTAAATATCTCTCCCTCGCCTTACTGGCGTTGATATTCGTTGAAGTCCAGAAAACAGCATACTCATTAAACAATTGAAATCTTATAAATTGATAACTATCATATTCGCCGGCAGGTAATGCAGAAAATCCACTGCTATTTGTTGCATTAGTATTGGGCAACTTCCACCCGGTTGTTGTTTTCATTTTTCCACCAGCGACAGTAGCTCCGCCGAGAAATTGTTCTAATTTCTTCCAGTCTTTATCTGATGCGACATGCCATTCACAAGGGCAAACGCCCTGTGCATTCGCCACGGTTGAATTTTTCATCGCTGCATCCCAGGTATAAAGTCTTCCGTAAATTTCGGCAAGACTATCGCTATTATTATACCCAACAACATCCGGAATTGGAGTTCCATCAGAATAGTGAAGTGATTTAATATTTTCTTTTAGCCAAAGTTGATTACCAATTTGAACAGTGTTGTAGACATTTCCATCATAATCTACAATTGTATCATTTTCAGTTAGTGCTTTATCTAACTTGTCAGCTATTAAATGCCCAACAGAATCAACCTGGGCTGATATATTTACTATTGTGAAAAGATATGTTACTAACAGTGCAAAAAAGAAATTCTTATTCATCACTTCTCCGGGTTAATTGTTTATTTTTTTTCTTCAAATATATTATTTCGAAATAATGGAATCAGAAATTATCGGCGGTAGTCGCTTTTATCAAACGATATTAAACGAAAATAAATACAAAATCCTTTCGTCAAAGAAATATTGTTGTATAGATAGTTAAAATTGCAGTTTGTCTATAACCAGGATAATTTATTCCGAAAGTGTTTATTTTGTACAGTCGTTAACCCGGCTTCAATTAAATGTTATGTGCAACAAATTATTAACGACGCTTGCTTTTACAATATTTTATGAATAATGTTTTACCGGTAAATTCTTCACGAAATAATTTTTACTATGACTTTTACTTTTGATAAATTAAATAAGAACAGGATACTGCTGCATATACTTTTCTGGATTGCTTATATAGCCTTCTTTACTTTCCAGTACGGTTACCCTGCAAAAGATTATCTTGTTACGTTCTATGGTTATTGTATTTACCTGCCGGTACTTATTCTTGCAGTATATACAAATCTCTATTTTATAATTCCAAAATATCTTCTTAGAAAAAAATATTTGCTGTTTTTTATCTTTCTTTTTATTAGCGCCGCAATATTTGCTTTGCTTCAAAGGGCAGCAGCATATTTTATAATTGCTCCGCTTCTTTATCCGCCGCGGGTAATGACAAACTATATAAAATTAGGATTTTTCTATCCTTTCTATTTAATAACAAATTTAATATCAATTTATTCTGTTGTTATTGTTGCAGCTTTTATAAAGTTGTTTAAAAACTGGCTTGATAAAGAAAGAGCTGCTCAGCAGCTTTCAAAAGAAAAAATTGAAACTGAACTAATGTTCCTTAAATCGCAGATACATCCGCATTTTCTATTTAATGTACTAAATGCTATTTATGCTTTAACGCTAAAAAAATCGGACCTTGCCCCGGAGATGGTACTTAAATTATCTTCGCTTCTTGATTATATGCTTTACGAATGTAACACCGAGAGTGTTCCGCTTTGTAAAGAAATTAAAATTATTAATGATTATATAGAGCTTGAAAAAATCAGATACGGGAACAAAGTCAAAGTTCAGTTTAATACAACCGGTGCAACAGACGGAGTATATATAGCGCCGCTAATACTTTTTCCGCTTATAGAAAATTCATTCAAGCATGGAATCAACAATGAGATTAACAATTCATGGATAGAAATAAACATGAATGTTTCCGTGCAGAAGCTTATATTTAAAGTGGAAAACAGCTGTTCCAACGATTCAAAAAGAGAAACAAACGACGGTGAAACCGGTATCGGTTTGAATAATGTTAAGCGAAGACTGAATTTACTTTATAACAAAAAATATCAGTTTGTAATAGAAGAAAAGAAAAATAGTTTTGTAATCATACTTGAAATAATTTTTACCCATAAATAATATGACACATTGTATAATTGTAGAAGATGAGCCGCTTGCTGCGGAAATAATTGAAGGATACTTAAAGAATTTTTCTGAAGTTTTTCTTCTCGGTAAATTTGAAAATACTATTGCGGCTTTTAATTTTCTAAAAAAGGAAAAAGTTGACCTAATGTTTCTTGATATAAGAATGCCGCAGGTTAACGGAATTGATTTTCTGAAAATATTAAGCAACCCGCCAAAGGTTATTATAACTACTGCTTACCGCGACTTTGCCCTTGAAGGATATGAGTTAGATGTTGTTGACTATCTCCTGAAACCAATATCATTTGAAAGATTTTTTAAGGCTATGGATAAATTTTATAAATCTGATGAGAGACAAGTGAACGATAGTTGGATTCAGCAGAAATCTGTTGATGAAAGTTTCATTTACGTAAAAGCCGAAAGGAAAATAATTAAGATTTACCTGAAGGAAATATATTTTATTGAAAGCCTGAAGGATTACACAATTTTACATCTTAATAATAAAAAAATAATTACACATCAAAAGATAAGTTTATTTGAAGAACAACTTGCCGGTAAAGGATTTATCCGGATCCATCGATCTTACATTGTTTCAATTCCCAAAATTGAAGCAGTAACATCAGTCTCCATCGAAATTCATGGAAAAGAATTAACAATCGGCAGGAACTTTAAAAATGAAGTGTTAAAGACATTAAACCTTGGTAAGATTATTACCAAATAAATAAATGGAAAATTAGCACTCGCTAAACCAAACGAAGCACATAATATCCCACGACAAAATGTAAAAACTGTTTTAAAAAGAAAATTTTCCTCTTTTTCTAAGACTGCTCTTTTTCCCCTTATAGTTTTTTCCGGCTCTTT
This sequence comes from uncultured Ignavibacteriaceae bacterium, assembly GCA_964372115.1. Classification (GTDB taxonomy): domain Bacteria; phylum Bacteroidota; class Ignavibacteria; order Ignavibacteriales; family Ignavibacteriaceae; genus CG2-30-36-16. The sequence continues at coordinate 83,305 of CAYJPN010000018.1, forward strand.
TTTTGAACCCTTTTTGCTTTAGTAACCTTTGCCCATGGTTATTTCAGGTTATTATAAATTAAAATACCCGAATTAATACAGCGGTTCAATTTATTCCCTAGTTGATAACTAATTAATGTAGTGTGATATTATAATTGAGGGGAAGATGAAAAAGGAACTACATCCCTTGGAGCAGGGCTGATATGATATAATGATGGTACTAAGAATATAGTACCATCATGAAAGTATCTTTTATTAACCTATTAAAATTTTTAACTATGTTTTAAACAAACACAATTAAAGTTTGCCGCTCTCGGCAGCTTCTTTCAATTTTTCATTTGCAAAAATGGCAATCTCAACTCTTCGGTTCAGATGTTTACCGTTTTCGGTGTCGTTCGAAGCAACAGGTTCGTTTTCACCAAGTCCGATAACTGAAAATCTGGAAGAAGAAACTCCTTGCGTAGCGGCATAGTTGAATACCGATTCAGCTCTGCTTTCGGACAATGTTTGGTTGTACGCATCTGCGCCATCTGAATCGGTATGCCCGGTTACTAAAATATTAGTATCGGGGTATTTATTCAGAATGACGGCAAGATTATCGATGTTTCTTTTAGCTTCAGATTGAAGCGTTGAGGATTCGGTTGCAAATAAAATTCCTGAATCGAAAGTAATTTTTATACCTTCACCTACTCTTTCTATTGTAGCGCCGGCAAGATCATTTTGCATCTCTTCTGCCTGGTTATCCATATAGTTTCCAATCAAAGCGCCTGCCGTACCGCCAACTGCCGCGCCTATTATCGCGCCGAGTACTGTATTCCCTGCATAATGACCAATTACTCCGCCGACTGCACCACCGCTAACCCCGCCTATAACTCCTCCTTTAACGGCATTGCTTGCTCCGCAGCCGTAAAGAAAAAAAGACACAGCTATTGATGATATTAAAATTATACCTGTTATTTTTTTCATGATATTTCTCACTTGATTACTAAATTATTATTCTATATTCAACGGGTTGTTAAAAATAACAGAAGCGGCTCTTTCAATGCCGCCTCTGTCAATTTCATTTAGAATATCCGATGAATTTATTTAGAGAGGAGTTTTATCTCAACTCTTCTATTCATAGATCTTCCTTCATCTGTATCGTTGGTAGCAATTGGATTACCTTCGCCATATCCTACCATCGTAAGGTTACTTCTATCAACACCCTGGTTTACAAGGTAATCCATTACTGATTGAGCTCTTTGTTTTGAAAGCTTCATGTTGTAACTATCCGAACCTACGGCATCTGTATGTCCGCCAACTTCCCATTTGTATTCGGGATGTTCTTTCATGGTGCTAATAATATCTTTAAAAGATGCATAAGCATTAGGCAGGAGAGTCGCCTTATTAAATTCAAAGTTCGTGTCTCCGCTAAGAACTAAAGTTATTACTTCAGCAGGTTTTTCAATAATAATAACTTCTTTTTTAATCGAACATCCTTGATTATCTACCTCATCACCAGTTGGTGTATTGGGGCATTTATCAAGATAGTCCGGAACACCGTCGCCATCTTCATCAAGCGGGCAGCCTTTTGCGTCCACTTTAACTCCTGCTGGTGTGTTAGCGCATTTATCGAGATAGTCTAGAACGCCATCATTATCAGAATCAAGCGGACAGCCGTTAGCGTCTACTTTAACTTTTGAAGGTGTGTTAGCGCATTTATCAAGATAATCCGGTACGCCGTCGCCATCTGCATCAAGCGGGCAGCCGAAATCATCAACTTGTACATCCATCGGAGTTTCAGGGCACTGATCATCAGCATCTTGAACGCCGTCGCCATCTGCATCTTGCGTTGTAAAGATTGAATAAGAGAAGCCGACCAATCCCTGTATCAGAAAATCATTTCCCCCGCTTGCAGGCTGTGCATCCCAGTTATCGTTAGGGCTGAATTCTGCGCCGACATTTAAATTGAGATTAATAGCATCCGATAAGAGAAATCTTACACCAACTTCTGCATGATAGTTTTCGCTTGTAATTTCAAAGGTTCTTCCTGCATAGGGTAGTTCATTGTCATTTGCATCGCTCGGGTTTACCCAACCGTAGGAAGCGCCGGCAAAAATATATGGGAATACAGCCTCCTGTATTGAGAAGGTATAACTTAAGCCGCCGCCTATCCTGGTTATAGTTGACCGAAATTCGGTGGGGATTAAATTATCATCTTTTCCGGCTACATAACCGCCGCTCATAAAAGCCTTCAAACCGAGAATGCCCGCGGAATTTGTCGGGAAAAAATATTCAACAACGGCTCTTCCCACAGGTTCAGGTTTAATTTGACCATAATCCGTGAAGCCGATTGTTGCACCAGCCTCGACGCCGAGCATAACAGTTCCGGAAAAAGCATGATGCTTTGTGAGACTGTTTTGAGGAAATGCTACTAACGTAATTAGTAGAGATAGGGCTGTGTAAAGTAATAGCTTTTTCATAACGATTCTTTCTATGTTATTAAAAAATATTGTAGTAGTAATTGTAAATTTCATTTTATCTTTCGTGAATTGGATGATGTATTTACACTTTATAATGTTAAACAAAAACAGAACAGCGAACCATAGACCAAGAGGATGAAAAATGGATTACATTTTAATAGTCCAATTGGAGTAGAAACTTTAATTTTCAAGCAGGCACATCATTTAAAAAAATGCGCCGTTTTTTTTATTGAAAGAAATACCTTATACCTAGCCCGGCATCAATTCCGAATCCAACGGATGTAGTAAGCTGAAGTACCGGGACAAGTTCCACAAACACATCTATAGGTGTAGCATGAGGAAACCAGGCTATACCAAAAACTCCTCTTATGCCGAATGAACCGTCATATCCGCCGCCGCTGTTAAACCTGCCGCCTATTCCGTAGTATAGGGGAAATCTTTCAGTAGAACTTATTGCATTAAATGAGTGCCAGAGATAATCCATATGGAAATGTACACGGCTTTTTCCATCGTAGTAGTAGTCGTGTCGGGATATACGGTCGCCGCCGACTGAAACACCAAGACCAAAATCGAAAGCATTATCTCTTGATGTCCAGAGTTTTGCGCTTAACCCGGTTGGTTCGCCTATAATTAATCCAAGACCAAATCCGCTATCTTGGGCTGAAATCGGTTTAACCAAAATCATCATTATTACCAATGCTAAACCGAACAAAAGATTTTTTTTCATAACCATAACTCCATTATTATTTTTAAAATTTATGACTCAAAGTGATCGTCCCTAAATCAGTATTTTGTTTTGCAACAACTAAAACGTTAGCCACAGTCGTATCGTTATAAACATAATTTCCTGAAAATACTTTTACATCGTATGTTCCTTCAACTACTGCCATTAACTTTACCGATCCGGTAATTATATCCGCCATTGCATTTACAGTATCCTTACCGCTTATAGCATAAACTGAAGCTAAAGCGATTACTGGATTTATTTTGCAGGAAATAGTGCCCGATATTACCACGGGAACCACCCGGATAACAGGTTTTAGTTTATACTGCTCGCTTGCTGTATATACTATTGAATGTTCAGCATCAAAATCAAGCATAAGCTCGTAAACAAGCCCCGGTTGAATTTCAAATGCTCTGTTTAATTTTACTCCTGACTGCTCTCCGCTGGGAACATTAAGACTAAAAACAATACCATCAACTACAATGTTACTACCGGCGCCAATCATTAATCTTATTTGGGTATAATGCCCGGCATCAAGTAAGTTATCGCCAATTACAACGCTTGCCCCGTTTCTTAACGTAAGCAAATCATATGTATTTAGGTTATCGTTTATTACAACCCAGCCGCTGTTTTCATCAGCTCCGGATTTGTGAACTTCAACTCTTGTAACAACAATATTTATCTGATCAAAACCGGCGGGGGCATCAACCATTGTTAATTTTAGCTGCCCCTGCTCAACTGATGGCGATGTTGAATCTGAACAACTAAATATGAATATTGATATCGCAAATGAAATTAAAAAAACTGTCGTAAGTATGAACTTATCTTTTATGGATTTCAATGTGATTACTCTTTCTTTTTTAAAACGTTTAACGTTATAAAATTTATTTTCTGCATTTGTAGTGAACCTATATTGCAGATTCAAATCAATTCTTTATTCCAAACACACAACAAGCTACATTATAGAGGAAGGCGAAACAATCGGGCAAAGGGTTGAAAAAAGAGCTAATCCTTTTGATTGAGAAACGCTTGTCTTTTGCGGAATTTTTATCAATTCACATTCCGTTTTTATCTTCGGAAAACTTTATCGACACGCGTATGTGCAGTCTCAAATCAGATATTAAAAATTTTTTATGATAGCGTAATAATCATTTGCATAAATTAATTACTTTAGTTTCGAAATCAGATTATGTATTTGTTCCTTTGTTTTACCAAGCTTCTTCTGAAGCCGTCCTAACAGTTCTTCTTCCTTACCTTCCTTATAGAGTACATCATCGTCGGTCAGGTCGGCAAATTTTTGTTTAAGTTTGCCGGCGAGCTCGTTCCAGTTACCTTTAATATTTAACTTATCCATTTTAAACTCCTATAGTATTGATATGTATCCGTTAGCTAACGGACGGCTTGTAGCGCTATGTTTTTTGGTTCCAACATTAAATTCAAAATCTTTTGCTTATTATCCGTCAGCTAATCAGTAATGTGGCAAAATTATAATCTTAAATTCTTCATGCCGTTCTACGAATTGTAAGTCAAAATCCATCGAGTGAAATTGCATCGATTTTATTTTTTATGTTTTCCATGCGCATTCTTATTGTCTTTACGTTCTTGATCACTCCGCTTATTGTTATCGTTTTTGTTATTGTCATCACTTTTATTTTTGTTGCGGCTCTTCTCGTATTTTTGTTTTTCAATCCATTTATTATGGTTGGGATGATTTTTAATTACAAAGTATTTGAAATCCCGGCTGTCGTGTATTAACTGCTGATCGTGACGACCTCTATAAGAATAATATTTGTCTTTATAATATTTATGTTTACGCCACGGTTCCGGTTCATTCACAATCACTTTGTAATGGTTGTATAAATTAAATCTACTATAACGTGAAGGTAAGTTGGTATTATAAACCCAGCGATCTTTTTCATAATAGTAATAACGATTTTGAGGAACATTGTAGTAGAGATCGAGATCGGGCACATAATAATTTTCAACGTAATCATAACCCACAGGTCCCCAAACCGGTTGACTCCCAACGTTTAAGTCTATATTTATTTGCGCATTTACAGGCGCGGCAAGAACAATAAAAATTCCTACAATAGACAGAGCATTATATATTCTTCTCATTTTCATTTCTCTTTTAACTTTCTTTGCATAATAATGGTTATACCATTACAGCATTTACCTCTTCAACAGGACAATCCGGTTTATCCGGGGTGACCCATAAATACCCTCAGTGTGAGGCTATATTTTAAGACAGCCTCACATACTGCGTCCCTATAAAGATGAGTTACTTAATAATTCTAAAAACAATTCTTCTGTTCATAGCTCTGCCTTCTTCAGTTTCATTGTTTGCAATCGGATTTCCTTTGCCGTAACCAACTGTTGAAAGTCTATCGGCAGCTATCCCTTGAGAAACAAGGTAGTCCTTTACTGTTTGAGCTCTTTCTTCCGAAAGCTGCTGGTTATACTCGGCAGTACCTATATAATCAGTGTAACCTTCAATCTCAACATTCACAGTAGGATTGTCGTTTAATAACTTAACGGCTTTATTGAGCACTGAATAGGACTCAGGTAACAATTCTGCTTTATCGAAAGCGAAATTCACACCTACCAGAACCAATCTATCCTCAGCAATTGCATAAATGTATTTATCAACAACAACTTCCTTAATAACTTCTTTTGGTATATGATTCTTAATCATATCTTCAATTCTATCGTAGTCAGTCATATCTTTAATTTCCTGGGTGATACCTTCACAGCATGGCTCGCACTGCTTTGATTGTTCGCCATGACCAAATAAGAAATTAACACCAGCGCTAAGAACTAAGTAAGTATCACGACCATTCAACTCACCAGGAACAGGAACAATAGAGCCGTCAAGCTCTGAATTGTTTGTTACATGATAACCAAACTCTGTAACAATATTCCAATTTGAATTTATTTTGAAATCGGCGCCAGCGCCAATATTCAATTGTGAACCGAATTTGTTATTATCGTTAAAAGCTGTTTGTCCGTTAGTTATTGTTTTAAAATTTCCTCCAACTCCCGCAAACAGGTACGGTGAAACCGGCGCGCAGGGAACAAGATAATAGAGTAAATCAAGATCGCCGGTTATAAGGTTTGTTGATTCCTTTATCAGATTAAAAGATGCATCGCTGTATTGCCCTTCTAAGTGACTATAACCTGCTTTTAACCTCAAGCCAACGTGTTCGGAAAAATTCCGTTGGAGCGAAAGGTATGCACCGTAATCAGTATTTAATGAGGTGATGTTTACGGAGTAGAGTCTGGGATAACTAAACCCGCCGCCGAATGCCCAGCTTTCGGTTACTGTTTGTGCTTGAGAAACACCAATGCCAATAGTCATTAACATCAATGCAAGCGTAATTAAAAAATTTTTCATTTCATGTTTCCTTATATTTTTTGAAATATTGAAATACTATTTACTCAATACTATTAAAATTCTTTGTTTCTATTCACAAACTAATGCTTCCTTTGAATGCACTAATTTTGAAAAATATTTGTGAGGAGACTTCGTCTCCTCACATCAATTGCATTCATGTTGTTTTAAGGCAAGGGCACATTTATGATAGTGTTCACCAATGTAACCGAAGCATTAAGACTTAATGCTCTACCGTTCAACGTGGTTAATTCAACAACGCCTGCAGTAGAGAAAGTAACACCTGCATAAGAGATTATGGTTCCAGCCATCGTGCCGCCGCCTGCTCCATTAATGGTGGCCGCACTGCCAACCTGCCAGTAAACGTTTTTAGCTTTTGCCCCGTTTACAAGAATGATACTACGGGCTTGTCCGGCTAAACCAACCGTTAAGGATTGTGCCATCTGGAAGACCCATACTGCATTCGGGTTACCTTGCGCATCAAGTGTAAGGTCGCCATTTGTAATTTTGAACGTACCCGAAGCAGATGTATAAGTTCCGGGAGCTAAAACTAAACCACCTAATTCGCCAGCGCCTGGATCAGGACCAGGCGGAAGACCGGCGAGGAAGTTAAACGCATTTGTAGCGTCAGCTAAAGCCTGCTGTGCTATCGCAAATTTTGCTGGGGTGCCCGGTGCCGGTGGAGCGCAGAAGACTGTTCCGGTTACATACCCAACATTTAGAGGCGTTTCAGTAAATACATTTCCGCCGCCATCATGGAATCCGGTTATTAAAGTAGAAGCAGAAGTTGATCCTATATCTCCGTTAACAACTGTAAAGACTCCCTGGTTGGTCATACCGGCACTGCCGCCAAATCCACCAAAAGGTCCGGCGTCGCCAAGGTCTATTATTGGACCGGCTACATCAAATCTTGCGTCTAATGTTCTGTTACCAATTATGATAAATTGATAATTTGCATTTGTCGAAACTATTGTTCCGCCCTCAGTCCAGTTGGTAAATGTAAACCCGGCATTTGGTGTTGCGGTTACCGTAACACTTTCGCCAGAATTATACGTACCTGTTCCAGACTGAGTAACAGCTCCGCCTGCAGCCGGATTAGCCGTTAGCGTTACCGTATATTGCAAAACGGTTGAAACAAAGTTGGCTACCAATGTTCTGTTACCACTTATAGTAAATGTATAATTTGTATTTGTAGATACTTCAACTCCGCCCTCTGTCCAGTTAGTAAATGCAAATCCAACATTTGGGTTTGCTGTAACAGTTACAATAGAGCCGGAATTAAATGTCCCACCTCCGCTCGTAGTACCGCCAAGAGCCGGAAGTGATGATAACGAAACTACATACTCTATAGCTGCAAAGTTTGCAACTAATATTCGGTTTGCGTTTATTGTAAATATATAGCTTGCATTTGTAGATACTTCAACTCCGCCTTCTGTCCAGTTAGTAAACGTAAATCCAGCATTCGGTGTTGCGTTTACTGTTACTGTAGCACCTGAGTTAAATGTACCGCCTCCACTTGTTGTACCGCCTAAAGCCGGAAGTGACGACAGCGAGACTGTATAAGTGCTGCCGGTTGTAAAGCTCCAGACATAGTTAGTTACGAGAGTATTACCATTTAAATCCTCGGCATCAGTTGTAATCGTAGCTGTGTAGGTTGTAGATGGCGCTAAGTTATTTGAGGGTACATAAGTTGCTGTATTACCAAAATAGCTTACAGTGCCGGAAACAAATGTTAAACCTTGCATTAATGTAAAGGTTGCTGTTGTAATAGTTGAGGCATTCATTGCCTTACTAAACACTGCGGTAATTTGTTTATTTAAAGCAACACCAACTGCACCATCAAGCGGGTCAGTAGAAATTACTGTTGGTGGAACAACTACCGGTGCAGTTCCTGTAGTAAACTTCCAGACATAATTATTTACAAGAGCATTGCCTGTTAAGTCCTTTGCTCCTGTTGTAATCGTGGCAGTATATTGTGTACTTGCAGATAGATTATTTGCCGGTACAAAAATAGCGGTTGTGCCGGAGTAAGAGACAAAGCCGCTAACGGGTGTAGTGCCTTGCATTAATGTAAATGTTGCCGCACTTATAGTAGAGGCATTCATTGTCTTACTAAAGGTTGCTGCAATATGTTTGTTCAGAGCCACACCTATTTCGAGATTAGCCGGGTCTGTAGAACTTACTGTTGGCGGAATAATTACCGGTGCAGCGCCTGTTGTGAATGACCAAATATAATTAGTCATTAACGCATTGCCCGTCAAATCCTTAGCTCCGGTTGTAATAGTAGCAGTATATGTAGTAAATGGGGCTAAGTTACTTGCCGGTGTTAAAATTGCAGTTGTACCCGAGTAGGCCACAAAGCCTGAAACAGACGTTGTTCCTTGTTTTAAGGTAAAAGTTGCTGTTGTAATAGTTGAGGCATTCATTGCCTTACTAAACACCGCCGCTATTTGTTGGTTCAAAGCCACACCTATTTCGAGATTAGCCGGGGCTGTAGAACTTACTGTTGGCGGAATAATTACAGGTGCAGCGCCTGTCGTAAATGTCCAAACATAATCCTTTGTTAAAGCATTGCCTGTCAAGTCTTTTGCCCCAGTTGTAATAGTGGCAGTATATTCAGTGCTTGCAGAGAGATTGTTTGCCGGTACAAAAATGGCAGTTGTGCCGGAGTAAGACACAAAGCCGCTAACGGATGTAGTGCCTTGCTTTAATGTAAATGTTCCGGTAGTAATAGTAGAGGCATTCATAGTCTTACTGAAAGTTGCGGCAATTTGTTTATTCAAAGCCACATTTGTTGCTGCATTTACCGGGTCAGTAGAACTTACTGTTGGTGGAACAATAACAGGTGAAGTGCCTGTTGTAAAGCTCCATACATAGTTATTTACCAATGTATTCCCAGTCAAATCCTTAACCCCGGTTGTAATAGTGGCTGTATATTTGGTACTTGATAAAAGGTTTTCAGTCGGAGTGAAAATTGCAGTTGTACCAAAGTATGAAACGAAGCCTGAAACCGGCGTTGTACCATGCAGCAATGTAAATGTGGATGCTGTAATAGTTGTTGCATCCATTGCTTTACTAAAAGTTGCTGAAAGTTGCTGATTCAAAGCCACATTTATTTCGTCATTAACAGGGTCTGTTGAACTTACTGTTGGTGGCGTAACAACTATTGCTGAGCCTGTTGTAAAACTCCATGAATAGTCAGTTAACAAAGAGTTTCCTGCAAGATCCATAGCCCCGGTTGTAATTACAGCGCTATATGTTGAATTTGGATCGAGGTTATATAAAGGTACATAGGTGGCTGTTTTGCCTGTGTATGAGACAAAACCCGGAACAGAAACTGTACCTCGTTTTAAGGTAAATGTTGCTGTAGTAATAGTTGACGCGTCCATCGTCTTACTAAAAGTTGCGGCAACTTTTTGATTTAAAGCCACACCTGTTGCAGTGTTAATTGGGTCTGTAAAACTTACTGTAGGTGGCGTGATGACTGCTGCTAAGCCTGTTGTAAATTTCCATTCATAACTACTCGCCAGAGCATTACCTGCAAGGTCTTTGGCTCCAGTTGTAATTGTAACTGTATATATTGTATTCGATGCAAGGTTGCTTGCCGGAGCAAATATTGCAGTTGTACCCGAGTAGGATACAAAACCTGAAACAGATGTTGTGCCCTGCTTTAAAGTAAATGTAGACGCAGTAATAGTAGTAGCGTCCATCGTCTTACTAAAAGTAGCTATAATTTTTTGGTTGATACCCACACCAGTTTCGTTATTGGCTGGGTCTGTGGCAGTAACCACAGGCGGCGTAATAACCGCTGTTGCGCCTGTCGTAAAACTCCAGACGTAGTTACTTGTCATTTTATTGCCTGCTAAATCTTTAACAGAATTTGTCATCGTGGCAGTATATGAGGTATTTGGTGAAAGATTACTTGCTGGGGCAAATAATGCTGTCGTCCCCGAGTATGAAACAAAACCGGGAACTGAGGTTGTACCTAATAATAAATTAAATGTAGATGTTGTAATTGTTGAAGCATCCATTTCCACACTAAATGTTGCCGCTATCTTCTGGTTGATAGGAACACCCGTGGCAGCGTTAACTGGATCAGTATATGTTACTGAAGGCGGAGTGATTGCCACCGCGGCTCCAGTCGTAAAAATCCAAACAAAGTTTTTTGCCAGCGCAATGCCTGCGGGATTTTTTGCCATTGTTGTAATGGTTGCTATATACGGGGTATTTGCATCAAGATAGCTTGTCGGCGAAAAAGTTGCTATTGTGCCCGTATAAGAAACAGTACCGGATACAAACGATGTACCCTGCATCAGTGTGAATGACGCGGAGGTAATTGTTGATGAATCCATGGCTTCGCTAAAAGTAGCGGTAATCTTCTGGTTTAGAGGAACATCAATGGTTAAATCAACAGGGTTTGTTGCACTTACAGTTGGTGTACTTACTGCCGGCGGGTATAGAATTGCGTTTCTATCTTCGCAGCCAGCCATTATAATGACCAGCATCAGCGGTATAAACCAAACCTTAAAATATTTTCTCATTTTGTTCATAATAAATTAACTCCTACTATAAATTGTTTTCGTAATTATCTGATAAGAACTTACAAATGTCTTCTCTGTTTGTAAATCAGTCAAAGGGATGAAAAAGGAACTACATCTTTAGGATGATATCGTCTTTTTATAAGGTTAATATCCAGGTTAAGTTATTCACTAAAAAATACTTTCAAAAAGTTTTTAGGAGTATTACCAGAAAAAAGAGATTCGATACGTCCAACATATAGATCCGTTCCAATGCATCCTTGTTCAAAATATTTCATCATTTATCAACATTAAGAGCCAGTGGCTTGCTCGAGCTAATAACAATTGTGTAGTAGCCACTTTTTTCAGCAAGAAACGATATTGACTCATTTTGTGTAACCGCTACAGCTACAATATTTCCTTCGGAAACGGACTGATAGTCCGTTGTTTTACCTCCCTCAATTTGGGTGAAGTCAACCGATTTGTTCTCGGAGGTTCGTATCTTGACATCGATTCTGTCCGACCGCTCATTTCGAACCCGGATTTTTGGGTTCACATCTTCGGAACAACTGATTACAGCAAAAATAACTGTTAAGCTAAGAATGCCGATTATTAAATTTTTCATGTGTTCTCCATTTCTTTACCGGAAGGCTCATTCTAATATTATTTGAACCGAGGTTTATTGTTATACTATTTATTAATACGGAAATACTTTTTTCTTTCATTTAATTATTCACGAAACACCCGTAGTGTCGGGGGATTTCCCATTTGAATAATTATGGTGTAGTTGTTGTTTTTCTCGCCAAAGAAATTTGTAACCGGTGAAATCGGTTCCTTTTGAATTACTGCAGTTGCAGTCATCATCCCTTCGGCAACTGTTAGGTAATCGGTTGTTTGACCGCTTAAAACCTCGTTGATGTTAATTGTGTTACCGCCGGAAGTTTGTATTTGTACGTTTGCTTTGTCCTGCCGTTCGTTGCGAACTCGGATTCTTGGGTTCGTGTCTTCCGCACAACCAATTACAGCAAAAATAAAGGCTAAACTAAGAATGCTGATTATTATATTTTTCATAAATTCTCCATCTTTATTTGCGGGTTCATTTTAATATTATTTGAACCAGCGTTTTTTGTTAAACTATTTGTTGAGTATTGAAATACTCTTTGTTATTGACCGAAGAGTTTCATCCGTATAAGAATAGTTTGCTATTTCTAACCTTGTATGCAGTTCAAGTTTTTCCATAATATTATGGATATGACTTTTTACCGTGTATGTTGAAATTCGAGTTTTCTGAGCGATCTCTTTATTACTCATTCCTTCTCCAAGAAAACCGATTACTTCTTGTTCCCTCTTTGTCATCCTAATTGCTTCTTTCAATCTGGAGTTACCCTCTTTTACAGCATTTTCTACAATCTGAGAAAATAGTGAATCTACTAAGAGGGGTGGAAGAACAGTTGACCCATCGGCTACGGTTCGAATTGTAAATAAAAAATCATTTATCGATGCATCTTTAAGGATAAAACCGTTGGCTCCGGCTTGTACAAATTGCAGCACGTCGCCTTGCACCGGAGCCAGATCCATAATAATTATTTTTGCACCCAGAAAATCATGCTTCACCATTTCAACAATGTTTAAACTGTTTTGGCTCCGCAGTCCTAAGTCTAAAAGAACCACGTTTGGTTTTAGCTGCTTTATTTTTGCAACAGTATTTTTACCGTTTCCGGATGCGGCTATTATAACGATATCTTTGTGAGGTTTAAGAATCGCAAGTATTCCATCCCGAAGAAGCCGGTTGTCTTCGATGAGTAATAATCTGATTTTTTTCATGGTTAACTCGCAATAAAATGTATAATAAAAAGTGATACATAAATATTATTTTTTGCATTGGTTCAAAAAGCATAATGCCATAGAATTGCTAAATGAGTTTTACAAAATTTTGTCCGCTTCACGTATACACTTGTAATTCCATCGCACACACCTTACCGTATGCTGCCGGGTAAAATATCCACCGGAACCACCGATGAACATTTTTTTATTAACAACTGTATAAATATGAATTAATTTAGGGTCTAAATTCAATCGGTCAAAAGGATGAAAAAGGGATTAGTTCTTTTGGATTTATTTATTAACAAAATATTCTGTAAAACCTACGCTGTATTGCTCCCAACTAAAGTTCCCGTAAAAAATGATATTCATTATTTCTAAAAAAATAGGCTGGCAAATTTTCATGAGAAAATATTTCCCTGTTGAGGAGTTAATCCCGCATAGAGCGGCTTCTGCTATTGACCACTTTGATATTCCGTGAAGTTCAGAATAATTTTAGGGCATCTCTAAAAACTATGATTGGCTCTTTTCTAAATTCCGGTTTGGCAGTATATATTCGTAATACGTTATCCGTTTGCGTCGCATCCTTTCTCCCGATTTTCCGGGGATTGATTACCTTGTCAAGCCGCATAGAGTATAACCGTTTCCAGTTATAATCCGGCTTCTCGCTACGTGGCTTTAGAGTTTTACCATCCCGGGGAGGACTTGGCAGGTTTGCAATTCCTGCCTCACCCAATTAGAATAGTCCAGGCTTCGCCTGGCGCTTACCTGATAAGTATCATTTTTTTGGTTTCAAAGTATTCACCAGCTTCTATTCTATAATAATAAATACCACTTGACAAATAACTTGCATCGAATTCAACACCATGATTACCTGCTGGCATCTCTTGATCCTTTAGTAAAGAGACCAATTCTCCAAGGGAATTATAAATTTTAATTTTTACTTTGCCAGCTTCAGGCAGCCCAAACTTTATTGTTGTAGACGGATTAAACGGATTAGGGTAATTTTGCATCAATTCAAATTTATAAGGTAGATATTTCCTAAATGAAATCTCTACGATATCTGAATATTCGAATGAGCCATCTGTATCAATTTGTTTAAGCCGGTAAAGCAAAGTAAGATCATGAGTAAAAGTAAGAGGATCAATAAAACTGTATTCTTTTGGTGAGTTGCTGTTGCCGGCGCCTTCTACAAAACCTATCTCACTCCATTCGTTCATACCATAATTCAAACATTCAATCTTCCTTTCTATTTCAAAGCCGTAGTTATCAACTTCTGCGGCAGTTTGCCATTCTAATAATACTTTTTCATCTATTACCTTAGAAGTAAAAGATGTTAGTTCGACCAGAAGCGGGGCGTCAGCGGCGCTGTAAAGATATGCTTTTCCATTTATGGGATTAAAATAAGCACCCATAACAACATCGTCAAAACCATCATCGTTTACATCCCCAACGCCGGATACACTGTACCCCAATTTATCCTCGACAGATTCTCCGGTCAGAGTGTAATCTGCTGTAGAGTTCATAGTTGCACCACCGTAATAGATATAAACTTTGCCGGGCCTTAAAGTGTTGTAGCCGGGCGCGCCGACTATAACATCCGCGTAAGCATCATTATTAAAATATCCTGCACCGGAGACGGAAGTACCGAAACGGTCATATGTATTCTCACCGGTCAGTGTTACATCTGCTACGTCGTTCATGGTTGTACCGGCGGCACCAAAATAGATGCGTGCAATTCCCGTATGAGAATTATTCCAATTTCCTCCAACTATAACATCATCATAACCATCATTATTTACATCTCCGGCTGATGAAACCGAGACCCCGAATTGTTCTGAAATATTCGGGTAAATACTCACATCGGCAACGGCATCCATAGCGCCATGATTCCCAAAATATATATACACTTTACCATAGTTTGAATCATAAGAGTAAGCGCCAACTATTATATCATCATACGTATCACCATTAACATCACCGGCACAAGCAACGGAAGCACCAAAGTAATCAATTGTTGATTCACCTTCTAGAATAACATCAGCCGTATTGTCCATTCCCAACCCGCCATAAAAAACATAAGCTCTTCCGGTTGAACTTAAATAACCATAAGCCCCCACAATTATATCATCGTAAGGATCCCCGTTTACACTTCCGGCAGTGGAAACCGAATAGCCGAATCTTATAGTTGAGCTTTCACCGGTAAAAATCAAATCGGCAGTTGTGTTCATATTCGCCGCGCCATAATATAAATAGACTCTTCCCTGTGAGGAATTATATCCATAAGCGCCAACAATCACATCATCATATCCATCATTATTAACATCTCCCGCCGTAGATACGGAATAACCAAAAAAATCATTCGTATTTACACCTGTTAAAATTACATCCGCGGTATTGTCAGGCGTGGCACCTCCGTAATAGATATATGCCCTTCCTTTAAACCCATCGTATCTTGTCGCTCCTACTATAATATCTTTATATCCATCGTTATTTACATCTCCGGCGCCCGAGACAGCCCAACCAAACCGGTTTTCATTACCTTCACCCACCAATGTTAAATCGACATCACCATTCATACTGCCGCCACCATTTAAAACATATGCGCGCCCGGTTGTCGATTGATAAAAATAGCATCCTATGATCAAATCATCGTAAGAATCATTGTTCAAGTCACCAGCGTATGAAACTGACGCCCCAAGGTGTTCCTGACTTGCAAATTCTCCTAATAAAGTTACATCAGGAGAAGTATCAATTTCTCCAGTACCGCGTCCGAAATAAACATAGGCTTTACCTCTATAAGAACCGAAATAAGGCGCTCCAATTATAACATCGTTTATTCCATCATTATTCAAATCTCCGGCGCCCGAAACAGAATATCCAAATCGGTTAGAAGTTGTTTCCCCAACAAATTCAGTACGGGCAAGTGGGTAAAAAACTCCATTGAGTCCGTAATAAACATAAGCTCTGCCTGTTTCACTTGTATAACCATAAGAGCTTATGATTAAATCATCATAACCGTTATTATCAACATCACCCGTTCCTGAAAGCGAATAACCGAAGTGATTTTGCTGCCCGTCTCCAGTCATAGTGTAATCTACAACTGCATTTAAAGATGAGCCGCCCAAATAAATATAAACTCTTCCGATACTCTGATCACTCACACCATTGTTATCGTCATCGCCGGGATAATCGTAAGCACCTACCATAAAAGCATCATACCCGTCGCCGATTAAATTACCTATAAAGTCTAAAGATGAACCAAATCTATCAACCGGGTGTTCACCATTCATCGTTAAGGCGGGAGTTGTACTCATTGGGTTCCCTCCCAAATAAACATAAGCACGCCCCGTATTTGTGTTATATCCCGGAGCACCGATGATAACATCTATAAAGCCGTCATTGTTTGTGTTACCACCACCCGCAACTGCACTTCCGAAATTATCTCCCGCGGTCTCACCATCGAGAAAAACATCCGGAGTGCTGTCCATACTGTTTCCACCATAATAAATATAAACGCGTCCGGTGCTTGAATTGTAGCCAGGTGCACCTATAATAACGTCATCGTAATTATCATTGTTTATGTCTCCTGCTGCAGCGACCGATGTTCCAAAATAGTTATTGGTGGCTTCGCCGGTCAATACAACATCAGCCGTATTGTCCATTGAACTGCCTCCAAAATAAATATAGATTCGTCCGGAATTTGAAAAATAGTCCGGGGCACCTATTATTATATCATCGTATGTGTCATTATTTACATCACCTGCATTAGAAACCGTCCAACTAAACTTGGAGGTCCCCCGGTTATTTGATTCGATGAAACTTTGTACTAACTGTTGTGCATTCAAACTGCTCGCGAAGAACAGAGTGATTAATATGATGAGTTTTACGTTTGTGGTTTTCATTGATGCCTCAATTAAGTATAAATGAGTAAATATTATATTCTAAAAATGTTTCTATTTCTTGTTTGTTAGGAGATTGTTCCGGATTATTTTGTTTTGAGCGAATTCCCCATTCTGCAATTAGCCCCGATTTTTCGCCGTATAAAAGATTACTTTTTAATAATACAGCATCCGGTATTATTAATCCTTGCCCGCCATAGTTAAATATCTCGTCTTTTGAGATTGTTAATTCGTAAAGAAAAAACTTTTCTTCTTTATCCTGAAAATTAATGATTCCGCTGCGCATTAATGAAATCGTAGATTTTACATTCACTCCGGTTTTTTCAATGAGGTTATTTTCAGAAAATGTTTTCATTATGGAAATTGTTGAGTCGAATTTAATTTCAGGATTTGTCAAAATAATTAAGGGTGGACTAAATAAAGTGTAATGTTCAATTGAGTCTTTAGTAATATAACCGGCAAGAAAAACTTTATTACTATCAAATCTATATAGTTCAATACTATTTTTGCTTTTTGTATTTATT
This sequence comes from uncultured Ignavibacteriaceae bacterium, assembly GCA_964372115.1. Classification (GTDB taxonomy): domain Bacteria; phylum Bacteroidota; class Ignavibacteria; order Ignavibacteriales; family Ignavibacteriaceae; genus CG2-30-36-16. The sequence goes on from CAYJPN010000018.1 coordinate 100,625, forward strand.
ATAACTTGATCAATTTTTCCGAAAATTTTTTCGTACCTGTTTGATTCTGCTTTTTTGTAATAAAGTGTATCCGTCCTTGAACGATTCATATCTTCAAAAAGATTTAATTTCAAAGAGGAATTTTCATGAATAAAGATTTTGTTAGTGTCGCTCAGAGAAAGTTCAAGAGTCTCTGATTTTATTATTGAATCGTTTTTAAATCTCAGTTCAATTTTCGAATCACAACCGATAGATAGCACAATTGCAGAAAGGAGAAGAAATAAATAAACCGATACTATTTTTTTGGTGTACATTTTTATAGTTCCTAAAATCTTCATTATTTTACTATTATGAGTTTTTTGACTGAGTTAAAATTCCCGGCTTTCAGGCGGTAGATGTAAACTCCGGAGGCAAAATTACTGGCATCAAAATTCAGATTATAATTTCCCGGCTCTTTTTGTCCATTTACTAGTGTGGCAATCTCATTGCCCAGAGTATCGTAAATTTTTAACGAGACATACTCATAACTAAGGATTGAATATTTAATAGTGGTCATTGGATTAAACGGATTAGGGTAATTTTGGAATAATTCAAATTTTGTTGGTAGAAACACGTCATTATTCGTCTCTACAGAAACATTTTCCGAGTATTCAAACGAGCCATCAATGTCGATTTGTTTCAGTCTATAGCTTATAGAACTTATGCTGAGCGCAGTGCCTGCTAGGAGGCAGGGAGTCGAAGCGTCAACAAATGAATAATTTTTAGGAGAATTTGAATTTCCATGCCCTTCTACAAAACCAATTTTCTCAAATTCTGAAGACTTATCGCTAACAACTGAACGCTGAATTTCGAAACCGTAATTGTTTTGCTCAGTTGCTGTTTGCCAATTAAGAGTTATATGGTCAGTTGAATTGGTTGCTGTGAATGAAGTTAATTCTACGGAAAGGGCAATTTCGGTCCCGTTTTGCCAGCTTAAAAATGGGTATCCATTATTGATATCCCAGGAAGGATCAATATCCCAAAAATTATTGTTGCCTTCATCGTCATAAGGATTTGTTTCAAAATCCCACACAGGCTGAGTCAAGCCATCTGAGCCGTCAGTATAATCCGTAAATGTTTCTACGTGTTTCATTTGGTAGGTTGTTTTGCCCGTACCACCATAACTTGTAGATAATCCTGATTCCCCTATATCCCAGAATGAATTAATGATAGTAACTCCATCACTACTTCCAATAAATCCTCCCGTGGTGTAGTTATAAATACGCCCTGTTACGTGTCCAGTAGAATAACAATTTTTAATTATTACTGAAGTGTATAATATTGATCCGATAAAACCGCCAACTTTATAATTACCATCAGCATCTACTGAACCCCTTGAATAGCAATTCTCTATTAAAGAATTATCAATAACCCATGCAATAAATCCTGCAAAAAAATATTTTCCATACGTTGTGCATATTACATGAACTGTGCTAAAGCAATTTCTGACGATTGAAGCATCTAGATAACCTATCAAACCACTTGCATACCCATCATTAGAAGTGACAACTCCGGAAGTATAGCAATTTTCAATTATGCTATTATTTTCAACATAACTTGCCAATCCGTTGACAAATTGCTTACCACTAAAATTCACATTTGTCACACCTAAATTTTTTACAGTTCCATTATTGATAGCACCAAATAACGCATTCCTAGAAATAGTAGGCCTGTTACAATATAAACCATCAATTTTGTAACCTTGTCCGTCATAATGACCGTTAAACGGATATGTGAATGTACCAATGGGTATAATTCCTGCATTCTGGTTCCATCCTGAAGTTGCAGAAGCATCAATATCTGCAGTTTGTATAAAATAGTAATTCCCTATCCAAATTAACTCATTCTCCATTAGCCATTCTATATCGCTTAGCGATGTAATTTTATATGGATTTGGTTCACTTCCTAATGGAAAAGATGAAGTGTAATCATCATCCCATGTCGCGAATAATATTGTTCCATAATGTTCATTTCCGGAATCATCCATTAGTGAAATACCCCAGCCATTTGACATCTGATAATAAGCTATAAGCCCTGTTTCGCTGCCGCTTAGCGATTCATAAAGATTGGCTTGAATATCCGCCTGCGATCTTGCAACGTTCCATATACGCACCTCATCGATATTGCCTCTAAAGCGTCTATCCGAATAATCAGCATTCCCTCCTATCTGCACTACTTTCGTGTTAGTTGCAAGTGTTCCTGTTACACTTACTGACACATTCAGTTCTCCGTCGATATAAAGATATTTTGTGGAACCGTTGTAAACACCGGCAATATGATGCCACAAACCGTCGTTTATTGATATTGTACTTATTAGATTTACATTGCTTAAGTTAGTTGTGCTAAATGCAATATAATTTGTTTCTGCATTACGGTGTAAACGCCAGCTATTGTCGCCTCTTGTTACAATCGCTTGCCAATCTTTATCAAAAGCATCAACTTTTACCCACGCTTCAATGGTCATTGCACTCACAAAACTGAAAGCTGATGATGAGGGAATCTGGACATAACCATCCGTACCGGGGAAATGAAGTGACCAGCTTTGTGCTGATATTGTTTCGAACAGAAAAAGGAAAGTAAGTACTAACTTTTTCACTTTTACCTCTGTTTCAAATTAATTTTTTTTGAAGAAATTTGCTGAATGATGAACCCCTTTAACAACACTAAATTATCTTTTAGGAAATAACCCTTTACTCCCGATTTGAATGCCGCGTCTCTTAAAAAATTATCATCATATTGTGTGAGAATAATTATGTTGGCGCCGGGAAAATCTCTTAATATTTCTTTTGCTGCAGTAATACCGTCTAGTTTATTCATATCGATATCCATCAGAACCAGGTCCGGTTTATTTTTCGCAAAACATTTAATTGCTTCCTCACCGTTCGTGCACTCATAAAATCTAGAATCAGGTAAACTCAAAATATTTATAACCATTGATCGAACGGAAGCATTATCATCCACAACCATTACATTCATAACTCACTCTTTTTTCTTGCAATATTAGTTTGAAAAGTTAGTAGAATAAATACGTAGCTTTACTAATTATTCGGGGTAAACACCCTGATAATTGTGAATAGTATCCTCAACAAAATTGTTGTTTTTTTTGTCAAGATATATTTGAAATC
>CAYJPN010000019.1:0-102902 GCA_964372115.1 uncultured Ignavibacteriaceae bacterium
TTCTTTTCTATCTGTTTTTTCAGTTTGTGCCGCTTTTTAAGGGCTGACTATTTAATTGGCTGAAAACCAAAACAAAAAAAAATGTTTATGTTTCTGTTTCCTTTCATATATAAGCAAAGTCTTTTTCATTTTTACTAACTCAAATTATTTCTATTTTCCCGCCTTAAAATTTACAAATGAAAATAATTTGCAACAGATCAGACCCAACAGCGATAATAAAGAAATAGTATTTAGACTAACAGCCATCTGGGCTTTTAACGAAGCTGCTCTTGGCGGTATGCTGCATGCGCTTAAAATTCCCTTTACCGGTTTATTCGTAGGCGGCGCCGCAGTTGTGCTAATTTCACTAATCGCGGTGCTTTCTGAAAAAAAAGGTTCTGTTTTCAGATCTGCCCTAATAGTACTACTTGTAAAGGGAATTATTGCCCCGCATACACCTATAGCGGCATATTTTTCTGTAACTCTGCAAGCGCTGCTCGGTGAATTATTCTTTTTCTCAAAGCGAAATTATAAACTTTCTGCCTTTGCCCTGGCTGTTATAACCTCAATTTTTTCGGCATTTCAAAAAATATTTGTTTTAACGGTTTTGTTTGGTAAAGAGTTGTGGAGCTCAATTGATTCTTTTGCAATTTACATTGCCGGCCATTTTTCCACGGTATCAAATGCAGACTTATTCCCATCCTTTAGTTTTGTAATATTAACTGGCTATACTTTTATTCATCTTTTGGGCGGAATATTATTTGGCGCTTTCGCCGCTTTTTTACCTGGCAAATTAGATGGCTGGGCAGAAAAATATAGCACTAATATTTCAAACGTTCGTATAATGCAAAAAAATGGAAAAGAGATTAATCCAAAGAAAAAAAGGAAAAAATATTCTCATCAAATTTTATTTGGCTTTATTGCTTTGTTCGGGATAATTTCATACTTCGATTTAGGAATCCCAAAAAACAAATTCTATGACGCGGCGCTGATGTTTGTACGCTCAACAGCCATAATTATTCTATGGTTTTTTATAGCCGCTCCATTAATAATGAAATTTATCAAAAATATTTTTGCACGAAGCGAAAACAAATATAAAAACGAAGTTCAAAATATTATAGAGTTATTCCCCCTATTTAGGGGCGCTTTTACCGAAAGCAAAAAATTCTCTTCAGATCATCGGGGTTTTAGAAAAATTTCCACATTTATTTCTTTATATTTGACATTATTATTATTCAGTGAGGATGCGCCAAGTGAAGAACATATTCATCTTAACGGGTAAAATTCAGTCAGGCAAAACTACAAATCTTGCCGATTGGGCAGCTAAAAACGAGAGTGTATTTGGCATTTTATCGCCCGTTATTCTTGGCAGAAAGCACCTTACAGATTTGAGAACCAGCCAGTCAAAACAGCTTCAGGTAAACGACAGCGAACGCGGCGGGAGTGTTATAAATATTGGGCAATATCGCTTTGATAAAGATGTTTTCAAATGGGGGCGCGATAGAATGATGGAATCAATAATGTATAACCCCGAATGGTTTATTGTTGATGAAATAGGTCCGCTTGAGTTTAGAGGTGAAGGTTTGGAACCGGCTTTTAGGGAAATACTAATAAGGAGCGAGTTGCTTTATGATACAAAACTTATATTAGTAATTCGCGAGGGTTCAACCGAGGCAGTACTTGATCATTATAGAATTCCGTTATCATCAGTAAAAGAATTTACATTTGAATAAAAAAATAATGGATAAGAAAAATGTACTGCCATATATAAAAGGTTTAAAAAAGTGGAGATAACCGGGTTACTTTTATGCGCCGGACTATCATCAAGAATGGGTGATAATAAAACTTTGTTAACCTATAATCATTCTACTTTTATTTCCATTATTTTATTAAAGATGATTCGGGTTTGCTCAAAAATAGTTGTTGTTACCGGTCATCAGCAAAAAAAAATAAGGGATGTTATTTACAGTGATGAAACCTTGAAGCCATTTATTGAAAAAGTTAAAGTGGTTGAAAATGAAAATTATACGAGTGGTATGTTTACATCACTTAAGCGTGGAATAAAAGAAATCAGAGACGGGTTTGTATTTTATCACTTTGTCGATAATCCTACGCTCCCCCAAAACTTTTACACAGATTTTCAGAAACAGGTAAACAAAAACTATAATTGGTTTCAACCGGTTTATAATGGAAAAAAAGGGCATCCTATTATAATAGATAATTTTGTTGCCCGGTTGATTTTAGCCGAAGACGAAAATAGTAGCTTAAAAACATTATCTTTAAACAACCAATTAAAAAAATTTTACTGGGCAAGCGATTACCCTCAAATTTTAAATGATATTGATACGCCTGCTGATTACAAAAAACTGAATTACAACGATGAACATTTACGAAAAAATTATTGAACTCGAAAAAATTAACAAACCTTTTATAGTTGCAACGGTTGTTGCCACACAAGGATCTGCACCGGGAAAAACCGGTTTTAAAATGATAATTGATTCCGATACAAAATGCAGCGGCACGGTTGGCGGAGGCGGAATTGAATTTGCGGTTATTGAAGAAGCAAAGAAGAGAATTGTTACAGGAGAGAGCGGATTAAAAGAGTACCTGCTTAACGGTGATATTGCTCCCAAAGAAAATGTGGAACAATTAAGAATGGTTTGCGGCGGCAGCTCAGTTATTTATTTCGAAGTCCATGGAAATGCACCCGTAGTTTATGTCTTTGGGGGCGGACATGTTGGTCAGGCGCTTTTATTTTTTCTTTCAAAACTTCCCTTCCGGACCGTTCTTATCGATAATCGAAAAGAATTTGCCAACCCCGAAAAAAATCCATACGCAGATGAAGTAATTTGTTCAGATTATTTGGAATTTTCAAAAATTTTTAACCCCGCTCCAAACTCCTACTGTGTTGTTTTAACCCACGGCCATGTTTTCGATTTTGACATTGTTTGTTCTTTTTATGAAAACAATTTTGATATAAAATATATCGGGGTAATGGCTTCACGACACAAATCGAAATTGCTATTGGATAAAATAAAAAACCTTTACGGTAATAAAAAAGACACTTCTAACCTGTACTCCCCCATCGGGTTAAAGCTTGGCGGTAATACTGCTGAGGAGATTGCTCTTGGCATTGCGGCGCAAATTCTTGATGTTAATTATGCCGGAAGCGATAGGAAATAAACTGAACTTCTTCTCAAATATTGGAAAACCTTAATTCTCTTTTTTCACTCCATGTAAAAAATAGCTCCAAATTGTCTAAAATTGCGCAGTATTGCATATAATTTAAATTGGCAAGCTAATTGATATTTATAAATGTCAACTATTAAAAATTTTGAACATTGGAAGAAAAGAAAAATAACGACACTCCCCTTTACGCAATAAGCATCGCTGCCAATCTTTTAAATATTTCCGTACACACGCTGCGGATGTATGAAAAAGAAGGATTGATAGTTCCTTTTAGAAAAGAAAAAAACCATAGACTTTATTCTGATTTAGACATTGAACGTTTGAATTGTATACGAAGCGCAATTAATGAGAGTAAAATTAGCATAGCTGGTATAAAAACCATGTATGCACTAATACCCTGCTGGGAAATTATTCATTGCTCCGACCAGGACAGAGCTAACTGCGCTGCATACGATAAATCTGCACACAGCCAACCTTGCTGGACGTTTGTACACAAGGATAATGTTTGTGAATCCAACGAGTGCAGAAAATGTAAAGTTTACAACGACTATGCAGTTTGCCAAAAAATAAAAGAAACCATAATAGATTTGACCAAGAGAAAAAACGGGGACAATTAACTGTTTGATTAACTAAATAATCCACACTCATGAAAAAAATAATATTTATTCTTTCCCTTTTAGGGATTATAATAATTTCTGCAATTGGGTTCCTTAAAGATAAAACCCACGAGCCTACAAAGCTTGATGAACTAATTGAAAAATATCCTCAAACGCATACTCCGTCAGCTAACCATGCTGAGTTTGCAATATTAAAACAATATTTTTCTTCGCCACAGCAGGTTACTGCAGCATGTAATTCTTGCCATACCGAAGAACACAAACAAGTTATGCAGTCTAACCATTGGAACTGGACTCGCGAAGAATATATAAAAGGGCGCGGTATCGTTTCGATCGGTAAAATGAATGCTATAAATAATTTTTGTATCGGAGTTGAAGGCAACGAAGAATCCTGTGCAAAATGCCATATCGGTTTTGGTATGACGAGCTCGATGTTCAGTTTTACAGACCCTACCAATATTGATTGTCTTGTTTGTCATGATCAATCTGAGACATACGCAAAGGCTCCCGAAAAAGGGGGTGCGCCTGTTGCAAATATTGATCTAAATCTTGTTGCGCAATCTGTTGGAAGACCGACGCGCGCAAACTGCGGGGTATGCCATTTTTACGGCGGCGGCGGTAACAACGTAAAGCATGGCGATCTTGAAGAATCGATGTTTGAACCCACGCGCGATGTTGATGTGCACATGGCTGCCGATGGGGTAAATTTAAGCTGCGTAGATTGTCATACCACAGAAAAGCATCTTATCAAAGGGAAAATGTACTCGCTGTCTTCAATGAACAGAAACCGTTCTGAGTGCGAACAGTGCCATACTACTTCGCCTCATGAATCAACAATATTAAACGAGCATACATATAAAGTTGCCTGCCAAACTTGTCATATCCCTATTTATGCAAAAGTAAATTCCACAAAACTATACTGGGACTGGTCAACCGCCGGGAAATTGAAAGATGGAAAACCGTACAGCGAGGAAGATTCGCTCGGTAATCATACTTATCTTTCTATTAAAGGAAGTTTTGTTTGGGGAAGACAACTAAAACCGGAATATATCTGGTTTAACGGTACTGCCGATCATTATCTGCTTGGGGACACTATTTCCGACACTACAAAACCTTTGAAAATAAATACTCTTAATGGTTCGTATTCAGATGAAAATTCAAAGATATATCCGGTAAAAGTACATCGAGCAATTCAGCCTTTTGATCCCGTGAACAGTATTTTAATTCAACCAAAATTATTTGCTAATGAAAAAGGTGAAGGCGCTTTCTGGCAGGATTTTGATTGGCGGCGTTCTTCGGAAGCCGGAATGAAAGAAGTTCATCTTCCGTTCAGCGGTAAAACATCTTTTATAAAGACTGAGATGACATGGCCTCTCAACCACATGGTGTCTACAAAAGATTTATCTGTAAGTTGCACAGAGTGCCACACTAGAAATAACAGCAGGCTGGCTCAACTTACAGATTTTTATATGCCCGGTAGGGATTATTCAAAAATTGTAGACACTGCCGGAATAGGAGTTATTTTAATGACTCTGTTTGGAGTGTTTGTACATGGAGCAGTAAGAATAGTATCCTCAAAAAAACGTAAGAAAAATCAACATGAGTAAACAAATATATATTTATAGGTCATTCGAACGGTTTTGGCATTGGACGCAGGCAATATTAATTTTTTTGCTTGCGGCAACGGGTTTCGAAATTCACGGAGCCATAACGTTTTTCGGTTACGAAAAAGCAGTTACATACCATAACATAGCCGCGTATTCATTCATCGTGCTTATCGTATTTGCAATCTTTTGGCATCTAACAACTGGCGAATGGAGACAGTATTTGCCTACACGAAAAAATTTGCGGGCTCAAATGGATTTTTACCTGCTTGGCATTTTCCGCAACGCATCCCATCCGACCAAAAAGACGGTGCTCAGCAAATTAAATCCACTTCAAAAAATAGTATATCTCGGATTAAAAATTTTAGTAATACCTATTATAGTAATATCCGGTTTGATGTATATGTTTTATCGTTACCCTCAGGACAATTCAATTGAAGTATTAAATATTCATTCAGTAGAGCCTTTTGCAATTGTACATACAATAGGTGCATTTCTACTTATTGCTTTTATTGTAGCTCATCTCTACTTAATAACAACAGGTTCAACGCCAACCTCAAATTTAAAAGCGATGATAACGGGTTACGAGGAATTAGAAGACGAGCATGACACAAATGCCACCGTTACATCAAGGAAACCGGAAATAAAAGAAACCGAACCAGAAATTTTAAGTTGAAGAGGAATTTTATGAAACCAGAAAAATATATGAACCCTTATCTGGCAGGCTTTTTTCTTGGTCTGTTGTTATTAGCTACAATTTATATAACAGGGCGTGGACTTGGAGCAAGCGGAGCTGTAAAAAGCATTTTGGTTGCAGGTGTAGAAACTGTTGCTCCGGCACATACACAATCGCAAAAGTTTTACAGCGAATATCTAACCGAGCATAATAACAGCCCCTTAAAAAACTGGCTTGTGTTCGAAATGATTGGTGTTTTAATAGGTGCTTTTATCTCAGGTCTTATTTCAAATCGTCTAAATTTTAAAATAGAACATTCTCCAAAAATTACTTCGCGTGTAAGAATTGCCGCGGCTGTATTCGGAGGGCTGCTTTTCGGGTTTGGCGCACAACTCGGCAGAGGTTGTACCAGCGGCGCTGCTTTGAGCGGTATGGCTGTGCTTTCAACCGGAGGTTTGATAACAATGGCGGCAATTTTTGGCGGCGCTTATGCATTTGCGTATTTTTTTAGAAAACTTTGGATATAGGAAGGAGATTAAAATATGGGACCCTTAGTTCCCGATATAATTAGCAGTGAATTTAATTTTGTTGTGGCATTATTTATAGGTATTGCCTTCGGATTTATTCTTGAACAGGCTGGATTTTCAACATCGAAAAAATTAGTGGGGCTTTTTTACGGTTACGATTTTACCGTACTTCGCGTATTCTTTACTGCAGGAGTTACAGCCATGCTTGGAGTTGTTGCTCTCGGACATTTTGGGCTTCTTGATTTAAGCATCATCTATATAAATCCAACTTTTCTTTGGTCAGCTATAATAGGCGGCTTAATAATGGGAATGGGATTTGTTATTGGAGGATTTTGTCCCGGCACAAGTTTTTGTGCAGCAGCTATTGGAAAAATTGATGCGATGTATTTTATTCTTGGTGCGGTAATAGGCGTATTTATTTTTGCTGAAGGTTATCCTCTTTTTGAACATTTTTATAAAGCTGACAACTGGGGTTATATAAGAATATTTGATTCGCTTGGAATGTCGCAATCTCTTTTTGCGTTTTTATTAACAACGGTGGCGGTTGGAGCTTTTTGGCTAACAACGTTTATTGAAACTAAAGTAAACGGAAAGCCGAATCCTGAATTTTCATCATCAAAACTCTATCTCGGGTTAACCGGAATTGCAATTGTGCTTGCATTTTCAGCCTTTATGCTGCCGGATATAAAAGTCTCCTACATGAACGAAGTTAATAACCCCGGATATGTAAAGAACTACGACATACAGACTATGACATCGGATGAACTGGCATTTAGACTTCTGGACAATGATAAAAATCTTCAGATAATTGACATGAGAAGTCCGAAAGAATTTAAAAATATGACTTTCCCTCGTTCAAAATCATTCACGTTGGAAGGTTTGTTTGAAAAGTTTGCCGATAAAATTATCAATATAAAAAAGAAAGAAAATGTTTTTATCGCAAATGATGAACTGACAGCCAAAAAAGCTGCGATTATTGCTGATAAGCTTGGTTACAATAATATCTTTATTCTAAAGGGGGGTGTAAATGAATTTACAAAAGAAATACTCAACTATAACCCGGATGATGTTATAATGCATAACCACAACGACGCGACAAAACGATTTAGATTAAAAGCCAGCATTACGATTCCAAAATTAATTGAGGAGAGTAAGAAAAGTATCGTAGCCGATAAAAAACCAAAACGGGTTCTCGGCGGGTGCTAAATAATTTTAGGGAAAAGGACAGTTTTGACTGTCCTTTTTTCCTTCATTAAAACTCTGCTTAATTTTTAAAACAATCTAACCTAATTCTTTAATTCGGGTTTGCAGTTCATCGTAATAATTCAACTAATTTATTTTATAATAGATAAAGCAAAACTACTTATTCCATTTTTATTTTTTAGCTTTTATTAGAACTGAACGTAATATTAACCTCGGTACCTTTTTCTTTTTCGCTTGCAACTTTTATTTCAGCGTTGTTGAGCTCGCAGTATTTTTTTACAAGTGCGAGACCAAGCCCGTTTCCTTCAAATTTGCGGGAGTATCCCTGTTGTTCCTGGCTAAATGGGTTAAATATTTTCGGCAAATATTCTTCCGAAATTCCGATTCCGGTATCCGAAACCGTCACAAATAAATTATCTATTACATTTCTTCCGATTAGAATATTCACATTTCCTGAATTAGTATATTTTATTGCATTTTCAATAATATTTAAAAATATTTGATAAACGGAATATTCATCAACAACTGCCATTGTATGAGTTGTTTGGACGAAGAGATTAAAAGATAATTTTTTATTTTTTGCGCGGCTGCCTAATTCGCTGTACAATTTTAAGAGTATATCTTTGTGTATATCTAATTCTCTCGGGAATACCTCATATGTACCAAGCTGAATTTCCGACATATTTAATATCAAATCAATCGTCCTTATTGTTCGGGACCCCTGGTTTTTTATAATGTTAAAACCTTCTATCAAATCGGGTGTAATTTTATCCTCAACATCCTCTTGCAGCAATGAAACCCAACTAAGCATCACGTGAAGCGGTGTTCTAATTTCGTGAGAAACTTGCGCTAAAAATTCAGATTTTAACCTGTCTGATTTTTCGGCGTGCACTTTCGCCTCAATAATTTCTAATTCTGCTTGCTTTCTTGCCGTAATGTCGTTCATAACAACAAGGCTGGCTGTTTTATCGTGGAAAGGTATATTTGCTGACTTAATAAGTACATTGTGTATTGTACCATTTTTATCAATGATTTCCGCTTCATAATCTTCAACATCTTCACCTTTGCTCCGCCTTGCCATATTTTTAGAAACCGTTAATTTAAACTCCTCAGGTATAAAATTAAGCATGGAAATTTTTTCGTAATCGTCTTCGATTATTCCAAATACATCCCTCAATATTTTATTTGTAAAAAAAAGTTTGCCTTCGATATGAACAAGCACATATTCCGGCAGACTGGCAATTAATGCGTTATTAAAAACCTCGCTTTCTGCTAAGGCTTTGTTCAGTTTTTTAGCAGCCCTGTATCTATTAAATATGATAATTCCAGTAATCAATAGAATGATCCCAACCGCAAACATGTATAACAAAAAGGAAGACTGTTTATCAATTTCCATTTGCCGGATTTTTGTAACGTTTTTCTCCTGATTATATTTTAGTTTTAGTTCCTCAAGCTGCTTTTTTATGGTTTCCGAATCTATTTGTTCTTTTAAAGCCGTAAATTTTCTAAAATTGTTCAACGTTCCTCTATCATCATGCTTATAACTTGATAAGCGATATAACGCAAAATAAGTATCTCTAAGCAGCGGATAAAATGAAGAGTTGATGGCAAAATGGCGAGCCTCAAGTAAATTGGTTTCAGCTAAACCATATTTTCCGAGCTGTGTGTATATTTTTCCCAATTCAAGAAACTGCTCGGTAAGCCCAAGATAATCGTACAATTTTTTTCTGAGTTCTAATGAATTTATTGTGTAGATTAATGCAGAGTCATAATTTCTTTCTTCTACAAACAGCTTTCCAATATTCGCTAAAGTTAGCGCAAGATTTTCAATATTATTTTCCTCTTTGCAAAAGTATAGCGCTTTTTTCAGCAAGGACCTTGATTTGTCAAATTGTTTAATTTCAAATAACGCCGCACCAAGATTATTTAAGGATACTATTATTGCTCCTTTATCACCTATCTTATATTTATAATCAAGTGCTTTGTTGAAATAAGATATAGCTTCATTGATTTTATTAAAATGGATGTAAATTAAACCGATATTATTCAAGGAGGATGCCACGGCAACAGAGTCGCCAAGTTCTTCCCTTATTTTTAACGATTCAAGATGTTTTTCAAGTGCAATATCATAATACCCCATGTATGTAAGGCTGATGCCAAGAATATTAAGTAATGTGCCTTTAAGTTTTGGTTCTTCATACTCACTCAACCGGTTTAGTCCATCAACAGCAATATCCCGTGCTTTTTTTGGGTTTACCTTCAAGTATAACCAACTTAATTCCTTTAATGACTCAATCTGTTCAACACCCTTTTGTTTGTCTATCTGTTTTTCTAAAAATTTTATTTCTTCAGTTGGTGATTGGGCAAGAAGCGCTGAAGAAAAAAACAGAAATACTAAAGCGAGTCTGATAGATAAGTTCATAACTACCGGTATAAGTGTTTTATTAAAAAAAATAGTGTGCACTAAATATTCGAAATAAAGTCAAGATTATTTTAGTACAAAAACCGAAATTATTTTTGTTAAAATCACCCCCATGCCAAACGATTCATTTACTTCAAACCAAATGCTCCAACTAATTTAGTCATTAAGTTGAATAAAAAACTAATTTTCTATTAGAATCTAATCCTTTATAAAATGCCATCAAAATTTACAAATATTAACCCCTGGTTTTGTCGAGCAAGTTATTTATAGTTTTCGCTTCTGATGGTGAAATATTTGCAAATAAATTATCGAACTCGGGATCAAAGTTATCAATTTCTTTCAACAGATTAAGTCCGGCTTCGGTAATTACTACATCCGATTTTCTTCTATCGTTTTCGCATGTGGATCTTTCAAGCAGACCTTTTACACGAAGTCTTTCAACAAGCCGGGAAACGTCAGACATCTTATCGAGCATCCGCTCTTTTAACAGATTAATACTTGCAGGGTTGGGATGTTGTCCTCTAAGAATTCTAAGAATATTAAATTGCTGCGAAGTCAATTGATACTTCTGCAAAAATTGGGCGTTAAAAGTTTGAAGCCAGCCGTGAGTAAATATTATATTCACGGCTAATTTATGAAACTCATTTCTAAAACTTTTTTGTTTTATTTCTTCTTCTAATTTCATTACGATTTTTTTTGTAACTCAACATTTATATTTATTGAAATAGTTTTGCCAACCACCGCTCCCCCGGCTTCCATCAAAATATTCCATTTTAATCCATAGTCAAATCTATTTAAAGTTCCCGTTATTTTAAAGCCGGCTTTTGTTTTTCCTGAAGGGTCACTTATAAGTCCGTTTAGTTTTACATCGAGTTCAACCGGTTTTGTAACATCCCTCATTGTTAAATTTCCGATCAGTTTGAACTTATTATCGCCGACTTTTTTCATAGATGTACTTTTAAAGATAATCTTCGGAAATTTTTCAGCATTAAAAAAATCAGCTGATCGAAGATGATTATCTCTTCTTTCATTATCGGTATTGATAGATTTTGCATCAATCTCGAACTGTATCTCACTATCCTCAAAATCATCCGATTTTGTTGTTACACCTCCATCGAACGCTCCAAAACGCCCATCAACTTCCGAAATAATAAGATGCGTAACACTAAAACCGATAGTTGTGTGTGCTTTGTCAAATACCCATGAGGTTTGTGCACTTGTAGAAATTGCAAAAACCAAAATCATCAAAAAAACTTTCATCATTTTCATAAAATTATCCTTTGTTAATTAAGTTTATCCAAATATATGTCATAACATTATAAGTTGCAACACTTATTGAATTTTTTAATACAACAAAAACATTCACTTTACATCACAAGAAAGGTTAGATTAAGCTGATGAGATCTTTCTTGTGATATTCATAATAAATTGAAAACATGATTAATTAGATGGTTCCGACTTAGGGCTATACTGTCTTTTCAACCAGAGGCTCAAACCATCTAAACCGGGAAATAAAACCCGCTCGGTAATGTTTGCCTGGTCAAGTTTGTCCCTTATCTCCCATTTTAACGTGGAAGGTATTACTATTTTTTTCCACAACTCAGGATGTTCATCCAACCATTCATTCAGCAATTTTTCCGAATTGGACATGATTGAAAAAAACGCAAATTGATTTACTATCCTGTCGTCTATTGAAGGCGGCTCGAAAAATATTACAATATCTTCATCAGATAATTCTGCAAGCTCTTTCAAAGATTTTACCGACTCAGCGAGCATCTCCACAGTGAACACATTGGCGCCCTCTTCATCAAGTTGTTTACGCAATTTATCAGGTAATAGTTTATGCGCTTTAACATAGTTAACAGCCCATATTAATCCATCTTTATCAAAGTGGTTTATATTTGCAGTTGCAAAATGCATAGCGACAAATGGAGAGTATGTCCAATCAAGAATTCTGGTGGGTAGTCCGTAATGTTTTGCAACAGAAAGCCAGTGCCAGACAGAATCCTTTTCAACAACTTTACGGTGTGCATATTTTTTAAAATTGCGAAGCAAGTGTCTTTCTAACACCGCAAAATTTCCACTTAGGCGGCTGAGAGTTGTTGCTAAAGGATATTCGGAATCAGAGAGTCCTCGAAAGGCGAGTTTGGATCTAAATCTTCCTATCTCGCTGTTCCATGAATTTTCAAAAAGCTCATTCTGTAAATCGTTCCAATCTTCAATGCGTACTGTATTAATATTTTTTGATTTCACTTGCTTCAAGCCTCTAAATATTTATCTCTTAAGGAATATACAATTTTTAATAATTCAAATTTAACATTTTGATTATAAAAATAACGATGCATTTGAAAGTGAAATGCTGATTGGGAAAAAAAAATGGCGTTGGGAATTAAAAATTAATTTCCCAGCGCCATAGAGGACCCACGTTTGTGGAAAATCCAACAATCACAATAAATTGAAAGAGGGAGTCTACTTTCAATACAATTATCGTATGTGTTGAAGAATAGTTTATAGCCCGAATAAAATTATTTTAAAATAAGAATTAATTGCATATAAAATACGAAAATGATATTATTGTGATGTTCGTTCATGAGGTTCTCCCCTGCCTTATGATGTTAAAGAACAGAGCCTGCGGATATCCCCCATAACCGCGGGCTTTTTTTTATTTTAAGGAGTGAGTTTTCTTCTCTTCTGCAGTCCATTTACAAAAAGGATAATTAACAAGATTTGCGTTTTTATACTTAGGGTCGTTGGTTACATTATTACCCGCCCATTCAGGTCTTTCAAACTGTTCATCGGCTGCGCTAAGCTCAATTTCCGCAAATACTAATCCTGTATTGTCACCACAAAATTCATCAACTTCCCAATATTTTCCGGAAAACAAGACTTTATATCGTTTTTTTTCAACCAAAGGTTTTATGCAAAGATTCTCAAGCAAATATTCGGCGTCTTCTTTTGGAATATCATATTCAAATTCCACCCCTTCGGGACCAATTTTTTTCCCTTTGATTGTCAACTTTCCTTTGTCCCCTTCTAATCTAACTCGCACGGTTTTATCCGCTTCAATATTTAAATAACCCTGTTTATAATCTATTCCGTTAATTCCTTTTTTCCATTTGTTAGAAACAACCGTAAATTTATACTCAATTTCTTTTGGCATATTTTCAGGCTTGAACTTTCTTTTTTCTCGATTTTTTTGGTGCTTTAAAGCCTGATAATTTTTCGCTTAAATCCCACATCTTTTTCTGATACTTCTCATTCAACGCGTCTTCTGAAGGTAAAACAGCCTGTTCGTAGTATTTTGAAAAATATTGACCGTTAATTTCAGCGGCTTGCGGATCGGAAGCAAGATAGATAGGAATTGAAGCCCCCAACTGTATTTTATTACCCGATAGATCAAAACCCTGGCTTAATAGTTTGGTGCTTATTACACCGGGGTGGAGACTATTAACTACAACTCCGGTTCCTTCAAGGTTTTTATAAAGTTTTTGGGCAAACAGAATATTTGCAAGTTTGGATACCGCATATTGTGCATATGGGTCGAATGATTTTTCAGCGTTAAGATTTTTAAAATCCAATTTGGCACGCATATGCGCTACCGAACTTACAATGATAACTTTAGGTTGATCAGCTTTTTGGAGAAGATCTAGCAAAAGATTTGTTAATAGAAAATGGGATAGATGATTTACCTGGAAAGTTGTTTCCAACCCATCCTGTGTTATCAACTTTTCCCTCATATAAACGCCTGCATTATTAATCAGAACATCCAGCTTATCATATCGGTTATTTAATTCTTCAGCCATTTTTTTCACTTCACTAAGAGAAGTGAACTCTCCCCCAACCCAATCAAGTTCTCCCTTACCAACCCGGCTGGCAAGCTGCGCCACTGTTTCCAAAGCCTTTGTTTCTGTTCGACCGTGTATAATAACTTTGGCTCCCATCCGCGCTAATTCAAGGGCAGTTTGCTGCCCTATACCATCGGTGGAACCTGTTATAAGGACTATTTTATTCCGCATATCAAATGTTGGACGAATATGGTTTTGATAATTCATTTCATTTACCTTAATTTATTTTCAACGCTTTTAATTTTATCTTCAATAGTTTGTTCTCTGTCGGTACGCGTTCCGAACCTTAGAGTTGAAGAAATTCTTGGCGAGCCCATTTCATGAATTCGAGAATGACATTTTTTTATAGCAGCAAACACATCATCCCACTCGCCTTCGATGTTTGTGCCATATGCATGGAGGTTAATTTTTAATCCTGCTCCGGCTAAAATTTTTTCACATTCAGCAACATATTTTGATACTGAAACCCCGACACCAATCGGGACTATACAAAAATCTGCAATTACCTTCATATCTCCTCACATCTATCGTAAGCCGAAATACCCTGTAATTAAATTCGACAAAAAATAATTTTTACAACCTAAATATTACTGTTCGAAAGCAAATAATCAAAAAAATCTTTTAATTTTTTATTAAAAAATTTTTCTTTCACTTTTCTAAACCCGTCGCCGTATATTTTATCCGATTCATTTTCAATTTGTAATACGACATCACCGGTTTTGCTGCTGTTTTCATTTTTCAAAAAAACATAACTAAGATAGTTACAACTTCCCTCGCGTAAATCGGACATCTGTTTTCCGTTTGTATTTTTCTGAAGCCATACATGCATCAATTCATGCACGAGTGTTGCCTCTATATTTACCATCGGAATCCGGTTTAAAACATAAATATTATGCTTCAATTTTTTTTGAGCTATTCCGTTTTTCGAAAACATCCGGATTTCCGTTCGGCAATAACCATTCATGCTTGTGCCATAACTCTCTGCCGCTTTAATTTTAAGCTGATTCCGGTCAACAGCAAAAACCTCGATATCGACACCCTTTAATTCGAATCCAAGTTCTTTTAGCTTTTTTAATACACTCTTTAGAAGATTTTTTGTGTCAATATTTCCCTTGTACGATTTGTTAAAACATAAATTACATATTTGTCTGCCGTCTTCATATTTAACCCCGCCGCCGGTTAGACTTGAGCATATCAGTCTTTTACAATTATCACATTCCGAATATTCACCACCGTGCGCCGGATGAAATTTATTTCCGTAAAAATCGGTCAAATAATTTTGCAGAAGCGCTTTACTACAAATACTGCATTTTTCAGCAACATCACCGGCATAACAATAATCGTGGTATTTTTTACCATCTTTTACAATATATCTGCCGGTTATCGGTTTACCGCAAAATTCACATGCAGGAACAATATTATTTTCATAACAATCGCGATGATATACTTTTCCATTTACATTGATGTACATACCAATAAGATATTTTTTACAAATTGCACATTTTAAGTTTTTAACATCGGCATAACATTCATGATGATAAAAATTACCGTCTTCGTATTGATAATCGGACTTGATCTGCTTACCGCATTTGTAACATAAAAAATGTTGGGGATGAAAATACTTCCCTTCGGCGGAAATATACTTGCCCTGAATAATGCGGGAACAGACAGCGCAGCTTTTTGACTGTCCGAAGACGCTTTCCCAAAAAATCATTACAAACATAATGATGTATTTTATGTTTCGGTTCATTATTCCTTTTACTATTAACTTGAAGTAAATATAACTATCGAAAAAGAGAGAATCTATAGAAAAAACTAAAATTAGCGATAATTTTATTCGTAATTATTAAGTTTATAAATCTATATATTTGCAATCATTAATTTTGAATAGCCTGGTTAGTATTATGAAAACTTTATTAGCGTTGTTGTCCGTAGCCATTATGCTTTTTATGGGATGTGAAAGCAAATCCTTAAAACCCAATGATCAAAAGGATATTGATTCGATGAAAGAAAAAATAGCGCAGTTTGCGCCGGTAGAAATCAAATATGATCACTCCCTTCTCAGCGAAAAACAGAAGGTTGTTGTTCAAAAACTTTACGAAGCAACAAAGATACTCGATAAGATATTTTTAAAGCAGGTGTTTGAAAATAATTTCAATATTAAAGAAAAACTTATGGCTTCAAAGGATGAATTAGATTCTTTAAAGCTTGATTACTTTAACATTATGGCTGGGCCATTCGACAGATTGGACCATAACAAACCTTTTGCAACTGATATGCAAAAACCGCTCGGGGCAAATTTTTATCCTGCCGATATGACAAAAGAAAAATTTAGTGAATGGATAAAAAATAACCCACAAGATGAAAAAGCTTTTACATCAGAGTTTACTGTTATCAGAAATGACAACGGAAAATTAACTGCAATACCGTACAATGAATTTTACCGACCGGAATTAAGCGAGGCGGCAAAACTTCTGAAAGAAGCGGCAGAGTATGCCGAAAATCCATCACTTAAAAAATATCTTGAACTGCGTGCGGATGCTTTTTTAAGCAACGATTATTACGAGAGCGATGTAGCCTGGATGGATTTAAAAGATAATACAATTGAAATTGTAATAGGCCCATACGAAGTTTATGAAGATGAAATGTTTAACTACAAAGCTTCATTCGAAAGCTTTTTAACTATAAAAGATCCGGTTGAAAGTGCAAAATTAGATAAGTTTGCATCTTATTTAACTGATATTGAAAAGAACCTACCTATCCTGGATAATTATAAAAACTTTACACGCGGTTCGGAATCGCCGATTGTTGTAGTTAACGAAATATTTTCCGGCGGTGATACCAAGGCTGGAGTTCAAACCTTAGCGTTTAATCTACCTAATGACGAAAGAGTGCGCGCCGCAAAAGGTTCAAAAAAAGTAATGTTAAAAAACATACACGAAGCGAAATTCGAAAAGTTGTTAATACCGATTGCACAAACGGTGATGACAGTAGACCAGTTGAAATATGTTTCTTTCGATGGCTTTTTTAATCATACATTGATGCATGAAATGTCGCATGGTGTTGGTCCCGGCGTTATAACAATTGACGGTAGAAAAACTGAAGTAAAAAAAGAATTAAAAGAAACATACTCCACGCTCGAAGAATGCAAAGCTGATATTCTTGGAATGTACAACAACATTTTTATGATAAATAAAGGAGTTTACTCTTCAACTTTTGAAAAGGAAATTTGGTGCAGTTTTCTTGCTGGCGCTTTCCGCTCCGTCCGGTTTGGTATAAATGAAGCTCACGGAGGAGGCAATGCAATCATTTATAATTTCCTTTTAGAAAAAGGTGGTTTTGAATACAACGATAATACACAAAAAGTTAGTGTAAACTTTAACAAAATTTACCCCGCATTAAAAGAACTTGCCAACATTGTTTTGATGATTCAGGCAAAAGGCGATTATGATGGCGCAATAAAATTTATTGCAAAGTACCGTGTTAATTCGTCTTCAATAGAAACACTACGGAAAAAGTTATCCTCACTTCCCGTAGATATAAAACCGGTTTTTCAAATAGATAATGAATATTAGTGACTTAGCATTCAACTTCGTTCAATATTTGGAAGAAAATATACAACAAAAAACATGATGAATAATAGAAATTTGACACTTTTTACTTTCACCTTTTTACTTTTTGCTTTCCGGCTTGTCCGGGTTAGGAGAATAATTGCAAGAACCAGAAACTAAATTAGTTAGAGATTACGGAACTGATGTAAATTTTATAAAGTTTGATGACCGGGAAATTATAATTATCGGCACCGCGCATATTTCGCGGCAGTCAGCCGATACTGTTAGAGAAGTTATTGAAGCTGAAAAACCTGATACGGTTTGTATCGAACTTGATGCGCAGCGATACAAAGCTCTGTCTGAGAAAAAGCGGTGGGAATCGCTCGATCTAAAAAATCTGATAAAAGAAAAACAGTTGAGCACCCTAATTGTTAATATACTTTTATCATCATACCAGAAAAAGCTCGGCGAAAAACTTGGCGTTATGCCCGGCACCGAGCTGCTTGAGGCAGCCAAAACAGCCAATGAAAATAATATCCCAATTTCGCTGTGCGACCGCGAAATAAGAATCACTTTACGCAGGGCGTGGAATTCAATGTCGTTCTGGCAAAAAATAAAATTGATGAGCGGCGGGTTTGCCGGTATATTTGAAAAGCAGGAACTTACCGAGGAAAAACTACAGGAAATTAGACAAAAAGATGTTGTTAGCGAACTAATGGCTGAACTTGGTAAAACAATGCCTGTTTTAAAACGTGTTTTACTTGATGAACGGGATACATATCTTGCCCAAAAAATTTACAAATCCGACGGTAAAAAAATTGTTGCTGTGGTTGGGGCAGGCCATGTTAACGGCATTATTCAAGCAATAAACGAAAAACGCAACATAGACCTAACAAGCATTGAAGTTGTTCCACCTTCGTCTCCCTGGGTAAAAATAATTGGTTGGGGAATTCCGGCAATCATAGTCGCCTCCATACTATTAATCGGTTATAACAAAGGACTCGGAGCGGCAAGTGATAATTCAATTTACTGGTTTCTCGCAAACGGCATTCCGAGCGCAATTGGAGCAATAATTGCATTAGCTCATCCTATTACTATCATTGCTGTATTTTTTGCCGCACCGTTTACAAGTTTAACACCAGTTATTGGCGCCGGTTATGTAGCTGCATTTATCCAGGCTTATTACCGACCGCCGGTCGTCAAAGAAATTCAGGATGTTGCCGATGATGTAAACAAACCGTTGATGTGGTGGAAGAATAAACTGCTGCGTGTAATTTTAGTTTTTATTCTATCAAGTTTAGGTAGTTTACTCGGTACATATTTGGGTGCTTATAAAATAATTTCAAATCTGTTTTAAAATAAAAAAAGCCGCTGAAAAGCGGCTTTGACTACTCTTTCGAGTACAAACATTATTTTATTTTTTAACCGAGATAAGCTTTTAACTTTTTGCTGCGTGCATTGTGCTTAAGACTTCTCAGCGCCTTTTCTTTTATTTGTCTAACTCGCTCGCGGGTTAGATTAAATCTTTCGCCTATTTCCTCAAGCGTTGCAGATCTTTCGCAGTTAATTCCGAAATAAAGCCTTATTACTTCGGCTTCTTTTGCGGAAAGTGTAGAAAGCACACCTTCAACCTCGTTTTTCAGCGACTCTTTCATCAAGTCAGTATCGGGTGAAGGAAGCTGTTCGTTTGGCAGCACATCAATCAAACTATTTTTATCATCATCGCCGGAAAATGGCGCATCCATTGAAACATGCCTTCCGTAAAGCTGCAATGTTTCAGCAACCTCTTCGGGCTTCATATCAACAAGATCTGCCAATTCAGAAGCGGTGGGTTTTCTTTCAAATTCCTGTTCCAGTTCTCTATAAGCTTTTCCAAGTTTGTTTAGAGCGCCTACTCTGTTTAATGGAAGACGTACCATCCTTGATTGCTCGGCAACTGCCTGCATAATAGACTGGCGGATCCACCAAACCGCATAGGAGATAAATTTGAAACCTCTTGTTTCATCAAACCTTTCGGCTGCTTTTATCAAACCAAGGTTGCCTTCATTAATAAGATCACCGAGTGAAAGACCCTGGTTTTGAAATTGCTTAGCCACACTAACAACGAATCTTAAGTTTGCTTTAGTCAAAGCTTCCAGAGCCAGCCTATCGCCTTTTTTAATTCTTCGTGCAAGTTCAATCTCCTGGTTAGGAGTAAGTAAATCAACTTTTCCTATTTCCTGAAGATATTGGTCAAGAGATTTACTCTCACGGTTAGTGAATTGCTTGGTTATTTTCAAATTGACTATTCTCCTTCAAGTATTTATTTTGTGTAACCAATTTGCAGTAGTTTTTGTTCCCCAATTAAAATTATACCGCATGGGTAAATTTTGGAAATATGCATAATTCCTAAAAAACAATCTACAAATATAATACAATCTTCGAAACATTTAATGCTTTTTTTAATTAAAAGGTTCAAAAATTTTCACCCTTTAATCTAAATACTCAAATTATTCCCTTTTCATCATCTTTTTATATCAATTTTTGTAGGGTTCAGAAATAATAAAGGTATTTAATCTTTACTACGCCTGCCCTGTCCACAACATGCATGCGGTTCGGCATCGGAAGGTTTGCCGAATTATATTGCTCGCTTCTATCCTGATAATCATTCAACGCAATATAAATCCAGCTTTTTGGTAAAAAATTATATGATAATAAAAATCCAACTATTACTCGTTCAAGATGCTGACTCGATTGCAAAAAGACATTGTCGGCATACATTCGAACATTAAAATCGTTGAACGGAGTGAGGGAAAAATAAGGTCTCGCGTTGTATGTCACGTCCTCAATACCTCCGTCAGGTTTACCCTCTATGTACATGTTATATGATGTGCCAACCTCAAAAATATTTGATGGTTTCCAACTAAAATATGAGCCGAGCCATGAATAAAAAGCTAAATAATCTCTTGAGAAGTTGTAGGTTTTAGCATAACCTCCGTAGAGATTTCCGCTCCACTTGGGCGAAATATTATACCATGAACTTAAATTTACCTCATACGAATTAAATTTTTTGTCGGAGTCTTTTGAACGACCGGAACTGATATTGATCTCATAACCCCAATTATCTCGTAACTGCATATTAAAACCAATCACCGCTGCCTGGTCTGTGTAGTTATCAACTTTTTCGTAATTAAAAGAGCCGCCAAAATAAAACAACACACTTCGGATGTAACCATCATCAAAATACCAAACGGGCCCCGTAAGCGCGGTTACATTTGCTGTGCCCTGCCAGGGAACATACCCAACTTGCGAAATATCAAAATTTTCGCCCACAAATCTGCCGCGTGCAAGATTTAACCATTTTTCACCGAACATCGTAAAACCCGCAGAGCCTGCATAATCCCCTTCGGAATTTTTAATTGACCGTGCAAATTGATAAGATAACTGCCAATCCGACTGACGAAGTGCACCGTCGATATCTATCACACCGTATGTATTATCTTTTGTTTGCTTGCCTACAAACAGAACACCGATGGAAGAATTTTCAAATATTTTCTTTTTTATTCTGCCGGAACCAAAAACGGCTTTTTGTTCAATATGTTTTACACCGTCGTCTTCATACTCCTTTTCTCCGGCAAATGCTAAAAATCCACCGTATTCCCAATCCCCAATTCGTCCAACTGCTTTTGTCCCGGCGATTAGTGGTACTTCCAGGCCATCGGGTAACTTTTTACCGATTCTTCTTGAATAAAATAATTCGAGAGGGGTATAAAAACCTGAGTTACTTTGTTTACCGGATGCATTAAAAATTTCACTTCCCTCTGTAAAAAACGGGCGCCGCTCTCTAAAATATGATTCGTACCGAGATATATTAAAATCGTAAGGGTCGGCTTCTATTTGGGCAAAATCGGGATTAGCAGATAATAAAAATTTAATTTTTTGTGAAGGGTTGTACATTATATCTAAACCGGCATTAGCAGTTACATCGTACTTCCCTTCTTCGTTATAAACTGCTTTGCTATATCCTACCGGGTAAACTTCCAGATTGAGTCCTTTTATAGTAGGATTGTAGTTTTGAAAAACAAGGGTTCCGAATTTTGAAATTCTCTGCCCCTCATTTTGCTCATACGCGCACCAATATAAATCTTCATTTTCAGCGGGAATCCAACGGTCAAAATCCAATCCCCACTCCGTTATGTTTTCATCATACTGAATAGATTTGTAAGGGATTTTCATTTCAACAACATAACCCCACTCATACACTTTAGCGGCAGAGAACCAGATACCATCCCAGCTATAGTCGCGGTTGCGCGCATCGTCTAATAAACGGCAATCGGCACGGGCGCCGGAAGCGGAAACAGCAAATTTATACGCGGTTTGTTTGTCACCGAATGTGTCGAGCATTAGTGAAACAACATCACCGGAAAAACTGTCATGCATCCCCTTATTTTGTTGTACGTTTTTTATATCATCGTAACAAACTATAAGGCAGTATAGGGCATCGGAGGTTGTTAATAATTTTGCCACAGTCCGTCTCGAAGGGGCTTCACCGAAATATGGTTGAAGTTGAAAAAATTGCTCCGCTGAATCGGCTATACTCCAGGGAAAATCAATTACACCATCTAATTTGATTTCAGTGTCTGCCTTATTTAGAGTAATAGATTTATCTTTTTCGGCGCTTTGTAAAAAAATTGTGGCGAAAAATATGAAAGAAAAGAGTACAACTAATTTCATAACTGTTTCCAAACAATAATTGATTAAAATTTAAAGTATAGACGCAAAAAAATCCCTTTAGTTACACACTAATGCTTATTTTTATATAAGCGGTATGTTCATTCAATAGGCGGTAGTACATATTGCATACTAATATGGTAAAAAATCACTTAAAATTATTTAACGTTTTTAACCAACAACAATTAATTTTTGGATCACTTAATTTGAACCGATTGCTTTTTCTCTCATCAATTGACGGCAATTGAATTTTGAGTATTTTAAAATAGATGAATTTGTTTACAGCGAGTATTTGAGCGCTCGCATTTATATTTTTTTATTCTAAATTTGTAAATTAAATTATTGGCTAATTTATCAGATGAAACTGCTTCACTTAAATATTCCTTTATTTATCCTGGTATGCTCAATCAGCATGTTTGGGGGGGATGATAAATATTTTTTCGAACACCTAAGAGTAGAAGACGGTTTATCCCAAACAACTATCGGCGCAATTATGCAGGACCACGAAGGGTTTATGTGGTTCGGAACCGGCAACGGATTAAATAAATACGATGGTTATAAATTTACTATTTACACAAACAATCCGGGCGATTCAACAACAATTTCAGCAGACGGTGTACTGGCACTTTATGAAGACAAAAATAACTATATCTGGATCGGGACAACCGACGGAATACTCAACAGGTTCGACCGCCAGACAGAAACTTTTAAACGCTACAGTATTTCGAATAATGTAAACATCAACTTTGAAAAGGATATTGAATTTTACGAGTACCCGATTTCATTTTCACGCAACAACAACAATTCAATAACGTCAATTGCCGAAGACAACAGCGGCACACTCTGGATAAGCACATGGGGAAAAGGATTGTTCAGTTTAAACAAAAATACCGGCGAGAAAAAACATTATTATCATACTTCCGCCAATAAACAAAGTATAAGTTTTAACAGAATAATGAAGGTTATTACGGATTACCGGGGGAATATCTGGGTAGGAACGTTTGGCGGCGGGATAAATAAAATTGAAAAAGACGGGGATAATGTTTCATTTGTAAAATATAAACATACATCATCTCCAAAAAGTTTAAGCGATAATAAAGTAATCTCTATTTTTGAAGATCAATATCACTCGTTATGGATTGGAACATATGAGGGGGGATTAAATAAATTAACAAGCGATAAAAAATTGTTAAATCCCTCTGAAGTTGAATTTGTACACTTTATGAATAATCCGAAAAATAGTAATTCTATTTCCAACAACACTGTGATGTCCATTGTTGCAGATAAAAGCGGTTCGCTCTGGATTGGAACTTTCGGTGGCGGATTAAACAGGTTTGATGAAACGACAGGAAAATTCCATCATTTTTTTCACGATCCACTCAATGAAAATACGCTCGGAGATAATGATGTTTTGTCGCTGTATGAAGATGCTTCCGGTATATTATGGATCGGAACACATCTTGGTGAGGGTATAAGCGTACTTCAAATAAATAAAAATAAGTTTAATATACTCGCGCATCACCCAACAAATAAAAACAGTTTAAGCGATAATGTGGTTTGGGCTTTTGAGCAGGATAAAGAAAATAATTTATGGATAGCGACATATAGAGGCGGTCTAAATAAATATAACCCGACAAAAAGATTATTTACCCATTTCAAGGCGAGTAGAAATAATTCAAATAGTCTGAGCGATAACCATATACGTTCGCTTGCATTCGACGGCTTCGGTAATTTATGGATTGGAAGTTATAGCGGCGGATTAAACTGTTTAAAACCCAACTCAGAAAATTTTTTAGTTTTCAAAAACGATCCGTCAAATAATACATCTATTGGTGCAAACCAAATACAAAGCATTTTAGTTGACGGAACTACTGTTTGGCTTGGAACTTTTGGCAGCGGTTTAAATAGGTTTTCTACAAATTCAAATGTAAACGTTGATAATATAAAATTTACCCGATTTACAAACATAGCGGCTGATAATAGTTCCCTTTCTGATGATCGGGTTTATTCGCTGCTAAAAGATAGAAGCGGAACTTTATGGGTTGGAACTTTCGGTTCGGGTCTCAATAAAGCGATTCCTGTGGGCGACTTGAGCACAACATCTGAAATTAAATTTGTTCCATATACTTACAGTTCAACTGACCCGCAAAGTATAAGTGATAACCGTGTAATGACTATTTTTGAAGATAGTAACGGTGCTTTATGGATTGGCACATACGGCGGCGGCTTAAATAAATTCGACAGAAAATCTGAAAAGTTTGTTCGCTTCTCGGAGAAAAACGGTTTAACAAGCGGTGTTGTTTACGGCATTCTTGAAGACAATAATAAAAATTTATGGATGAGTACCGATAACGGACTTTTTAAATTTAATCTTCAAACCGAATTATTTACACACTACGATTTGAAAGATGGTATACAAAGTGTTGAGTTTAGCGGCGGAGCATATTTTAAAGCATCAGATGACGAAATGTTTTTTGGAGGGATTAATGGTGTTAATTATTTTTATCCGGACACTATTAAAGATAACTCGTTTATCCCCCCGATTGTTTTAACTTCTGTAAACGTTTTAAACAAACCAATTAAGGGAGAAACAAAAGAACTTGTTTTGGAATACAATCAAAACTTTATTTCGTTTGAGTTTGCAGCGTTGGATTTTACAAGCCCTCTCGATAACCATTTTGCATACAAACTGGAAGGGCTTGAAGACAATTGGCAGTATGTTGATGGGGCAAGAAGAATGGTAGATTATACAAATCTTTCCCCGGGTAAATATATTTTTAAAGTAAAAGGTTCCAACAATGATGATGTATGGAATACTGAAGGGGCGAGTTTAAGACTAATAATTCTCCCTCCTCTCTGGAAGCGATGGTGGTTTATCAGCTTCGGCGTGCTGCTGATTGGATTTATTATTTATTATGTTAGCACAGTTCGAATAAAAAACCAGCTTGCAATTGAAAAATTAAAATCAAAACTCGCAGCCGATCTGCATGATAATGTCGGATCGGGTTTGACTGAAATTTCAATTTTAAGTGAACTTGCCGCTCATCGTATGAAAATTTCAGTGAACACAATGCCTGATGAATTAAAAAGTATAAGCGAAACGGCAAGGCAGCTTGTGGATAATATGAGCGATATCGTTTGGGTTGTTAATCCTAAACGTGACACTTTATACGACCTAATCGTAAGATTAAAAGATGCTTATAGTGAAATGCTCGCGGCAATGGGCATCACTTTTAAAACCTCAAACCTTGAAAAATTAAAGGATGTAAAACTGCCGATGGATTTTCGTCAGCATCTTTACCTAATGTTTAAGGAAGGAATTAATAATTCAATAAAGCACAGCAAATGCAGCCGATTATTTCTTGATGTAAATCTTAGGGGAAACACTCTTGAACTTATTCTTGAAGATAACGGAATTGGGGTGGTTGAAAAAAATTCTGCTTTCGGCAATGGGTTAAAAAATATGGAAAGTAGAGCTATGATGATGGGTGGTAAATTAAAATGGTATTCTTCACCCGATAAAGGTACAACAATAATTTTTCTCGGACGATTGGATACAATGAATAAGTTAAAAAGCCTTTTTCGTAAAAATATTTTTATGTAGGGTAAATTTAAAGTACTTTAGTCTGAACTGCTTAAATTTTATAATAGTATTAACAAATAGTGTAGATAATAAATGATAAATGTTGCGATTGTTGAAGACAACAACACCATTAGAGAGGGGTTAGCGGCTTTAATAAACGGAACCCCCGGGTATAAGTGCGTGGGTTGTTACCCCGATTGTGAGTCTTTTCTCGATGAATTTGAAAATACAAAAGTTGAAGTTGTATTAATGGATATAGGGCTCCCCGGTATGAACGGGATTGAAGGCGTTAAAAGAGCTAAACAATTAAACCCCGATTTAAATATTTTAATGCTAACTATATATGAGGAAAGCAGCTACGTTTTTGAAGCTCTCTGTGCCGGCGCTTGCGGTTATCTCGTAAAAAAAACTCCTCCCACAAGACTGCTTGAAGCAATAAAAGAAATTTCGGAAGGCGGTTCTCCTATGAGTTCGCATATTGCAAGGCAGGTAATAAAAACTTTTCAAGATAATAGTAACATCCCCACTAACAACCCGCAGTATGATTTAACGGAAAGAGAAAAAGAAGTGCTTAGGGCGTTAACCAATGGGAACAATTATCAGGAGATAGCCGACAACCTTTCAATTAGCGTAGACACCGTTCGTCATCATATAAGAAACATTTATAAAAAATTGCACGTCCACTCGCAATCGCAGGCGGTTGTAAAAGCTCTTAAAAAAAAATTGATTTAGTAATCTCCAACCGCATATTCATGTAGGTAATGTTACGGTGCATACATCTTTTCTATAAAAACTACATATACATGCCATTGTACCGATGTTCCCCTTTTATTTAATTAAAATTAGAGTTGTTAAGGTTTTGGTTGAACCTTGCAGCTCCCGTTGTGTGAGTGAATTTTACCGGCTTGAGAGTTATTAAAGCCAGCTATACTTAATGGAGCCAGGAACCCGCTTTAAAAACGCGACAGCCGGTATAATTTAATAACGGTTTTTATTTGTACAATTTCCACCACAACATTTTTGGAGAATTGGTTATGGAGAATCATGCATACAGCAGCCGCCATAAAAATCCTTTAAAGGATCTGATTAGTGATGAAGTTTATGAAATTCTCAACAGCAGAGGGCTTCTACACGAAACTTCCGTGCGCGATCGGGAAATAAGAATTCGGTTTAGAATTCTTCGCTCGCAAAAAATGAAAGTGGCAGACGCCATAGAGGTTTTAATGAAGGATTACCCATACCTGCAATTCGATACTATAAAAAAGATAGTCCATCATCCGCCGAAGCATGTTAGGGAAAGTTGAATGCTTTTTTCCCATCCTGTTGATAAATATTTTTGTTAATTTTAACGGAGTTGATATTAAAATTTGGATACCGGATGGGAGTTTTTTTTATAATTAAAAAATAATCATTCCCCTTCCACAAATAGATGATATACAATTCTTAGAATATTATTTTAAAAATCTTACACCACCGTCTTAAAAATTTCATGTTAATTTTAATTCGCTCTTGCTTCTAAGCAATGGGTGAAATATGTTTCATACACTAATTTTTTAAATAATACAGTTTTTCTAATTATCCGGGAATGGAATTATGAGTCTAAGCCAAATAGCAAAGTCTATTAAAGCTTCGCCTACGCTGAAGCTTAACGAAAAAGCCGCGATACTCCGACAAAAAGGGGATCCGGTTATTCATCTTGGAGGCGGCGAGCCAAAAACAAAAGCCCCGATGGACGCGCTCATCGCTGCCGCGGGTCTTCTCAACTCTGGAGAAGTTCGTTACGCGCCTGCCGATGGTATACCCGAACTAAAAAAAGCAATAATACGCTATACTGAAGAATTTTATAATAAAAAAGTAGCTCCTGAAAATGTTATGGCATCGGGCGGAGCAAAGCAGGCAATTATGGTTGCTCTGCAGGCAATATTAAATCCGCAAGAGGAAGTTATTTATCCGGCTCCGTATTGGGTAAGTTATCCGGATATGGCAAAACTTTGCGGCGCAATAGGTGTACCGGTTTTACCTGACGACGGCACTTTTTATCCGCGAATTCAGGATATAGAACAACGCGTCGGTTCTTATACAAAAGCAGTTATAATCAACTCGCCTAATAACCCAACCGGCGTTATGTACAGCAAAGAGTTTATTGCCGATATAGTTGAATACTGCGAGAAAAAAGATCTTTATTTAATTATGGATGATATATACCATCGCCTTATTTTTGACGGTAACAAACCGATTAACTGCTACCAGTTTGCAAAAAAGCAGGGAGAAAACTCAAAAATTATTTTGATAAACGGAGTTTCCAAACAATACGCAATGACCGGCTTTAGAATAGGCTGGGCTGTGGCTAATAAAAAATTAATTGAAGTAATGACGAATATTCAAGGGCATCAAACTTCCGGACCTTCTGTTCTTTTGCAAAAAGCTGCAGTTGGAGCAATAAACGGTATTCAATCGAGTGTTGAAAGCCTGCGCGTTACACTTGAAAATAACCGCGATATTATGATCGATTTGTTAAATTCTTTTGAAGGTGTTAAAGTTACAAAACCCGATGGAACATTTTATTGTTTTGCCGATTTTAGTAACTACGAAAAAAACTCAAACAAACTTTCAGAATTTTTAATCGATAAAGTTCAGGTTCTTACCGTTCCCGGTAAAGAGTTTGGTTTGGATGGCTATTTGCGACTCAGTTACTGCGGTTCAATTAAAGAAATAACCGAGGGAATTGAAAGAATGAAATGGGCATTGGACCCAAACTCGCCTAACGAACTTTATATAGGCGACCGTAAATTAGTGAGGGATTGGGCATGAGTAAATATTTAGAATTTAATACGCCCGCAAGTAAAGAAGCAAAAGAACTTGCTTCCGATTATAAACTTGCAAACCACGGTTTTATTGAACTTGATAAAGTTTTTTGGAACCTGCCCGATGAAGCGCTTTATGAAGAAGCCATTTTCCGTAACGAAGGGAAAATGGGTAAAGGCGGACCACTTATCGTCAACACAGGCAAACACACCGCAAGAGCCGCCGCGGATAAATTTGTTGTACGCGAAGAAACCACGGAAGATAAAATTTGGTGGGGCGTTTATAATCGTCCCTTCACCTCAGAAAAATTTAACGGACTGCTCGCACGCGTACAAGCTTACTGTCAGGGTGAAGAGTTATTTGTGCAGGATTGTTACGCCGGCGCCGACCCTGAATACAAGCTGGCTGTAAGAATTATTACGGAAAAAGCGTGGCACAGTCTTTTTGCCCGTAATATGTTTATTACAACAGATGACCAGGACACATTAAAAAAGTTTATGCCGGACTTTACAGTTATTGCTCTGCCCGGTTTTAAAGCCGATCCTAAAATTGACGGCACAAGAACCGATACAGGAATAATACTTAATTTTGATTCACGCATTGCGCTTATTGTTAACTCGTTATACGGCGGCGAAATAAAAAAATCTGTATTTACAGTTTTAAATTTCTTGCTGACCTTTCAGGATGTTTTACCTATGCACTGCAGCGCCAACGTTGGTAAAAACGGCGATGCCGCTTTATTCTTTGGTTTAAGCGGAACTGGTAAAACAACTCTTTCCGCCGATCCTAACCGCAAGCTTATCGGCGATGATGAGCACGGTTGGAGTTCTCAAGGCGTTTTCAATTTTGAAGGCGGCTGTTACGCAAAGGTAATACGTTTAAGTTCGGAACATGAACCCGAGATACACAAAACAACGCATAGTTTCGGAACAATACTAGAAAACGTTGTGCATGATCCTGTAAGCCGTATGATAGATCTCGAGGACGATATGATAACCGAAAACACACGCGCTTCTTACCCGCTCGAGTTTATTCCTAATATCGTAAAAGAAGGTTATGTACACACTCATCCCAAAAATATTATCTTTCTTACATGCGATGCGTCGGGTGTTTTACCTCCGATAGCACGATTAAATCCCGAGCAGGCGCAATACCATTTTATAAGCGGATACACTTCAAAAATTGCCGGAACCGAAATAGGGCTTGGCATTGAACCGCAGATAACATTCAGCGCATGTTTCGGCGCGCCGTTTATGGTACGGCATCCGTTTGCATATGCAGAGATGTTAAAAGAAAGAATGTTAAAAAACGGCGCACAGTGCTGGCTTGTTAACACCGGCTGGGTTGGCGGAAGATTCGGAGTTGGTAAACGAATCAGTATTCGCCACACACGTAATCTTTTGAATGCCGCGCTCGATGGTAAGTTAAACGAAGTAAAGTACCGGAAGGACGAACTATTCGGATTCGAGGTTCCACTTTCCTGCCCCGAAGTTCCGGAAGATGTTCTCGATCCCGCAAATTCGTGGGGCGATAAAAACGAATATTGGAAACGTTACGACGCACTTGCCGCACGCTTTATCGAAAACTTTAAGCTTTTCGAAAAAGGCAGCTCGGACGAAGTTAAAGCCGCCGGACCTAAACGAAAGAAAAAATAAAAATAATTTTTTTTATGATTTAAGGAGCCGCAACCACGGCTCCTTTTTTTTATTACGCAGTGAACTATTTTTCTTTTTAATTTATAAGCGGCTAACTATATTTACCGCAATTTAATTTTACAGACAATTTTGAAATCACCGGAGCATAATTGATATCCGAAAGAGTTAGAAGCATTGATACGTCTTTAACTATGAAAATTGCAGCCGAAGCAATAAAGATGAAATCTAAAGGAATAGACGTTATTGATTTAAGCGTCGGCGAGCCTGACTTCCCTACCCCTGACAACGTAAAGGAAGCAGCCAAAAAAGCGATTGACAATAACCAGACTACTTATACTTATAACGTCGGCACTATTGAACTTAGAAAAGCAATTGCAGAAAAATTTAGGCGCGACAACAACCTCACTTATCCGCTTGATCAAATAATTGTTTCTAACGGCGCAAAACAAGGAGTGTATAACGCGGTTAACGCTATTATTAATAATGATGATGAGGTTATTATTCCCGCTCCTTTCTGGGTTTCATACCCTGAAATGGTAACCCTTGCAAGCGGGAAACCGGTTATTGTAAATTGCCCGGAAGAAACTGGTTTTAAATTAACTCCCGAATTACTTGAAAAAGCTGTAACGCCAAAAACAAAACTTCTTATTCTTTGCAATCCTTCTAACCCTACCGGCGCCGCTTATAATGCGGATGAACTACGGGCGCTCTCCGTAGTGATTGAGAAAGGTTCCTATTATATTATTTCAGATGAAATTTATGAGAAGCTTTTATACGATGACCAGAGGTTTACAAGTTTTGCTTCTTTAAGCGATTCGCTAAAAGAAAGAACAATAATTGTAAACGGTGTATCGAAAGCATACGCGATGACCGGCTGGCGAATTGGGTATGCGGCGGGACCCGAAAAGATAATCTCCGCAATGAATAAAATACAAAGCCACAGCACATCTAACGCCTCTTCTATTTCGCAGGCGGCGGCTATTGAGGCGCTTGCCGGAGTTCAATCGGAAATCAATTCGATGATAAAAAAATTTGAGCGAAGAAGAAATTATCTTCATAAAGAATTAATTTCTATTGAAGGGATTAGCTGCTATAAATCGGAAGGGGCTTTTTATCTTTTTCCGAATGTTTCAAGCTATTTTCACAAATCGACAAATGTACTGAGGGTAGAAAACTCATACGATCTTGCGATGTATTTGTTATATGAAGCTAAAGTGGCGGTAGTGCCGGGCAGCGGTTTCGGCGCGGAAGGGTTTATAAGAGTGTGCTACTCAACTTCGATGGAAAATCTTATAAAAGCTGTGGCAAGAATAAAAGAGGCGTTGTTTAAACTTCAATAACCGGGCGGTGTAGTTCTCAATATTGTCGGTTCCGGTTTAGCGAAACGTTTTTTTAGTGTTTCGGGCATTACCCGCTGAAGATAATTTATTGTTGCATTTCGGTCTGATAAAATTCTATCGCCGACAGATAAATTTGCCGCCACGATGTTCGAATCTATTCTTCTAACAATTTTAATATCAGTCAATTTGAAAAATATTATCCCGCCGCTTTCTATCAAACTAATAACTTTCTTATCCCCTTCCGAACCATAAACCGCGGTTGAGGGAATTAAATAACCTTCTCCATTGTTCTGTAGACCCGGTTTTATTTCCGTAAGCGGCTGCTGTAACACAAGTGATGAAAAATAATCATTCCTGTTTCTGTCCATCACGGTGTATTGCGAACAACAAGGAATAACGAATAATATTGGCAATAAAAAGAACGCTGCTAATTTTATTTTTTTGCTTCTCATTTTTAATAAATCCATTGCTCCACCGGTTAATATTGGATGTCTATTTTTATTCATTTTTTGTTTAGACATATGTATGATAATTTTTCACTTATAAAGTGAATTTAAAAATAACAAATAAAAATATTTATATACACAATTTCCGGGAACAATGTTAAGTTGGTTTATAAACTAACCTAAAAATCCCCGTCAGACAAATGGTTAACAGAATGCGGCTAAAGTTTATCCCTTTTATTTCAATATGGCGCCGGATATAAATGACGGGGCAATTAATAATCTAATAATGTATAAGGTTATTTAGTTATACGTCCCCTTACGCAGTACTCTATTTCTGATGATATGGTTAACAATATTTTTATTAATATCAGCATGACTGAATGACTGAATGAAGATCATTAAAGTGTTTGATAGATTGAATTTAAACCATTCATCCATGCAGACATTCATTCATTGATGCTTTAGCATTTAAGTTTTAGTTTTACTTAGTTGACTGTTCTTTTGCGTAAGGTGACTGAGAAAAATAATAGGGCGCTTTTTCTTGACAATAATTTTTTTTACCGCTAAATTAAAAACGTAATTTTAACAGGCGCTAAAAATGAGAAACTATTTTTTAAAAATTAATTGTTCCCATAATAAATTCATTTCTTTATGAACCGGTATGCTTTTGCAGGGTCCTTTCCGGTTCGTTGACCTTTCGATAAATCCACGGTTAGTGGTATATAATATCAATGTTGAAATAAATTTTAGACTGCATCTATTGAGATGTAATGTATTCAGTTCTTTTTTTTATTGAAAAACTCAACTCTAAAAAATAGCATTTAAATTCAGTTATTAACATTTAATCCATTTTATTTAGGTATGGTTAAACGCATGATTACATTTTATTAATGCGATTACACCCGCTGTAAACGCGAAGCAGCTTTCCGAAAACGCGGAGTTACTTCCGGCAAATGCGGAATAACTTTCGACAAGCGCGAAACCGCTTACGGGGAGTGCAAAATAAGTGCCCGAAAATGCGGGATTACTTCCGGCATACGCGGAACTACTTGCGTAAATAGCGGAAATGCTTACCGGGTATGCGAAACTAATTCCAACAAATGCGGAATTACTTTTGTTAAGTGCGGAACTACTTACGGCAGATGCGGAATGACTTGCATAAAATGCGAAAACGCTTGACGGTAGCGCGAAACTACTTCAGGCAAATGCGGAACGACTATTGGATGTGCGGAAAAAGAGGCTGAATTAAAAATATCCTATTTTTAAGGGAAATTGAGAGTTTTGTAAAAGAAAATAGATCAAAAAAAATTTGTAACAAATAAATTCAACTAACAATAGTGAGGATAAAAATGCGAGATGAATTAGAGGTAAAATTTACAGCAGCCAGGGAAGTGAGAAGAGTCCTTGACGAAAACGCGGGTGAATATACATTAAACGAGCACTTAATTAATTTACGTACCGAACTCGGCAACGTAATAGATGAGATGAGCGCAAAGGATACCGAGCATAAAACGGCGGCAGCCGGAAAAACAGCCGAAAAATCCCTTGCGCGGGATTTTTTAACAAACCAGATACTTGCCGTTGC
The DNA here is from genome assembly GCA_964372115.1 of uncultured Ignavibacteriaceae bacterium. GTDB lineage: Bacteria > Bacteroidota > Ignavibacteria > Ignavibacteriales > Ignavibacteriaceae > CG2-30-36-16. The sequence goes on from CAYJPN010000019.1 coordinate 33,738, forward strand.
CGGGCTTATCCGTTCGATAGGTAAAAAAACGAGTGATCTTTCGTTGGTAGAAAACGCTAAAGTAAGCGGGGCGGGGTTAAAAAAAATGAGGGACGCGAACTTTGAGCTGAAAGCAAAAAATATTACCGAACTTGCGGAAACTAATGCAGCCGGGCTTGTTAAATACGATTACACCGCTGAAGATATAGCCGCATTGCGTGCAGCCTACACGGCATTTGCCGCTGCTCTTAGCGCCAAAGACGGGGGCATTACAAATAAATCGGCAGCCTATCAACAGTTGAATGCCGCTGCAGACAGGGTTGATGACTTGCTTGATGATATTGAAGATGTTATGGAGGCTTACAGGCTAAAGAAGCCGGATTTGTATTTGAAGTATGAAATAGCATCCCGTGAAGTAAACACCGGAGTTAGGCATGAAGGCGGAGGAGACGAAGGAGAAGGTACGGCGACGCCGTAGCAAGTAAAAAGTGAAAATTAAAAATTAATCCGTTAGCTAACGGATTAAAAAAGTTGAAAGTGGAAGGTAAAACCGTTGGTTAGCGGGTAAAGACCGGCATGTGGAACTGCGCGGGTTTTTATTTCGCTGGCTGACGGGTAAGTCACCTTACGCAGTACTTGATTTCTGATGAAAAGGTTTACAATATTTTTATTTATAACCGGCATGATTGAATGACTGCATGAAGCCCATTAAGATGTAAAATAAATAAAATTTAAACCATGCATCCATGCAGGCATGCATGCAAACATTCTTCCATGCTTTCGCAATGAAGTTATAGTCTTACTCCGTCGCCAATATTTTTGCGTAAGGTGACCGGGTAAATTGTAAATGTTTTTATAATACAACGTGTATTGTTTAGCAGCAAAATAATTGTTGCGGTTATAAAAAAAAAGAAATAAGTTTGCAAAAGCTAATGATAAGGAAAGGTGATTTTGAAATTGGACACAATGAAACATGCACAGATTGAAGATAAACATAATGATTTAAACCCATACCGCTAACATTGGCGCCGGATTACAAGGTTTCTTTTAGAAGGATAAAGGAGCGGTTTTTTTTTTATTTTATTCGCCGGGTTTAATAGTTGTAACAAACCGATTATATTGTAAAAAAGTTTATTAATATTTTTAATAAATAAATTTGTGAGAAGGATATGGCGTTGAATGCCCATAGCCCGAGATGTTCGATTTCGCATGTATCCCGTTTTTATCGGGGCAACTGCATTTTATTATGTAAGGAAAGATTATGACTTCATTTTTTGAAAAAGAAAGAGAACCTTTTTCAGAAGTAAATATTAAGATGCTTTTTGAAATCAATCCTAATAAACAAAACTTCCTTGTTTATAAAGAAACTAACTATGTAGAGTATAAACAGTCTTTTCATTTTGAAGCGTTCGAAACACACGCAAGAACATTTGCTGCACTAGCAAACACAAATGGTGGTTACCTAATTTTTGGTGTTGTCGATGAAACAAGGGAGATGGTTGGACTTCTTGATGATAAATTTGAAAAATTAGATCCTAGAATCCCAACAGAATACTTGAACTCAAAATTTGCCCCGGAAATCCATTGGGCAAGTTATATCACAATAATTAATGATAAGCAATTCGGTGTAATTTATGTTTGGCCAAGTGATAATAAACCTGTTGTTGCTATTTCTAGCGGGACTAGAATTGTAGAAGGGCAAATATTTTATAGATATAGAGGAAGAACTGAAACTATCAAGTATTCAGAATTGAGAAATATTTTTGATGAATATAGAAAAAAAGAACAAGAATTATGGTTGCGTCATTTAAAAAGACTTGCAACTATAGGAGTTGAAAATGCTGCTATTTTCAATCCGTTGGACGGAACTGTGACCGGTAAAGGAGGAACATTCATAATTGAAGCTTCTCTTCTTCCTAAATTACAGTTTATAAAAGAAGGTGATTTTAGAGAGTCCGAAGGGGCTCCGGCTATTAGATTAGTCGGCGATGCAGAAATTCTAGCGGCTGGGGCAATTGCTGCTACAGAGTATAAGCTGAAACCAACACTTATTCGAGAACAACAAATAATTGAAAGTTTTTTAAACAAAGAAAAAGTTACTAGTCCCTCAGAATTTATAAAGGCTGCTTGCTATGAATCAACCCCATATCTCCCGATCTATAATTTTGCCCTTTTAGCAAACTACGATTATATAGCTATGATTAATTTTATAACTGAAACAAGAGGACCCGGTAAACAATCTTTGCTAAACCGTATTTCTGAGGATGATATTCATACTAGATATTTCTCTTTACCAAAATCAGAAGAAGCCGCATCGAAAAGGATAGTAATAAAAGATTCAATTTTAAAAAATGAGCACGATATTGTTAGCAAATTTAGTTTGACTCATCTACTTGAAGCCATTCAACTTCTATCTGGTGAAGAGATAGAAAATCATTCAGTTATCGATTTGCTAAAAAATATTTATAATAATCATTGGAATGAGAAATCAGCAATTAGAAGTTACATTAGAAAAACCATTTGTCACGTTGATTATATGTGTTATAAACATCTATTAAATTCAAAAGGCTAACCAATTATTCCGATTAAAGTCGTTACGGAATTTAGATGTTCGATAAATATTTTTAAGCGCTTTCGGGAAGTCGTTAGCCCGAAAAAACAAAAACAACCCTTGCTTTTTATGGATGTAAAAAGTAGAAGGAAATTGTAAAAATAAAATTAAATGCGGTGTTGTGTTTTAACAATAGTCCAACTCTGACGGATAACATGACGTTAGGCAGATCAAAAAACACTTGTTATGATAAATAAAATTTATAAATATAGACCATTATCAGATTTTCTTTTCAAAGAGCTACTTTATAGTGAGATATATTTTGCTTCATATTATGAATTAAATGATCCTCTTGACTTAACAATTAAATTAAATTTCAAAACATCTGATTTAGAACAACTTGATTATTTAATATATTATTTAATAAGAGTATCAGTTTTTAGTAATTTAAATAATGTTGTTAAATCTGATTTATCTAATCTATTAGCATATGCAAAACATAAGGGAAAAAGAATTGAAGTTTGTAAAACTATTCTTAATAAAATGCCAAATGAAAATTATGTGCCTTATGAATCAATTGAGGAAATTATAATTTCTGTGGTGAAAGAATTAAATATCTGCGTGAGTTTTATTGAATTTAGCAAAGAACTGGTTAAATTAAATAAAATTTTTTTTGAAAACAGTTATACAACCTGTTTCTCTGAAACATTTTCCGATTTTTTGATGTGGTCTCATTATGCAAGTAAACATAGTGGAATATGTTTGGAATTTACATTAAATGATAATGGCAATTTCCCATATTATTATCGGGGAACTAGAAATAAGGATACTGAAAAATATTTGAAAAAATATTCTGAATGGAGTGAAAATAGCCGTATTTATTGGGATGAAATTAAAAAAGTTGAATATAAAAAGGAACTTCCAACTATAAGTTTCTATGATTTTGCTCCTGTATTCGAAAATCAGAATGATTGTGACTTACTTGGTTTATCTAAAAGTAAATGGCATGTTTTTGCCAATGAATTAGAAAAAATATTTTATGTAAAAACCGATTCTTGGGATTATGAAAAAGAGTGGAGAGCAATAGAAATAAATTTTGGAAAATTTAAGTATCCTGAAGAAAGAATAAGTTATTATCCCAAGGAATCATTGACGAGTATATTCTTTGGATTACGAACTCCAAATGAAGTGCGAAAAAGAATACATCAGATTTTATCTCCTAGAAATAACGAATTAAATTTTTTTGAGGCAAAAATTTCAAATAAACGGAAATTGGCTTTTATTGGTTGGAAATTCGATGAAGAATAAATATTAAATAAAATATTGTAGTGTAAAAAAACTGCCTAACAAGTTATTCCGATTAAAGTCAACTCGGGATTTAGATGTTCGATAAATATTTTTAAGTGCTTTCGGGACGCAGTTATGCCGAAAGAATAAATTAACCCTTACTTTTTGCACATGTAAAAAGTAGAAGGAAATGTATAAAATAAATTTAACTACGGTGTTGTATTTTAACATAACACGTCGTTAGGCATATAAATATAAAGAGATATATGAAACATAGATTAATAATTTTAGCAGCCTTTTTAATCATTTTTAATCAAAGTATAATTTCACAAAATAATTTTGCTGTTGGTATAAATGGAATACCAGCAATAACTTATTCATACTCTCCTTCTGATTTACCTTCACCGAAAAGTAATTTTGGTTATTTGCTTGGAATTAACGGAGCTTTTTTCATTCAACCAAATTTATTTATTGAAACTGGTTTGAACTATCAGAAACAAGAACTTTTACATGCCAAAGATATATTAGATACTAGAAAAGTCTGGATAGATGTTAATGAAAATGGGATAGTTGATATAGAAGATAGATTAGATTATTCACGAATTGTTCCAACTGATTTTTCAAACAAATATTCAAGCATAATCTTACCAATAACAATAAACTATAGAACCAGTAAAATTAATACTACAAGTTTTATTGGTTCATTTGGGGTCAGCTTAAATTATATTTATAACATTGAAGGAATAAGTAATTCAAATCAGTTTGGTGAAAATTCCGAAGGTGAAAAATCAACAGATGATTTTACCTCATCAATTTCTATCAGCGTAGCATTATATCAACCATTAGCTAAAAATATATCTTTGATAGCTGGACCGAAATACTTTTTTGATTTTTATACAAGTCAAAAAGATTTAGAAGCAAAATTCCATATGTTTGGATTGGAAATAAAATTATATTATTTGCTGTAAAAATGCCTAACATGCTGCTGCTAATGAACCATTTCCCGCATGATGTTAGTAATTGTTTTTATGTTCTTATTTGTTGTTGGACTTGGGAATTTTCGAATAATTTATCCGTTAGCTAACGGATAGTTGCGTTTCTTTATTACAATCGGGCGTAGTTATATAATAGCCGCTAATGGGTTAAATATTTTGATGTAGAAAAAAACAAAGATATTTTTTTAGTAAGCGTCTGTTTATGTCGCTTCAATTTGGTTAAGCGAATAACAGGATATCCCAATTATTAAGGGATACTATTTATCGTCAATCGGGGTTTTAGAAATTTAATCGAAATAACCCTTGCTTTTTGCGTATGTAAAAAGTAAAAGGAAATTTTTTCCCGCTAGAAGCGGGATGTATAACAAAAATAAAATTAACTGCGGTGTTGTGTTTTAACATAACACGCCGTTATACCGTTAAGTAAATTATCAACACCATAAATAGATATTCTTCATTATATTGTAAATTATGACAAAAAAATACTTATCAAATTTATTCAAGACCTATCAAAAAGGCGATGCAAGAGAGGAATCTTATTACAAACATCTTGCAGATTTTATTACAGTATATTCTGAATCTGAGCGGAAAAAGAAAATTGATGTAACCATTCTTCCGAAAAAAACAGAAGCAGGAAATCCCGATTTTAGAATCTGGGACGGCAGACAAAAAATAATAGGTTACATTGAAGCAAAGGACTTAGGCGTTGACCTTGATAGAATTGAAGACAGCGAACAGTTAGAAAGATATTTATCCACTTTTCCTAATGTCATTTTAACAAACTTTACAGAATTTCGTTTATATAGAAATTGCGAAAGAATTGAAAAAATATCAATTGCTCGTCCATTTGTTATTAAAAAACTTTCTACAACTCCTCCGCTTGAAAACGAGGATAAATTATTTGAACTGCTCGAAAGATTTTTAGATTTTTCACTTCCTAAAACTTACACCGCAAAAACACTTGCGGTTGAACTTGCAAAAAGAACAAAGTTTCTGAAAGATGAAATTGTGAGCGAAGAATTAAAACTTGGCACAAAATCAATTCACGGTTTTTATGATGCCTTTAAAGAGTTTTTAATTGCCGGAATAAATGAAAGTGAATTTGCCGATCTTTATTCACAAACAATTACTTACGGTTTGTTCGCGGCTCGTCTCCGCGCAGAGAAGGACTTTAATAGAAAACTTGCTTATTCATACATTCCAAAATCTATTGGAATTTTAAGAGATGTTTTCAAATTTATTTCATTGGAAGACTTACCCCAGCAGATGGAAGTTATTATTGATGATATTGCGGAAGTTCTTAATGTTGCGGATGCAAAAAAGATTCTCGATCAATATTATCACGAAGGCAAAGGAAGCGATCCGGTTTTGCATTTTTACGAAACTTTTCTTTCTGTTTATGATCCCAAGACAAGAGAAAAACGGGGTGTTTATTACACTCCCGAACCGGTTGTTTCTTTTATCGTTCGTTCGTTGCATCAAATTCTTAAAGAAAAATTTAATATGTCAGACGGTCTAGCCTCGAAGAACGTAACGTTGCTTGACCCCGCTGGCGGAACACTTAGCTTTTTGGCAAAAGCAATTGAAACCGCCGTTGAAGAAATTGAAAGTAAATACGGCAAAGGAGTTGTTAAAACATTTCTTAAAGATCAAATTCTACAAAACTATTATGCGTTTGAATTGATGATGGCTCCTTATGCAATCGGGCATATGAAAATGTCTTTTCTATTTGAAGAGCTTGGTTACAGAATGGAAGATGATGAGCGCGTAAAATATTATTTGACGAACACTCTTGAAATGAAAGAACTTGATGAATCTAAATTTCCGGGAATGTCATCACTCTCTACCGAAAGCCACGAAGCCGGAAAAATTAAAAAAGATGTTCCTATTCTTGTTGTGCTTGGTAACCCGCCATATTCGGGACATTCATCAAATACCGGCGAATGGATTTCTGATGTGATTAAAGGATACTATCAAGTTGATGGAAAACCGCTTGGTGAAAAGAATTCCAAATGGCTACAAGACGATTATGTCAAATTCATTCGGTTTTCGCAGTGGAAAATTGACCAAGCCGGTGAAGGTGTTCTTGGTTTTATTACAAACCACAGTTATTTGGATAACCCGACCTTTCGAGGAATGAGGCAAAGTCTAATGAACAGCTTTGATGAAATATATATTCTCGATTTACACGGTAATAGCCTTAAGAAAGAAAAAACGCCCGACGGCAGCAAAGATGAAAATGTATTTGATATTCAACAAGGTGTAGTAATAGCATTTTTTGTTAAGTATAAAAACGGTAAGAAGAAACAAATTCATCAACATGAAATTTTTGGTTTACGCGAAGAAAAGTATAAGTGGCTTAACCAGCACAACATTAAAAATGTAAAGTGGCAAAAGATTGTGCCTTACCCGGATTTTTATCTTTTTATTCCGACTGATAATAAACTTGCAAATCATTACCATTCTTACGAAAAGATTACCGAAATATTCCCGGTTAACAGCGTGGGAATAGTAACGTCGAGAGATAACTTTGTAATAGATTTTGACAGAAAAAAACTTGAACAAAGGATAAAACAATTCGTAGACCTAAAAGTTGATGAGGAAATTCTTAAACTAACCTATGATTTATCGGAAAACCAAAGTTGGAAAATTAAAGAGCAAAGAGAAAAACTTAAGAAGGACTTAGACTGGAAAGATTCAATCACAAAAATTCTTTACCGCCCGTTTGATGAAAGATGGATTTTATACCATGATGATATGATTGAGCGTTCAAGAAAAGATATTATGCAACAATTGTTGGAAGAAAATATAGCATTATGTGTTGGAAGACAAAGTAGTGTAATCGGTTCTGATAATTATGACATTGCTTTTATTTCAGAAAATATTGTTGATCTCAATCTTTTCCGACGGGGTGGCGAATTGGTTTTCCCTCTCTATATTTATCGTAAAGCAAAAGCGCCAAAGAAAAAAAATACACCGCTTACACAATTGCTTATGTTTGAACCTGAAGTAGAATATGAAGCGATATTGCCGAATATTTCCCAAGAAGTAAGGAAACTATTGCAGGATAATTTTGATTTACCATTTTTAAATCCATTGGATGGAGAGAAGAAGATTGAAGGATTCGGTTCCAAGGATATTTTCTATTACATCTACGCGGTTCTTTACAGCAATACATACCGCAAAAAGTACGCAGAATTCTTAAAGATAGATTTTCCGCGTATTCCATTCACAAATAATTATAAACTTTTTATTCGGCTTGGCAAACTTGGAAAACAGCTTGCAGATTTACATTTGCTAAAATCAAAAGAACTGGACAAAACTATTTCCCAATTCCCGATTGACGGAAGCAACAAAGTAGAGAAACCAAAATATGAAATCGAAAAAGTTTGGATAAATAAAGAGCAATATTTTGATGGAATTATTGAAGTAGTTTGGCAATATCAAATCGGCGGTTATCAAGTTTGTGAGAAATGGTTAAAAGACAGAAAAGAAAGAACACTTACTTTAGACGATATTAAAACCTATTGCAAAATTGTAACTTCTCTTTCAAAGACAATTGATTTACAAAATGAAATAGATAAATATTTTGAAGAAGTTGAGAAAACGGTATAACGTTACAAGGATTCATACCGAACCCCGAAAAAAAACGGGGTAAACTGCGCTGAGGTATAATCCAGTGTCCCCGCAAAGAAACGGGGCCTATGGATGGACTAAGCCGCAAAAGCGACTTAATCCGGCTATTTGCATTTTCAATAGCACATTTTATAAGTGTGTTAACTCTTACGGGTTGTGATTATCCCGAAAGAACAAAAACAACCCTTGCTTTTTGCGTATGTAAAAAGGAAATTTATAAAATAAAATTAACTACGGTGTTGTGGTTTAACATAACACACCGTTAGGTAGCAAAGTAAATAATTCATTAAAAAAGGAAAAGCATCATAATGAAAAAAATAGTTTTTATTTTGTTCTATATATTTTCTTCAACAAATTTCTTTTCTCAAGAACAAACTAATGACCAAATAATTGTAATTGGTAGTGCAACAATTGAAGTTCCCGCAGATATTATTACGATTAAAATAAATTTGTCTTATCAAGACAGAACAGATGGTAAAACTGCATTTGAACAACATAAAGATGCTGAAGAAAAACTAATTAAATTTTTAAAAGAAGAGAATATTCCTGATTCTTTGATAAAATATTCTTTATTAAATATTTCGAGCACATATGATTACTCTCGTGGGGATAATCAAAAAATTTTTAATACTAATCAAACAATAGCAATAAAAGTTTATGACTTTTCTGAGTATGCTCAGTTTCAATTAAAACTTATTGGAAAGGGATTTACAGCATTTAGTCAAAATTTTGAATCAACTAAAAGTTCCGATGCAATGAATGAAGCAATTCAAAAAGCTGTTTATCAAGCGAAACTTAAAGCAGAACTTATGGCAATTGCTTCCGGAAGAAAAATCAAAAATATATCAAAGATTAGTGATACAGAAGATACAGAACCAATTATTTCAAGGTATAGTAGTTTTATGCCGCACGCAGCCTACTCAACCACCAGTGTTGTATTAACTGATATTCCTCAATCAATAAAAATTGATAAACAAGTAAAAGTTATTTTCGATTTAGAGTAAAATAAAAATGCTACCTAACCAGCAACTGCTAATGAACCACTCCCAACAATTTATCAGCACTTGTTTGGCCGCTTATTTGTTGTTGGACTTGGGAGTTTTTTGAAAAATTTAGATTTAATTGAGTTTCATTTTGTGAGTAAGTATTAGCCTTAGGCGTAGTTATTTAACGACCGTTGATGGTTTAAAAAAGTTTTTACAAAAAATAACAAGCTATTTTTTTTACTAAGCGTCTGTTTATGTCGCTTCAATTTGGTTAAGCGAATAACAGGATATCCCAATTATTAAGGGATACTATTTATCGTCAATCGGGGTTTTAGAAATTTAATCGAAATAACCCTTGCTTTTTGCGTATGTAAAAAGTAAAAGGAAATCTTTTCCCGCTAGAAGCGGGATGTATAACAAAAATAAAATTAACTGTGGTGTTGTTTTTTAACATAACACGCCGTTAGCCCCATAACAAAATCACATAATAAATAAGGTTGACAATAGGCATCCATTTTTATTACCTTTGTTTTATAAATAATACAAAAGTAAACAAATGAAGTATTTTGAATGGAATGAAGATAAGAATGAAAAACTAAAGAAAGATAGGAATATATCTTTTGAGATAATTGTGAGTCAAATTGAACTTGGAAACCTCCTTGATATAGTAGAGCAACCGAAGAAAGATAAATATGAAAACCAAATGATATATGTTGCAGAATATGAAAACTATGCATACTTGGTTCCATTTGTTGAAGACGCAGAAAAGGTATTCTTAAAGACAGTCATTCCAAGTCGAAAAGCAACAAAGAAATATTTAGAAGGGAAATAAAATGAAGTTAACAAAAGAAGAAAAAGAATTGCTGAAATCATATGAAAATGATGAATGGACATCAGTAAAAGATCTCAAGAAAAAGAAGACAGAAAACCAAAGATACGCCAGAAATACAGCAGCAAAGAACAAAAGAATAAATATAAGATTATCAGAAAAGGATTTAGCAAATCTTAAAGCAAAATCATTGGAAGAAGGAATGCCATACCAAACTTTAGTTGGCAGTATAATACATAAATATATTTACGGTAAATTCAAAGAGGCATAAAAAAAGCTCCTAAAAATGGGGCTAACGTTACAAGGATTCATGCCGAAACCCATAAAAAAACGGGGTAAACTGCGCCGAGGTATAATCCAGTGTCCCCGCAAAGAAACGTGGTCTATGGATGGACTAAGCCCCATGCGACTGACATGGCGAAAACGCACAGGGTGGAAGTATGAATGCTTTGCAAACCGGAAAGTTATCTTATAGAAGAAAAGACATAGAAATAGTTTTTGTGTTACAAGAAAATTATTTAATAGAATTAAATAAAACACGCTTTATGCGGATGAGTAATATGTTATGCTGTTAACAAAGCAAGTAAAATGTTAACTTGAATTTATATTAAAGCTTTTCTATTATTATAATAAATGATTTGGAGAAAAAATGGATTCTAAAAATATAATTCAAAATGCACTTAATTTAAGTCCGGCAGAAAGACTGTTCATAATAGAAGCTTTATCAAAAAGTTTAAGTGAACCAAATAAAGATATTGACAGATATTGGAAAGAAGAAGTTGAAGAAAGATATCAAGCATTTCTTGATGGTAAAATAAAAAGTATTCCCTATGAAGAAATTCGTAAGAAATGAATGTAGAATTTCTCGAACCAGCGTATAAAGAATATCAAGAAGCTATAGAGTTTTACAATCTTCAAAGTGAAGGATTAGGGAAGATATTTGAAGTTGAAATAGATAGAATAATATCGATATTAAAGAATTTCCCAGAAAGCTTTAGTAAATATACAAAGCGCACAAGAAAAGCAGTTGTAAATATATTTCCATACAATATAATTTATTCAGTTCGAAATGAAAGCATAATCATAACAGCAATAGCTCACCATCATAGAAAACCAGACTACTGGATTAATCGTAAATAAAAAAAAGCATAACGTTACAAGGATTCATGCCAAGCCCCGTAAAAAAAGCGGGGTAAACTGCGCCGAGGCATAATCCAGTGTCCCCGCAAAGAAACGGGGTCTATGGATGAACTAAGCCCCGCCTCCACGGTGTTGTTTTTTAACATAACACGCCGTTAGGTACTTCGTAAAACTTGTTCTTTGAAGTGATGAAAATAAGGGGGTCTATTCTGATTTGCGTAAACCATTTAGAATTATTTTATACATCTTTGAATCATTGCCAACCATACAATCAATTGAAGCCTGAATAAACTTATTTTGGTTGTCTTCCAGTTTTAGGGCATCTTGATAATCAATGTAATCATATCCATTGTATGTTGCTATCATATCAAAAAATAATCTAGTTATTCTCCCATTGAGTTCATAAAATGGATGAAGTGCTGTTAACTCGCAAATATAGAATGCAATTTTCTTAGCGAATTCTTTAACTGGTTTATCGGAATAATCCTTTAAGAAGTGATCATCTTTAAGTTTGAGAAATATTTCATTTGAAGTTTGATCTAAAAATCGAACTTGACAAAATGTTGTGTAATCTTTTGAAATATTGATATTTCGATATTTACCGGCAAAATCAAAAAGACTACCAAAGGTTTTTTTATGTAGCTGTTTATAATATTTTTCGTCGAAATCAGTTGAAGCAGTAATTTGTTTATGAAAATATTCATATCCTTTAAGTAGGAGTACTCGTTCTTTGGCTTCAAGTTCCTTTAAATTTCGAATATTATGTTTATTGACGGGAATATCTGAGTTTTGGTAATATATGTAGTTTTTGTCTTGAGTATATTTTGACATTAATTTGTCACTTTAGCTTTTACTCTTTTTTGTTTGGTAGTAGTTTTTTGAGGGATTTTGTGTCCTTCAATTTTGGAAGATATCTCAACAGCTTTTTGAGCTTTATCGATTGAAAATTTTGTTTTATTCATAATTTATCACTTTTATTTATACAAATATAATGAAATTGTGTAACATGATAAACTTTAAAAACGCGCACCTAACGTTACAAGGATTCATGCCAAGCCCCGTAAAAAAACGGGGTAAACTGCGCTGAGGTATGGCATAGCCATCACTATGTGATAATCCAGTGTCCCCGCGAAGAAACGGGGTCTATGGATGGACTAAAGCGCAAAGCGGAACAAGCTGGATAATCTGCAATTTCAATAGAATGTTTTGAGGAAGGATTAGAATTTAGTTAACAATGTATTATAGATGTGTGCTGGCTTTTGGGTATTGTTGGCAGCAATTACCGCAAACATTATAATACTTACTCCGGCACAACTGTTATTTTTCATCATTTGAATATAGTTTTTTAATGCGCCTATAAAGTTAGTTTATGGCTTATTTAATTGTTTCTGTTTTGCCGTCCGCGTAAATATAGCGCGGTGGCGGTTTATTAAAATACCCGGTTAATTTTTTCACGCGGTAGAAGTAAGTTTCTTGTGTCCGTTGTGAAAGTCCGAAAAGTTGCATATTTTCGGTCATTCTTTGAAGTTGTTCGTACATAGTATACCTCGCTGATATTTTGTGAATAGAAATGTTTAGTTGAGGTATACTATAATATTTATTGCAATCTTACAAGCAGAGAACAACCCGGAGTGATGTAACCGCCGCTTTGCTGCTTAGTTCAACACGCCCCTTAAGCGGACGCCGTTTTCGCATTTGGCACTTTATAAATATTACGGTTAGTTGTTACGATACGGCTAACTCGTTAAAGGTGTTCTATTAAATAACATTGTTGCAAACTGCGCTTACGAATAAAATTAAGCACAGTTTGCTAAATCATCGGCCGTTGTTTTCAAAGTGGCATTGCTGTTCTGGGCAGCAACTTAGACACCAGATCGTTATGTGCATATATAAATATTTTAGATTATGATAAGAAAATTGTAATTTGAAATAAAAATGAATGAAATTATTTTATACATATATAGACCCGGGATCATTGAATGTTATTTTTAATAACTCAAGGAGAAGTCAAATCATGCGCATACAAGTTACCTCATCATTCATAAGCATTATTGTTTTATTCATTATACTTATCTCAGCTTCATCTTCTTTTGCGCAGGACATCACTAAACCGGATTCACTTTCAAAAAACTCATCCCATAGGAACCAGGAAGAGCGTGATGTGCCGAAGGGGAGCAAAGTGCACAAACTTTCGCAGGGATTGCCCATTGCCGCATTTAGCCCAGGCGGAGAAAAAGAAGAAATGTTGGAAGATTTTATGATAGAACAGAAAGTCGCTGGTTTACTTATTTTACAGGATGGAAAGATCCGGTTGGAACGCTACGCTCTTGGACACAGCGGATCGAACCGGTGGTCTTCACTGTCCGTTGCAAAGTCTGTAACAAGCACGCTTGTGGGTGCTGCTATCAAGGATGGTTACATTAAAAGTGTTGACGACTACGTTGCAGATTACATCCCCGATTTGAAAGGGAGCGCCTACGATAGTGTGAAGATCCGCCATCTCCTCACTATGACTACAGGTATTCGATGGAGCGAGAATTATACTGATCCGAATGGTGACATTGCCAGATTTTCTACGTATCCGATTGAGCCGGGCATGAATGCAACAGTTAGTTACATGCGACGATTGCCAGCCGAGGCAGAACCCGGCAAAAAATTTTTGTATAGTACTGGTGAAACTCACCTATTGGGTGTCCTTGTCAGCTCAGCTACCCATCAAACTTTATCCCACTACCTTTCCGCCAAGATCTGGATTCCTTACGGTATGGAGAAAAATGCAACCTGGACACTGGATCGAACTGGTCAGGAATTGGCAGGATGTTGCCTGCAAATGTTACTCCGTGATTTCGCGAGGTTCGGACAGTTCGTTCTGGAAGACGGACGCATTAACGGCAAATCCATTGTTCCAAATGATTGGTTCAAGACAGCAACTAAAATACAGGTGCCGCTTTGGCCCGGTGGAGGCTATGGATACGGATGGTGGATTTTTAATGGCAGCAGTTTTGATGCATTAGGGATATATGGCCAGAGAATTCATGTCGACCCTTCAAGGCGACTGGTAATTGCAGTCAACAGTGCATGGCCTGAGGCTGATAGTAACGAGCGGCAATTAGCTTTCGCCAAATTTCTTACCTCAATTAATAAAGAAGTTGACAAGGAGGAAAAAGGTGCTCGATAGGAGAAATAAGATGAAGAAAATTTGCATTGTTGGGGCTTCTGGCAAACTCGGAAAGTATATGGTGCAACATGCACTCGATCGAGGATATGAGGTTGTTGGTGTTTGCAGGGAAAAGAGTGTATCGAAGCTTGAAGATTTCAAAAATCGAATAATTATTGTTCCGGGTGCAACAAATGATCGTGAAGTAATAAAAAAAGCAGTTTCAGGATGTAATGGAGTTTTAACAGTTTTAGCTCCATGGGGTATTCAGCAATACTCTTCGGGCACAGCTCAGGCAGTAATAGATTTTTCCGATCCTGGGACGCGGCTGATCTTCTCTTGTGGATGGCATATCAGCCGGGATGGCAAGGATATTTATTCCTGGAGGTTAAAGGCTTTTGTAAAGATTTTTGGTGGTATTGCCAGGTTTTTTCGTCTCGTTGAATTGGATGACCAGGTGGAGGCATGTAAGAAAATATTTGAAAGTGATACGAGATGGACAGTAGTTCGTGGGAGTGACCTTGAAGAAGGTGAAAGCCAGGGCTTACCGGTTTGGAGTAGGCATGTGGGAGATCCCATACTTGAGAGCAACTTAACTCGCCGCATTGATTTTGCTCTTTTTATGGTAGAGGCGATTGATAATGATGAACTTGTCCACGAGGCTCCCGCAATTGTCGGATGTCAGTCACCATCGGCTCTTGCCCATGCTTCGTTAGAATAGGGAGTTCCATAATATGGATTCACCCGGAAAATGCATATAACAAGTTATTCCGATTAAAGTCAACACGTAAACTATATGTTCGATAAAAAATGTTTAAGTGCTTTCGGGACGCAGTCATCCTAACAGAATAAAATGGTATAGGTTTATCATCCTAAATCTCCCTTCTCATTCTGGAATTAATTCCTTCCAAAAGGACTAGGTTGTAAAAGGATACCCGATTTTTTAATAAATCTATCGGATAATAGATCTCCTTACAATCTCTCAAGTATCATCTCATTTTCCGCAAGTAAATATTTTATGCACAACATTTAACTCACTTTTAAATTAAATTTGCGCATTACTTTTACTATAGTTATGAATACACCAATACAAATACTTGAAAAATATTTTGGCTTTTCGTCATTCAGAGGAGAGCAGGAAAAAATAATAAACCGCCTGGTTTACGAAGGCGGACATTCGCTTGTTTTGATGCCTACAGGCAGTGGAAAATCTTTATGCTACCAGGTTCCGGCTTTATATTTTGAAAGCGGCACAATCGTTATCAGCCCCCTTATAGCGTTAATGCAAGACCAGGTTGATACTTTACGCCGAAAAAATATTCCCGCTTCGTTTATTAACTCAACCGTATCCCGCGCCGATAGAGAGAAGCGCCTTGAACAATTTATAAAAGGAAGTATTAAACTTCTCTATGTTACACCGGAACGGTTCCGCATCCCGGAATTTGTGGAGCGCATAAAAGCTGCAAACGTTTCACTCCTCGCCGTTGATGAGGCACATTGTATATCAGAATGGGGACATGATTTTAGACCCGATTATTCGCGCATCGGGGAGTTTAGAGAATTGCTTGGCAACCCGTTAACAGTCGCGTTAACGGCTACCGCCACGCACGAAGTGCAGGAAGATATTGTACGCAAACTTCATATCGATAAAAACGAAATGAAGTTATATCATCAGGGAATTGAGCGCCCCAACCTGCGCCTTGCCGCCGCCGATGTTTTTGACGAAAAAGAAAAACTTAAAGAAATTATAAATGTACTCGAAAATTATTCGGGCAGCGGAATAATTTATTTTGCGTTAATCCAGACTCTCGAAAAATTTTCATTGATGTTGCGGGACAAAGGATACAAACACGGTGTGTATCATGGAAAACTCCCCGACAGAGAAAGAAAACAAAAACAGCGAGAATTTTTGAGCGGCAAAGAAAATTTTATGCTCGCAACAAACGCGTTCGGAATGGGAATTGATAAACCGGATATTCGTTTTGTTATTCATGCCGAAGTCCCCTCTTCGATTGAAGCATATTACCAGGAAATTGGACGCGCGGGCAGAGACGGAAAAGACTCGCTTTGCTTGCTGCTTTACAGTCAGGAAGATCTTTACACACAAATGCAGTTTATAAAATGGTCAAACCCCGGCGCGGATTATTATTCGGCTTTATATGATATGTTAAAACGCGAGCCGGGTACTGTTAATTCAATGGGAGTGGAATATCTTCGTGAACAACTGAGTTTTAAAAACCGCTCCGATTTCAGATTGGAAACAGCGCTTAACATGCTCGATAGATATTCGGTAACCGAAGGAGATATTGAAAATAAAAACTTGCAAGTTATCGCTCCCCTTCCCGATATTCTTGAAGATGATGAATATCTAAAAGAAAAATTATTGGGAGATAATAAAAAACTTCTCTCGGTAGTTAATTATTTTAGAGACGAAGAATGCCGGCGGGTTTTTATTTCGGAGTATTTTGGTTTTAATGACGAAAAACCTTGCGGCAACTGCGACACCTGCGATTTAACTTCCAGAGCCGAATGATTTATGATTTATGATCTATGATTTATGATTTATGATTTTAATATTTAATTTTTAATTTTTATTTTCACAGTGATGCAAAAACAAATAAACCTTTACACAGACGGCGCATGCAGCGGTAACCCCGGCGCAGGCGGTTACGCAGCAATTTTAGTTTTTAATGCTAAAGAGAAAGAAATTGCAGGCGGCTTTAGAAAAACAACAAACAATAGAATGGAATTAACTGCTGTAATTGAGGGTTTGAAAGCACTAAAAGAAAAATGCAATGTCAGCATTTACAGCGACTCAAAATATATAGTTGACGCTTTTAAAGCCGGATGGATTTACAAATGGGAAAAACTTGGCTGGCGCCGCAGCAAAAAAGACAGGCTATTAAACCCCGATCTATGGAAAGAACTTTACGAACTTTCTAAAAAACATGATATAATATTTAACTGGGTTAAAGGGCACAACAGCCATCCTATGAATGAAAGATGCGACAGACTCGCGGTAAACGAATCGAAAAAAAGTAATTTGCCGATAGATGAAGTTTATGAATCATTACAGACCGAATAATTGAAACTATAAATACAAAACTACAGAACAATTACCTCTCTTGATTCAACACATATTTTTCTCTATTTTCAACATCAACATCCGGAGAGAAATTTATGTTCCGGTACTTAAATATATTCAGACCGTTCTTTTCAACATCACCGACTGTCTTTACAGTTGACGTGAATATTATTAGCTATCCCGGATTTAATATTCTCTTCGGAAATATATTCTTTAATTTTTATGGCTGTATCTACAATAATCCCAAAGGAGGCTTGTATGAAAGCAATAATTTTTTCAACCGTATTTTTTCTTTTTGGAACATTTTATTCACCGGCACAAACATTAAATGAAATTATCGATTATCATTTTGATGCCGTAAACCAGGATAAGTTTAACAAGACAAACACCATAATAATCGATGCAGACTTAGCCACACCCGAAGGAAAGGGGAAACTGCTGCTATTCCATAAACGCCCAAACAAACTTCGGGTTGAAGAAACAATAAACAACAAAACAAAAACAACAATCTTCGATGGGACCGCCGGGGCAGTAATAAGTGGAACCGATACTATTCTTTTAAAAGGGCAAACATTGGAAGAAATAAAATTTAATGCCGATTTTGACGGTTACTTTTTCTGTTACAGGGAAAAAGCGCACGATTTGAAATTTGAAGGGAAGATAACCGATGGGAAAGATAAATTTTTCAAAATTGTTTGTATTCAACCTACAGGCGATAGTACAGATATTTTTGTAGATTCAAAAACATATCTGCTCGAAAAAACTATCAAAAGAAAGAATGGGAAAATTCGGGAGATCCATCTGGACAATTATAAAAAGACAGACGACATTCCATTCCCTTACAAATTATCAATAACTGAAAATGGAAAGACAAAAACTCAATCTGTAAAAAATATAAAGTTAAACGTAGAGATTTCGGACAATTTATTTTTAATAAAATAATTTTCGGAGTTGCGGCTAATTGTTTTTTACAGAATGATCTTCTAATGATATAAAATTCTATAGTCATTTTTTGCAGTTATAAAAACGCATATCGAAAAAGCAACCCGGTATGCGCTTTTTCTTATTTCTTATTTCTTATTTCCTATTTCTTATTTCTTATTTCCTATTTCTTATTTCCTATTTCTTATCTCTTATTTCTTATTTCTTATTTTACCAATTCAACAACATCCAATTCAATTTTTTCTTCACAGAAAAATGGTTCGCCGCATTTTTTACCAATCTGAAAACCATAATATTGAGATCTCGATTCTACATAGGTAATAAATTCCGGTCGGCTGATAAATGTTTCCGGCTCGGTGCTGCACGGGTTATGAAACTGCGATCCGTAACATTTTACCGCTTCCATTTTTTTTTCGAATGTGTCCGAAATATCAACAATAAAGCTCGGTTCAAATGTATAAGTTTGCATATAATAATAGAGTTTATTAGGACGGTACGCCGGTTGCGATACCTCCTTATCGGAAGTTATTATTTTAACCAGACCGGATGAAAACACTGCTTCTTTTACAAGTTTACTCGCATCAATATGGTCGGGATGACGGTCGTTAAAATATGGGGCAAAAACTATCTTCGGTTTATAACGCCGTATCGTCATTATAATTTTCATCAAATTATCTTTATTCCTCTGGATGTTGCCATCAGGGATTTCAAGATTTTCACGCAAAGCAACTTTTAACACAAGAGCGGCCTGAAAAGCTTCCTTTTGTCTGCTTTCAGCGGTGCCACGCGTTCCGAGTTCACCCCTTGTAAAATCAATTAGCCCGACTTTTTTATTTGCGGCAGTAAATTTGGCAATAGTTCCACCCATGGCAAGTTCAGCATCATCGGGATGCGCGGCAAATACAAGTACATCTAAATTCATAAAACCTTTTGTTTTTTGATGACCTAAAATTTTAAGTTCAAACTTAAAACATTTTTTCCTTCTTTGCCATAATTGAAACAATATTATAGCACAAAAACAACAGAGGCAATCCAAATTTTTGTTTTACTCATTCTCAATCATCTCAATTTAAATAACTGCATTGTACATTCGGCTTTCTTTAATTATTTTTGCTCCGTTTTTATAGGGTTTTTATTAACATTACTTTAGCTTGATGACTGAAACAGCCGTAAAAAAAATTTTAATTATCGGACCCGCTTTCCCCTATAGGGGGGGCAATTCGTTATTTGTGTCTCATGTTTATGATGCTCTAAAAAATAATTTTGAAGTGGTTATCTTCAATTACAAGTTACTTTATCCATCTCTCTTGTTCCCCGGCACAACACAATTTGACAACAGTGAAACAACTATAAAAAAAGCTCCTAACAAACGGTTGGTTAATTCTATTAACCCATTTAACTGGATTTCAGTTTCTTCTAAAATAGTAAAAGAAAAACCGGATTTAATTGTATTCGATTGGTGGCACCCTTTTTTTGGTTTATGCCATTTTGGTATTTCGGCAATGCTTCCTTCAATATTTAAGAAGAAAATAATTTTTATTACTGAAAATTATATTTCACACGAGGGAAATATTGTTGACAGACTTCTGACAAAAATCGGGTTAACAAACTCAAAAGCTTTTATAGCTTTATCCGATATTGTTGAAAAAGAATTGATTAGTAACAACCCCGGCAAAAAAATATTCAGAAGCGAGTTGCCGGTTTATGATTGTTACAAAATTGAGAACAACTCTGCGAGCCAAACACGAGCATCTCTTGGATTTGGCGAAAATGATAAAGTACTTTTATTTTTTGGTTATGTTCGGAAATACAAAGGGCTCGATATTCTAATCGAAGCGATGCCCGAAATATTAAAATCCTACCCTGAAGCTAAATTACTAATTGTCGGCGAATTTTATGATGACCCAATGGAATATACATCACGAATCAAATCGCTCGGTATTCAGGAAAAAGTAAAAATAGTAAACCAATTTGTTCCGAATGAGGAAGTTGGAAAATATTATATCGCAAGCGATCTTGTTGTACTTCCCTATCGCAGCGCAACACAGAGTGGAATATTAAATGTTGCCTATGGTTTTTTGAAGCCTGTGCTTGTTACACGCGTGGGAGGTTTGTCCGAGTTTATGCTTAAAGATAAAACAGGCGTTCTGGTTGAACCCGACTCTTCAGCCGAAATAGTAAAAGGTGTAAAAAAGTTTTTCGAATTAAAAAGTTCTGTTAATTTTGAAAATAATATGCAGCTTTATGTTGGAAATAATAAGTTTGAGAAACTTCCGGAACTTTTTAACGATATTTTGCAGGATATAAAATGATATTAAAAACCGATTGTAAACTTTTCCCCGGTGACCGCCCTTGCAGTCTCAACAAAAATGTCGGGATAAAATGTGATAATTGTAAATATTACACTCCGGTAAATTTTAAAATATTAATTATAAAACTTGACGCTACAGGAGATGTTTTAAGAACTACATCGCTGCTTTTTGCACTAAAAGAAAAATACCCGGCTTCGCATATTTGCTGGATAACACGGAAGAACTCGATTCCTTTATTTTATAATAACATTCTGGTTGACGAAGTATTAGCTTTTGAAGCCCCCGAATTAAATGCAAGGTTGCAAACCGAAGAGTTCGCTCTGCTGATTCATCCCGACGCATCTCCTGTTTCCTCCGCTCTTGCTTCAATTGTAAATGCAAAAGAAAAAAGAGGATACATTCTTAGCAAAAAAGGTAAAGTTGCTCCTGCAAATAGTGCCGCTGAAGAATGGTTAGAAATGGGAGCGTTCGATGATCTGAAAAAGAAAAATCAAAAAACCTATCAACAAATTTTACACGAGATTGCCGGGGTTGAATATGATAAAGGTGAAATTATAATTAACCTGTCTCCTGCCGAACTATTATTCATGGAGAATTTTAAAAAGATACAGAAGTTCGGACAATTCAAACATCTTATCGGCTTAAATACAGGAGCCTCGCGGAGATGGCAGTTAAAACAGTGGCGTTTTGATGGTTACAAAGAACTAATTTCTAAGTTAACCGGGCATAAAGATGTTGGTATTTTATTGTACGGCGGACCGGAAGAAGTTGAAAAAAATGAAGAACTTAAAAAATTGTTTCCGGCTTTAATCGACACAGGCACAAACAATACCTTGCGTCAATTTTTTGCACTATTGAATCTTTCCGATATTGTTATAACAGGTGATACTCTTGCGCTGCACGCAGCAACCGCGCTGAAGAAAAATGTTATATGCGTGTTCGGTCCAACATCTTCAAATGAAATTGAAGATTACGGGAGGATTGTAAAGGTGAGTCCAAAAATGGATTGTCTTGTTTGTTATAAACCGGAATGCAATTTTAGCCCCAACTGTATGGATTTAATTTCATCCAATGATATTTATAAAGAAGTAGAAAAATTTCTTAAATAGTGTACAGCCCATTTTACTGATTTAATTTTAGAACAATTTTTTTATCCCCTTTTCCGGATCTAAATTCCTTGAGAGAAGATGAAGATTTAAATATGTCGATCATATTTATATCCGGCTCACCATTTTGGCTTCCATTCCTATTATAATGAAGGAATTTCGCAAATGCACTCTTTTCCGCTTCCACTTTTTTTATATTCTTTTCTTTTGCAGTTTTCTCATTAACCTTATCATCACTTTGAATTGTCATTCTGAAAACTTGTGTATGATCGAATGCTTGGTCTTCCGTAATGAAATGTTTTATTAATTTAATTTCTTCTTGTCTTGGCTTCGGTTTTAACTTTGATGCTTCAGGTTCAAGTTTTTTTTCCTGACTATTAATAGGAAATGTTACCTCACTTATCCCGGTGGCTTTTTTTATTTTTATTCCCTCCGGTTTTTCATTCTGTTTGTCATTTTCCGGTGATCCGGGTGATGAATCTTTGGTCTCTTTGAATCCTTTGTTATCAACAGCAAATAGAGCCTCAACAAAAACTTTATCGTTTTGAAACTTAGCTTCGCGCGAGGCTAAATCGACAGAATAAATTTCTTTAAAAGAAGGTCTAGCGTTTATGTTGATAGAACTTGTAAGTCCAACTTGTTGAATTCTAAATCTTATATCGAAATTGTTTGACTTTTCTACTATGGCTTCTATTTCTTTTATTGCATAAATAGGGTCGAAATAAATAACTTCTAATTCCTCATCAATAACAATTGAAAACCCGAACTTACTTCTATCAATTCCCACATCATTAAGGTTTGTAAGCAGCCTGTATATAATAAGGTTCTTGGGGGTTGTATCGGATACAAACATACAAACATCGGAAAAACTTATTTTCCTCGCAGTCATCTTAGGGTTATTTTTAAAGATAATCCTGAAATTGTTTTCAGCGCTGAAAATATTTTGCGAATAAATCATTATATCATTTTTACCGACGTCTAAAGTTTCTAACAACATTTAATTACTCA
The DNA here is from genome assembly GCA_964372115.1 of uncultured Ignavibacteriaceae bacterium. Lineage (GTDB taxonomy): Bacteria > Bacteroidota > Ignavibacteria > Ignavibacteriales > Ignavibacteriaceae > CG2-30-36-16. The sequence goes on from CAYJPN010000019.1 coordinate 56,751, forward strand.
CTTATTCATTCCCTTTTGCCCAGTAAACAACACCGAGTTCAAAAGGATTTAATAAAAGCGGATGCTTCGGCAGAACTCGGATTGTGTATCCCTGCTGTCCGCTTGTTAAACTTTTTATTTTTCCCTTGTAAATATAATAACCTTCATCGGTTTTTTTGCGCGATGGTGTAAGTACAACTGAAGAATTATTACCGGGATCGTTTTGTTTCTCTACCGGACCGTAATAAATTTGTACTTCAACATCCTCAGGGAGTATGCTGCCAAGTTCTACAACCGCCGTAATTTGAAACTCCTCTCCTACAAATATATGTTTGGGAAATTCAAATGTATTTAGTTTTATAAGCCGGATTTCACTCCATGTGCTTTTAATTTTTTCTTTCCAATCTGCAAGTAGTTTTACTTTCTGCCAGTTTTTTTCAGAGAGCAAAAAACGTTTTTTCAGTGCGGGTTGATAATATTCTTCAAAATACTGCTGCACCATTCTGTGGGTATTAAATATCGGCCCCAGATTTTTCATCGAGTTTTTTACCATTGTAATCCAACCTCTCGGCAGTCCATCATGCGAACGCTCATAAAATAATGGGGCTATGCTGTTTTCGAGCGTGTGATAAAACTGGCGGGATTCAACCTCATCCTGATAATCGGGGTCAGAGTATTCTTCGCCGCTGCCTATCTTCCATCCAAGTTCAGAATCAAAACCTTCATCCCACCATCCGTCTAAAACACTAAAATTTAAACCGCCGTTTGCAATTATTTTCATGCCGGATGTGCCACTGGCTTCATAAGGTCTGCGCGGGTTGTTAAGCCAGATGTCGCAGCCTTCCACTAAATAATGCGCGACATTTATATCATAATTTTCAATAAAAACTATTTTCCTTCTGAAATGTTCCTGTTTGGCAAATTCAACAATCTCCTGAATAAACTTTTTCCCTTCATCATCTTTTGGATGCGCTTTACCGGATATTATAAACTGCACCGGCCGTTGTTTGTTATTTACGATGTCGGCAAGTCGTTCGACATCACTGAACATCAATGTTGCCCTTTTGTATGTTGCAAACCGTCTTGCAAAACCGATTGTAAGTGCGTTCGGGTCTAATACTTCACCAGCTTTTTCTACCTCCGATTGACTCCCCCCATGGTTTTTTATTTGTTTGCGTAAGCGCCGGCGAGCAAAGGCGACGAGCCGTTCTCTTCTTCGTTCGTGTGTGCGCCAAAGTTCCTCATCAGGTATTTTATCAACCCGTTCCCATAAAGATTTGTCCGCCGGGTTAACCATCCATTCTTCACCAATGTATTGAAGAAGTAGTTCTTCCATATCGCGCGAGATGTGCGATTTCATATGCACGCCGTTAGTAATATAACCGATAGGAATTTCATTAAATGGAACGTTCTCGTAACCGAAATCCCACATTTTTCTTGAAACTTTACCGTGCAGCCGGCTTACGCCATTTATCGAACCGGCTGTATTCATCGCAAGGTGCGCCATATTAAACGCAATTGAATTACCTTTTCCGATTTTGCCGAGTTTGTAGAAATCGTCACCGGATATCTGCAGTTCATTCCGATAATAATTCCCGAGATACTTCTCAACCAGCTCGTTTGGGAAAACATCAATACCAGCAGGCACGGGAGTATGTGTTGTAAAAATATTAGAATAATAACCCACTTCTTTTGCTTGCTTAAAAGTTAATCCATAGATATTAATAATAATTCTCATTCTTTCAAGCGAAAGAAATGCCGAGTGTCCTTCGTTCATATGACATGCCATTGGTTTAATACCGAGCGCATGTACCGTCCTTATTCCACCTATGCCAAGAATAATTTCCTGTTGAATCCGTGTTTCAATATCTCCGCCGTATAAGGTTTGTGTTATAATTTGATCGTTTTCACTATTTTCAGGTACGTTGGTGTCAAGCAAATAAAGCGGCACCCGACCAACCTGAATCTTCCAAACCTGATAATAAACATCACGGTCAACCATCTGGACCGATAGTTTTAGAGTTTCACCCCTCGTATTAAGAACCCTGCTCATAGGCAAATTATCAAAATCGTTTATGTCATATTTTTCATGCTGCCAACCTTCACTGTTCAGGTACTGCTGAAAATATCCCTCCTTATAAAGAAGTCCGATACCTATGATTGGGATACCAAGATCGCTGCCGGCTTTTAAATGATCACCGGCAAGAAGCCCTAATCCGCCTGAATAAGTTTGAAGACATTCCGTCAAACCGAATTCTGCAGAAAAATATACTATATTAAAATTTTCAGGATTCTTAAAGTTTTTCTGATACCATGTACCCTCGTTTAAATAGTTTTCCATCTTTTTATAAACCCTATTTAGGTTTGATAAAAAACCAGCATCTTGCGACACTTCTTGCAGGCGCTGTTGACTTATATTCCCGAGCATAAGTACAGGGTTGTGGTATGTTTCTTCCCAAAGTTCTCGGTCAAGTCTTCTAAATAACTCCCTTGCATCCGCGTTCCATGCCCAGTAAATATTATACGCAAGTTCCCTTAGCCGCTCAAGGTTTTCGGGAAGTGCCGGTATTACATAATATTTGCCTAAAAACTTAAACATCTTTGCTCCATTATTGCCTAAAATTATTACCTGCTTAGATAACACATAAATATAATTAAACTTTCTATTACCGTAAACTTGAAACACACAATAATTTTTTTCAAAAAAAAAGCCGGAAAATTCCGGCTTCTAAGTTCAAGGAACTCATGAACTATTTTAGGAGAATCATTTTTTTCATTTGCGAAAAAGTTCTGCCGTCAATACCGTTTGCTTTTACTTCATAGAAATAAACACCGCTGCTTACTCTGTTACCCGATGCATCTCTCGCGTTCCAAATTGTGCGGTGATATCCTGCGTTCATATTTGTATTAATAAGTGTATTAACAACTTCACCAACTATATTGTAGATTGTTACCTTCAAATCTGATGTAACAGGTAATGCAAACTCTATAGTTGTTGACGGGTTAAATGGATTCGGATAATTTTGTTTTAAACTGAAATCCGTCGGTATAGAATTACCATTACTCTTATCGGAAGTTATAGTACCAGGACTAAATGCTAATCCTGTTACATTTTTTACCCCGGTGGCTCCAATGACTGTTGCAACTGCGGTAGCTGTATCTATGCTTACAAAGTTTGCAATTTGATTGTTTGAACCCGTCATACCGAAAAGATGTCCGGCTGCATCAAAGCAAAGAGCCTGTGTCATAACATTTAATCCGGTTTTGCCAATTAAAGTTGTGTCCCCGGTAACCAAATCTATTTTGAAAACTCTATCTTTATTTAAACCGAAAGGTAAATAAAGAGAAGCCCATAATTCATTATTTGTCGGGTTAAAACTTAAACTGGAAATAGCCATATTTGTTGACACTAAGGAATCAATCGTTTTATTTTCTATATTGATTTTATACAATACTCCATTGATATCTGCGGCAATTAAATCGCCAGAGGCTGTAAAAGCAAGAGCAGAAATATCCGGTCGGGTGAAATCCGTTATTAAATAACTATCACCCAGCAGGGCATTTACTTTTACCAAACTTGAACCATGGCTATCCGAATTTATTCCAAAAACTTCTTTTGAGATCGGATGGATTGCAATGCTCTGGATGTAATTGTAATTTGAAAATCCAAGTGCAGTTGCTGCACCGGTTTGTGGTTCAACTGTTAACATATTTCCACCGCCCAAAAGACCGGAAGATGCGTATATGGAATTATCAGCAGCGGGATTAATTGTGAACCCTTTGCCTCTTAATGAAATACCGGTCAAGTCCGGTGAATCAGAGGTTATTCCGAGAAATTGAGTAAAACTATCTGCCGCAGAAGGCATAAATACAATCGGTATTTTCAAGCTATCATAGCTGTTAAGTAGTATCGGAAAGGTATATTGATCTGCTAAGAAAAATGGACCTGCCGAATTTTGAATATCGGAAATTGTTACCGGATCGGTTCCGTAGTTTGAAACATATACCGACATCGTATCGCTAAAATAATTAACTTCAACATCGGGGAAATCGATGTTCAAACTTTTCGGATATACATACATACCTTCAAATGGAACTAATCTTATCATGCCTGTCCAAGTACCCCAAGTATTGAGACCGGCAACATGCTCGGTAAATAACCAAAAATTATTTTGATCTACCGGGTCCAACCACAGTCCATTATAATCTCCCCAGCGATTACGCGTACCGCCATAAGTTTTTACATAATTAGCAACACCTGGTTGTAAAACAGAACTCGGATTTAATCCTGGAGGATCATCGAAGAGCCTTGTTGTATAAAAAGCGCCAACGTATTCATTGTCTCCCGATCTTGAGTAGGTTATTGCAATATTATTGTTTTTGTCTACATCAATTGCGGCATAATAATGCCAGTAACCGGGTGTACCAAAAGAAACATCTTCAACTGCAGACTGATGTGTCAAATCAAATTTCAAATATCTAACATTTGAGTAAGCAAGCGATGTAGGATTGGCAACCGAATGAACCGCATACAAATACCCATCGCGGTATCTCGGCTCATTTCTTATTGCGCTGCCGGCTCCTTCAATAAGCACTGTAGAACCACCAAGTTGATTTGCATTAGGCGCATTATTATAAAAAGTAACTGGTGCGTTAAAACCGGTAAGAACAGGCGTTGTAGTTGCGTTTGTAATTTTATAAATAGCCATAAAATTACCGCCACCGTTTGGCGCATGCAATAAATAAAAACCATCAGCTCCGCCATATGAAACAGATGGTCTGATATTAAAAACTTTGCTCGAAGTGGTCGGATAACTAATGTTCCAGATATCCTGCCAAGCAACCTTACCGGCATCGTTCAGCAATAACTGCGCGGTTGGTATAATTCTTATTTTTACATATTGAAAACTTCCGCCGAATTGAAATTGGTTAGCAGTTATATAAACTGCATCTTCGTCAAAACCAACTCCTTGATAATCACCCCAATTAGAAACAACGGTGCTGCCGTTCTGATTGGCTGGTAATGCCCAGTTATACCATGTTCCGGTCGGAATCGAATCGTCTGAAACTGAAAGCAAAAAATAACCTTGTTGGGCAGCATCGCTTTGATGGAGCCAAACCATTACCCAGCGTTTTGCAAAATGGTTATATAACACTTTAGGATCGAAGGAGCTAACACCGGGTAAAACATTACTAAACCATGCGTCTGCATTGATGGTTTTAACCAAATTACCTTCTTTATCCCAAATTGCAAAACTGCTATTTACTGTAGCCATTATATGAGTAGGACCTGCTGCAATATATGGATCGGGAGGAATAGAATTGCCTTCGGGAATTCCGGTAAAACTTTTTAATAACACTGTTTGCCCAACACCACGTTTTTGTGCATTGGATAAACTTGGATCTTCAAAATAATTTGAACCGGCTGGAGGAGCGTTAACATCTAAGTAAACAGCCTCATATTCATCTTTAATTGTATTTCTTATATGCTTCTCCATCGGCTCCATCAAAGGTGCAGTTCTCAAATAGGTGTCGGTGGAAACGGAAGCGCCCGACGATACATTTCCAGCAGCGGGTCCATCATAAGTCTGCCCGAATACTAAAACAGGCAACAGCAATAAGGTTAGAAAGAATGTATAAAAACTTACTTTCATTATTTTAATCCTCCAGAGATTAGTAGTTATTAAAGAGGTGGAAAAATAGTTATTTGAAAGAATATAGTCAATTAACTTAGAGGCACACTTTAAAAATGGAAAATGGAATTTAATATTGTGTCTTATTTTTTTAACTTGGGGTTGAAAATGAAACAATTAATAACTATAACCGCGAGGACAGAATGGGTAATTTTGATTTAAATAAGATTCAAGAAGTAATTACAAAAATGAATTTTGATGCCTGGTTGTTTTACGATTTCAGAGATTCAAACGATCTTGCACATACAATTCTGGATATACCGGCTGAAGCACACTTAACCAGAAGATTTTTTTATTTCGTCCCAAAGCAGGGAACTCCAATAAAAATTGTTATGGGCATTGAAGCCGGAAATCTTGATCACCTCCCCGGTGAAAGGAAAAAATATTCCAGCCATGTTTCCCTAACAAACCACCTTAAAGATACGTTAAAAGGGGTTAAAACTATTGCCATGGAATATTCACCGATGAATGCAATTCCATATGTTTCGAAAGTTGATGCGGGCACAATAGAAATGTTGAGAACATTCGGTGTGGAAATAAAAAGTTCAGCCGATTTAATTTCAATGTTCGGAGCTCTCTGGAATGAGGAACAATATCTCGAGAACAAACCCGTTGCAACGGCTTTAACAAACATTGTGGTTAAAGCGTTCGCTTATATAAAAGAAGAAACTTTTTCGGGGAAAGAACTGACTGAATATGACGTCCAGCAGTTTATTATGCAAGAGTTTAAAGCACGCGGGTATTACACCGATCATCCACCGATTGTGGGAGTAAATGAAAATGCAGCCAACCCGCATTATGAGCCGACAAAAGAGGTGCATAAATCAATTAGAAAAGGCGATTTTGTTTTAATTGATTTGTGGGCAAAATTGGACAAACCAAGCGGGGTTTGGGCTGATATTACGTGGACAGGCTATATGGGCAATTCGGTTCCGGAAAAATATGTAAAAGTATTTAATATAGTTGCCGAAGCCCGCGATACTGCGTTAAACCTAATAAAACAAAGGTACGCCGATAAAAAAGAAGTACGTGGTTATGAAGCCGATGCAGCAGCAAGAAAAGTAATAGATGATGCTGGTTACGCCGAATATTTTATTCATCGCACCGGGCACTCAATAACAACAGATTTGCATGGCAGCGGTGCACACCTTGACAATTTTGAAACAAGAGATGAGCGTCTTCTTTTACCATCCACATCTTTTTCAATTGAACCGGGAATTTATTTGCCAAGCGATTTTGGCGTAAGAAGTGAAATTGATGTTTATATTTCGCCCAAAGGTAACGTTATGACAACCGGCGGAGAAAGACAAACGGAAGTAATACCAATATTAAAATGATTTGTTTATTATTTTGTAGTGAACGCAAACCTTGCGTTCACTACAGAAATTTTGTGGATTTATTTTATTGAAGAATTAAATGCCCGAGTTTATCCCGTTTTGTTTTGAGATAACGCTCGTTGTTTTCATTCGGTTTTATTTCAATCGGTACGCGTTCAACTATTTCGAGCCCGTAACCTTTTAAGCCCACTATTTTTTTCGGGTTGTTTGTAAGAAGCTTTATTTTATTAACTCCGAGATCCAATAATATTTGAGCTCCGATTCCATAATCTCTCAAGTCTGCTTTAAATCCAAGCTCCTCATTTGCTTCAACCGTATCTTTTCCTTCATCCTGAAGTTTATAGGCAAGAATTTTATTTTGAAGTCCTATACCTCTCCCCTCCTGACGCATATAGACAAGAACACCACTTCCATTTTCATTAATAGCATCGAGTGCAGAATTTAGCTGATCGTGACAGTCACAGCGTAACGAATGGAAAACATCACCGGTTAAACATTCCGAATGCATACGCACGAGCACCGGCATATCTTTTTTAATGTCACCCTTTACAAGAGCAATCTGCTTTTTGCCGTCAATCAAATTTTTATAAAGATTTAACCTAAATGGACCATGGTTTGTGGGAAAATCAATTTCGGTAATTTTCTCAATAAGTTTTTCATTATTTAATCTGTATTTAATAACATCTTTAACAGTTGTAATCTTCAGTTTAAACTTTTCGGCAATTTTTATTAAATCAGGCACACGCGCCATCGAGCCGTCATCGTTTAATATTTCGCATAAAACACCGGCGGGACTCAACTTTGCCATTCTGCATAAATCAACTGTTGCTTCGGTATGACCGGCTCGTCTAAGAACGCCCTCCTCAAATGCACGAAGTGGAAAGATATGACCCGGTCTTCCAAAGTCGGATGCTTTAGCATCGGGAGAAATTAATTTTTTTATTGTTATCGCCCTATCCGAAGCGGAGATTCCGGTTGTTGTTCCTTCAATTGCGTCTACAGTTACAGTAAATTGAGTTCCATGTAACGCAGAATTGCTGTCTACCATTAAATTTAAACCTAATTCTGTAAGCCTATTGCCAATCATCGGAACGCAAACCATACCGCGTCCGTGAGTAACCATAAAGTTAACTACGTCGGGAGTGATATATTCGGCGGCGCAAATAAAGTCGCCTTCATTTTCGCGGTCTTCATCATCAACTACAATAATAATCCTGCCGTTTTTTATTTCTTCAATAGCTTCTTCTACTGTGCAGAACATTTCTAATCCTATCTTTTTTCAAACTGAACAAGTTCGCTTTATAATCGAACATAAAAACCGAAAATAAAGCGAACCAAAAATAATTAAGGCTGTCAGTCTTTTGATGCAATTACGCTCGTAATAGCCGAACGTTCAATTTTTATTTTCACTTTATCGCCAATATCAAGCAGCGCTGTTTTTTCTTCAAGCCCGGCAACAATTCCATGCACGCCGCCGCTTGTTATAACTTTATCTCCTTTTTGAATATTGGATAAAAGTTTTTCTCTTTCCTTCGCCCGTTTTTGCTGGGGACGGATAATCATAAAATAAAATATTAAAAATATAGCGCCGAACATTATTATGGTGCTTACAAAATTACCGCCGCCGCCCTCTCCTGGGGCAGGTGCCATTGCAAATATTAGATCCAATTTATACTCCATTATTATTTACTGGTTTTGATACTTTATTAATTGTTTCATTTTTCCATTCGGCAAACAAACCTTCAATTATTTTTGTCCTTGCTGTTTTAACGAGGTTCAAATAAAAATGAAGATTGTGTATGCTTGCTAATTCCAAAGCCAATATTTCGCTGGCGATAAAAAGATGCCGCAGATATGCTTTGGAATAATTTTTACATGTATAACAATCGCATTCATTATCGATTGTTGTAAAATCATCTTTATGTTTTGCGTTGCGCATAGAAAGAATGCCGGCTGATGTAAACAAATTTGCGTTACGTGCGTTACGGGTCGGCATTACGCAGTCGAACATATCTACTCCGCGTTCAATTGCTTCCAGAATGTTCTCGGGTCTCCCGACGCCCATTAAATAACGTGGTCTGTCTTCGGGCATAAAATCGGTTGTAAAGTCAACCATTTCGTACATCGTCTCGGTTGGTTCACCAACCGCGAGACCGCCAATTGCATAACCATCAAAATCGAGAGCAAGTAAATCTTTTGCCGATGACTCACGCAAATCTTTATGAACACTGCCCTGAATAATACCAAATAAAAATTGTTTATGCCCGTATAGCGGCTCTGATTTTTCAAAGGCTTCTTTATTAAGTACAGCCCATGCTGATGTTAATTCTTTCGAACGTTTTGCGTAATCATAATCGCACGGGTATGGGGTACACTCGTCCAGCGCCATCATTATATCCGAACCGATACTGCGCTCGATCCCAATTACTTTTTCGGGGGTAAAAAAATGTTTTGAGCCATCGAGGTGCGAGCTGAATTCAACGCCGTCTTTCTTCAATTTTCTTAGTTCGGATAAACTAAATACCTGGTAGCCGCCGCTATCAGTAAGAATTGGTCTATCCCAATTCATAAACTTATGCAACCCGCCGGCTTTTTCAAGAATATCGGTACCGGGGCGCAAATAAAGATGATAAGTATTTGAAAGAACAATTTCCGCTTTTATATCGTTTTTAAGATAATCCTGGTTTACAGCTTTAACAGTTCCCTGCGTGCCAACCGGCATAAATATGGGAGTTTCAACAATTCCATGATCAGTTTCAAAAAATCCTGCGCGTGCTTTACTTTGTTTATCTTTTCCTGCTGAATTAAACTTTAACAATAATTTTTACATGTTTATTTATTTGAAGTGCAAATATAAAGGAAATCCGATGAGGAGACAAAGTAAAATAGAGTACAGAACTTAAAGAAAGGGGCTGTCTTAAAATTCAGCCCCTTTTAACAAGACGAACGAGAGTGAGTTAATCATTCAATGTAATGATGCATTTTCATGCACTCATTCTTTATAACTCTCTTTCCCTCACTTTAAAAGAATCATCTTCCTGGTTTGAACAAAATTGCCGCTGATTATCCGGTAATAATAAACTCCCGAAGCAGCGCGCTTTCCGAAATTATCTTTTCCATCCCAAACAGCAGTAAACTTACCCGCATTTTTTTCTGTGTTAACAAGTTCTTTAATGAGCCTTCCTGTAATATCATAAATATTTATCTTTACAATTCCAGGCTGCTGTACCTCGTACTGTATTGTTGTTGTGGGATTAAACGGGTTCGGGTAATTCTGCGCTAAAACAAATTCATCCGGTTGTTCGGGGTTCTTTTCATCTTCAATAAATGTAACCCCGCCGTTTGTTGTTTTGAGAATAGTTCCATAATCTCCTACAGCCCATCCAGTATTTTTATATATGAAATAGAGAGAAGACAAAAAATTACCGGTTTTGCTTTTTTGCATAGTCCAACCTTCCCCTCCGTTTGTTGTATTTAATATGATTCCACCAAATCCTACAACCCAACCATTATTTGCATCTGTAAAGTAAATAGAATTCAAATGAGTTGATGCGTTTAATTGTAAATTCCAATTTTCTCCTCCATTTGTTGTATTGAGGATTTTTCCATGATATTCATAACCGTCACCTCCCACGGCCCAACCGGTATTTGCGTCTATGAAATAGATGGAAATTAAAGGAATATTTGTTCCGCTCGATTGTGAAATCCAATTTGCTCCTCCATCAGTTGTTTTGATGATTGTTCCAACGCCACCCACAGCCCAGCCGGTATTTGCATCTGTGAAATAGACAGAGTGTAAATTATAACTTGTTCCGCTTATTTGTGGAATCCATTCCGCGCCTCCATCATTTGTTTTTAAAATAATTCCATCCTCACCCACAGCCCAGCCGGTATTAGCATCTGTAAATTTGACGGAAGCCAAAACCTTACCTGTTCCGCTTGTTTGTGGAGTCCAATCTTCTCCTCCATTAGTCGTCTTAATGATTTTGCCGGCACTTCCCACCACCCAGCCTGTGTTTGCATCTTTGAAATAGACCGACAACAAGTAATCATCTGTCCAGTTTGATTGTGGAGTCCAATTTTCTCCTCCGTTGTCTGTCTTGAGAATTACTCCAGGCCACCCCACAGCCCAGCCGGTATTAGCATCAGTGAAATACACAGAGAACAAATAACCATCTGTTCCGCTTGTTTGTGATGTCCAGTTTGTTCCTCCGTTAGTTGTCTTCAGAATTGTTCCACCATTTCCAACAGACCAGCCTATATTTTGGTCTGAGAAATAAACCGACCATAAAGAATAACTCGTCCCGCTTGTTTGTGATGTCCAGTTTGTTCCCCCATTTGTTGTCTTCAATATTGTTCCACCAAATCCCACAACCCAGCCGGTATTTGCATTAGTGAAATACACAGATAACAAACCATCTTCTGTTCCGCTTGATTGTGATGTCCAGCTTGTTCCCCCATTTGTTGTCTTTAGGATTGTTCCAGAACTTCCTACAGCCCAGCCTATATTTTGGTCTGAGAAATAAACCGACCATAAAGAATAACTCGTCCCGCTTGTTTGTGATGTCCAGTTTGTTCCCCCATTTGTTGTCTTCAATATTGTTCCACCATATCCCACAGCCCAACCGGTATTTGTGTCTGAGAAATATACTGAATATAAATGATTGTTGATTCCGCTTGTTTGATAAACCCAATTTTCTCCTCCGTTTGTCGTCTTGAGAATAGTACCAGCAACTCCCACAACCCATCCGTTATTTGCATCAGGGAAACAGACAGATATTAAATAATTACTCACCCCGCTTGTTTGTGATGTCCAGTTTGTTCCCCCATCTGTTGTCTTCAATATTGTTCCACCATATCCCACGGCCCAACCAGTAATTGCATCTGTGAAATAGACAGAATTCAATCTCTCATCAGCATCGCTTGTTTGTATAGTCCAATCAGTTCCTCCATTTGTTGTCTTGATGATTGCTCCCCAGTCTGCCACAACCCAGCCGGTATTTACATCAATGAAATAGACGGAAGTTAAAAAATTTCCTTGCGGAAGAGGGTTTTGCCAAAACCATTGCCCGTATCCAATTGCTGTAATGAAAAAAGAAAGAGAAAGTATAAAAATAATTTTCTTCATTGTAACCTCCCTAAAAATATTTAATGCGTTAAGCATTTAACTACACACCAGAAAAGATTAAGCCGTTGTTTTCCTTAAATCAAATGCTTCAGGCATCGCATTAGTCCTGTTAAGAATCCCATGCCTCTATTTATGGTATTTAGTTTTTTCAAACATAATATTTTTTATGAGTAAGCGCAAATGTAATGGAAGGTTGTTGTTTGTGGTGAGTTGTGAGTCGGGTATTGTTACAAATAAAATGGAGTTACTTTATAAGCGGCGGTTTTAATTGCACGCAGATGACTATGATCTTTTATGATCTTCGCAGATTTGGGAAAGAAGTATTTCTAAAATTGGAAATAGGGTTTTGAAGGTTTAGCCATGCATTCGTAATTTTCCGAATGGGGCTTCAAACTTTAAAACATGTATTCGTGATTTTCGGAATGGGGCTCTAAAGTTTTAGATATGCATTCGTGATTTTCGGAATAGGGCTCTAAACTTTAAAACATGCATTCGTGATTTTCGGAATGGGGCTCTAAAGTTTTAGATATGCATTCGTGATTTTCGGAATAGGGCTCTAAACTTTAAAACATGCATTCGTGATTTTCAGAATAGGGCTTTGAGGTTTCAAACAAGTATTTCCAAAATAGGACGCATGGCTTTAATTTTATAAAGCCATACTTCAAAAACCGGGAATTTAATCGACACCTTCAAGCATCTTATAAAATTCTTCCGCGTTTACAAATCCTGTTAACCGCTGCTTCTCATTTCCTTTTGAGTCGATGATAAGAACAGTTGGAACACCGATAATTTTATATTTTTCTCTAAGCAGTTCAACTTCGGGGGAAAGTGATTTCGTCATATCTGCTTTAAAGGCTATAAAATTTTTCGATTTTTCAATAACCTTTTGATTCGAGAATGTTTCCGCGTCAAGTTCTTTACAGGGAATACACCAGTCAGCATAAAAATCAATTATAACAGCTTTATCAGCATTTGCTAAAGTTTGTTCATCATACGACTGCCAATTTATTGATTTTGAGTTTGACGGAATGAGCGCGTAAACAGCTACTGCAATTAATATTACAGAAAGCACGTATCTGAATATCTTAAATCCAGTTACATTTTTTGCAAGTTTTTCAAAGAATAAAAGGTAGAGAGCAAAAATTATCATAAAGACAGGAAGAACGTAACCCGAAATTGTTTTTGGCAAAAGGGGGAGTAAAAAATAAAATGCCATACCAATCATTATAAAACCGAAGACGTGTTTTACGCCGTCCATCCACTCGCCGCTTCTCGGCAGCTTTTTAATTTTGCCCGAAAACATTGCGAGCACTAAATATGGTGTTCCGAGTCCGAGCGCTAAAACAAAAAACATTATAAAACCATAAAGAGGATCGCCTTTTGCGGCGACGAGAGTTACTAAACCCAAAACAAAAGGGCCTATGCAGGGCGCGGCTACAATTCCCATCGTCAAACCCATAAAAAACGCGCCGTAAAAACCGGTTTTTGCGCCGCCTGCTTTTGCAACAAGGCTGTCGGGTAACTTAAATTCATACACCCCGAACATACTTAGCGATAGAATGAGAAAAAGAAGAACAATAAAAAGTATTACAAAAGTATTTTGCAGAAGAGCCCCAAACATAGCGCCGCTGAATGAAGTAACCACTCCGATTACCGAATAAGTTAGCGCCATCCCGAGTACAAAAAATAAACCCATCAAAAAAAGCCTGCCCGTACTCCCCTCACTTTGCCCGCCGAAATAACCAATAGTAATAGGAATTAAAGGATAAACACAAGGAGTAAGATTGAGTGCAAGACCGCCCAGAAACACCAAGAGCAGCGAGATTATAAAACCGCTGCTCTCCAATTTTGACATTAAGGAGCCGTCCTCATTTTGAATGTCCGTACCACCCACCGGAGTAAAACTCAAATCTATTTTTTCAAATATTTCAGGATTTACCTGATTGACCGGTGTATTTCTATCGCCAACTTCTACAGTTAATGTATCTTCAACGCTTGATGGCGCGAGACAGGTTTTGTTGTCGCAAGCTTGATAATTTAATGTTATAATTAGTTTATATGTACCGGGTTTGATGTCTTTCGAAACATTCAGCAATGCGCCCATATAAACTTCTCCCTGCCACACAGAAAGGGGATCTTTGCTGAATGAAAGTGTAATATCATGAGCTGCAGGATAAGCAATTGTTTTTGTTGTAATTTCTTCTATGCCGCTTACTGCAATATCGGTTGCTATTAGAAACTCATCGTACGGTTTATCTGAATTGATATGCCAGGGCTCATCAATATTCACTTTTAAAGCTACTTTAAATTCACTCCCGGGAGTAATTTTATCGAGCGAACTAAATGCTTTAACGTGAACCATATTTTGTTCCATTCCGAACTGCGCAAAAGCCGAAACATATAGCCCAAAACTTAATATGAATATCAGAAGAAATTTAATTTTATCCATTAACCTTTTCCTGTTTTTATTGTTTATCGCCAACCCTGCACTATCGGGTAACGGCGTCCGTAACCGAATGCCTTTTTACTAACTCTTAATGCAGGCGCTGCTTGTTTTCTTTTAAATTCATTTCGGTCAACCATGCGGAGAGTTTTTGAAACAACTTCCGGGCTGCCGATAATTTTTATTATTTCATTAATTTCTTTATTCTGCTCAAGGTACATCATTAGAATTTTATCGAGCAGGTCGTACTCAGGTAATGTATCCTGATCTTTCTGATCGTGCTTCAATTCGGCAGAAGGAGCTTTGTCGATAATCTCCTGCGGAATTATTTCACAATCCCGATTTATATAATTCGATATTTTATAAACATCGGTTTTATATAAATCGGCAATTACCGCAAGCCCGCCGCTCATATCGCCGTAAAGTGTACAATAACCAACTGCCAGTTCCGATTTATTGCCGGTTGTAAGAAGCATTGATCCATACTGGTTGGAATATGCCATCAAATATAAACCTCTAACACGCGCCTGAATATTTTCTTCGGTGATGCTTATCGCTTCTGTACCAAAACCTTTTTCTAATTGCTGAAGCGTAACATCAACCACAGGCTGAATAGAAATATTGTTGAATGAGATGCCGAGATTTGAAGTTAGTTTCACACTGTCTTTTACGCTTCCTTCGCTTGAGTATTTAGACGGCATAAGGACAACATGAACATTTTCTTTCCCGAGCGCTTCAACGGCTATTGTTGTAACTAATGCCGAATCAATTCCGCCGCTTAACCCAACCAATACTTTTTTAAAACCGAGTTTTGCGCAATAATCTTTTAGCCCGTAAACAAGCGCATTATAAACTTCCTCTTCAAACGATTTTTCCACAACAGCAATCGGGGTATTATCAGTTTCTGTGTCGAACAAAAAATAATCTTCATTAAATGATTTGCCGAGTGCCGCGAGATTTCCGTTAGCGTCAAAACACATACTCGCGCCGTCAAAAATTAACTCGGTTTGTGCCCCGCTACAGCAAACATATGCAAGAGGCAGTTTTGCGTTTGAAGTTAACGTTTCAAGCATCTTCCTCCGCCCTTCCCTTTTTCCGTATGAATAGGGGCTTGCGGAAATGTTTATAAGAAGAGTGGCGCCTTTCTCTATCTGTTTTTCAACAGGATCAAACTTGTATCGTCTTATATGCCAATAATCGGCGTCATTCCAAATATCCTCACAAACCGAGATGCCGAGTTTTTCACCTTTAAACCCAAAAACATTTACATTTTCCGCCGCATCAAAATATCGCATTTCATCAAATACGTCGTAGTTGGGTATTAGACTTTTAGGTTGAACAAATTTGATTTCTCCATCAAAACATAATACAGCCGAATTGAAAATATCTGTTCCGATATTGTCATTATCAGCAGTGATAGTGCCGAATATTAAACCGGTACCCGTCGTTTGCCCGGCAATTTCATTTGTTGCTTTGTTTACCGCATCCCGAAATTCTTTTTTTTCAACAAGATCGAGCGGTGGATAACCAACCAGGGCAAGTTCGGGGAATACTACCAAATCTGCTTGCTGCTTTATCCCCTCAGTGTAGCCGTCAAGTATCTTTTTTTTATTGTACTCAAGGTTTCCGATAATAGTATTTATCTGGCAAATAAAAATTTTCATATCATTATTAAAAATAAAGGAGCAAAAAAGTTAAAACAAAAAATAATACTTCTTTTATTATCATCTAATTGTTATTTTAAACTTAGTATAAAATTGTAACAAAATATGCTCGTAAAGATAAAATATTTATTTCTATTTGTTTTCATTTTTGATATAAATATTAGTGCCCAGGATTTACTCGTTTTCACTCCCAAACAATCGCCTTACCTGCCTGTAAATGATTCCGTTTTAGTTTATATACCGGGCGAGGAATCAAAAATGCCGCTTCTAATAATGCTTAATGGCTGGTCGGGGAATTACCAACAATGGGGTGGATTAATAGATTTACAGCAGTATTCTGAAAATTTTAATTTTTTAATTGCATGCCCCGATGGTTTGTACGACTCATGGTATGTTAATAGTACTGAAATTCAAAATCAGCAAATGGAAAATTTTATTGTTAAAACATTGCTGCCGGAATTAGAAAAAAAATATAGCATTGATACTTCTTTAATTTTTATTACCGGGCTAAGTATGGGCGGACACGGGGCAATATTGATGATGTTAAAACATCCTGAAATTTTTGCGGCGGCAGGAAGCACAAGTGGAATTTTAGATATCTCCGCTTTCCCTTCAAATTGGGCGATTGAAAAAGTTTTAGGAAGTTATTCAGCCTCACCCCAAAACTGGGATAAAAATAATTGCACAAAACTTCTTGAAAAATTCACAGACAAAAAACTCAGAATGATTGTTGACTGCGGTACCGAAGACTTTGCATCTAAGGTTAATAAAAATTTTGCCGGTAAATGTGCAGAACTAAATATACCTTTGAAGTTTATTGAGCAGCCAGGAACACACTCAAAAAACTACTGGAGTAACTCAATTGATGAGCATTTTTGGTTTTTCTATAATATAGTTAAGGAATTGAGAGACCGTTAATACTAAGTTTTTTCCGTACTTAGTTAATTGCAGCCGGTAATAAAGATTTGTTCTTCATTTGTTTTTGATTTTGTTACAATTGCATTGAAAATTTATTGCATTTGGAGGTGCATGATGTATAAAAAACTTTATCGTTCTACAAAAGACAAAATGATTGGCGGAGTTGCCGGAGGACTTTCTCAATACTTCGACATTGACCCAACCATTGTAAGAGTATTATTTGTTCTATCGCTTTTTCTCGGCGGTGCGGGTGTAATCGCATATATTATTTTATGGATTGTGGTGCCTGAAGAACCTTTTGTTTTTAACATGCCTCCTTCATCAGCAACAGGTGACAGCGGAAGTTCGAACGAAAGCAAAAAAGAGAATGATGAAACCGCTTCGAAATTAGCGTTTGAATATAACCAGGTTTATGAAAAAAAGAAGAATGAAAAAAGAATTACTTACGGTGGAATATTTTTAATCGTACTCGGCGTAATCTTTCTTTTAGATAACTTAGTTCCGCGTTTTGATTTCGGTGATATTCTTCCGTTTATTTTGGTTATTATTGGCGTCGGACTTCTAATGTCCGCTAAAAAAAATTCAATTGAGGAGATAAAATGAAAACTAGTCACATTTTTTGGGGCGCTTTATTTATAAGCCTCGGTACACTTATTCTTTTAACAAACTTCGACTGGTTAACACTAAACTGGGACGGAATATTAAAACTGTGGCCGTTTGTATTTATACTCTGGGGTTTATCAATCCTGGCAAAAGGTGATATTGTAAAAAATATTGTAACCGGAATTGTGGCGGTTTTAATTGCTCTTACAATATTCTCATCATTTAAGTCGTTAACCTGGGCAATTGGAGATGGCGTTTTTATTTGTAATGATGATGACGAAGAATACGTTAACGATTCTAATTGGGACACCAACACCTATTCTGTCGGTTATCCGGAAAATATTCAAACAGCTAATCTAAATTTTGATGCAGGCGCAGGCGCGTTTATTTTAAGAGATACAACTGATAAATTATTTACAGCCGTTACAAAAGGATTAAAAAACAACTACGATCTTTACTCTACGAATAATGATTCGGAAGCAAAAGTTCGTTTCAAAATGAAAAAAACCCGTATAAAATTCAGAAATGGAAAATTTCAAAACAAAGTTGAAATGAAACTTAACCCCGCACCGGTGTGGGACATAAATTTTGATGTCGGTGCAGCCAGCGCTGATATTGATTTATCAAAATTTAAAATAAAAGAAGCTAATTTTGATATGGGCGCAGCCTCTATGGAATTGAGATTAGGCAATCCTATTGAGAAAACAAAAGTAAACATTGATGCAGGCGCTTCTTCATTAAGTATTGGCATACCCGAAGGAGCAGCGTGCGAAATAAAAGTTGACGCTTCTTTATCATCGAAAAGTTTTGATGGATTCGAGAAGATTAACTCTGAATTATACCGCACAGCTAATTTTAACGATGCTGAAAATAAATTTTATATTACAATCGATAGTGGCGTCTCTTCAATTGATGTGAAACGTTACTAATCTGAAAAGTTTCCTGTTTCCAATGTTATGGTTGGTAACTCCCGTACCGGGGTCTCACACTCCGCACGGGAGTTTATTTTTTCTTTAAGGGTTTTGGTATCCATAAATGCTTTTCAAGAATTACGCAATTCTCCTCATCAAATTTAATCCCTTCCGACTCTAACAATTCGCGCATTAAATCCGGGCTACCAAAATGAATTTTACCTGTTAACGCTCCGTATCTATTTACTACCCTGTGGCATGGCAATCCCGATTCCTTAGCCCCGTTTAACGCCCAGCCAACAGTCCTGGCGGCTGATTTAATCCCGCATGCTTCCGCAACATGACCGTAAGTGGAAACTTTACCATACGGTATTTTTGCAACCACTTTGTAAACTCTGTCAAAAAAATCGTCATTCTTTTTTTTCATTTTTTTTATCTTTCAGCGAAGTGCTGTAAATTTTTTAGACCAAAATTATCATCAATTACTCTAAGAACAAATTTACTAACATCATAATGGATTATGTTTATGTTTATGTGATGTAATTTTTAATTACTAAAAGCTCCATACCTTTTTTCAACAGCAGTAGTAATTCTACCTTTAATCCTGCTCATTCTGTTTTTAATCAGCGAAACATCATTAGAAGGTGAGCAATTTCTTCTTGTTTAGAAAAAGTTTTAATCGTAGTTAACATTTTTATGTTAACTTCTAACAGTTTTTCATCGACGCCGAATAATTTCAAATTTACATTCAGATATTTCTCATTTACATTCGGAAATTTCACAATTACACTCAGTGATTTCACATTTACACTCAGAAATCTTGCAATTACACTCAGATATTTTGCAATTACATTCAGAAATTTCACAATTACATTCAGAAATCTTGCAATTACGCTCAGAAATTTCACAATTACATTCGGATATTTCGCAATTACACTCAGAAATCTTGCAATTGCACTCAGAAATCTTGCAATTACACTTAGAAATTTTGCAATTACATTCAGAAATTTTGCAATTACATTCAGAAATCTTGCAATTACATTCAGAAATTTTGTATTTACGCCCGGAAGTTTCGTATTTACACCCGAAATTTATTAATTACACCCTGCAATTTTACAATGAAAAAGTACTTGCGTTTTCTTTAAAACCCCAATAATTTGCAAAAAACGAAGATTTTGTGAAATATAATTCTTAAAACAATTTGAAAAGTGCCGGGTGGAATGAAGAGAATTACCTTGAGTTGCTTTATAAATAAAAAATTGAAATTTAACTATGAGTTAACTCTAAAAAGGCTGTAAACGGTTAAAACCGTTGGAGATTCTCTTTACTTTCATATTAACCCACGACTTAAGGCGTGGGTTAATAATAACTTAGGATTGAGGAAAACCGTTTCAACGGTTTATCTTTCTGTTGCAATCCGTTGGCTAACCATAGGCGTCAACTTAAGGGATGTGAAAATTAAATTAATTTTTGATTATGATGCTGTAATTCTAATAAAATAAAACTATATAGCACTCCTACGGAGTGCTGGTATATTGGGTATTTATGTATTTCTACAAATATTTCGCTCCTCTGGAGCGAAGATAAACAAGTTAAAAACTCCGTTAGGAGTTAAATGTTAATAGAATTAGATAACACAAAACAAATCGCAGCCCATTAGGAGTGCCATATAAAAAATAAAAGCATTTAGTAACCATATTCAATTATATTTTAATGATTTACACAAATTATTAATAAAATTAAGTTGACGCCTATGGTTGGCTAACGGATGAATTGTTGACCTTTTTAGACCAGACTTAACTGTTAAAAAAAGCTGCCCGGACCGAGCCGCTTTTTAAAATTTATGGAAGTTATTTTGCCAGTAACATTTTTTTCACTGAAATCGATGACCCTGCTTCAAGCTTGTATAAATAGATTCCGCTGCTCAAACCGGCAGCGTCAAACGTAAAGGAATAATCCCCCGCAGGCTTGTAACCGTTAGCCAGGGTTTTTATTTCTTCACCGAGTATATTAAATATTTTAAGCGAAACGTTTGAAGCTTCTGGAATTATAAATCTAATAGTTGTGGTTGGATTAAACGGATTAGGATAATTCTGAAAGAGTTCAAAAGATAAAGGCAGACTGTTTTGAACCGCTTCAATAATGTAAGAATATTTAAACGCACCGTTAACATCAATTTGTTTTAAACGATATTGCGCTGCCCCGTTTACCGGATCGTCATCAACAAAGGAATAGTTTTTTATTGAATTACTGTTACCGTGCCCTTCTACAAATCCGAGTGTTTCCCAACTTCTGTTGTTAGCTATATCTTCTCCCTCTCCTTCATAAGAAGATAAACGGGTCGCGGTTCTTTCAACTTGAAAGCCGTAATTATTTACTTCGCTTGCGGTATGCCAGTATAATTTTATTAACCCCTGCTCAACTTCCGCATAAAACGAAGTCAATTCAACCGGCAGCGAACTTGAGGAATTATAACTCACATCGTCAATATATATCGTCCAATCAGGTGAGTTGTTTGGCGCATAAAACATTATGCCGTCTAATGTAGCGGTTGGACCATTAATTACCCCGTTGCCCGAAAAAAAGTTCGACCACCCCGCCTCCTGCAAATTCCATTCGTATAAAGTCCACTCCCCGTTATTATCAATAATTCTTTTCGGCGATAATTCAGTTCCGCCGGCGCCATCGTCTACAGTTATAGCTATTTGAGCCCCGGAAGGAGCGGATGAAGTTTTAATCCAGAAGCCCAGGTAACCTGTAGAGTTTAAAGTTTGATTATTTGCCGGTGACCCTCCACCCGAAACTAATCTAACAGTCCAATTATCCGAAACTGAAGAGTTGTCTATCAATACTAATTTTAACGCACCCCACCCGTTAAGCGCCTGCGCGACACTTCTTGCGGATGTAGATGATGTAGATATTCCGACTGTTGAACCGCTATAGGTAGGCGCACTATAAAAAGTGCCGACCGATGACTCAAAATTTGCAAGTATTGTATTTCCGGAATTTGATGCGGAAGTGAATGAATTTTTTAAAGCTCCCCACAGATCGGTATTGGAACCATCATAACTTAAAGCCCACATTCCTGTACCAGCGCATCCTTTTGTTTTTAGCGAATCGTATTTCATCGATAAACTTAAAGAATCATCATACCAGGTTTGATACCACTGCGCGCCGCTTTGGTATCTGTACCAGGGTGAATTATATGAAGCATCAAAAAATTTATCGCCGGATGGAATGCTTCCAATTGCGGTTTTAATTTGACTAAAAGTTTTTGTAATGCCAGTAGCAGTTGTCGCAGCCATTCTATTACTGCTGCTGACGGGCCACTCGTACCCATAATAATTAAAACCTGTAATAAGTTTTGATGCCGACGCGCCTGCGGATGTATAATCATTTATACTCCTCATTACATGCCGTATTGATGTACCGGTTGTTAAAGGTGAAACCGGTCCGGCTGTTGTGCTGCCGGTATAATAATAATCATAAGCCATTAAAAAGTAATAATCAACAACGCTGTTTACAGTTGTAAAAAATGTATTATCGTAAACATCGGACCAATCTACCGCGGGCAATTCAACAACTAACTCCAGGTTGTTTGCCTTTAGCGCATCGCCCAACTGCTTTATAAAATTTTTAAAATTGGTTTTTTGTCCAGATGCAACCGCTTCAAAATCGATATTTGCGCCGTCCGCATTTCTAAGCAATACCTGCGCTACAATATTATTTACAAGGTTTGTAATGTAAGCGCTGTTTGCCAATATCCGGTCGTGATTTGAAAACATGGTTACTGCAAGATGTATTTTTACGCCGTA
This sequence comes from uncultured Ignavibacteriaceae bacterium, assembly GCA_964372115.1. Taxonomy (GTDB): domain Bacteria; phylum Bacteroidota; class Ignavibacteria; order Ignavibacteriales; family Ignavibacteriaceae; genus CG2-30-36-16. The sequence continues at coordinate 79,242 of CAYJPN010000019.1, forward strand.
ATTTTTGCAATAATTTACAACCTGAGTTGAAGCCCAGTTACGGGTGGTTAAAAACCCTCCGGTTGTAGAAACAGAATTATCAACCTCGGCGCTAAAATAAACAATATGCGTGAGCAGACTATAATAATAACCCGCTGCCGTTGCATCGCTAACCCAGTATGGGTGAAAACCATAAACTTTATGCGAAATTAAAAACGGTTTATTGAACTCCGGGTTTGCGGATTTTTTGGGAACAATTTCTTTACCTACAGAATCCGGGTTATTTTTATAATACTCCGTTTGTATTTGATGAATAGATTTATGCTGCTGTGAGAATAGAAAATTGTTTAGCATTAAAACCGTAAGAGAAAGTAAAAGTATACGCATAATTTTGGAACTATTTTAATAACTGAAGTTACGCAGTATGCGGCTAAAGCCGGATTTTTGCTCTATTAACTTAGACCACGACATAAATGTCGTGGCTATATTGTTCGAATTTAGAAAAAATAGCCACTATCTTTAGATAGTGGAATACTATAAAACCTAATAGTCCAGGACTTTAGTCCCATTTTGCGTAACTTCAGTTAATAATTATTTTAGTGTGTTTGATATTTAATAAAGTAATACAGCGGGCAGTAATCTTTGGAAGATTCCGACTGCAGGTTATACCAATTTTTCTTTATAGCTAAAAAAAAGGGAGATGGATAACCACCTCCCATTAACCTTCCGCAAAGTAAAGGACTATTTGAGGAGAATCATTTTTTTGGTCTGAACAAAGCTGCCCGCTATTAGACGGTAAATGTATGTACCGCTTGCGTAGCCGCTCGCGTTAAAGTTAACATTGTACGCGCCCTGAGGCTGTTTTTCATTTACAAGTGTAGTAACAAGTTCGCCGTTAATGCTGTAAATCTGCAGCATAACATCACTTTTTACAGGTAACGAATATTGTATTGTTGTAACAGGATTAAAAGGATTAGGATAATTCTGCTGCAATACATATTCATTCGGCTGTTCAACGGATGCTTCCGCTACAGCGCTGTAAGCGTAAGAGCCGTCGTTATCAATCATTTTAAGACGGTAGCTGTATTTGCCGGCGTTAAGGTTTTCATCGGTATAGGAATAACTTATCGGGGCATTACTGTTTCCGTGCGCGTTAACCACAGTAATTTTTTCCCATTGCTGTGCATCGCTGTTTGTACGCTCTATTTCGAATGCGTAACTGTTTACTTCAGTTGCGGTTTTCCAATTCAGATTTACGCTTGCACCCTTAGTAAGTGCAGTGAATGAAGAGAGTTCAACTGGTAAAGCAATGATTGTAAAATCATTGCTAGGATCGGTACTAGACCCTGTGTTGGCATATTGCATTTCATGAGTAAGTGTAATGGTGGTGCTGCCATTTGCTGGATTGGAAGAAGGTACCCTTGCCCACATGTAATTACCATCACTATTATTATTCCACATTACAATACCAAGTTTATTACCTGGCCCTGGCGTGAAACTCCCTAAATCTGACCATGCAACGCGTAATCTAACTTCTCCTGGGCCATCGCTAAACACCACCTGCGAAGATGTTGCATCATCCCCCGCAGTGCGGCTTACCCAGTTCCAAGCACCGGCATTTACATTATAAATTTCAAATGCATTTCCTTCTGTAACTGGTGCGCCGTAATAGGATGAATTATTTTCATATACTACATAGAAATCTGGATTTGGATTACCTGATTGAAATCCAACACCTTCGATGGCATTTGTTGTACCGTTTGTGCCAGCAGGATCAATATCAATTGCCGCATAATAAAGATCCGATGTGTAATTTGTCTTGCCGCCAGTCCATCCCAAATAGAGATAAGTTGCATCCCAATGGGCATAGAATGATGATGTGCCATCTGTTCCGATTAGTCCCTTAGAAGAGAATGCATCAACATTTGATACACCTTCGGTCATTGGAACTGTTCTTGGTGTGACATTGCTATTTAATGGATAACTATTAGTAGTATAAGCGCCAATACCATTATTGGTACCTAATACGTATATAGTAATGGTACCATCACTATTAACTTTATAATCAACATCTCCTGTCCCATTTGGATTTGAATTTGTTCCCAGCGAAGTAGTTGCCCCATAGAGTGATGCACTAGCCGGGGTGTTACTTGGAACTCTAACTATCCGCGCATTTTCATTTCCAGAACCATATGCATTAGTTTCAAAGAATTCATCTCCACCGAAACTGCCAAGGTAACGTATTGCAGTTGAACCTGTTGCAACAACTCCACCAGGCACTGTACCGATTAGGGTACCATCTGATTGGTATTTAGTAACATTTTGACCACCTGCATTGTAATAGTAATCAGAGATACCTGTAGTCAAAGGTCCAAACGACGCAGAGCCAGCCCCTGTTGGGCCAGTAATCGTTGTTGCAGTGAAAGAAACAGCATTGTCTGTGGTTGTGAAACGAACATGGGAAGTACCGGTAGTTGAACCTGCATAAATAGTGATACTATTATCGGTCGTAGAACCAACCACAGTAAATTTATCCCCGAGGCGGGTAGCTAAGCCGGTAAATGATATAACATTTGTCGGCGTTGCTACTTCGGATGTCCATTTGTATACTTTAAATGCCGAAGTGGATGCATTTACTGTCATGTTACAAACAAATATGACACCATCGCTCGAAACACTAACATCGCTAATTAAATATGTTCCTCCCGAGATAGCAGTAACATCAAGGGTCCCGACATCTAAACCGTCATTTGCGTTTACAATTCTAATATAGTTGCCGCCATTTCTAGAAGCTACATAGAGTCTATCGTTTCCGGCAACATTTCCATATCCAAATCCTCTCTCCGTACTAGCTGTGGAGAACCATACTGGCAAACTAGCTGCAGCTGCGGATTTCTCCCAGACTGTTGTAAACTGCCCAAAACTCAATTGAACAAACGAAATCAAAAATAAAATTGTAATGAATTTTTTCATAGCTTCTCCTCAGAAGGATTGTATATTAGAGAATAATAGTAATAGTGGATTGAAAGAATTAACGTAACCGAATTACCGGGAATTAATTCTTCCATAGTGGTGTGTAATTTGTATGTAGTAATAAAACTCATAAAAATCCTAAAAATGCAGATCGAATGTATATTAATTTTGTTATAGTTACAAACGTTTGCGTGCCATAAGTATTAGTAACTTAAAGTCTTTTGTTCACTCAACGAGTTTACCCCAATTAATTGTTGGATGCTAATATTGTGGTTTAGTAATTTTTATCGTAAAGATCTGAAAGTTCTTCAAAACCAATATTCATCAACTCAAAGTTTTTCCAGTCGCTAAAATCAAAATGCCACCACTCGGAGTTTATAACTTTAAAACCGTGCTTTTCCATAATGTTTATTAGAAGGGTTCTGTTTTGTAAAACATCTTCCGGTAAATCCGCATAATCGGGGTGAGCTTTTTCGGTAAAGTCATCATAAGGAGTCGGCATCGCTAATTCATCCCCTGTTACGCTGTTTATAATTGTTAAATCAACAGCGCATCCACGGTTGTGCCGCGAACCTGTCCACACAGAGGCAACATAATTGGTGTCATGATAAATTTCGTAAAACAATACTGTGGCGTTATAAGGACGGTAAGCGTCGAATATTTTCAGCTCTAAACCATTTTCCTTTAGTTCATTTTGCACTTGTTTCAGTTCCGCGGCAACCGGCAGACGAACAAATGCCTTAGGTAGGGTATAAACTTTTTCCCCGGTAAAATTATTTTTTGTTGCATAGCGGATATCCAACTTTATTCCGGGAATATATTTTTCAATATCTACAAGCGTTTTACTGCTGTCATCGGCTGCAAGCTGCATGTAGAGTTCAATATTTTCAACTACCGGCAGTCCGTATTTGTTTTTGGGAATTTCTTGCGCTTGAATTGAAACAAACAAAACGAAAAAAATAAATAACAATTTTTTCATGTTCACAAATCCTTTTTACTTTTTAGTCATGTTAATTTAAGTAATAACAAATAATTATACGACCATTCATCATTAAAAATTAAATATGCAATTTTAATCGTTTTATTATACTTCTAAATATTATATATTTGTCCGCATTGAAGTTTTGGAACCTTATACTTTAATTATCATCAAATAGTTTGTTAACCCATTGAGAATTTAGGATTTTAGATGAAAAAATTTGTCCCCGTACTTGTTCTGCTTGCGGCAGTCAGTTTCTTTCTGGCAACCTCATCCGGTCGTGTTGCCCGAACCGGAGTTTTACCCGATTCGGTAAAAACACTTGAGCCGCTCGCCTATCACTCTCAAGAAGATCAATTAATAAATACAATCTTAGCAAGATATCATTACAATAAATTTAAATTGAATGATTCACTGTCGAGTGTTATTTTCGACAGGTACTTAAAAACATTAGACGGAACAAGAAGTTATTTTACTCAATCGGATATAAACGAATTAGAAGAGTACCGCAACAGTTTGGATGATGACATCAAAGCTGGAAATCTTGAACCGGCTTTTGAAATTTTTAATTTGTTCAGGGAAAGATTTCATGAAAGAGTAAGTTATATCGATACTCTTCTTAAAAAAGAATTTGATTATACAAAAAATGAGTCATTGGAAGTTGACAGAGAAAAAGCGCCGTGGGCTTCAAGCGAAACTGAATTGAATGAGATTTGGCGGAAGAGAATAAAAAACGACGCGCTTACGCGTAAACTTAACGGTGAAACATGGGAAAAAATATCTTCAAATTTAGTAAAGAGATATGATAATTTTGAGAGAACAATTTTTCAATACAACAGCGAAGATGTTTTCCAACTTATTATGAATGCTTATACGGAGTCAATCGATCCACATAGCAACTACCTTTCCCCAATCACGTCGGATAATTTCAAAATAGATATGACCCGCTCTCTTGAAGGCATAGGGGCTCAACTGCAAACGGAGGATGAGTATACAAAGGTGGCAGAAATAATAGTCGGCGGACCTGCATATAAAGCGGGAGAGTTAAAACGGGATGACAAAATAATTGGTGTTGCGCAGGGTGAAGACGGAGAGATGGTTGATGTAATCGGCAAAAAAATTAATGATGTTGTTAGTTTAATTCGAGGAGCTAAGGGTACTCTTGTGCGCCTGCAAATACTCCCCGCTTCTGACGGAGTTAATGCAGCACCGAAGGAAATAAAAATTGTGAGAGATAGAATTAAACTTGAAGAGCAGTCAGCTAAAAAAGAAATAATAAATATAGAGGATGATAATGTTTCTTATAAACTCGGTGTAATATCAATACCCGCATTTTACCTCGATTATGAAGGGCAGCAGAAAGGATTAAAAGATTTTAAAACAACAACCGGTGATGTTCGAAAAATTCTTAAAGAATTAAAGGATGAAAAAGTTGACGGTGTTATTATCGATTTAAGAAATAACGGCGGGGGTTCTTTAAATGAGGCAATTGATTTAACCGGGTTGTTTATAAAAGATGGTCCAGTTGTTCAGGTAAAAAACTCGGATGGTTCGGTGGATGTTGCTGATGATCCTGACCCGATAGAAGTATACACAGGTCCGCTTGCCGTACTTGTAAACCGTTTCAGCGCTTCTGCATCGGAAATATTTTCGGGCGCCATTCAGGATTATGAGCGTGGAGTAATTATTGGTGAGCAAACATACGGCAAAGGCACGGTTCAAAATTTAATAGATTTAAACAGGTTAATGCGCCGTGATGATAAAAAAATGGGGCAGGTAAAATTAACCATTGCAAAATATTACAGAATTACCGGCGGAAGCACACAGCATAAAGGCGTCGTTCCCGATATTGAATTCCCCAGCGCTTTTGACTCAAAAGAATTCGGCGAAAGTTCCCAGCCGAGCGCTCTCCCGTGGGATCAGATTCAGCCTACAAAATATACTATTGCAGGGAAAGTAAAATTTATGTTAGACATTCTTCTAAAAAATCACGATGAAAGGATGAAACAAAACCCCGAATATGATTTTCTTCTTGAAGATATAAAAGAGTATAAAGATCAGCGTGATAAAAAAACTATTTCGCTTAACGAGGCTGTGCGTAAAAATGAAAAAGATAAACTTGAAGAAGAAAGATTTCAACGTGAAAATGAAAGGAGAAAAGAAAAGGGTTTAAAACTCTTAGACAAAGGAGAAAAAATACCACCGGCAGATGATAAAGATGATTTTATGCTTAATGAAGCAGGACATATTTTAGCGGATGTTATACATTTGTCAATAGGGTAGTTGTTTTTCGATCAGACTTTTGAAAACCGCAAAAAATATTTTTGATTTAAAACAAAAAAGGATGTCTTAAAAAACATCCTTTTTTTGTGTTGATAAATTAGAAAGAATTAAATATCAAACTTAATGCCCTGAGCTAAAGGTAATTGAGTTCCCCAGTTTATTGTGTTGGTCTGCAGCCGCATGTAAAGTTTCCAAGATTCTGAACCTGACTCGCGACCACCACCGGTTTCTTTTTCGCCACCGAATGCACCGCCGATTTCAGCGCCCGAAGTACCAATGTTTACGTTTGCAATTCCGCAATCGGAACCCACCGCAGAAAGGTATTCTTCAACTTCGCGCATATTGTTTGTAAAAATGGATGACGATAATCCCTGCTCAACACCGTTTTGAATTGCGATAGCGTTTGTTACGTTGCCTGAATATTTGATCAAATATAATATCGGGGCAAATGTTTCTTCCTGAACTATCTGGTACTTATTATCGGCTTCCGCAATTGCAGGACGAACGTAACAACCCGACTCGTAACCTTCGCCTGTTAAAACTTCGCCGCCGTAAATAACACTGCCGCCTTCTTTTTTAACTTGCTCTAATGCTTTTGTAAAATCGCCGACTGCATTCTTGTCAATCAGCGGACCAACATGATTTTTTTCGTCAAGCGGATCGCCAATTTTTAAACCGCTGTAAGCTTTTAATAATGATTCTTTTACTTTGTCATAAATCGAATCGTGAACAATCAAACGGCGAGTACTTGTACACCTTTGACCGGCTGTGCCAACTGCTCCAAAGACCACTGCCGGCATCGCCATTTTAAGATCTGCATCGGGCGTCATTACAATTGCGTTATTGCCGCCGAGTTCCAAAATTGTACGTCCGAATCTGCGTTGTACAACTTCGCCTGCGTGGCGCCCAACTCTTGTTGAGCCTGTAACGGAGATTAGCGGAATTCTTTTATCGTTTAATAATTTTTCACCGATTGTTGCGCCTCTGCCGATAACAAGAGTAAACAAACCTTCGGGTAAATTATTTTCTTTTATTACTTCAGCAATAATGTTTTGAGTTGCAATTGCAGAAAGCGGAACTTTGGAAGAAGGTTTCCATAAATTTGTATCGCCGCAAATTGTAGCGAGCATCGCGTTCCACGACCAAACTGCAACAGGAAAGTTAAATGCAGAAATTGTGGCAACAACTCCCAACGGATGATACTGGTCATACATTCTGTGTTGTGGTCTTTCACTTACCATCATGTGTCCGTACAATTGGCGCGACTGTCCAACTGCGAAATCACAAATGTCAATCATTTCCTGAACTTCGCCCATTCCTTCTTGCAATGATTTACCCATTTCATAAGAAACAAGCATACCGAGAGGACGTTTGTACTCACGAAGTTTTAATCCAATCTGACGAACAACTTCACCGCGTTTTGGCGCCGGAACCATTCTCCAATGCTTAAAAGCTTCAACTGCTGTCTCTAACACTTTTTCATAATCTGCTTCAGAGCACTGATAAACGCTTGCAATATATTTGCCATTTGTTGGTGAATAAATTTTTAATTCACCTTCGGTTGTGGTTTCAAACCAATTTTGACCGGTTGAACAACCAAAGTTTTTTTCTTTGATGCCTAACTGCCTTAAGAATTCCATACTGACTCCTTTAGTTAGTAAGTTTAATTTGTTCTATAATATTGTTTAAATAAATTTTACGCATTTTGTTTTCAATCTCCACCTGGATATCGGAAAACAAATTGAGAAATAATCCGTTCATCTTTTTTACATCCTCCATCCCCTTGCCGCTTACTTCGTTTACATCGAGGTAAAAAGCTTTCCTCTCTTCAACAGCGCAATAAACTTCCTGAAGATGAATTTTATCTATTTTTTTTGCAAGTAAAAATCCGCCGTTTGTTCCGTACGTACTTTTTATGATATTATTTTTTACAAGCATCGATAATATTTGACGCAACTTGGAAGCATTTGAACCGATTCCGTTCGCAATTGTAATGCTGTTTTGCGGTTCGGGGTTTGTTTCCGCAAGAAAGTATAAAGCTTTTACTGCTGTTGAAAGTTTTTTGGATGCTGACATAAATAATTATTTAAATCTGTTACACATAGTGTAACTAATCTTAAATCAAATAGCAACCGCTCATTTATTTTTTTTTTATAATAACAAATAAAAATTGACTATCCTTTTCTTCTGCATTATTTTAAGCCTAAATTATTCGGAAAATATCTTGAACAGCATCAAAAAATTCGTTTTAACCATTTGTATTACCATTATTTTAGCTGCTTCTTGTTCCTTCTCTCAGAAGCAAGAAATTTTTTTAAATATTGACAGCATAAGCGTTGATTTAAATTTGAATAAAATTGGTTACCGAATAACCAATCCTATTAAATTTAGTTCAAAAGATAGTTCCATTTTCGCTTCCCCATTTTATGATGATAAACAATGGAGTACAAAAAAATTAGCTCTCAACCTGGATGAATTTGCAAAAGAAGAATTAACCGGTGTAGCCTGGTTCAGAATAAATATTGTTGTCGATTCGTCCCTAAAGAATAGAGTGATTAGTTTACTTGTTGCACAAAATGGTGCATCTGATATTTACTTTGATGGGAAAAAAATAGAAACATTCGGAACTCCCTGGTTAGAAAATAGAGATGAAACACCTTATAACCCGATAAATATTCCCATAGCAGTTTATTTGAATGACAAAAAGGAGCACCTTCTCGCTATTCGATATACTTACATGGATGCTCTCAAAATTTATTCAATAGCCGGACGACTCGCCGGTGAAATAAGAATGCGAATAACTCTGGCTGAACAAAATAACTACGCAAAAGCTCAATTAAAAATTATTACTCTCAACTCGATGGTTAACCTTGTGCTGTTCGGAATTTTATTTACGCTTACATTTGTTTACCTATTAATTTTCTTATATAGACGAACTGAAAAAACATACTTTTTATTCAGTTTTTATACTTTGAATATGGCGCTTATATTTTTGCTGTCTTATATCATATCGGTTTCCCACTACCCAACTTTTTCTTTTCTTATAGAGGTTCTAACGTATTTCTTTCTAATCTGCATTTTCATTTTACTTTTGGCGTTTTTGTATTCCGCATTTCTCCCAAAAATGCCGGTGCAATTTTGGATATTTCTCTCATCGGGTTGGTCAATTTTTTTGTTGAGTACGCTCGATCAGTATTTTGTAAAGTTTCCGTTTCTCGGTTATCTCTTTCCGGTGTATGTTGCGGCTTCGGCATTAGAAACTCTCAGAATGATATACTGGTCGGTAAAAAAGAAATTGGAAGGTGCAAAAATAATAGGAATAGGTGCGTTGGGGTTTATTTTGCTTGTAGCATTTGTGTTTTTAGTAAACTTATTTCAGGTTCAAAGAGAATTATCGGAAAGCATTCTTGTCATAATTCTTTATACTGGATTTATCAGTCTTCCGTTTTCAATGGCTATTTTTCTTGCCCGTTCTATTTCTATCACAAATAAAAATCTTGAATTAAAACTTGAAGAAGTAAAACAACTTTCGGCATACACACTCGAACAAGAACGGGAAGCCACTGAACTTAAAATCCAGGCGGAAAGAGAAAAAGCAAAAACCCTTGAAGCGGAACTTCAAACAAAAGCCGCGGAAGCGCAATCAAGAATTTTACAAATTGAGAATGATAGAAAAGCAAAGGAATTAGATGAAGCAAGAACTCTCCAACTTTCAATGCTGCCAAAAGAAATTATATGTCCGCCTCATCTCGAAATTGATGTATTTATGCAAACAGCAACTGAAGTCGGTGGTGATTATTATGATTTTTCGTTAGCTGATGATAATTCTTTGACTATAGTTTTGGGGGACGCTACCGGACATGGGGTAAGGGCAGGCATTATGGTCTCCACGGTAAAAAGCTTATTTATACATCATGCGCACCATGCTCCGCTAAAAATGATAAATCTCTTTAATCGTTCGCTGCGGGCAATGAAATTCGACAGACTGTACATGTGCCTTTGCGCCGTAAAAATTACTAACTATAAAATGACGATTGCCAACGCGGGCATTCCTCCGATTTTGATTCATAGAAAAGTTGAAAATAAAATTGAAGCAATAACACTTAAGTCTATGCCTCTTGGTGGTTTTGAGGAATTTCCTTACAAAGAAATTGATGTGAATTTGCTCGCGGGAGATACTGTATTAATTATGAGTGACGGATTCCCGGAACTGTTTAATGATGAAGGTGAAATGCTTGATTATGCCGGAGCAAGCGAGGTTTTTAATCAACTCGCACACCTTGCTCCGAAAGATATTATTAGCAACCTGGCTCTATTTGTTAAAGATTGGCGTGGAGGGAAACTGCCGAATGACGATGTTTCATTTATAGCGATAAAGGTAAAAAATTAATTTTGTTCACTTAATATAATTGAAATATGGTCTATTATTAAGTATTTTTACGCTTGAAGAAAAAGGCTTATATGTTCAAATTTATAAATTTTCATAAACAAACAGGGTTTAGAGAGCTTCGGAGCTATTTCGTTTCTCGCTTCGAAAACGTATTCTAATTACTTACCCCATTTTCTTCCCATTCTATAAAAAAATATTTTTTTCATTTTACTGTTAAATAGAGGTAAGTTCTATGTATAACAACAATTTAAACAACTCCGGTGATGTGATTGATTTACATTACCACATTCCCGCGGATAAAGTTCATGAAACAATTGGCAAACATATGTTGGCTGACGGTTTTGATATCGTACTTGATTTAGAAAAAAGTTCGGGCACAAAAATAGTTGATGAAAGAACCGGCGAAACCTATCTTGATCTTTTTACATTTTTTGCTTCAAACGCTCTCGGAATGAATCATCCGAAACTGAATAACCCCGAAGTAATTGAAGAATTAGGGCGTGCAGCGATAAATAAACCTTCAAACTCGGATATATACACAACACAGATGGCTGAATTTGTAGATATGTTTACACGAGTTGCAAAACCTGATTATATGAAATATCTCTTTTTTATAGCCGGCGGCGCGCTTGCGGTAGAAAATGGTTTAAAAGTTGCTTTCGACTGGAAGGTTCAGAAAAACTTTGAAAAAGGTTATAAAGAAGAGAAAGGTCACAGAGTCATTCACTTCAAAGAAGCTTTTCATGGGAGAAGCGGTTATACACTTTCAATGACTAATACTGACCCTAACAAAATAAATTATTTCCCAAAATTCGATTGGCCAAGAATTACAAATCCGAAAATTATTTATCCTTTAGACCAACATCTTGATGAAGTTATAAAGTCAGAAGAGCAAGCCATTAGTGAAATTTATGATGCAATAAAAAAATATCCTGATGACATTGCAGCTATAATCATTGAACCTATTCAAGGTGAAGGCGGCGACAGTTTCTTCAGAAAAGAATTTTTCCAGAAACTTCGCAAAATTGCAGATGAGAATGATATTCTTTTAATGTTTGATGAAGTTCAAACAGGCTTTGGTTTAACCGGAAAATTTTGGGCATCAGAATATTATGTAAAACCCGATATCATTTCATTTGGAAAAAAAGCTCAAGTTTGCGGAATAATGGTTTCAGAAAGAGTTGATGAAGTAAAAAATAATTGTTTTAAAACGTCCAGTAGAATAAACTCAACCTGGGGTTCAAACTTTATTGATATGATTCGCTCAAAACATATTATGCGTGTTATTGCCGAAGATAATTTGGTCGAGAATGCCCGTGTTCAGGGAGAGTATCTTTTAGCGCAGCTTATCGAATTACAAAATCAGTTTCCTCAGCTACTCAACAGCGCCCGCGGGCTTGGTTTGATGTGCTCGTTTAATTTTATCGACGGTAAAACCCGCGATGAGTTTAGAGAATTAGCGTATAAAGAAAAATTAATTATTCTCGGGTGCGGTTCAAAAACAATTAGGTTCAGACCACCATTAACCGTTACAAAAAGTGAATTGGATGAGGGCTTGAATATTTGCAAAAAAGTTCTCAAATTAATGACGTCCGATAACAATTAATAATTAAACTACTTGCATTTGCGGCTCCGGGTGGAGCCGCAACTTTTTTAAAGGTGTTTTTTGGAATCAGCCCTATACATAGTAAGTACACCTATCGGTAACCTGAAGGATATTACGCTACGCGCTTTAGAAATTTTGCGGGATGTAGATTTTGTTGCCTGCGAAGATACAAGAGTAACATCTTTTCTCCTTTCCCATTACGAAATAAAAAAAGAATTAATATCGTTAAACGCGGTTAATGAAAATAAAAAAATTGATTATATCATCAACCGAATATCTCAAGGGGAAGCGTGCGCATTATGTTCGGACGCAGGAACCCCGGGCATTTCTGATCCCGGTGTACGGCTAATTTCTGCCGCTATAAAAAATGAGAACCTTGTTGTTCCCATCCCCGGAGTAACAGCAGCAATAACAGCTCTAAGCGCCAGCGGGCTGCCGACAGATGCTTTTTTATACGAAGGATTTATCCCGCAAAAAAAGGGGAGACAAAAAAAATTAAAGGAATTAAGTGAAATCGATCGAACGATTATATTGTATGAGTCAACTTACCGTATTGAAAAACTTCTCGGAGAATTAAACGAATATATGCCGAAAAGATATATTGTGGTAGGGCGGGAGCTTACAAAAAAGTTTGAAGAATTTTGGCGCGGTTACCCGTTGGATTTATTGGATCAAATAAAAACGAAAACCACAAAGGGTGAGTTTGTTTTAATTATTTCCCCTATTTCATGGCGGGAGCACGTTTAGTTAATTTTTTTCGCAAAACAATAACCATACTTTCCGGATCTTTACAGTCTTCAAGGTTACAAGGCGGAACTTCCATATTACCATAAAACCAAACACCTTCAAACTCCCCGCTCAACTCAATAAGCGCTCTAAGCTCTTGGACTAAATACCACCTATGTTTAGACTTAGACTCGTTTATCTGAATCAGTTTATCTTTCTCTTTTATAGATATTTTTGTTGTTATAGCCCACTGCTGCAGAAAGGGATCATACTCGTCATCGTGTGCTCCAAACTGCACTACGACTTCCATGCCTTTCTGTTTTATTTTCCAGATATTATCTTCACCATCTGGGAAAAAATAAATGGGGTGAGCTGTTTCAATAATATAAAGACCTCCCGGGAGCATATTTGCAGCGACGCATTTTAAATGTTTTATAAAATCTTCGTTAGTAAGAATATGTGTGATGCTCTCTGTAAAAATAGTTGTAACAGCAACCGGCTCCTTAAGTTTGTAATCGAGCATATCACCGCAGATAAAACAAATGTCTGCTTTCTCTTCTCTGGCAAGAAGTTCGGCATACTCTATCATATCCGGTGAAAGGTCAATTGCGCATGTTTTCCAGTTCATTTTGCTCAACTCAATTGCATGGCGCGCCGGTCCGCAAGCAAGCTCGAGTGCCGATAGATTATTATTTTTAACTTTTGAATGCTCTCTAAAACACCAGTTTATAAACTCAACTTCTGCTTTATAATCTTTCCCCGAAAATGCAATATCGTACGCTTTTGCGAAACGATAAAATTCTTTATTAGCCATATCTTCTTTATAATTGAGTAGTCAATATACACTAAGATTTAGTGGTATTCTATTAATGAGATATTAAAAAGCGGCGAAGACTCCACGCTCCGCCTTATAATTTAGTCTTCAGATGGGTAATCGACCAAACAGTGAACCGGGATAGCTTTTATTTTTTCTCTGCCGTTTAAAAAAGAAAGTTCAACAATAAAAGATGCCTGAACTACTTCTCCACCCAATTTATTAATAAGGTTAATTGCCGCTTTTGCAGTGCCGCCGGTTGCCAGCAAATCATCGTGCAATAAAACTTTTTCACCGGGTAATATTGCATCTTTATGTATCTGAATTGAATCTGTCCCATATTCTAATTCATAAGATTCGGTTAAAGTTTCCGCAGGCAGTTTACCGGGTTTACGGACAGGCACAAATCCTACATTCAATTTTTGTGCAAGCATAGCGCCGAATATAAAACCTCTTGACTCAATTCCCACAACTTTATCTATTTTTAAATTTTTTGCGGCCGAATAAAGTAGTTCAAATGTTTCCTGCATTGCTGCCGGATTTTTTAAGATAGTCGTTATATCTCTGAACATAATACCGGCTTTGGGAAAATCTTTTACATTACGTATATATTTTTTAATATCATCACTCATGTAAACCTCATTATTTTTTTAGAAAGTTTTTTAATCCGTTTAAAAAATCATTCGATGATCGGCTTATTGTATTTAATCTTACGCAAAAGTTTACGGCGTTTTCTACACTCATTCCGGAAATTGAATTTATCATATTTTTTGTCATCCGCATACTTTGAGTAGAGTTTTTTTCGAGTCGCGCAGCCAATTCCAAACTTGTGGTTATTAAGTCATCGGTTATTAAATCAACAATTCCAAGTTGTTCTCCCCTTTCGGCATCAACAATATCCCCTGTAAGTAAAAGGTTTTTTGATTTTCCTTCGCCTATTTTTTTTATCAAAAATATTGAAACTATTGCAGGCACAAATCCAATTTTTACTTCAGAGTAACCAAATTTAGCATTTAGTTTATCCGCTACAATAAAATCGCAGACAGTAGCTAAACCGCAGCCACCGGCAATTGCGGCGCCGTTTACAGCGGCAATAACCGGCAAAGGGAAATTATAAATCATTAAAAACAATTCGGCAAGCGATTCCGAGTCTTTTTCATTTTCAATCGAAGAATATTTTTGTAAATCATTTAGATAAGAAAGATCGGCTCCCGCGCAAAAACTTTTACCGCTGCCAGTAATTATCAATGAAGATAAGCTTACATCGTTTTTTAACTCTGTCAACTTTGTTTTCAACTGTTCTACAAGTTTAGGATGAAGAGCATTTCTTTTTTCAGGCCGGTTTAATTTAATGATACCGGTATTATTTATCCGTTCAAATAAAATCATTTTGTCAATCTGCTTTTTATTTTTCTTTGGAGAAAAGATTTAAATTTTTCTATGTTAAAACAGTTGATAACTTCTTCTGATTGCAGTCCTCCCTTTCGCCCGGTCAAGATTCCGTAACTTAATAAATTTATATCTTCAATTGAATGGGCATCCTGGTTAATCGAGAATAAACAACCCTTTTCGCGGGCATAATTAATATACCGCCAATCAAGATCGAGCCGGTAAGGATTTGAGTTTATTTCAATAGCTACATTATTTGCCGCGCAGGCGTCAATTACTTTTTTAACATTAAATTTATATGGGTCTCGTGCAAGCAGTAACCGCCCGGATGGATGACCGAGTACATCGGTGTACTCATTTTCAACAGCTTTTATAATTCTACCCGTCATCTCTTCTTCACTCATACTGAACTGCGAATGAACAGATGCAACCACAAAATCGAAGTTTGTCAAAAAATCATTTTTATAATCTAAATCACCGTTTTGAAGAATATCAGATTCGATCCCCTGCATTACCGGGAAATTTAATTCACTGGAAATTAGTTTAATCTCTTCGGTCTGACTTAACACCCTCTCCTCGCTCAAACCATTTGCATAAAAAGCTGATTTGCTATGATCGCAAACCGCAGCATAGGAATATCCAAACTCAATTGCGGCTGCAATCATACTACGAAGATTATCTTTCCCATCTGAATACGTAGTATGAAAATGGAGCATTCCGTTAAACAGCTCAATGGATAAATTTGAATTTTTACGATATTTTTCGTCAGTATCAAAATATTCCTTTTCCCTCATTTCGGGTATTACAAATTGGTTTCCAGCCGAATTAAAAATTGCTTCCTCTGTTAAGCCGCAAAAACTTTTTCCATCTAAGTGAAGTTTGCTTATAAAATAATTAGAACCTGTAGTTAATAATATTTCTTTTGCAAATTCATCCTCGGTTTTTACAATGTGGAGCGTTACCGGAACTGTGTATTCTTCCTTTAAAAGAATTTTGTTTAGTTCTGTTTCAAAGTTAAACGATTTTTTTAAGTCGATAAAAAACTGGTTTTCATCACTTATTAAAGCAACAAGGTGTATTTCGGAAACAACCTCCATTCCGCGTCGCAGTTCACCCGTTGAATTTATTTTTCTAATAGCAGATATTTTTTTTAGTTTTTTTATCACTTCCTCAGCAAACTGATAAGCAATATTCAACCGGATAAATTTGCTGTATACCTTTTGTTTTTCAATTTCATCCATTATCTTTTTTTGAGTTGCTTCTCCAAATCCTTTTGCCAGCATCAGGCGGTTTTCTTTGCATGCCTGTTCTAACTCACCAATATTTGAAATCCCGATTGTTTCGTATAATTGTCTAATTTTTTTTGCGCCAAGTCCTCGTATCTTCAACAAATCCGCAATCCCTTGCGGGACTTCTTTTTTTAGTTCATTATAAACTTCCGACTCTCCCTTTTCATAATACTCGTATAAAACTGCTTGCAATCCTTTACCGATACCTTTAATATTGCCCAATTTTTTTTCGGTAACCATGGTTTGAAGATCTTCATCCAAACGTTTAATTGCTAATGCTCCATTGCGAAATGCCCCAACTTTAAACGGATTTTCTCCTTTGAACTCCATCATATCTGCAATGGACTCTAAAAGTTTTATAGTATTTTTTTTATCGGGCATTATTAAATAATTCCAGTATGATATAAATCTGAACATATGACGACGTAAAACCAAGCGCCGCACCTGCCAGCACTTGTAAAAGTGTATGGCATTTTAATTCAATACGCGACCAGCCAACCAACAATAAAATAATTACAAGCACAAATGCAAAGTTTATATTTACGAACGATACAGCGGCTATAGGACCGGCTGCACCCATCGAGTGCGCGCTAATTTTCCAATGCCTATTAATAATCACTGTAAACAATGTGTTTGTAATATAACAAAACCAAAAGGCTATTGAAATAAGATTAGCGTTAAAAAAAATGAGCGCTGCAAAGCCCGCAACATAAAACAAAACGGCAATAAGAAATGGAAGAGTTCGTTCTTCTTTTTTTGTGGCATCTTCATCAATTATTTTTCCGTGTTTGCGTAAGTAAACAAATAAAACTATTGGAAGGATGAATCCGAAAAAGAGGGCAGTTAAAAAAACCTTTAATGAAGCCGGAATTGATTTCTCTATAGCAAAGGCGAAAAAATAAAAAACGATTATTGTAAATGAAGGTGGAACAAACAACGTTGATATTATACGCGCAAACATGTGTTTAAAATTTTTATCCTCCATAAAATAATTTATTCGATAATTAGTTTATGATTTTTAAGTTCCTCAAGATAACTTAGCAAATAATCTTCTATAGGCGCGTATTCCACAAAAGTCATCATAGCCTGCCTTGTTTTGGAAGCATTGTACATTCCCTTTAAATACCCCGAATAAAATTTACGGTGTTCCAAAACCGATCTTTTTTCACCTTTTACTTTTATTGCCAGAAACAGATGACGAAGACATGTTTTAATCCGCTTTTCTTCATCAACACGACCGGAAATAAAACCCTTACTCATTAATTCTTTTGCCTCATCAAAAATCCATGGGTTGCCTATTGCACCGCGAGCTATCATCACTGCGTCAGCGCCGGTTTCATCAAAGGCTCTTTTCACATCATGTGCCGTCATGACCCCACCATTTAAAGCTATCGGAATTTTTACAACATCTTTTATTTTTGGTATCCAGCTCCAATCCGCTTCACCCGAATGCCCCGCTTTTCGCGTGCGGCAATGAATAGTAATTGCTTTCGCTCCGGCATCTTCAATTCTCTTAGCTACATCAAGAATCATTATACTCTCATCATCCCAGCCTATTCTTGTTTTTACAGTAACAGGGAGTGATACCGCCTTTACTACTTCTTCGACCATTTTTTGCATGTACGGCGGATCTTTTAACAAGGCAGAACCGGCTCCACATCCGACTACGTTTTTTACCCAACAGCCGGCGTTTATATCAATTAAATCGGGCTTCTCTACTTCGGCAATTTTTGCGCCGCCAACCATTGATTGAATATTAGCACCGTATATTTGAATTCCGACGGGTTTTTCTTCTTCAACTATTCGCAGTTTTTTATGCGTTTTTTCTGATGACCGAATTAATCCTTCTGTATTTACAAATTCTGTGTAAACAACATCAGCGCCAAGTTCTTTGCAGACCAAACGGAACGAAACATCCGTTATATCTTCCATGGGCGCCAGAAGTATAGCTTTTTCTATTTCAACTTTTCCAACTTTAAACATCACACTCAATCAAATTTTATAGCGTCATTAATTTCTGTCTTAACTTTTTCATCTTCTTTACGCAGAATCTTTGGCAGATAAAAAATAGCAAGTAAAAATATAACCGTGGTTGCAACTGCACCGGTTATAAATGGAAACGGATATCCAAAATATTCAAAAGCAAAACCGCCCCACAGCGGACCAAGTACGCGGGCAAAAGCAGACATCGATTGATTAATGCCAAGCGTTACCCCCTGTTCCGATTCAGAGGAAAATTTAGAAATCATACTTAGTAACGTTGGCTGAAGCATACCGGTACCAAAGGATAAAACAATAATAATTATTGCCAATCCAAGAAAACTCCCGCCAAACGGCAATAAACCGAGTCCAATAATCATTAGAAACGAACCTAAAACAATAAGTTTTTTATCTTCAATATACTTTGATATTGCGTGAATAAGCCCCCCCTGAACCAATGCGCCGGCTAAACCCATAATACCGTACATGTAACCGTTCTGCATGTCGGTAAATCCATAAACTTTGTAACCGAGAAGCGCAAATGTACCGTATATATTTGCAACCGAAAAAGTTAAAATAAAAAATAATATAACAAGTAAGCCAAGAGTAGGCTGGCTAAAAACTTTTACAAAACTTTTTACATCAATAAGTTTTCTTTTTATTACTTCTTTATTTTTTTGTTTTAATGATTCGGGCAGCATGATGAGTGTTAAAGTAAACGCAAGCAGCGAAAACCCGCCGCTGGCAAAACCGGTAACCATATAACCGTATTTGGATAACATTCCGCCTATCATTGGTCCGAAAACAAAACCGAGACCAAAAGCCGCGCCTATTAATCCCATTCCCTTAGCTCGGTTTTCTTTTGTTGTTACATCGGCAATATAAGCTTGCGCAACACCAATGGAACTGCCGCCGATTCCTCCGACTACTCTCGAAATAAGAAGAACAACAAATGAAGATGTAAAAGCAAAAATTAAATACCCGGCTGCGTTAAGCAATAGGCTGACGACTATTATCGGTTTACGTCCGTACTTATCCGATAACTCGCCAAAAAACGGGTTAAAGAAAAACTGAACGAGCGAATAAACTGCAATTGCAATACCTATACCCGTCTCATCAATATGCAGTACTTTTGTAGCAAATGTAGGAAGTATCGGTATTAATATTCCGAAACCAAGTAAATCGATAAATACCGTTAAAAATATTAAAGTTAAAGCCGATTTATTTTTCACAAATCCTTATCCATTTCTTTACAAACCGCATCGGCAAATTCAGCTGTTCCTACATACTTATTTTTATTTATATCTTTTGTAACAAAATCTCCTTTTTCGATAACTGCAGCAAGCGCTTTTTCAATTCTTTTTCCGGCTTCCGCCTCATCCAGATAGTCAAGCATCATTACTGCTGCAAGAAGCTGCGCCGAAGGGTTTGCAATATTCATACCGGCAATATCTGGCGCCGAACCGTGTACCGCCTCGAAGATAGCAACTCCGTCTCCAATGTTAGCGCCGGGCGCCATACCGAGTCCGCCCACAAGTCCGGAAGCAAGATCGGATAGAATATCACCAAAAAGATTTGAAGTAACCACACAATCAAACTGATATGGATTCATAACCATCTGCATAGCCATATTATCCACTATCCGATTGTCAAATTGAATATCAGGATAATTTTTTGCTACTTCTTCGCCTACGTCTAAAAATAATCCGCTCGTAAATTTCAAAATATTTGCTTTATGAACGAGAGTAATTTTTTTTCGCTTATGTTTGCGCGCATACTCAAAAGCAAACTTTACAATTCTTTCGGAGCCGCGACGTGTAGTAATACCAATTGTTTCAGCGGCAGACCTGCTGCTATCGATATAGTGTTCTATGCCCGAATAAAACTCCTCCAAATTTTCTCTGAAGATGATCATGTCAATATGATCGAAATAAAGTGTGGGAATTCCTTTAAAGGTTTTTGTGGGTCGCTGATTTACATAAAGCTCAAACTCTTTTCTGAGCGCAACGTTTACACTTCTAAAACTGCGCCCAATGGGGGTGGTAAGAGGACCTTTTAGAGCAACCTTGTTGGTATCAAGCGAATCTAAAACATTTTGCGGCAGCGGGTCGCGATATTTTTCAAAAGCGGTTAAACCTGCTTCAACTACATCCCATTCAATTTCAACACCGCAATGTTCTAATATTTTTGTTACAGCTTTTGTTATTTCCGGGCCAATACCATCACCCGGAATAAGCGTTAGCCTATGCTTCACTTAAAATCTCCTAAAAACTTAATGGATAAAAAAGGATTATTAAATATAAGGAAATGTGGGAAGAATAGAATTGTAAAAATATATTAGAATTTCATAAAATCGGGGCAAAAAAAGATGGCTAAATCTTACTTTTATTAAATAATGCTCTTTAAAATTTTCGATTATTTTAAGAATTTAATTTGGGTGACTTTTCCTAAAAACAATATTTGTCCGCACTGATTTTTTAGCTTTACAAGGAATAACACCGCTTTTGAATTTTATTTAACCAAATAAGCATATAACTTTGCAAACAAAATTTGTAATGGAAAATTAATGCACAAATACTTTTTATTATTGTTATCAATCATCCTTTTAGCTGGCTGCTCAAAAAATGAATCTACCGAACCCGCTGCAACGGGAATTAGGGTTTATGGTTATGTACGCGGAGAAATAAACGGAACAAACTGGTATGCTGATGAGATATCCGTCAGTAAAAAAAACAATACGACATATATTAAAGCAGTAAAAACTCTTACCGACAATTCCGTATATAATTCTACTGAAATAAATTTTAGACTGATTAATGTAAGCCAACCAATTGGCTATGCCCTCGGAGAAGACGAGCCCGGTTATGTTTATGCAGTAAAAGCCGATTACACATTAAAAGGAAAAAACGGCAGTGATAAAGTATTTAAAGCATATTTCTTAGACTACAGCATGATGACAATTTCGCGAGTCAACGATCAGGGACTTAAAGCCGACTTTAACTTCAAAGCATATAACAATACTTTTACCGACAGCGTGGATGTTATCAGCGGTAAAATAGATTTGGAATTTAAATAACTATTAGAAGAAGTATTTTACTTTTTGCTAATAAACTTAGTTGACTCAAATCTACTGACCCTAATTTATTGTCTACAATACTACTTGAGAAGAACCATTTTTTTTACCTGAATAAAATTTCCGGCGGTGATTCGATAAAAGTAAAGTCCGCTTGCAATATTTTTTGCGCTAAATGAAACGGAATGATTCCCGGCTTCTTGAAAATCATCTGTCAAGATTTTTATTTTATTCCCGAGCAAATCAAAAATTTCTATCGTTACTTTTTGATATTCGGGTAGAAAGTAATCGATTTTAGTACTCGGGTTAAAAGGATTAGGATAATTCTGTAAAAGATTATAGGAACCAATTTCAGTCGAATTATAATTAGGAATTGAAGTAATCAACTGGGTGCTTTTTATTACACTATAATTACTCGTCGCCGCATAAAAATGTCCATCACTATTCAAAATAAATTTTTCAATATTCCACGGTTCATTTTCTTCAGATAGTTTTTGCCATTTTTGCCCATCATTAATAGATTTAAAAAATCCATCTTCGGTGAGACAGTAAAGAATGTTGTCGCCAACTACTTTAATACAATTGATTGGTTTAGCAAAATTCGTATTTAATGGGAAAAAAGTTTTTGCTGAGTCGACAGATTTATACAATCCTGCAGATGTCCCGAAATAAATTTCGCCTCTTGAGTTAGCATCAAAACTAATTAACCACATTGGATAAGGAAATAAAAAATGATCAACCCAGTCGACTCCGTCATTATAAGAAATTGTAACCCCGTTTGTGTGAGCGAGATAAGTTATCCCGTTCTTACTAACACAATCAAATCCTCCAACCCATTGGTTTAATAGTTGCCATGACTGCCCGTCATCGGTACTACGAAAACTTTTTCCTTGATCACTCATTGTTATAAGTGTCCCCCTATCAGTAATGGCTAAACCACTGCAATCATAGTTGGGATAGTCAGGGTTTGTATAATTCCAATTAATACCGTTATCTAATGAATATTTAATTTTATACGAATCAGTGACTATAAAAATCTTGTTCGAATCGCTTAAACAAATATGATTCCCTGATATTGGTGAGTCAGGGGAACCTAAAATATCCCATGATTCTCCGGAATTTATAGAGCGGTATATCGCCCGGTATGTTTTAGCAAATAAGTAACCTTTTTTATTACTGACTAATTCCAATACTTTTGCTGTATTAAATCCCTTTTGAATCCAATTATCACCTCCATTAGTTGATAAAAACAAACCACCAAAACCCAAATTAATTAGAAGCGTATCATCAGAAACACGCACTATGTCTGTTACGTAATCGTTTGAGTTATTAGGATTGTCATGAATTATTCGCCAGCTTATTCCACCATCATTCGACAATTTTAGTTTTTCATGTCCTTCCCCAAGGTAGACTGTGCTATCATTTAAAGCAAAAATTGATTTGGGAAAAAATAAAGAATCATTCACAAGTGACCAGGAAATCCCTTCATCAACTGAGCTGAATAATTTATTTTCATCTATCGATGCAAACAATTTTCCGGAAGGAGCTTTGGCAAGTTTAGTCCAGTATTGAAAAGCTGGTAAACCAGAGTTACTACTGAACCAGTTTATTCCGCCATCATTTGATCTAAAAACACCATCATGAAATGTTACGACTACTAACATTCCATTATTTAAAATTTCTAATCCCATTACCTGATTATGAGGAAGATTACCGTTGATATTATTCCATGTTTTACCATAATCATTAGAAACATACAAATGAAAAGCATCCACTAAATATACTTTCTTATTTAATGAGTCATATCTAATTATAGAGAGTGAATTATAGAAAAAGGGAGGCTCTTTTTCCCAATTGTTTCCAAAATCAGTCGATCGAAAAATACCCCTTGATGTACCAACTAAAATAGTGTCGGTACCTAAAAGAAAAATCGAACTTATAAGTCCAGAATCTAAAGGAATTGGTGACCCGGAGAGCCAGCTTGATCCCACATCGGATGAAAAAACAACTTTTTTTGAGGAAATTCCAACGATAAGATGATTGTACATTTTAATTTGTCCGACACCTCCACCTATAGGCCCATTTGTTTGTTCCCAAAAGGTTTGTGGAAATGCACTATTGATAAATGAGTTCACTCTAAAAAGGTCACAATATTTTCACAGAAATTTTTATGTGATTAG
>CAYJPN010000020.1:0-102598 GCA_964372115.1 uncultured Ignavibacteriaceae bacterium
ATCAGTTTTTTTACTCTCAAAAAGAAATTTGGGTTTTTAAGGGTTGACTATTTAATTATCTTTGCAATTATTCGATGCATAAAAAATATTTGGAGTATAGATGGCTAAATCGCATAACCCATGGCACATGGTTTCTCCCGGAGATGATGCGCCCTACGTAGTAAATAGTATAATTGAAATTCCTAAAGGCTCAAAAGGTAAATACGAATTAGATAAAAAAACCGGTTTACTCAGGCTCGACCGTGTTTTGTATTCATCCGTTCATTATCCGGCAAATTATGGTTTTATACCAAGAACTTATTGTGATGATAAAGATCCATTGGATATTCTTGTAATTTGTTCAATCGACGTTGACCCGCTTTGTATAATAGAATCGCGTGTAATTGGCGTAATGCGTATGATTGATGAAGATGAAAAGGACGATAAAATTATTGCGGTTGCGGCAAATGATATGGCCGTTCAGCACATAAACGACATAGCCGATCTTCCACCGCACACCGTGGTTGAATTAAAAAGATTTTTTGAAGATTATAAAAAATTAGAACATAAACACGTTGTAGTAGAAAAGTTTCTTCCTAAGGAAGCAGCTTTTAAAATTATTGAAGAAAGCATAAACTTATACAATTCTATTGAACCAAAACTTAGAGAAAGCAGCAATGTATGAAACGCTTTGAGCAATGGAAAATATTTTTTCTTTTAATTTTTATTTTTGCAGGCAGTAGTTGCAGACCCGCGATAAAATCGAATGATACTCTTTTTGTAGCGTTCTGGAACATGGAAAACTTCTTTGACACCGTAGATGACACCGAAAAAAACGATGCTGAATTTTTACAATCAAGCGAAAGAGAATGGACACAAGAGCGGTTCGATAAAAAATCGCATAACATGTCCAGAGTTATTCTTTCCATGAATAACGGCAACGGACCGGATGTCCTCGGAATGTGCGAAGTTGAAAATAAAGATGTGGTTCAATCGATGGTTGACAGTTTTTTAAACACCATAAATTATGTTGTGGTGCATAATGATTCACCCGACAAAAGAGGTATTGATGTTTCTTTTATTTTCGACGACGATAAATTTGATCTTTTGTCATCAGAAGGTTTAGTGGTGGAACTGCCTGATAAATATCCTACCCGGAATATACTTCATATTGTTTTAATGACGAATGAAGATGATACGGTTCACTTTTTTATAAATCACTGGCCATCACGCCGTGGGGGTGAAGATGAATCATCAAGAAATAGAGTTGCCGCCGCGTCTGTACTAAAACACAAAGTTGATGAGTTGTTCTCTCAAAACGCTTCAAGTAAGATAATAATAATGGGCGATTTTAATGATGAGCCGGGAAACACATCCATACTAAATACTTTAGATGCGAAACCTTTCATTTGCAAAGAAGGGGAAATTGTTCCGGAAAAACTTGATGCGCCCCAGCTTTTAAATTTAGCATATCAAAGATTTAATGATGAAGAAGGCTCATACAAATATAGAGATGATTGGAATATGCTCGATCAGGTAATCGTTTCCGATAACATGGCAAAAGGTTATAGTTGTGGTTCATTTACGATTTATAAACCTGATTTTTTAGTAACACACTCTGGAATATATGCGGGTACTCCTTTCCCAACTTATGGAGGAAGCAGATATCTCGGTGGTTACAGTGACCATTTTCCGGTTTACGCAAAATTTTTATTAATGAGCAAGTGAGATGAAAAAGGAAATTTTAATTTTTGGCGCAAACGGAGCTTTAGGAAAAGGTGTTACTCAATCTTTTTTGGACAAGGATTATGATAAAATTCATCTTTTCGGTTCCGGAAGCAATCCTTTAAGTAATTCTCAAAATGTGATCCATCATATAATAGGCGATTTGACCGATGAAAAAAATGTCGAGTTAGCATTTGAAAGCATTTTACCCGACAAGCAAAAATTGTACTTCCTTTTTAGTACTGTCGGTGGATTTTTTGGAGGGAAAAAATTATGGGAAACGGAGTTTGAAGATTGGGAAAAAATGATTCAGTTAAATCTCTCTTCCTCATTTTTAATTGCAAAACATTTTGCTAAAATTGTAAAAGGCAGCGCCGGGGGTTCAATCTGTTTTACGTCGGCATATACAGCAATAAGTCCGGAAGAAAATAAAGCAGCTTATGGCGCTTCAAAAGGGGGGCTAATTCATTTAGTAAAAACTCTCGCAAAAGAGGGGGTTGAAATTAAGTTAAGTGCAAACGCAATAGCGCCTTACATCATCGATACCAATGCAAACCGGGGGTGGATGAAAGAAGCTGATTTTGATAGATGGATTAAGCCGGAAGAAGTCGGGGAATTAGTACATTGTTTGTTTAACAATTTTCATTTTATTAGCGGCAATACTATAACTCTAAAAGAGCGCATAAAGTTAACGGGAATATAAGAAAAATTATTATAATAATTTAGTTTACGTAACGAAATTATTTGTTGACTTTGTTTTTTAGATTATTTATTGTAGCGTCAGTCTTTTAAGAATATTATGGAGCTTTCCTCTCCTTATGTCAATTTTTTAATTATTTGGAGGTCACTCTCAATGGAATTCACAACAATTATTTCAACGATTACGAACGTAATAGCTCAGGCTACAAATGAAAGCCAAGGAACATTAAACTACTTAACTTCAAAATTTGAAGCCGGCGGCGGGTTTATGTGGCCTATTCTCGTATCATTAGTTCTTGGTTTAGCTTTCTCATTTGAAAGATTATGGACACTTACACGTGCCCGTACAAACACAAAAACTTTTATTGTAAAAGTTAAAAAAGCCTTAGACGAGGGCGGAATTGAAGCAGCAAAAGACGTTTGCGGGAATACCCGCGGTCCGGTAGCATCCGTATTTCATGCTGGTTTGTTAAGAGCAGATGAAGGTCTTGATGCAGCAGAAAAAGCAATTATGGCATACGGCGGTATCGAAATGGCTTTCTTGGAGAGAGGTCTTATATGGATTTCTACCTTCATCACAATTGCACCTATGCTTGGTTTTACCGGTACGGTACAAGGTATGATTGAAGCGTTTGACGCTATTAAAGAAGCCGCACAGATTTCTCCAGCAATTGTAGCAGAAGGTATTTCTGTTGCTTTGTTAACAACACTTTTTGGTCTTGTAGTAGCTATGATTCTTCAGGTGTTCTACAACTACTTTGTATCAAGAATTGACAGACTTGTTGGTGATATGGAAGAAGCTTCCATAGAACTTATTGATGCTCTTTATGAATACAAAACTAAAAAGTAATAAATTAAAGTTTAAAAATGATAAAGAAAAAGAAAATACCGCAGGCCGAGATTCCTACCAGTTCTATGGCGGATATCGCATTCTTACTGCTGTTGTTCTTCCTTGTTGCTACGGTTATTGACGTTGACACCGGCATCGGTATGACTCTTCCGGAGTTAAACGACGATCCGACGACTGTTGAAGTTTCAAAAGATAGAATGGCTGCAGTTCTTATCAACGAAAACGGTGATGTTCTGCTTGACGGGAATCAGATAGCTGTTGGTTTAATAAAAAATACAATTAAACCAAGGATAATTTCAAAGATAAATTTGCCAGCAAAGAAAAAACTTATTGTTTCTTTGAAAACCGACAGAAAAACAAATTATAATATCTATATACAGGCTCTAGATCAGATCAAACTGGCTTACTTTGAAGTTAGAGATGAATATTCTAAAGCAACTTATGGAAAGAAGTTCAATGATTTAACCCCTGAGCAGCAAGACGAATTAAAGGAAAAAGTTCCTATTATTATTTCTATTGCTGAACCAGAGTTAGTTAAAAAATAAATTGAGGTATTCTAAATGAAATTTGAAAAAAGAAGAGCCAACACTAAACAGGAAATACCAACGGCATCAATGCCGGATATCGTATTTATGCTACTTCTTTTCTTCATGGTTACCACAACCTTAAGAGAAGTTGACGTCCTTGTTGATTTTAAGCTTCCTGAGGCGCAGGCTATCGAAAAAATTGAAGACAAAAGATTAGTATCTTATCTATGGGTAGGAAAAGATGAAAGAATTCAGATTAACGACAGCATCGTTAAACTAGAAGAAATTCAAAATATCATGTACACCAAAAGACAAGTACTACCTCCGATAATTGTTTCTTTGCGTATCGATAGAGGCTCCAACATGGGTCTTGTTACCGACATTCAGCAGGAATTGAGGAAAGCTTACTGTTTGCGTATAAATTATTCGTCTAACATAAAAATATAGCGTTAAGTATATTTATTTATTTGTAAGGCAGGTTAGTTTTTAACAACCTGCCTTTTTCAATATATAGGCTAAGAATATGACACTAAAAGAAAAAATAATTGAAGATTTAAAAGTCGCTATGAAGTCGGGTGATAAGCTTAAATTGGAAACAATTCGTTCAATAAAGGCTTTGATACTTGAATTTGAAAAAAGCGGTGCGGCAAGGGAGCTAACCACTGACGACGAAATTAAAATGCTAACAACCGCTGCAAAAAAACGTAAAGATTCAATTGAGCAGTTTCGTAACGCCGGCAGGGAAGAGTTGGCACAAAAAGAAGAACGCGAATTGGAAATATTG
The DNA here is from genome assembly GCA_964372115.1 of uncultured Ignavibacteriaceae bacterium. Taxonomy (GTDB): domain Bacteria; phylum Bacteroidota; class Ignavibacteria; order Ignavibacteriales; family Ignavibacteriaceae; genus CG2-30-36-16. Next base: position 4,565 of record CAYJPN010000020.1, read on the forward strand.
AGCGAATATCTTCCAAAACAGCTTTCTGAAGAAGATGTAATTAATGAAGTAAAACGTATTGCAGGCGAAATCGGAGCCTCTTCAAAGGATGACTTTCCAAAGCTGATGCCCGAAGTTATGAAACAACTAAAAGGTAAAGCCGACGGCAAGGTTGTTAGAAGTATAGTAGAAAAGTTGCTGAGCGGAAATTGAGTGTAACTGATATTTTAATTGTAGTAGCCGTGTTAATCGGATTTTTACTAGGATACAAAGATGGTTTTGTAAGAAAGCTAATCGGGTTAGTAGGATTTGCGGCTGCTATTATTCTTGCTTCATTATATGCATCAGAATTAGGCCGAATGATTGAAAGAGTATTTGGTATCGAAATCTATCTTGCAAGAATTATTGGGGGTATAACTATTTTTATTACAATTATTTTAATTACTTCTATAATTAAACGACTCGTTCACCCATTCGATAGAGTGAATAATTTTGTTAATCAATTAGTCGGTGGAGTTGTAGGGGCAATACAAATATTGTTTTTTGCAAGCGCTGCAATTTACCTTTTAAATATTTTTGATGTTCCAAATCAAAAGGAAAGAGAAAAATCGATACTTTATATAAGTGTGTATTCACTTATTCCGGAGACCGTAAATTTATTAAATAAATATACACCGGAGACAAAAAAGATTATAAAAGATTATATAAACGACAAAGATTCCATTAAATGATTTCTCCTCATGTTTTACAAAAATTAGAATTCCCGAAAGTACTCCAATACATAGCAAAATACAGCATTACCGAAAGAGGTAAAAACAACATACTTTCAACACTTCCAAATTTAAGTTCCCAAGAATCGATGCAAAGAGGAAAACTTGTTTGCGAAGCAAAAGATATCTTAATAAAAAATGATTACCCGCCGATTGATTTTATACCTGAACTTGATGTATTACTTGCAAACAGTCGAATTGAAGGCGCAGTACTTGAAGAAAAAAAAATATTATCTGTTCTTAGTCTTGCTGTAACTTCCCGGAATATTTTTCAATACCTAAAAAATAATAAAGATAACGCTCCCGGTTTAGAAGCACTTACGATTGGTCTTTATGTCGATAAAATTCTTGAACATCATATCTCTAATATTATTGATGAAAACGGTGAGGTTAAAGAAAGCGCAAGCGCAAAACTTGCTGAAATTCGTCGCGACATCCGGCGGAAAAAAGAAGAGCTTGTTAAAACTGTAAACAGGCTGATGAAAAGCCTCGCCGACAGTGATATTGTTAGAGAAGATTATTTAACGCTGCGCGACGGCAGAGTAGTTATTCCCATAAAAGTTGAGCACAAACGTCACCTTCGTGGTTTTATCCATTCTGAATCTGCAACCGGGCAGACCGTATATATTGAACCAGAACAGACTTTGGAATTAAATAATGAGATAGTATCACTCTCGTTTGCTGAAAAAAGAGAGATTGAACGATTACTAAGAGAAATTACGAAAAAAATAGGGAGTGTCAGTTTTGAGTTAAGAAATTCGTTAGACACAATTGGCACTATCGATGAAATTTTTGCCGCAGCAAAATACTCAATTGAAATAATAGGTGAGTACCCATCAATCGACGAATCAAAACCGTTTTATATTTCCGATGCAAAACATCCGATACTGTTAAAAAAATACGGCAGGGAAGGTACTATTCCTTTAAATTCAGTAATTGATAAAAACAAAATTGTAATTATTACAGGTCCGAATGCGGGTGGTAAAACTGTAGTATTGAAAACCATAGGGTTACTTGCGCTAATGATTAAATGCGGTTTTCATATCCCGGCAAGTCCGGATTCTAACTTCCGATTATTTGATAAAATATTACTCGATATCGGTGACGAGCAGTCGATTGAAGATGATTTATCTACATTCAGTTCTCATCTTTCAAATATTAAAAATATTCTTTCCGAATCTGATCAGGATTCATTAGTCTTGCTTGATGAAATTGGAACAGGAACCGATCCAGCCGAAGGTTCAGCGCTTGCTGCTGCCGTTTTGCTGTCACTTCGTATCAACGGTGCAACAGTTTTTGCTACCACACATCACGGTAACTTAAAACTAATAGCGAATGAAGAAACCGGTTTTGAAAATGCCGCGATGGAGTTTGACCACGAGAACTTGAAACCGACATATAAATTTAAACAGGGCATACCCGGCAGCAGTTATGCATTTGAAATAGCAAAACGAATTGGATTTGAAGAGGACTTTTTGGATCTGGCAAAAAATCATCTTGAAGCCGATAAACATGAACTTGAGAAATTTCTTGTTGAGATTGAGTATAAAAGTAAACTTGCGGAAGATAAATTCCGTAAAGCAGAAATTGAAAACGTAAGACTTGCCGGGTTAACAAATCTTTACAAACAAAAATTGGATAAACTCGAAATTTAAAAAAAAGAGATTCTAAGAAAAACAAAACACGAAGCTGAAACATATCTGCAAGGGGTTAATAAAAAAGTTGAACAGGTAATAAAAGAATTAAAAGAAACAAATGCGCAGCGTGAAGTGATAAAAAACTCGCACAAAATAATAAAAACATTAAAAGATGAACATAAAAATCTTTTTAAAGAAGATGTTGTTTTAAATAAAGAAATTCCTAACTTTGCCGCCGGTGATTTTGTGTGCATAAAAGACACAAATACTACCGGAGTAATTGAAGCCATTATCGAAGATAAACAGAAAGCGCTGCTTAAGGTCGGTTCACTTCGTATGACGGCTTCGTTAAGCGAACTTGTTCCCGCAAAAAGGTCAAAAGAAAAAGCTGAGACTTCTGGCGGTTATCATCAGGTTTCCTCATTTAATCCGCAACTGCGACTCGATATACGAGGAGAAAGACCTGATGCAGCCGAGTTTGAAGTAATTCGTTTTTTAGATGAATCTTATTCTTCGGGCGTTGAACGTGTAGAAATTCTACACGGTAAAGGAACAGGCGCTTTAAAAAAGACTGTGAAAGATATTCTTAAAAGTCACGACAAAGTTAAAAATTTCTACTTCGCACCAATTGAACTCGGTGGAGATGGAATTACTATTGCCGAATTAAAATAAGGAGTGCATTTGTTTAATAAAATTTTAATTGCCAATCGCGGTGAGATTGCAGTTAGAATAATCCGTGCATGTAAAGAACTCGGAATTACTTCCGCTGCAATTTATTCAGAAGCTGATATAACCACGATGCACACACTTCTGGCTGATGAAGCTTATTTAATAGGCTCGGCTCAATCATCAGATTCTTACCTTAACAAAGACAAAATTATAAAGCTTGCAAATAAAATAGGTGCGGATGCAATTCATCCGGGTTACGGATTTTTTTCGGAAAATGCTGACTTTATAAACGAAGTTGAACAGGCAGGAATAACATATATAGGTCCCTCCTCAAAATCTGTTTTGATGATGGGGAGCAAAACCGCCGCCCGTCAGCTGATGAAACAGAACAACGTGCCGATTGTTCCGGGCACAACGTCTCCAATTGAAAACAGTACAGAAGGTTTAAAGATAGCCGAAGAAATCGGGTATCCTGTTCTTCTTAAAGCTTCAGCCGGAGGCGGCGGAAAAGGAATGCGAAAAATATCGGAAGCCAAAGAATTTGCATCGGCATTTGAAGCTACAAAAAGGGAAGCGCTAAAATCTTTTGCAAATGATGAAGTGTATATTGAAAAATATATTGAAAACCCGAAGCATATCGAAGTTCAGATTATTGCCGACAAGTTTGGCAACTACAGGCACGTATTTGAACGGGAATGCTCGATACAAAGGCGGCATCAGAAAATAATTGAAGAAGCTCCTTCGTTTTTTGTTGATGAAAAGACACGTATAAAACTGACGGACGCAGCCATAAATGCAGCAAAGGCGTGCAATTATTATAATGCCGGTACAATTGAATTTTTAATGGATAAAAATAAAGAATTTTATTTTTTGGAAATGAATACCCGTCTACAGGTTGAACATCCGGTTTCGGAACATATTTCAGGGCTCGATTTTGTAAAAGAACAAATATCAATAGCCGCCGGCAATAAAATTTCATTCGAACAAAAAGATATAAAAATAAACGGTCATTCTATTGAATGCAGAATTTATGCCGAAGATGCTGAAAATAATTTTATGCCTTCAACAGGGGTGTTGAGTGAATATTCTGCTCCGTCAGGGCCTGGAGTTAGGCTTGATTCCGGATTTAAACGAGGATCTGAAATAAGCATGTTCTACGACCCTTTAATTGCGAAACTAATTTTATGGGCGCCCGACAGGCAATCTGCTATTAACCGTACATTACGGGCTCTGGATGAGTACCACATCTCCGGTGTTATTACAAATATTCATTTTCTAAAAAAAGTTATTGCAAGCATTTCTTTTACTTCTGGTAATTTTGATATTACTTATATAGATAAACAGATAGAACAACTCCTCAATAAATCCACTGATGAACTTTTAAACGAAGGTGAAGATGTGGCGGCAATTGTATCGGCACTTCTAAAAAATCAAAAAAAATCATCTGCAACTTATAAATTGTTAAACGGAAAGAGCAACCGATGGGAGGAGCAGTTGTATGAATGAGTTTGTGGTAACTATTAATGGAAGCAAAAAAAACATAAAAATTATTGATGAAGTATCTCTAATGCTTGACGAAAATAAGTTAAGCTACGAATTACATCACACAGGGGGCGCAAATTATTTACTGAAAATAGACAATAAATTTTACGAGTTAAATGCAGAAAAGTTAAACGGCGACAATTTTGCTGTTTCTTTAAACGGTTCGGTCTTTGAGACAATTGTCAGAACTACTCTACAGGAGCGAGCTTCAAAGATTATTGAGCAGCAGCAAATTCTTCATCATAAAACAGAACTTAAAGCCCCGATGCCGGGAATGATATTAAAAATAAAAAAACAAGTAGGGGATAAGGTTGAGCCGGGCGATTCCATTATTATTCTTGAGGCGATGAAAATGGAAAACGATTTGCGGGCTACAACTAACGGTATTGTAAAAGAAGTTTATGTAAAAGAAGGCGCAGCGGTAGATAAAAACGCAAAGCTACTTTTAATAGAATAATTCTTTGCAACTAATTCCATTTGCCGGATTGTACTTCTGTGATAATGCGTAATAATAATTATCAAAAAAAAAAAATCTTAAGTAGAAAAATGATTTTATTTCATTTTGATTCATTATTGATTATATGAAAACGAATTGTTAACATTGCCCGAGTCATTTTGAAAAGTATCAGGATGAGCAGGTTATTTTATTTTATTTAATCCTTAGGAGGTAGCTTGAAGTCAAAAATAACCATTACATTAATTGTATTGTTGGCTTTTGCCGAATTATTTGCCGGCGGTTTCCAGATTAATGAACATGGAGCAAAGGCTATGGGCAGAGGTAATGCTTTTACCGCTGTCGCTAATGATCCTAGTGCCATTTATTATAACGGTGCAGGACTCACACAGTTGAAAGGTGCCAATTTTTTATTTGGTACAACACTTATTGCCCCCGCAGCATCTTTTAGAGGTGTAGCACCCGCTATTACCGAATACAATTTAGAGAAAAAAGTATTCACACCCGTACATTTTTTTGGTTCTTACAGTGTAAATGAAGATTTAGCCGTAGGACTTGGTTTTACGACCCCCTTTGGGCTCGGTACAAAATGGGATGATAATTGGATTGGGAAATACCTTGCCGTTGAAACGGAACTTATGACATTTACACTTTCACCTGTCCTTGCGTACAATCTTTTACCTAACCTTGCTGTCAGCGCTGGTTTTGTTTATAGTTTTGCTAATGTAACTATCACACAAAAGACGTCGCAAACACCTTTTACCGGTGATGCTTTTGTTGAACTTAATGGAGACGATAACGGAGCTTTCGGTTACAATTTTGGCGTTCTTTACAAACCTACACCAAAATTTTCTATCGGTGCCTCATTCCATAGCGAAATTGAATATAATTTTACAGGAACAGCAAAAACCACAGGCGCCCCTCAATTGGCTTCGCAACTGCCCAACGGCGACGTAAAAGCAAAACTAACCACTCCGATGAATCTTGCTGTTGGTATCGCTTACCAATTTACCGAAGCTCTAAACATCAGCGCCGATTTCCAATACATCGGATGGAAAAGTTATGATACTTTAAAAGTTGATTTTGTTGATCCGAATTTTACCGACCTTGCCTCACCGCGAAATTATAAAAATAGTTGGATAGTTCGCTTGGGTGGTGAATATAAAGTTACAAATTCATTATCTGCACTGGCTGGTATTTATTATGATAAAATGCCTGTTGAACCGGAATATCTTAGCCCTTCATTACCGGATGCCAACCGTTTAGGTTTTACTCTTGGTTTAGATTATAAACTTACCGATAATTTCGGTATTGCTTTATCATACCTGTTCATAAGAGCAAGCCAGTTGACAGTTGATAATTCGAAAGAAACATACACTGCCGGAAATTCACCGTTTAACGGTACATACAATTCCTCGGCAAGTCTTTTAGCAGTCAGCTTTTCATATGGTTTTTAATTACTGAGAGGAAATTTACAAATGAAAAAATTTATTAAAATTATATTTACAATTGCTTTTGCTGCGCTGCTTGTAACTGGTTGCCAGGATCGGACTGAACTAACCGCTCCCAGCGCACCGAATCCCAAAAGCGGATCAGCAGATTTTACACGGTTTGTTACGATTGGAAACAGCCTAACAGCCGGTTACCAGTCGAGCGCATTATACCGTAGCGCTCAACTTTTTGGTTTTGGTAATTTAATATCGCAGAAAACAGGAGCCACCTTTGCCATACCTTTTATTTCTGACCCCGGTATAGGCGGCAGGATGAAAATTCAATCACTTGATGTAGCCAAAGGAGTTGTTGTTATAGCTTACGATGGAAGTACCGGAACACCTGAAAATACAACATACCCTTCACCTTACAATAACCTTGGAATACCAGGAGCACTTTTATACGATGTACTGAATGCCACAAGTTCTACAACTTGCGCTTCTTACGTATTTGGTAATCCAGCCACAAGGCAGCCAAATGTATTTTTTGATATCGTTTTAAGAGGACAGGGAACACAGTTTACACAGGCAAAAGCATTAAATCCAACATTTGTTACTACATGGATTGGTAACAACGATATACTTGGATATGCTACAAGCGGTGGATTTTCACCGAGTGCACCTACTTCGGTTCCTCAATTCACATTTTTATATTCGCAGCTTGCTGATACACTTGCAACTCTCGGTGCAAAAGTGGCTCTTGCAAATATACCTAATGTTACTGCAATACCTTTCTTCACTACAGTAGGACCAGGTATGGCACATGCAATTCCCTGGGCATCCATAAAATTATTGGGCGCCCCTGGTTTGTTTTATCAAAAACATGGTGAAACAGTCGCTTCGGGTGTTGCTGACTCTCTCTCTTTATTAAAAGGTGATCTGTTAGTAACATTAGTGGGTAGTTCATATGCTGGTTTAGTTGGGCAACCAACCGGTAAGTTTTATCGCGATAACCATTACCCCGGTTTACCCGCCGGAATAGATACAACTAAACCATTTGGTCTCCACCCGCAAAATCCTTGGCCGGATGCTTTAATGCTCGATGTATCTGAGATTACTACTGCGCAAACAACAACGACAGCTTTTAATGGTGTTATAGCCGGCGCTGTTGCAAAATATCCGGGGCAATTTGCTTTAGTAGATATCAACAGTTTTTTTAACAATCTAAGACAACATGATTTCACTGGCGGTACAGTATTTAATGGTATTCCGTTTTTTACTACTTACATAACCGGCGGTTTGTTTAGTCTTGATGGAGTTCATCCTACAAGCCAGGGGCAGGCAATTATTGCAAATGAATTTTTGAAAGCAATTAACTCTGCATTTGGTTCAAGTTATTCACTTGTTGATGTATCTTTAATTCCAGGTAGTTTGGGCTTATCCAAAAGTATGGTTATCAACAGTGGTATTTTACCATACTTCGAACCCCACACATTTGACCACTTATTATATTAATTCCTGTTTTAAGGGATGGGCGACCATCCCTTTTTTATAAGTTTTTCTTCTTCAGTCTTTTCTTCTTAAATTTATAACATAAAATTTTATAAACAATTTTTAGAGGAACCCGATGAGGGAATTATTATATTTATTAATCGTCGGTTTAATTTTAACTTTTGCAGCATGCTCATCATCGGAACAAACGGTTGAAAATAAAGATGACTTATACGTATTTGATGAAATCCCTGCGGATACTACATTGCAGATTAAAGAACCCACGATAAGTTATCCTGATTTAAATGTAACATATTATGTTGTTCAAATCGGCGCTTTTACTACAAGAGAAAGAGCCGAGCAATTTGAGGCTGATGCAAAAAATGACTTAAAAAAAGAGATGAGTATAAATTACAGTGATAACGTAAATTTGTTTGTAATTCAGCTTACGCCAATATATACTACCAGGGCAGACGCGGAAAAAGTCCGAAACGAAATTTGGAAAACAAAAAAATATTCGGACGCATGGATAGTTACGGTAAATAAATAAAAATATCCTAAATATTGTAAGAAGTTTTGATTTTAAAAAATTTAGCGACTTTTATGGAATTTAAATTATTTAATTATTAAATTGAATTTGTTCACTAAATTATTAATAATTATGAGAGGTTTCATTCAATGGCATTTTCGCTAAATCGTATAATGCTGATCGGCAACCTGGGACAAGACGCCGAAACAAGATTCACACAGGAGAATCTTTCGATTACTACTTTCTCGGTAGCTACTACGTTTAGTTACAAGGGAAAAGACGGTAATTGGGTAAAAGAAACAACCTGGCATAGAATTGTTGGGTTCAATTTATCCGATTATTATAAGGACAACCTTAAAAAAGGTAAAAAAGTCTATGTTGAAGGTAGAATTAAAAAGAATGACTACACTGACAAGGAGGGGATTAAACGTTTCGGTGTAGATGTTGTTCTTGAGAAACTTATCCCGCTGGATGCAGCGGGTGATGGGGCACATCAATCATATTCGGCAGAAGAAACTAATAGCAGCGTAAGCGAACCCAATATGAATGTTGAAGAAAACGACGATCTTCCTTTCTAGCAGTTTTTTTTCACAATTGAGGTTTATTACATTTTTTGGATGCAGGCTGGCAATCTAAAATATTAATTTTAGGTTTATTATTCGTTTTATCTGCTTTCTTCTCCGGTTCGGAGATATCCTTTTTTTCTCTGAACCGGAGTAAGATTAAAAATAATCTTGCTTCGTTTCCATTTACGGGGGAGTATATTCTAAGACTTCTTGAATTCCCCAGAAGATTATTAGTTACTATTTTAATCGGCAACACGCTTGTAAATGTAGCCGCTTCCATAATTGCAGTGTCCATAGCCATAGAGTTTGCCGCGAGTAATAATATTTCAGAAGATTCCGCATTAACAATTGAGATAGTTTTGCTTACTATTTTTGTTGTGTTATTCGGCGAACTTACACCGAAAGTTTGGGCTTCAAAAAATCCTCTCTCTTTTTCTAAAATAGTAGCATTCCCGCTTTTTTGGCTCAGTGTAGTTTTGTACCCCGTGGCTGAAACTTTGACTGAATTAATAAAGATAAGCTCATCAAAATTAAATCTTGATAAGTTTAAGCACGTAATTTCATCTAACGATATTAATGACCTTGCTTTATTAGGACACGAAAAAGGCACGATAGTAGAAGAAGAGCACGGACTAATCCAGAGCATCGTAAATTTTCAATCGGTTTCTGTTAGAGAGGTAATGACACCACGTGTTGATATGACGGCTATTTCTATTGATACTGATTTTGAAGAAGTATTAAAGGTAATTACATCATCCGGGCATAGCCGCATTCCATTGTACAAAAATAATCTTGATGATATTGTCGGTATTCTTTACGCTAAGGATCTTCTGAAGTATTTAAATGAACCGGCAAAAAAGCTCACGTTATCATTCAATAATATTGCACGAAAAGCCTTATTTGTTCCTGAAGCTAAAATGATTAATGATTTAATGCAGGAGTTTTTGGAAAAAAAGATGCATATGGCTATTGTTGTTGACGAATACGGCGGAACATCCGGTTTAATTACCCTCGAAGATGTAATAGAAGAAATTATAGGCGAAATTAGAGACGAGTACGACAAAGAAGAGAGCAACTTTGTAATTTTGGATGATAATACTTTTATGGCGCTAGGAAAAATTTCAATTGATGAACTAAACGACCATTTAAAATCTAACATTAAAAATGAGAATGATGATTTTGACACACTCGGCGGTTTGATACTAAATTTTGCAGGGAATATTCCAAAAGAAGGTTATACATTAAAGCTGGAAAATTATAGATTTGTAGTAAAAGAAATTATTAATAAACGTATAAAAAAAGTTTTAATTGAAAATGTGCCGAAGCAAGAGTTTGAAAAATGAAAAGTGGCTGTTTTGTAAAATCGATTATTATTTTAACTATTATAACTGCTGTTGCAATTTACCTTGTAAAAACTCACTGGAAGGATTGGGTTGTAAACCCCGGTAAAAAAATTGCAGTCAATATTGCAATGGACTCTATTGAAGATGAATTAAAATTAGTGCAACAATCCCCCGCAAGGGATTCATTATTGGCAGAATTGCGTTTTTACTTAAATAGAAAACTTGAAAAAAGTAACGAAATAGGAAATAAAGACTTCTCCTTTGTTGCCGATTCCCTGCGTGCTGCCGAACGAGACAGTATAATTACCGAATTGGAATATTTAAAAATTAAAAAAATGTTACGTGATAGATTACCCGAATGAAAGACCAAAGAAAAAGCGAAATAAAAGTAGGCATAACCGTAGTGGTTGGGGTTGTAGTGTTTATCTGGATTCTAAGCTGGGCAAAAAGTTTTAGTCTCGGTTCAAACGAAAAAGTTTTAAATGTAAAGTTTGCTAATGTGGCTGGTTTAGAAGTGGGCGACCAGGTAACTGTAAACGGAGTGCGTAAAGGATCTGTAGAAGATTTTTATGTTGATGGTAATAATGTAATCGTAAAATTATCGCTCGAACCGGATGTTCAGTTGCAGAAGGATGCATTTTTTGCAATATATATGCTCGATTTAATGGGGGGTAAAAAGGTTGAGATAGTCCCCGGTATTGCTTCCGAGCCTATAGATTATAACAAAACCCAGGTTGGTGTTTTTAATGCAGACATACCAAGCGTAATGTCGATGGTTGGCTCAATGCAAAATGATTTAGTCCAATCGTTAAAAGATTTACGAATTACTCTCTCTTCAATTAATAAATATTTAACCGATGAAGAACTTTCGAACAACATAAAAACTTCTATGTCTAATTTAAGTGTTGTTAGTTCCAAACTTAATAGTATGATAGATGAAAACAGATTGAGCTTAAAGCAACTCACTCAAAATAGTGTTGAGCTTACAGATGAGTTTAAATCTTTTATGAGAAATAACAAGAATGACATTTCAGGATCAATAAAAGATTTAAGAACAATTGCTCGGAAAACCGATTCGCTTCTTACAAAAGCAAACAACTTTTCGGATGAAATAAAAAATCAACAGAACGCGCTTGGTAAATTTATGTACGATGATGAAATGGTTACGGATTTAAAAGCATCTATAAAACGATTAAGCGAATTAACAAAAATAATTTTACAACAAATATCGGAAGACGGTGTAAAAGTTGACGTTAAAATCTTCTAAAAGTGTTTTTGTTTATTTCCTATTATTCTGCTTTTTTGCTTTAACTTTAAATGCCGCTTCCGATGAGCCGGTTAAAGCAAAAAACGGTATGGTTGTTTCTGCAAGTGATCTTGCAACAAAAGTCGGTGTTCAAATTTTACAAAGAGGTGGAAACGCAATAGATGCAGCCGTGGCAGTGGGATTTGCTCTCGCCGTAACATACCCGGCGGCAGGCAATATAGGCGGAGGTGGATTTATGGTAATTCATCTCGCCGAAGGAAGAGATGTTTCAATCGATTACCGCGAGAAAGCTCCGATTTGTGCATTTAAAGAAATGTATCTCGATTCTTCCGGAAATTACATGCCGGTATTAAGTCAACTTGGTGAAACTTCCTCAGGCGTACCTGGAAGCGTTGCGGGTTTACTTTTTGCGTTGAAAAAATATGGGACGATGAAATTGTCGGATGTTATTAAGCCCGCAATAAATCTTGCCGATGATGGTTTTGCATTAAACGAAAATCTTGCCGAATCATTCAATTGGAATAAAAAACATTTTAATAACTTTGAATCAACAAAAAAAACTTTTACAAAAAACGGTACTGACTTCAGAGAGGGTGAAATATTTAAACAACCCGACTTGGCAAAAACATTAAAACAGATAAAAGAAAATGGGAGAGATGGTTTTTATAAAGGTGATGTTGCCGGGCTTATAGTTAAACAGATGAATAAATCAGGCGGTTATATTACGTTAAATGATCTTGAAAGTTATCAACCCAAAGAAAGAGAGCCGGTAAAAGGAACATATAGAGGTTTTGAAATTATTTCTATGGGCCCGCCGAGTTCCGGAGGTATTGCTTTAATTGAACTGCTGAATATACTTGAAAATTTTAACTTCAAAAAAAATGAGTGGGGGAGCAGCCGGTATATCCATACGCTCGCCGAGGCAATGAAGTACGCTTACGCCGACCGCACATTTCATCTTGGAGATGAAGATTTTTATCCTGTCCCCAAAAAGTTTTTACTCTCAAAAGAATACGCAAAGCAAATTTCATCTGAAATAAGTGACAAAGCCGCCCCTTCTAAAAATATAAATCACGGCAATCCGGATCAGTTTATTGAGAGCAACGAAACAACTCATTATTCCGTTTGCGATAAATTCGGCAATGCAGTAAGTACAACCACAACTATAAACTCGAGTTTCGGTTCTAAAGTTGTTGTTGAGGGGGCGGGATTTTTCTTGAATAACGAGATGGATGATTTTTCGGCAAAACCTAACACTCCTAATCAGTTCGGATTATTGGGAGGTGAAGCAAACTCAATTCAACCTGGGAAAAGGATGCTTAGTTCGATGACACCGACAATAGTTTTAAAAAACGGGAAGCCATTTATTATTGTTGGTTCGCCCGGAGGTTCAACAATTATTACTGTTGTGCTGCAAGTAATTCTTAACGTAATTGATTTTAACATGGACATAAAACAAGCTATAGATATGCCGAGAATTCATCATCAATGGTTACCGGATGAAATTAACTATGAACCATTCGGATTGTGTACCGATGTTTCTTCCAATCTTATTTCGAGAGGACAAAATATAGGAAATCCTGAACATCTGGGCAGGGTTGAAGGTATTATGATTAATGAAGTAAAAGGTTTTATTTATGGAGCATCCGATCCCCGCGGGGATGGTTTGGCAAAAGGTTTTTAAATGGTATTAGGTCTCGGAATTGATATTATTGAAATAGAACGAATAAAAGAAAGTGTCGAAAGACTCGGAATTCGATTTTTAGAAAAAATATATACACAGGGAGAAATTGAATACTGCTCGGGTAAAGCAAACAAATATCAACATTTTGCCGCACGTTTTGCCGCCAAGGAAGCTGTTTACAAAGCTATCGCATCGAGCTGGCAGCCAAACATAGGGTGGCAGGATATTGAAATTTATAACGAGCCCACCGGTCTTCCTGTCGTAAAATCTAAAGATAAACTTAAAGAATTTTTGGGGAGCGATAAAAGTTTAAAAATATCAATTAGTCACTCGCGGGATTACGTTACCTGTGTGGCGATAATTTACAAAAATGGGGATAGTCAAAATCTATAACCTGCCGCTATTATTGTTGGAAACTACTTAACCAAATAACTATATTTGCATTAATAAATATTTTGTAATAAGCATTACGGCTGCAGAGTTTGAATTTGGATAAAAAAACTTTCGAATTATTAACATACATTTCAATAGGAATAGTTTTCGTGTTTCTTATTTTGATGTTAACAAAATCGGTTCCCGTTGGTTGGTTCATTTATATTCTCGGGTTCAGCATTTTGCTTTTAATATTTAGACTATTTTTTAGAATTTATTTTATTATACAAGATCGTAAAAGCTTTGGAGGTAAGTCTTCGAACATTCGAAACGGGTAAACGGTAAATTAAATGCCAAAGTACTCATACTCAACCAGAGTTATGAGCCTCTCACCGTTTGTAACATAAAAAAAGCAATCATTTTAATTTTCCTCGGAAAAGCAGAATCTGTTCTTAATGATGATAGAAAAAAACTAAGGACAATTGCTTCCGCTTATCCGTGGCCAAGTATAATACGCCTTACCCGGTATATAAACGTGCCTTATAAAAAAGTTGTGTTAACCCGAAAAAATATTTTGCGGCGCGATTCTTACAAATGTGCTTACTGCGGAAGAAGTGATTTGCCCCTCACTATCGATCATGTTATACCCCGCGCGCGGGGAGGAACCGATATATGGGAAAATCTTGTAACGGCATGTACAGTTTGTAATAACAGAAAAGGTGATAGTTTACCAAAAGATGTTAACATGCATCTGCTGTTTAAACCATTTAAACCAAGCCACATAATGTTTATTAAAAATGTTGTTGGTAAGTTAGATGAGAAGTGGAAACCTTACTTATATTTGTCATAAGTAAAAATTATTCAAAAAAGATAATCGTCCCGTCATTTTTATAACAAGATTATTAAACACATAATTATTATCTTTCCCCGTAAAAATTCATAAACTATTAGAGTAAAATGATAAAAAAGAGAATTTTAAGCGGAATGCGACCGACAGGCAAATTACACATCGGTCATTACGTTGGAGCATTGGAAAATTGGGTACAACTTCAAAATCAATATGAAAATTTTCATTTAATAGCTGATTACCATGTTTTAACCACAAGTTTAAACACCGATGATATATATGTCAATTCAATAGAGATGCTGATTGATTGGCTCGCCGCAGGATTGGATCCTGTTAAAAGTCCTATGTTCCGGCAATCAAAAATAAAAGAGCATACCGAACTTCATCTTATATTTTCGATGCTTGTTACGGTTAACAGGTTAGAACGAAACCCTACAGTTAAAGAACAGGCAAGAGATTTAAATATTGATAACATTATTTATGGTCACCTCGGTTACCCGGTACTACAAACTGCCGATATTTTACTCTATAAGGGTAACGCCGTACCGGTAGGAGAAGACCAGGTTCCTCATATTGAGATATCGCGTGAAATTGCACGAAGGTTTAACAATCAGTATGGAGAAGTATTCCCGGAACCTGAACCGTTGTTGACAAAATTTGCAAGACTTGCTGGCTTAGACGGCAACGCCAAAATGAGTAAATCGCTTGGCAATACAATATTGTTGTCCGACGATCCTGATACAGTTAAGTCAAGAATGAAAAAAGCAGTTACTGATCCGGAAAAAATTAGAAAAGGCGATGGCGGGCATCCTGAAATTTGTCTTGTATTTTCATATCATAAAAAATTTAATGAGGCGGAAGTACCTGAGATTGAAGCCGGCTGCCGTTCCGGAGCGCTTGGCTGTTTTGATTGTAAAATGAATTGTTCAGCAAAAATTTCTCAGTTTATTGAACCAATCAGAGCAAAAAGACATTATTACGAAGCACATCCGGAAGAGGTTAAACAAATTCTTTTCGATGGTGAAGAACGTGCGCGTGTGGCTGCAAAAACCACAATGGAAGAAGTTAGAGAAAAAATGAAGATCGGATAGGATTGTATAAGATAAAATTAGATCAGTTTGAAGGTCCGCTTGACCTTCTACTGTTTTTTATAAAAAGAGATGAGCTTAATATTTACGATATTCCGATATCTAAAATAACAAAAGAGTTTTTAGAGTACGTGAATCTTATAAAAATGCTCGACCTTGAAATTGCGGGTGATTTTATTTTAATGGCATCAACCCTGATGCACATAAAAGTTAGGTTGCTTCTCCCCCGGGATGTTGACGACAAAGGGGCGGAGATTGACCCGCGTGCCGAACTTGTACAGGCTTTGCTTGAGTATAAACGCTACAAAGAGATGTCGGAAGAGCTTTCGTTCTTTGAGTCATCCCAAAGAAAAATAAATTATCGGGGAAATTATTCCGAAGACACGGCAGAAGCTCCGCCTGAATTCGAAATACTGTTAAAAAATGTTTCGATATTCGATCTTGCAAAAGCATTTAAAAAAGTTTTGGAAGGAATAAAAACACCGGTTGTTCACGAAATAAAAAAAATAAACGTTTCTATTGATGAACAGATTGAGTACATAACAAAATTGTTAAACGAAAATAAACGCCTTCATTTTTTAACTCTTGTGCACTCAATGCAAGACAAAATTAAAATAATAGTAACTTTTATTGCACTTCTTGAACTTGCTAAAATGCAGATAATTGCAATTGAAGAATCAGATGACTTTAACGATTTCGTTTTAATAAAATTAGATAATGGACAAAACATATAACTCGGTAATTAGCGCTTTAATTTTTGCTTCGGATGAGCCGATACACGCGGCTGATTTAGCAAAAGCAATAAAAGGAATAGACGGCGAAGATATTCAGATTAATGCTGATGAGATTGAAAAATGTGTTGATGAATTAAACTCTTCATACGACAATAATAATGTTTCATATAGAATCATCAAGTTGGCGAACGGTTTTTTATATGCCACACGACCCGAATTTGCAAAATATGTAGGGTACCTTTCATCTGAAAAAAGTAAACGTAGACTCAGCCAGGCTGCCTTAGAAACCCTTGCAATAATTGCATATAAGCAGCCTATAACAAAACCGGAACTTGAAACAATAAGAGGAGTAAACTCCGATTATATATTAAATACTTTGCTCGAAAAACAGCTAATCACAATTAGCGGACGCGCAGAGACTATTGGCAGACCATTATTGTACAACACTACAGACGATTTTTTAAAATATTTCGGCTTAAACAAAATTAGCGATTTACCTAAACCGAGAGAAATTGAAGAAATAATGCAGGATGAAGATTTTATTGAACAAAAGAAAAAGATAATGATGAATTTAATTGAAGAAACCTTGGAGAGTGAATTGAAGCCCGGAGAAGCAAATGACAATACGTCTGAATAAATACCTTGCCGATAGCGGTGCTGCCTCCAGAAGAAAAGCTGAAGAATATATACTTGAAGGGAGAGTAACTGTCAATAATAAAACAATTATTGAACTTGCTTTTACAGTTGACCCTGATAAAGACGTTGTTGATCTTGACGGTGAAATAATAAAACCGAAACGTCATATCTATTATTTAATGAATAAACCGAGAGGCGCAGTAACCACGACCGCGGATGAAAAAAACAGAAGGACTGTACTCGACTATATAAACTCAAAAGAAAAAGTTTACCCTGTAGGCAGATTGGATTACAACACGACAGGGGTATTGTTTTTAACAAATGATGGTGACTTCTCTTATTTTTTAACGCACCCTAAAAATAAAATCCCCCGTCTTTACGAAGTGAAATTGGACAGGGCGCTCCAGGAGCAGGACAAAGCAACTCTATTAAAAGGAGTATTTATAAACAGTGTCCGTGGAAGATTTGAAAAGGTTACATTTCCAAAAGCAAAAGATTTTTCATTCGTAGAAGTTGTGGGGCTTGAGGGACGCAACCATTTCGTAAAAAATATGTTCGGAGCTCTTGGGTATACCGTTATATCGCTTAATAGAAAAAGTTACGCCGGGGTTGAGGCAGATATTCCCATCGGAACGTATAGACCGATGAGTTTGGATGAGATTAATAGCATTAAAAAGAAATATGGCAAATAAATATTTTATAGTTTTTGTTTTAATTTTTTTTAGTACAATTTCCGGACAGGACGTTGTAAAAAAAGATTCGCTACCGAGATTTAGTTATTCCACTTTGCCTGAACTAAGATCGCAGCTGGAAGATATATTTAACGACCCGAATTTTAGTAATGCCGAGTGGGGTGTTATTATTCAATCGTTGGAAACCGGCGAATATTTTTACAAACGGAATGATGATAAACTTTTTATGCCCGCTTCCAATTTAAAATTATTTACAACGGCAGCAGGTTTAATTTTGTTAGGGGGTGACTATAAATTTAAAACAAACATATATTCTCGCGGTACCATCGATGGCTCAATTTTGCGTGGTGATTTGATTGTACAAGGACGCGGTGATCCTACAATATCCGGGCGCTTTTATAAAGATGATATGTTAAAGGTTTTTAACAATTGGGCTGATTCACTGCTTGAAGTTGGAATAGACGAAATTGATGGTAATCTAATTGGGGACGATAATGAATTTGATGACCAGGGTTTGGGCGCGGGCTGGTCATGGGATTATGAAAGCTACTGGTTTTCAGCTCAGAGCAGCGCAATATCGTTTAATGATAATTGTATTGATATTGTTGTCAAAGCAAATAAAAAAACAAGACAACCGTTAATATCATTTAAACCTGAATCAAAGTACGCCGTAATACTAAACAAAGTAAATGTGGTTGACGGTGATTCAGTTACAAATGTTGATGTTTATCGCGAACGCGGTACGAACGTAATAACCGTTTTCGGATCAATCAACTTAAAAGATTCGATAAAAATATTTGTTACGGTTAACAACCCTACTCAATATGCAATGGTTGTTTTACAGGAAGTTCTAAACGAACGGGGTATCAAAGTTACGGGGTATCCCATAGATATTGATGATATGACAAAACCGCTTGACTATAAAAAACTTTCAAAACTTTTTACTCAATACTCAGTTCCGTTAAAAGAAATTGTAAAGGTAATAAACAAAAACAGTCAGAATTTTTTTGCCGAACAGTTGTTAAAAACTATCGGTTTGGAGAAGGAAAGATTTGGCTCTATTGAAAACGGGGTAAAAGCCGCAAACATAGTTTTTGAAGAAATGGGTATAAACCCCGACAGAATGATGATGGTTGACGGCAGCGGATTGTCGAGATTAAATCTTGTTACACCGCGTCAAATTGTTACACTTTTAAATTACATGTATAAAAGTAAAGAGTTTATTCCGTTTTACAATACACTTCCAATTGCCGGTATTGACGGTACTATCGGTACAAGAATGAAAGGCACACGTGCAGAAAATAATGTTCGCGGAAAAACCGGTTATCTCGGTTCAGCGCGCAGTCTCTCAGGGTATGTGTTCACTGGCGCTGGTGAGTTGCTAAGTTTTTCATTCATCGTAAATAATTTTAATGTGCCGTATAAATTAGCAGATAATATTCAAGATTTAGTATGTTTGCGCCTTGCAAACTTTAAAAGAAAACTTTCGGAGGAATAGTGGAAAATAATCAAAATGAAGATTTAAATGTATTAATAAAAAGAAGACTTGATGAAGTAAATGAATTAAGAGCAAAAGGTTTTGAACCTTATGCATATTCTTTTGATGTAAATTCCGATTCTGAAGATATAAAAATAAATTTTAAGGAAGATGCTGAAGAAAAACGCATAGTAAAAATTGCCGGACGAATAATGGCAATCAGAAGGATGGGGAAAGCTTCATTTGCACATATTATGGATATGAAAGGGAAAATACAGGTTTATTTACGGAAAGATGAAATTGGCGATTCGTATGATGCTTTTAAACTTATGGATATAGGCGATATTATCGGCGCTGAAGGTTTTGTATTTAAAACAAAAACCGGCGAAACATCAGTTCACTTAACATCGTTAACGCTCCTTTCAAAGTCGATAAGACCGCTTCCGATTGCAAAAGAAACGACGGATGATGAAGGGAACAAGGTAATTCATGATCAATTTGTTGACAAAGAATTACGCTACCGTCAACGTTATGTTGATTTAATTGTTAATCCGGAGATCAAAGATGTTTTTCTAAAACGAAGCCGGATAATCTCCGCAATGCGTCAGTTTCTCGATCAGAACGGTTATCTCGAAGTAGAAACGCCGATTCTTCAACCTCTCTACGGCGGGGCTTCTGCACGTCCATTCATTACACATCATAATACTCTTGATACCGATCTTTACCTGCGTATTGCCGATGAGCTTTATTTGAAGCGATTAATAGTCGGAGGTTTTGACGGGGTTTACGAAATATCAAAAGATTTTAGAAACGAAGGAATGGATCGCACACACAATCCTGAATTTACAATGATGGAATTATATGTTCCATTTAAAGATTATGAATGGATGATGAACTTTGTTGAGCAAATGGTTCAATATATTTGTACAACTGTTTTCGGCACTTTCGATTTTATTTATGAAGGTAAACCTATTTCGTTTAAATCTCCCTGGAAACGTGTGTCAATGGTTGGGGCAATAAAAGAAAAAACTGGTCTTGATGTGTTAACCGCCTCAAACGATGAACTAAAAGAAACCGCAAAGAAGCATGGGGTGGATATTAAAAAATTTGAAGGAAAAGCAAAACTAATTGATGAGTTATTTAGTGAGACTGTACAATCAGAACTCGAACAGCCATGTTTTGTTGTTGATTACCCTGTCGAACTATCACCCCTTGCTAAAAAACATAAAACAATAAATGGACTTGTTGAACGATTCGAAGCTTACGTTGCGGGGAGGGAAATTTGTAATGCTTTTTCCGAGTTAAATGATCCGATAGATCAGCGCGAGAGATTCGAAGGGCAGGTGAGGCTCCGTGAAGAAGGTGATGAAGAAGCTCATCAAATTGACGATGATTTTATCCGCGCCCTTGAGTATGGCATGCCCCCCACCTCTGGGCTCGGTATAGGTATAGACAGACTTGTGATGTTATTAACCAATCAAAGTTCTATTAGGGACGTAATATTTTTCCCACAGATGAAACCGGAGATAAAATAATAATTATTGTGCGTAGGTAATAGATATACATATAGATAAGATAGGAGACTAATGAAAATCATTCTAATTTCAATTTTATTGTCATGTCCTCTTTTCGCTCAAGTTGAAAAAGATGATTCGCTACTAACGGAAACCGTTGAGCCCAAACAATCTGTTATGTTTCAGGATGAGATGCCACTTTTCATGATTCCTTATTTGGGGAAAACTGAAAAAGTAAAACTTTTCGATGAAGATATTAATTATACAAATTTTTCAATAATTAGCGGAGCTACTTTATTAACCGGAGTTGCATTGCATATATACCAAAGAAATTCTTGGTGGAGAAATCAACGAACAAAATTGCACATCAATAATGATTGGGCTTATTCTCTTTCGGCAGATAAAGTAGGGCATTTTTATGACGGCGCTCTCTTAGCTCATTTGTTTTCGGGCGCATTGGAAGGATCAAACTTTGACTCAGAAAGCTCAGCAATATGGGGAGCGGCATTATCTCTAACATTTTTGTTATATGTTGAGGTGGAGGATGGTTATGGTCCCGATTGGGGATTTAGCCCGGGGGATGCAGGAGCAGATTTTTTGGGAGCTTCTTATACATTAGCGCAATATTATTATCCGTTTTTAAAAAACTTTATGTTCAAGTTTAGTTATTTGCCCTCTGAAAAAATGAGAGCAGGTACACATCAGGGGGGAAATGTTTTTGATGATTATGAAGGGCACAAATACTGGCTAAGTTTAAGAGTAAATGAGTTTTTACCCTCATCTATTGAAAAATATTGGCCGGATTTTTTGATGATTGCAGGCGGCATGAGCGTTAGAAATCTTGACGGAAGCGGAGGCGGGCAGCATGAATGGTATGTTGCTCTCGATTTTGATGCTGAACAAATTCCATTATATGGACCAGTTTGGCAGTTTTTAAAAAACACACTTAATTATGTTCATTTTCCAATGCCGGGATTTCGTTTTTCACCCGACAAAGCCTTTTTTGTACTTTGTTTTTAAGGAGATAGTTTGAAGTATTCTGTTATTATTCCAACTTTAAATGAAGCAAAACTCCTTCCGAATATATTAAACCAAATAAACGATATTCAAATAAAATCACGATTTGATGTTGAAATAGTGGTTTCTGACGGCGGTAGTGTTGATACAACATCGGAAATAGCAATGCAGATTGCTGACACCGTTGTCGTGCACACAGAATCTTTCCCTCAGACGATTGCCGCGGGTAGAAATAGTGGCGCCGCTGTTGCAAATGGAAATATTTTTATTTTTTTAAACGGTGATATTAGAATACGAAACGTTCTTAATTTTTTTAATTATATTGAAAATAATTTTATCAATAGTCGTTATGATGCTATGACCTGTCTTGTCCGCATTTTTCCCGAAGAGGAAATATTTGCAGATAAGTTTTTTCAATTTATATATAACACATATTTTCATTTGCTAAATATAATCGGTGTTGGAATGGGAAGGGGAGAATGCCAGGTTGTGAGAAAAGAAATTTTTGAAAGAGTTGGTGGTTATAACGACAAAATGGCTGCCGGCGAAGATTTTGATCTTTTTAAGAGAATAAAAATAAATGGTAATATTTTATTTACAAGAAAATTAGTTGTGTATGAATCCCCTCGAAGATATCGAAAAAACGGATACTTCGCCGTAACCTGGTCATGGATAGAGAATGCTGTTTCTGTTATATTCAAGAACAAATCAATTTCAAATGAATGGGAGCAGGTAAGATAAAATGAAAAAATTATTTGCAATTTTAATTGTCTTTTCTTCCTTCATCTTAGCGCAAACTGAATATGTGGAAGTTGAAAACCCGATTTATAGTTTTCTTGAGAGGATGGAAACTCTACAACTGATAGATGGATATAATTCATTTTTATTACCAAAAACACGACGTGATGTTGCAGCATTTCTTAAACAGGTTATTCTGAACTCAAATAAATTAAATGACATTGATAAAGAAATTATAGAGGATTTAAAAACTGAATTTGAATATGAACTATTCGGGACACTTGAGCATTCTTCCTCATTGTTTGGTAATAGCGAAAATTACTTATCAAAGAATGAACAGCGTTATTTGTATTTGAAAAATATGCCTGAGAAAGGTAATCTATTTATTAATCTTCTTGCCCAGCAGAAATTTCTGATCAACAATAATCGGGATATAAATAGTTCTTATAAAGCTGCCACAACTATTTTTGGCGGTGAAATTAGAGGCACAATTCTAAATAAGTTTGGTTTCAAACTAAAAGGAACTAACGGAGCTCTTTTCGGGAACAAAGAAGCCGGATATATTATTGATGAGTTAAAATATAATTTTAAGTTTAATGAAAAACCCGAGGAAAAGTTTTTTGATGAAGCGGAAGGTTATATTACTGCCGATTTTGATATACTCAAATTCAAAATGGGTCGGGACAGAATGCTTGCCGGTTACGGCGAAATGAAACCTCTCCTTTCAGGAAACACGCCAATGTTTGATTACATCACGATGGATATAAATTATGGAGTGTTTAATTTTTCATATTTCCATGGTAAACTGATGGGGCGTTACAGCTACCAGATTGACGCGGTTGCCGGTAGATCGGCTTTCGTGGAAGAAAAGTATATCGGTTATCATAGACTCGGTTTTAATATTAACAAACATGCGGATTTCGGACTTGGTGAAATTATTATTTACGGAGGTCGCCCGCTTGATTTAAGTTATCTTAATCCTTTTAACTTTTATAAATCAACAGAGCATTCAAATAGAGACCGTGATAATTCAATGCTCTTTTTAGATTTTAACAATAATTCAATCAAGTCGGTAAAGCTTTCCGCGCTATTTTTAATAGATGATATCTCGTTATCAAAACTCGGAAGCGGTTGGTGGGGAAACCAGGTTATAAGTAATTTGGGTTTGCTTGTAACACAACCTGTAGATTATTTACCACTTGATATAAGGCTTGATTATGTTAGAATTGATCCTTATGTTTTTTCTCATAGACTTTATAAAAACAATTTCACTCATTTCGGAACAGGCTTAAATGAACCGATACAGCCAAATAGTTCTATAATAGTGACTGGTATTGATTACAGATTTTCTAACTCAGTTATTTTACATATCAGCGCATCATATGCGGTTCACGGCGCTAATCCGGTTAAATCCGATGGTTCTATTGTAAATGTCGGGGGAAACATGCTGCTCGGTCACAGAGTTTTTGATTCAATAAATGTAGATTTTTTAGCGGGTGATAGAGAATATTTTAGAAAATTAGAAGCATCATTAACATACGAAATGATGAATGATCTTTTCTGTGTGTTTAGAGCTGAATACATCAGCCAAAATTTGCAAAACTCAAAATCGAAAAAAGAGTTAAACTCAATTATTTCTTTAATGGTTAAAATATAAATACCAGGTGCTTAAATGAATAACCGGAAAATAAAAATACCATATCTTTTTATAATACTTACTCTCGGAATCGTATTAGGAATTCAAATTGAAAAAGTTTTTTCCGGTGACAGTTTAAGAGAAAGCATACTAAAATTTAACGATGTTCTTACTTATACCGAAAAATATTATGTAGAAGATGTTGATTCGCAGCAGCTTGTTGAGGAGGCAATAAAAGGTATGCTGAACAAACTTGATCCGCATTCCGTATACATAGCAGCAAAAGAAATGCAATCTGTTGAAGAATCATTCCGGGGAGATTTCGAAGGAGTTGGAATTGAATTTCAGATAGTTAATGACACTTTAACAGTTGTTTCTCCAATTTCAGGCGGGCCTAGTGAAGCACTTGGAATAATGCCCGGTGACCGGATTATAGAAATATCGGGTAAAAGCGTAATAGGCATAACAAATGATGAAGTTAGAAAACAATTAAGAGGTAAAGCCGGTTCGGTTGTACCGGTTTCAATTGTTCGAACCGGTGTAAAAGGAAAATTAAACTACGATATTACCAGGGACAAAATTCCTATTTATTCGGTTGACACACACTTTATGATTAATGATAGAATTGGTTATGTAAGTGTTTCGAGATTTGCAGAAACCACTTATGATGAATTAGTTGATGCATTAGGTGATTTAAAATCGATGGGAATGCAGCAACTTATACTCGATTTAAGAGGAAATCCAGGGGGGTATCTTAATCAGGCTGTAAGTATCGCTGATCTTTTCATTGACGGGAAGAAAAAAATTGTTTACACCGAAGGAAGAAGAAGCGAGTTTAATGAAGAGTATTTTGCTTCAAAACCTTCTGTATTTGAAAAAATTCCCATTATTGTACTTGTAAACCGGGGAAGCGCATCTGCAAGCGAGATAGTGTCAGGCGCGGTACAAGATTGGGATAGAGGGCTGATTGTAGGTGAAACAACTTTTGGAAAAGGACTTGTGCAGAGGCAATTTATGCTCCCGGACAATTCAGCAATACGCTTAACAATTTCAAAATATTTTACCCCCTCGGGCAGATTAATCCAGCGTGATTATAAGGAGTTCAAAGATAAAGAGGATTATTATTCGGATATAATTGATCGCAAAGAAACAGAAGGGGATAACATCAACCATATTTCTGAAAAAGACAGCTCGCGAAAAGTATTTAAAACCGGTGGTGGGCGTATTGTTTACGGCGGCGGAGGTATTACCCCGGATTACATTGTTAAATCAGGTAATCTAACTGAGTACTCGACAGATTTATTGAAGAAAAATATATTTTATCAGTTTATTCTTTCATATCTCGACGCACACGGAAAAGAGATTAAAAATAAATACGGCGGAAATCTTGAAAAATTCAGAAACAATTTTACATTTTCGAAAGAAGAAATTGATAAGTTTATTATATATGCCGAAACAAAAGATGTAAAACCGAATGAAAAAGAATTTAATAGTGATAAAGATTATATTGAAGCGAGACTGAAAGCACAAATAGCAAGAAGTTTCTGGAAGAATGAAGGATGGTACTCTGTTCTTCTTTCAATTGATGACCAGGTTATTAAAGCCGAAACATTATTTGATGAAGCAAAAAGTCTATCTCAATTAAAATGAAAAAAAAATATTTTATCGTCATAATTTTATTACCGGTTTTATTTTATGCTTTCAAACATTCGGATAAAAGTATAAAAGCCGACGGTTATTCGCTTACATTTAATTCGAAGAAGACTTTACAAGTTGGTGATGAATTTAGATACGTTGTAAGTTATTCGTTTATAAGTTTGGGCGAGGTAAAAATAAAAGTTACAGCGCGTAATCTTAAGGGCGGTGTTACAAGTTATAATGCTATTGGGTATATCGATTCATATTCCGGACTTCCTTTTGTGGATCTGCATCAAGTTTATGAAACCGTTATGACAGATGATTATTATTCTGATTTCTTCAGAGGTATTATTCAGCATAAAGAATATAAAACTTTTACAGAATATAATTTTAATTATGCCGAGTCGAACGTTTCGATAAAAAAGGGAAAAGTAAAACCATACCAACTCTGGACTGATTCTACCACACAAGTGGATAAAAAATTTCAAGATGGTTTATCCCTACTTTTCTATGCAATGATGAACAGCGGACAGGATAAATCTGTAAATCTTCCCTGTTTTGTAAATGAAGAAAAAGTGAACACTAAAGTAAATTTTTACAGTAAAAGTGAACCGGTTGAGATTGATGCCGTTGATTACGAGATAGATTGTGTTAGGTTAGATGGTCATACCGATTTTGTTTCTTTGTTCGGGCTTACCGGTAATTTTGAAGGATGGTTTACAAACGATGAAGTGTCGGTACCGGTCGTAGCAAAAATGAAGGTTATTATCGGCAATGTTACACTCGAATTAGTAGAATGGAAAAGAGAAGGATGGGCTCCTCCAAAATACAAATAATAGATAACGAGAAAAAATTATTCCCGTATTTAGATTTTTCCCCAAAATTACATTCAACTGTATTTCTTGCCGCCGGTGTAAAAATAATTGGTAATGTAGTAATCGGCGAGAACTCAAGCGTTTGGTATAACAGCGTAGTTCGGGGTGATGTTCATTATATTCGCATCGGGTCGTACACAAACATACAAGATTGTTCGATGCTTCATGTAACCAATGGCAAATTTCCGCTTAACATTGGCGATAAAGTTACAATAGGACATTCTGTTAAGTTGCATGGTTGCACATTACAAAATTTATGTTTTGTCGGTATTGGCGCAGTTATATTAGATGGAGCGGTAGTTGAGGAAAACTCAATGGTAGCTGCTGGCGCTGTTATTAAACCCGGTTTTGTAGTACCCCGTGGAAAACTCGTTGCCGGTGTACCGGGAAAAGTAATTAGAAATTTAACCGATGAAGAAATGGCGGATTTTGAAAAATCTGCTTATCGGTACAAAAAGTATACTGATATTACAATTGAATCATTAAATAAGATGACAAACAGGCAACCCCGATAATCATTAAAGGTTGGGGTAAGTAAACCGGTGCAATTTTCAATTTAATTGTTAAGATAAATATTATGTTTTAGAGAACATCATTGACTGATTTGTCTGAAACTATAAAAAAAAGGGTTTATAAATTGTTATATAAATTATTATTTATATATTTGTACCAAAACATTGCGGAAACGTGGTAAAAAATTTACAAATTAATGTCTCTGTAAAATACCCGGTAGCAAAAATCGGGGTTCACAAAACTATAAACAGTTTAAAGAACCATCACAAGGTTAACATTTCCTCTTTAATAATTAATTTTGTTTCTCCGGAACAGATTAAGAAAATAAATGTAGAATACCTTAATCATCATTATGAAACAGATATAATTACTTTTAATTATTCCGGTTCTAATACCAATTTGGATGGTGAGATTTTTATTTCGCCGGAAGAAGCAGTAAAAAACGCTAAACGTTACAAAAATAATTTCGATGATGAATTGAAAAGACTTGTAATTCATGGGTTTTTACACCTTTTGGGTTTTGACGACAAAACTCGAGGAGAAAAACTAAAAATGAGACGCCTTGAAAATAGATTGCTTTATAGATTAAATTTTACTTTATTGTCAGCAAAGAGATGATAACAGATTTAGTAAAGGTATTAGAGATTATAGCCAATGGTATTCAGCGAAAGTTAACACAAGATGAAATATCTAAAGAGATTAACATAGAGAAACATTCGGTTGATTATAATATTATTGCCGCCGCATATAGTTGGATTTATGAAAAGTTACTAAAAGATGTAACTTTAAAACATAGCTATACCCGTAATGGAAGCCAAAGAATATTTTCTGCTGATGAGTATGATTCTATTGGCTTAGCAAATGCAAATTATATTTTGCATTTTTATAATATCGGTTTGCTTAATGAAAGAGATTTGGATAAAATAATTGAACAAATAACACGTTTCCCTTTTGAAACGGTAAGTTTAAATGATATAAACGTTTTCATTTTAACGCTATTTCTTGATATTGATACCATAACTCCTTCTGGTAGCCGAAAAATGTTGTATTCATCTGATAAGATAAATTAAAAAAATCATTTTTATGGCAAAAAATTTAGTTCTTGTAGAGTCTCCTGCAAAAGCGAAGACTATTAATAAATATCTTGGTAAAAACTACATAGTAGAATCAACCGTCGGGCATATTAGGAACCTTCCGAAAACAAAACTCGGCGTTGATGTAGACAATAATTTCCTACCGCAGTACGTAACAATTCGTGGTAAGGGTGATATTGTAAAAAAAATTAAATCACTCGCCTCAAAGAGCGACCATATTTATATAGCTACTGACCCTGATCGTGAGGGTGAAGCTATTGCCCAGGATATTGCCGATATTTTAAACGGCAACTCCTCAGGTAAACTGCATAGAGTTCTCTTTAACGAAATCACAAAGACTGGCGTAAAAAAAGCGATGGAATCGCCGAGAGACATTGACGAGCATCTCGTAAGTTCTCAGCGGGCTCGCCGTGTGATGGATAGAATTATCGGGTATAAAATTAGTCCTTTTTTATGGAAAGCTATTATAGAAATATCCGGCAGCAGTTCGCTTTCTGCTGGAAGAGTACAATCCGTTGCTTTAAAACTTATATGCGATAGGGAAGAGGCGATTGACATTTTTATTCCGGTTGAATATTGGTCCCTTTGGGCTATATTCAAAACAGAAAAGGGCGAAACATTTAAAGCAAAACTTTTCAGCATAAACGGAAAAGATATAAAGGTAAGACCAAAAGCCGATTTGCAGGGCGCCGAGCTTAATGAATTTTTAGAAAAATACTTAGCCATAGCCGATATAGAAAACGCGCAAAAAATATTTGATATTTTAAGTAGTAAAAATAATTTTGCAATTTCTAACATCGTAAAACGAAATACGAGAAGAAATCCATCCCCGCCATTTATCACAAGCACGTTGCAGGCAGAAGCATCGCGTCGTTTAAGAATGCGCCCAAAACAAACTATGATGCTTGCGCAAAAGTTGTATGAAGGCGTTGATCTCGGTAAAGAAGGTACTGTTGGTCTAATTACATATATGCGAACAGACTCAACGAGACTGAATGAAGAAATAGTAAACGATGTTAGGGATTTGATAAAAGACACCTTCGGTCAGGCATTTGTTCCGGAAATACCGAATAGCTTTGAAAAAAAGAAAAAAATTAATGTGCAGGATGCGCACGAAGCAATTCGTCCAACATCATTGACATATACACCGCAGTTTGTAAAACCATTTTTAGATAACCGCTCGTACAAACTTTATGAGCTTGTATGGCTGAGATTTTTAGCATCTCAAATGACGCCTGCTTTGATGGAGACAACTGTAATTGAAGTATCGGCTGACGAATACTTGTTCAAAGCTTTTGGAACCGCTATTAAATTTAAAGGATTTATGCAGGTTTATGAGGAGATTGTTGAACCGCGCGAAAACACCGAGGATAGAGAAGAATACGCAAACGATACAATTCCTTTCGGTCTTGAAAAAGATCAAAAACTCGGACTCGAAGAACTACAAAAAACCCAGCATTTTACAAAACCGCCTGCACGTTTTACAGAAAGTTCTTTAATAAAGGAACTTGAAAGTAAAGGAATAGGAAGACCGAGCACATACTCTATGATTGTAAGTACTATACAGGATAGAAAATATGTGGATATGATTGAGCGGAAATTGAGCCCGACCAAACTCGGAAAAACTGTCAGCCATATTTTAGTAAAAAATTTCCCGGAAATAATTAACGAAGACTTTACCGCCAACATGGAAAGTGAACTCGATCAAATTGCTTCGGGCGAAAACCAGTACATAAATGTTTTAAATGATTTTTACACACCGTTTTCACAAGCGCTAAAAAAAGTTGAGGATAAAGTAGAAAAAATTCCTTGCGATAAGTGCGGCAGCGAAATGGAAATAAAAATAGGGAGATTTGGAAAATTCCTCGCTTGTTCAAATTATCCTGAGTGTAAAAATATAAAATCATTAAAGGATATTGCTGCTGCAAACCAGGAGCCTGAATATACGGGTGAAACCTGCGAAAAATGCGGTGGCAGATTAGTGTTCCGTTCCGGTAAATTTGGTCGTTTTGTCGGCTGCGAAAAATACCCTGAATGCGATTTTGTTAGAAACATTAGCTTTGGAGTTCCATGCCCTAAATGTACAGACGGCGATGTTGTCGAAAGAAAATCGAAACGCGGAAGATTATTTTACGGATGTAGCCGTTACCCTGAATGTGATTTTGTAAGTTGGTACAAACCGGTTGCAAAACCATGCCCAAATGAAGACTCGAAATATATGGAACAACGTTATTCGGTTAAAAAAGGTCAATACTTAAGATGTCCTGTTTGCGCCGAAGAAGTGCAATTAGAGACCGAAGAATCTGAAACTTCAGAAGAATAATTATTATGCTGGTAAACCAGTTAATAAATAAATATTTAGAAAAATTGAAAAGTGTTAATCGTTACTCGAATAACACAATTATAGCCTACAGTAACGATCTGAAAGTCTTTAAAGAGTTTTGTGAAGTTTATTCAAGGGTTGAAATAGATTCTATTAACGACAGGTTTATTAAATCTTACCTAATGTCTTTAAGCGAAACCGGCTTAGATAAAAAATCTATCGCACGCAAACTTGCATCTGTCAGAGGATTATTTAAATTTGCATTCCAGAACCGAACAATAAATATTGACCCGACAGCTTATATCTCGAATCCAAAATCAAAAAGAAAGTTGCCGGATGTGATTGATGAAAAATCAATTTTACAAACTTACAAAATTGCAGATGAGGAGGATAAAGACCCGCATCTTGTAAAGGCAATTATAGAAATTTTGTACGGGTGCGCATTGCGCGTTTCGGAGTTGTGCGCACTAAATCGGATTGATATCGATATCGTTGAAAAAATAGTCGTTGTAAAAGGCAAAGGCAATAAAATGCGAATAGTACCGCTCGGGTCTAAATCGATAAAAATTATAAATGAATATTTAGAATATAGAGGGGTTATACAGCCGGGTGATGCATTATTCACAAATAAGAAAGGAGCTAGAATATATCCAAGATACGTTAGCAGAATTACAAACAAATATTTGTCAAGGGTGACTGATATTTCGAAAAAAAGCCCTCATACACTCCGTCATTCAGCGGCTACGCATATGCTCGATAATGGCGCTGATCTTAAGGCAGTGCAGGAGATACTTGGACACGAAAATCTTTCCACTACACAAATATACACGCATGTGAGTATAGAGAGACTTAAGTCGACCTATAAAAAATCTCATCCTAAATCTTAATTAATTCTTTGGAGGAAGTTATGAATATCACAATAACAGCAAGAAAATTTAAAGCCCATGATACACTAAAAGAGTTTATACAAGATGAGCTTAAATCGCTAGACAAATATAGCGATGAAATTTTAGATATTGACGTAGTACTTAGTTTTCAAAATGCAAAGGACAGTATAAAAACAGCAGAAGTTATCCTCCATGTTCCCGGGCAAACCCTGGCAGCCACTGAAGACACTGATGATTTTAAAAAATCGGTAAGTGCCTGCATTGAAAAAATTGAAAAACAATTATCAAAAATAAAAACAAAAAGAAGCGCAGCAAGAATTAAATGATTACTATTGATCAAAAAGCCGTTTCGCGAAAACAATATATCACTGTTGGTTTTTTTTTCAAAAACGCGCGGAAATCTTTTAAATTCAAGCTCTATTCGGATGAGTCTGGATTTATAAAAAAAATAAATGATCAAAATTTGCACAGACCCGGCTTGGCTTTAGCCGGGTTTGTTGATACATTCTCGTATGATAGGGTTCAGGTTTTCGGAAATACTGAAATGCGTTATCTTGCGCAACTACCTGATGAAAAAAAAAGGGAAAGTATCGAGAGGATTTTTCAGTTTGATATTCCATGTATAATTCTTACTAACAATAACCAACCTTTCCCGATTCTTATTGACCTTACTAAAAAATATAATATACCGCTTTTTTCCACAACAATTAGTACTACAAAACTTGTTTATCTTGTAAGTGATTTTTTAGACGATCAATTTGCTCCCAGAATTTCAATACATGGGTCGTTAGTAGATGTCTATGGCGCGGGAATGTTATTTGTTGGTAAATCGGGTATAGGAAAAAGCGAAGTAGCGCTCGATCTTGTTGAAAGAGGGCACCGCCTTGTGGCTGATGATGTTATTATTCTTACAAAGAAGGGGGAAGGTATATTGATGGGAGCGGGGACTAATCTAACAAAACATTTTATGGAGATAAGAGGACTTGGAATAATAGACGTTGAAAGAATGTTCGGAATCAGAGCAATAAGATATCAAAAACGCCTCGAAATAATTGTAGAACTCGAAGTATGGAACGAGGAGGGGAATTACACCCGCACAGGATTGGATGGACAAACTGTGTCAATTCAGGATGTAGAAATTCCGTACGTAAAACTTCCTATCTTACCCGGTAAAAATATTACTGTTATTTCGGAAGTTATTGCTTTAAATTATTTATTAAAGCATTATGGCTATGATTCGGCAACAATTCTACAAAATAGACTGACCCAAAAAATTCAAAAAAA
The DNA here is from genome assembly GCA_964372115.1 of uncultured Ignavibacteriaceae bacterium. Taxonomy (GTDB): domain Bacteria; phylum Bacteroidota; class Ignavibacteria; order Ignavibacteriales; family Ignavibacteriaceae; genus CG2-30-36-16. Next base: position 37,291 of record CAYJPN010000020.1, read on the forward strand.
GTCTAATGACGATGATACCAGAGGGGTAGATTACTTCGAACACGATTTTGAATAAAAAACTTATTGACTTCCCCTTGACAAAGATAGGCTAATTACCTAATTTCCGCACCAAATTATGAAAAAATTGTATTATTTCTCAAAGTCCAAACTTCAGTTTGTCGAAATTAAAAACTACAAATCGAAGCTTACAGTAACTTTCTCGGTGGCGGTTCTTACCATCAGCGCCTTAATGTTTGGCGGTTATCACTTTTTCTTATCTTTAACTTCAACAAGCAAAGATGTTTACGCTTTGAAGAGCGAAAATAAAATGCTCGTTAATAAGTTGGATGAAGTGATAAAATTGTACAAGAACCTGAACCTGGAGTTAGATAGTCTTAGAGCCGTTGATGATGATTTAAGAGTTGCGGCTAATCTTCCACCGATATCCGATGAAGAAAGAAAAGTTGGTATTGGCGGTAGTTCATTTGATAACATTCTGGATTTTTCAAAATCTTCAACACCAAAACTTGATGAAGCTTTAGCGTTTGTAGATGAAGTAGCCAGGAAAGTTGAATTCGAAAAGTCTAATTACACAAATCTTTCAAAAAAATTGGAAGAAAACAGAACGTTGTCAGAAGCAATTCCTGCAATGATTCCTTGCAGAGGAACAATTGGAGTCCATGGGTTTGGAATGCGCATGCATCCTATTTTACATGTAAAGAGGATGCACGATGGTATTGATATTATTACGGATCGTGGTACACCGGTTTACGCCCCGGGTAAAGGCAAAGTAATATCAGTTGGATATCGCGGCGGTTATGGTTTATCTATCGAAATCGATCATGGTTTTGGATACCGTACCGTTTATGCACATCTTTCCTCTACAAACGTAAGAGAAGGACAGTCGGTTACACGCGGCAGTTTGGTTGCTAAAACAGGCAGCTCAGGTTTATCTTCTGGACCTCATCTTCATTATGAAGTTCATCATGATGGTGTTAAATTGGATCCGGAAAGATTTTTCTTTGATGATATGGGATTCTTTGAATTAACAAGAAAATAAAATTAGTGGAGAATTGGTATTATGATCTGGACAGTTGAATTAGCATCTTTTCTAGATGATGCACCCTGGCCGGCAACTAAAGATGAATTAATAGATTACGCCGACAGAATCGGTGCCCCTTATGAAGTAATCGAAAATTTAAACGAGTTGGAAGATTCAGACGAACCTTATGAATCAATTGAAGATATTTGGCCGGACTACCCGACCGACGAGGATTTCTTCTATAATGAGGATGATTATTAAAACGGCGCTCAACGCGCCTTTTTTTTGTTGTTATGATAACTAACTGGCAAGGAATTTATAATCAGGATATTGTAAAAAGTATTTTATCGCGCCTCATCGAATCCGGTAGGGTCCCCCATGCTTTTTTATTCTACGGCACCGAAGGTGTGGGGAAAGATTTTATGGCATTGAGGTTTGCTCAACTCCTTAATATTTCTAACTCCGGCGATGATGCCAAAAACATTTGCCGCCAGATTGAGCGGCTAACCGAACCCTACGTTAAATTTATTTTTCCTCTTCCACGAGGTAAAAATGAAACCGATGAAAGCGCCCCGCTGGAAAAACTTACCCCCGATGATCTTGAAAAGGTGAGGGAAGAGGTTGATAAACGAATAGTCAATCCGTACCATCGAATAAAAATCCCAAAAGCGAATAACATAAAAATCAGCAGTATCAGAGATATAAAAAAATTTGCTTCACTCAGTTTCAGCGATGTTGGCTATAGAGTAATTATTATTTCCGATGCACACTTAATGAACGAAGAAGCGCAGAATGCGTTATTAAAAAATCTTGAAGAACCTCCCGAAGGATTGATTTTTATTTTAACGACTCCGCTGCCAAACTTATTGCGGGAGACTATACGCTCGCGTTGCTGGTCGGTTCATTTTCAGCCACTGTTATCTGAGGATATAACTTCTATTCTAATTGAACACTTCGACACAGATTCTGTTTCGGCAAAAGCTGTTGCTCCATTTTGCGGAGGTTCAATAACGTCGGCGGTGTTATTACTCGAACATAATTTTGATGCGCTTCTTGAAAAAACGATACACATTCTTCGTTTTTCATTCGGCAGAAAATATCATTCCGCGTTACAAGAATTTTCTTCTGTTTTGTCTGAAGGAAGTACGGAATCTGTGCAATTAATTATTCAGATGATAACCACATGGTTTAACGATTTGCAGCGCTTTAAGATCGGTTTAGCCGACCCTTATTTCAAAGATTATCCTGATACTTTACAAAAGTTTAATGATAAATTCCCGGATATGAAATTAACAGATGTAATAATAAAACTTGATCAATTATCAGTTTCGCTAAATGGTAATGCAAATTTATCAACAGTAGTTTTAAATATTATAGCGCAGCTTTCATCTCTTACATTAAATTATAAAAATAAGCCGGCGTAATAATATTAATTTTTTCCGGAGTTTTTCAGTTATGAAATTGATGTTATTTTTAATTAACTTTAAGTAATTATTAAATCATTGTGAGAGTATTATATGAAAAAAGTAGTTATAGTTTCCGCAAAAAGAACACCGATTGGTTCATTCGGAGGTTCATTGGCTTCATTAAGTGCGCCAAAATTAGGAAGCATTTCAATAAAAGCGGCAATTGATGAAATAAAACTTGACCCATCTCTTGTTGATGAGGTAATATTCGGAAATGTGCTAACCGCTGGTCTTGGACAAGCGCCGGCGCGCCAGGCAGCATTGTTTGCGGGTTTACCGGAAACCACCGAATGTATGACAATTAATAAAATGTGCGGAAGCGGTCTCAAATCGGTAATGCTTGCCCATCAAGCAATTAGTTTAGGAGATGCAGATATTATCGTCGCAGGCGGTCAGGAAAACATGTCCAACGCTCCATATCTTCTTCCTAAGGCACGTTTTGGTTACAGGCTTGGTAATGCCGAGATTGTAGACTCGATGGTTGTAGACGGTCTGTGGGATGTTTATAACAACATCCATATGGGCGGCTGTGCCGAGTCTTGCGCACGCGACTTCTCATTCACGCGAGCTGAATTAGATGAATTCTCAATAAAAAGTTACAACAATGCTTTACAAGCTCAGAAGGATGGAAAATTTAAAGATGAAATGGTGAACGTTTCCATACCGGTAAGAGGCGGGGAAAATATTATAGATTTTGATGAAGAACCCACGAAAGTAAATTTCGAAAAAATACCAGGGTTAAAACCTGTATTTGAAAAAAACGGCGTAGTTACTGCGGCAAACGCATCCAGCATTAACGATGGTTCGGCTGCTTTAGTTGTAATGAGCGAAGAAAAAGCAAAATCACTTGGGTTAAAACCGCTTGTTGAAATTGTAGCTCAAAGTTCCGCAGCCAAAGCGCCAATACAATTTACAACTGCACCGGCAGACGCAATAGCTAAAGTTCTGAAAAAAGCCGAAATGTCAGTAAATGATATCGATCTTTTTGAAATAAACGAAGCTTTTGCAGTAGTATCACTTGCTGTGAACAAATTACTTAACCTTGATACGTCAAAAATAAATGTTAACGGCGGTGCAATTGCTCTCGGTCATCCGATTGGTGCAAGCGGCGCCCGTATACTTGTAACCTTAATTCATGAAATGAAAAAACGAAACTCAAAATTCGGACTCGCTGCGCTCTGCATCGGCGGCGGAGAAGCTTCCGCTTTAATAATTAAAAACTATCAAGAATAGGAAGGTGAATAAAATGGAAATTAAAAATATTTCTGTAATAGGCGGCGGCACAATGGGTAATGGTATTGTGCATACCTTTGCATTAAAAGGTTTTAATGTAACACTTGTAGAATTGAAACAGGAGTTTGCCGATAAGGCAATAAAAACTATAACAAAAAATCTTGATAGACAAGTATCCAAATCGGTTATTACGGAAGATGACAAAACCACTGCACTCTCAAAAATTTCAACGGTGATAGGAATTGAAAATACCCCCGCTGAAAGCGATTTGGTGATAGAAGCTGTTTATGAAAACAAAGACGTAAAACTTAATATATTTAAAACTTTAGAACAAAAAGTTAAAGTTGAAGCAATCTTCGCTTCCAATACTTCTTCTATTTCTATTACTGAATTATCGGCGGTATGCAGAGCAGATAAATTTATCGGCATGCATTTTATGAATCCGGTTCCTGTTATGAAACTTATTGAAGTCATTCGCGGATACTCAACATCGGATGAAACATATCAAATCATAAAACAACTATCGGAGCAATTGGATAAAATCCCGGTTGAAGTTCATGATTATCCCGGATTTATAGCAAACAGAATATTAATGCCGATGATTAATGAAGCGATTTTTGCATTGTACGAAGGCGTGGCATCAGCAGAAGCTATAGATACGGTTATGAAGTTCGGAATGAATCATCCCATGGGACCATTGACGCTTGCAGACTTTATTGGACTTGATGTTTGCCTTGCAATAATGGATGTTTTATATAACGGGTTCAATGACTCAAAATATAGACCATGTCCATTGTTAAAAAAGATGGTAGCCGCAAATAAACTCGGCAGAAAATCCGGCGAAGGTTTCTTTAAATATTGATGATTATAGGTTATATCAGAAAAAGCTGTGGAAGATAAAAGAAATCCATTTTTACTAAATATCTTGGTTAAATCGAGGCGTTATAAACGTCTCTTACAGAAACGATTTTCCAAACTTTCTTTACCGGAATACACAACTTTCACAATATTTTCTGTTATAATCGGCTCAGTAGCAGGTCTGGCGGCGGTACTTTTTCATCATTCTATTGATTTTTTTAACCGGGTGTTTTTTGAACAAACAGCAGGGGGGCTGTTCTTTCTTGGAACTGCTGCTGTTATTGTTCTTCCAGCGTTAGGTATGATTATTCAAGCAATAATGATTATGCTTGCCCCTGATACCGCGCATAAAAAAGGTGTTTCGGAGGTTATAAAATCAGTCTCACTAAGAGGGGGGTATATTCCTCTAAAGACCACAATCTTTCATTTTATTGCTCCTGTAGTCTGTATCGGATCGGGTGGCACTGTTGGTCCTGAAGGTCCAGCAGCACAAATTGGTGGAGGTGTATCCAGCAAGCTTGTAAGCCTGTTAGGGTTTTCAGATGAACGAACAAGAATTTTTACTGCTGCCGGCGCCGGGGCGGCAATTGCTGCAATATTTAATACGCCACTTGGGGGTGTATTTTTTGCCCTCGAAGTAATTTTGTTAAATGATTTTCACACACCAACATTCTCTGCTTTAATATTATCTTCGGTTACCGCAAGTGCTATTTCCCGAATACTCCTTGGTAATCACTCAGTTTTTCTTTTTAATATCGGTAATACTGTAGATTATTCTAACCTTTACTTTTACGCTATACTCGGATTAATATCCGGAATATTATCTATCTTATTCATCCGCTATTCAAATTATGTAAGGATATTTTTTAGAGATAAGGTTTACACAAGAAAATTACCGCAATGGTTTGTGATGATGGTGGTTGGACTGCTTGTTGGCGTGAGTGGCTATTTTTATAAAGAAATATTCGGGATTGGATATATTGCAATAAACGAAATTCTCGAAAACTCATTAAGCTGGAAAATTGTAATTGTATTGTTAGCATTAAAATTTGTACTTGTCCCTTTAATATTATATTCAGGTGGATTTGGCGGTTTATTCGCACCATCACTTTTTTTGGGAGCATGTCTCGGGTATTTGTTCTCATTCTCAATTAACGCAATCTGGGGAATACCGATAAACCATACAATTATGATACTTGTAGGTATGGGCGCCATGCTCGGAGGAGTAAATAGTATCCCTATTTCTGCAATACTCATTATTTTCGAAATGACTCAAAATTATTCTTTTATTCTTCCTTTAATGCTTGCGGTAATTATAAGTAACATGTTCGTACAAATAAGTTTACGCAGCTCAGTTCATGTCAAACATTTAGAAGAAGAGGGATTTAACATTAATGAGAGCAAAGACATAAACTTGCTCCGGTCAATTCGTGTTAATGAAGTTGATCTTGAAAAAATTGATCTGATCCCGGAAGAATTGGATCTTCCGAAACTCATGTCTAAACTTATTGAAAGCCCAAACAGCTCATTTTATACTGTAAATAATCAGAATAAATTATCGGGTATAATAACTGAAAGCGAATTAAGACCCATAATAACAGAATACGAAATATTAAAAGACGTTATTGTTGCACGTGACATTGCCAACCCCAAAATTACAATTGTTCAAACTACAGACGATTTAGATTATGTAATGAACCTTTTTGGGAAATTAAATCTCGATCAATTTCCAGTTGTAAATTCGTCCAAATCAGATGAGATACTCGGTGCGATAACGCGACAAAAAGTTTTATCAATTTACAACCACGAATCGCTAAAAGTAAACCTTGCCAGCGGTTTTGCAAAAGAATTAAAGACGATTAGCTTATCGGAACCCTCAAAGATTGCCGAAGGTTATTCTATAGTGGAGCGCCACGTATCATCGCAGTTTGTTGGCAGAAGTCTTGCTGAAATAAGAATAAGAAATAAATATGGATTGGAAGTATTAATGATAAAACATCCGAGTGATATTTATTCAGATAAGAATGAGATAAATATAATAACGCCTGACCCTGAATATAAACTACAAACAACAGACACTTTGGTATTATTTGGTTCGGACGAAAAGATTGCAAATTTTGCGATAGAATAATAAATCGTTGGTGTTGTCTTATAATGTATATTATGTAAACTTACTATTGTATAAAAACTGCAAATCGATTTTTCTCCCAACCTCATATCCCCCTCAATTTAAGGATGATATATACAACTGCAATTACAAATAGCAGCCATAAAACCGGGCTGCGTTTTTTCCCAATAAACTTTCTTTGTCGTGAAAATCCAAGCTTTCTTTTTTTCTTTTCCTTTTCATCGGTTTCGGGTTTGTAAAATCTTGGCGGGTAATCGAATATCCGGTGCCGCGGTTTTTTCATAAACATCTTTTGAACTCTTTAAACTGTTTCAAATATTGCTTCTACAAACATTTTTGCATCGAATGATTGTAAATCATCTATTCCTTCACCAACGCCAATGTAACGGATTGGAATTTTTTGTTTGTTTACAATCTGGAAAACCATACCGCCTTTTGCCGTACCGTCTAATTTTGTAATTATCAAACCGGTTATATCAGTCACCTTGCTGAATTCATCCGCCTGAACAAGTGCGTTTTGACCGGTGTTACCATCGAGAACTAGAAAAGTTTCATTGGGAGCATACGGCAATACTTTTGAAAGTACACGCTTAATTTTGCCAAGTTCATCCATCAAGTGCATTTTATTGTGAAGCCGCCCCGCAGTATCAATCAAGACAACATCGATATTATTCTTTTTTGCAAGTTGTACTGTTTCAAATGCAACAGAAGAAGGATCAGAACCGTGTGGTTTTTGGACAATTTCTACACCGGCTCGTTTTGCCCAAATATCTAGTTGCTCGCTGGCGGCTGCGCGGAAAGTATCGGCGGCTCCTACCATCACTTTTAGACCTGCATTTTTAAAATTATGCGCAAGCTTTCCAATGGTAGTTGTCTTCCCTACCCCGTTCACTCCAACAATTAGTATGACAAACGGTTTGTATTTTTCAATTTCAAGTTGATGCGAAGATTTTTCAACATTTAGCACCGCAGTTAATTCCTGCTTAATCGTCTCAACAAGAGTATGGCTTTCTCTGTCTTTTTCTTTTCTGAGTTTTATTCTCGCCTTATCAATTATGAGTTCCGCAGTATCAAAACCAATATCAGATGTAATTAATATCTCTTCAATTTCTTCGAGCGTTTTTTCGTCAACAACAGCTCTGCCGTTTACAACTTCGGCGATAGAATTAACAATTTTTGTGCGGGTTTTTGTTAACCCGTCTTTAAGTTTCTTAAAATTTATATTATCAAACAGACTCATAATTTTTCTTTTTTATAAATTCCATGGCGCGTACAATATAACCGATAAATGAAGCAACAATAAGTAGTAGACTTGTGCCATATAATAATTTGAATAAAATAAACGATCTATCAACATTTAAAAGAATAAACAGAATAACAAAACCAATGCTTAACACTGTAATTTTGCCGAGCATATTCGATGGCAGAACTTTACCTATTTTTTTGGAGACATAAATGCCTCCGACGAAAATAAAAATATCTCTTAGAATAATCATCCAGAAATAATATGCGGGTATCTGTCCTATTAAAAATAATTTTATTACAACTGCTCCAATTCCAATTTTGTCGGCAAGCGGATCAATTATTTTTCCCATTTCGGTTACCTGGTTTAACTTACGGGCAAGGTAGCCGTCCATTAAATCGGTAAACAAAGCAAATATACATAGTGCAAATATTATTAAACGATTTTCATTAAAATTATCCAATAGCAGCCAAAGCGGCACTGCCAAAAACAACCTAATCAAACTAAGCATGTTTGAAGAATTTAAAAGTTCTTTATAATTTACTTTCATTTTATTACCGCAAATTTTCCAACTTTTTCTTCTATTTCGTTATTTAACTCATCAAGTTTTACTATTCGAAAGATATAAATTCCGGTATTTAATTGCTCACCGGTTTCATCTTTTAAATTATACTCCACACCGCCATTACCATCTGTTTCGTGAAGTTCTGAAACTCGTTTTCCGTTTATATTCCAGATTATAATTTTTGCACGCTGCGGTAAATTGGCAAATGTAACTTTGCCGTAATTCACTCTTGCCGGGTTTGGATAAACATAAACATCATTTAAGTTTTGCGCATAACCGGTGAGCACAATATAACTTCCGGCACTGCTATTAATTGCTAAACCGGTGGATGATTTTATATTTTTTACATGAAGCGTATATTCAATTCCAATTGAGCCAACCGGCTTGTTGCCTGAAAGATTTAGATAAATAATCTTCTTATCACTATTGTCGACAGAAACGGACGATACCGAGTTCAATGGTTGGAATGTATAGTTTGCCGCAAGAGTTGCCGTTGTTTCATCAACAGGCAAATTAAAAACCAGTTTAATAGAATAGGGAGACAATATTTCGTAGGACGTTAAATAAAATTCATCTGTTAAAGAAACCTCAACAACATTAAATGAAATTGTATCCGCGGCTATCGGCGAACCGTATAAATCTTTTATATTATTTACGACAAGACGGTTGTTGCCATGTGGCAAATTATCTTTGAATGTAAGTAAATATGAAAATTGATTTGCCGGTGATATTGAGTTCGGAGAACCTAATCCTATAATTGAAAATGAATTTAAATTATCAATTGTATTCCACATTTTTTCATCAAAACTTACCAACACCGCGCGGGCGGTTTTGTTAATAACAGAGAGCACCTGCGCCGGTTTGTGTACATATATTTTTACAAATGCCGAACTATTTGATAATTTTTCAAACTTAGAATTGTCGAACGCCCGGATAGAATAAAAGTATGTCAGTCCATTTACAACTTGATTGTCCGCATATGTATTATTTAAAGTAGAGTCGATGATGGTTAGACTATCTGTCGATGGACCGCGTAAAACATAAAACTTATCCCCCGCCCCGTTCCAGGTTAAAACAACCTGCGATGTTGACGAGCTGTGACCGGATAACGCGTACGGTGTGGAAGCTTTTTGCGAAACAGTAAACTCAAAAAACTTTATACCGTTTATCGTCGGAAAACCAATTTCGGTTACACCGTTTTGATTCAAATCTCCTGCGAACACAGCATTAGAATTTATATTTTCTTTGTACGATATAATAGTACTTTTACCAGCATTATATTTAAAGATATACGAATAAGGATAGATAAACAGAACAAGTTCATCTTTACTGTCGGCATCAACATCAACAAACTTTATGCTGTTATTATAATCGGCAAAAAATGCAGTAAATTCTGATGAAGGATCGACAAATGCTTTATCGAAAATAGGCATCAAAGTATTATTGCTATACTCAAAAATTATTAGCCGGTGAAATGGTGCGATATCTAGTTCGTCAATAGAATGAAGTAATACCGCTAAATCGATATTCCCATCACCGTTATAATCGCCTACGGATAATGCTGCCGCACTGCCGAGAAATTCAGTTGAATAAACATCTCCTTTTACTAAACCGGTTCCGTTATATTCGTAATTAAACAAATCCCCATCACGGTCAATCATCCAAATTTCATTATTACCGTTTTTATTTAGATCGGCTACAACTGCACCGGGTGAATCGAATTGATTTTGAAACGGTCCTTTTGGCGAAAAATTAGGAAGCGATATTTTGTTCTGAACCTGCAGGGTAGAATTAATTTCCCACATTGCAAAGGATGTATCACTTTCTATTACAAGCGCTTCCATTTTTCCATCATTATCTATATCAGCGGTTAAAACCGTCCAAAAACCACCTGAACTGTCTGCGAACTTTACATCTAGTTTTGATGAGCCTTGGATGGATTGTTCAAGAATAAAACCATCGCGAACGAATGAAGAAAGAAAATCTTTTTTGCCGTTAAAATTAAAATCGCCGAAGTCTCGGAAAATTTGTTCTTTTACCGAATCTATTTTTACAAGCTGATTATTTTGAAGTTTGAATATTGATGTCCACCTTGGGTTTAATAACTCTCTAACCGCTACCTCATCATAATCAGACGTAGTTAAATTTATAGGACGATCAAAAATGCTTCCTGCAGGCAGCGTATATGGGAGATCAGTTTCAGCCGCTATTGTTGCATCATATGCTGGGACAAAAATAAAATTTTGATTATTATCTTTTATAATAGTTTTAAGACCAACAAGATTTTCAGCTTCAAAATAAACCTCATAAGTACTCCCCTGCTCAACAAGTTGTTTGGGGATAAAACCATAATGGAAATTTTTTATAAACTGGTTGTTAGTAGCAAAGCCATCAAGCGTAACAAATTGAAAAGCAGTACTGCCCTCTTTTCGGTAATACATGCGCGCAACTGACGGCTCATCCGTGTGCATTGCAGCCATTATAGTTGCCTTCTCACCGTAAAAAGCCGGGCCGACAGAAATTAATTGGGCTTTGGGCGGAGTCTTGTTTACAAAAAAGTTTATACGCTCTTCCATTGTACCACCGTTTGTTAGATACACCAATAATCTTAGTGTATAAACAGTATCGGGCAATGTTTGTAAAGGAAGAGAATATATTCTTTCTGAAGCAGTTTGATTTTTAATACCGGTTAACAGGGTGTTCCATGAAGTTGGATTTAAACCCGTACCGTAGTATAAATCATATTTTGAAAAATATGCCGAGAGAATAGTAGCGTTTATATTTAGTGTATCTTTTAGTGTGTTAAAATCCTGTTTAGGATAATCATATTTTATTACCGACGGAGCGACAACGGAAAGCGCTTTCAATAAATTTAATCTTCCTGCACCGCTTTTTAAATCCCAGCCTGCTTCACCTATATCATCCGCTGTTGATTTTAACATTTGTTTTACTTCTTCATTTGTAAAATTACCGAGGCTTCTTATTAATGATGCGGCGGCAGATACAAATGGCGCCGAAGCGGAGGTGCCGCTTATTATTGAGTAATTATCATTACGAGCAGTAGTTAAAATTGAAGAACCGGGAGCAACCATATCTAATGTTGAACCGTAATTTGATCCGCCGGCTACATAATCCTGCTCAGTAGAATTTCCTATCGAAATAACTTCAGAATATCCGCTAGGGTAATGAGGTTCGTTAGAACCGGAGTTTCCCGCACTTGCTATAAGCACAAGGTTATGAAGATATGCGTATCTAACAACATCGCGAAGCACAAATGAAAAAGAATAATCACCGAAACTCATGTTTATAACTTTTGCACCCGATTGAACCGCGTATAAAATGGCGGCAGCGACATCATCTTCTTCACCGTACCCGCCCGGATCGAATGCGCGGAGATTAAGCATTTTTATTTTTGGCGCAGTACCGGCAATACCTGTCAAATTGTTTGTTTCAGCACCGGCTATTCCGGCAATATAAGTTCCGTGATTATTTTCATCCATCGGATCATTATCCCAATTCAAATAATCTCCACCGGTTGAATCAAATGGAAAACCAACCCGATCAGTAAAATCCCAACCATGCCAATCATCAACAAAACCGTTATTATCATCATCAACACCGTTGCTGCTTTTGTCGCTCCCAAGGTTGTCTGTTCCGGTTTCACCTGTGTTTATATAAATTTTATTCTTTAAATCGGTGTGAAGGTAATCAATTCCAGTATCAATTATAGCCAGCAAAACTGTGTCGGAACCCTGAGTAATATTCCATGCATCGAAAGCTTTTATTTTTTCTAATGCCCATTGATCGCCCGCAAGACTGTCATTCGGGGTTATATCTGTTTTATAGTAATTTGCTTTTTGAATGTATTCAACATCTTCATCGGATAATAAATAAGTTCGATAATTTTGCAGGTCAGATTCATTTTCAAAATCAATTTTTATTATACGCGAAAGCACTTCATCATTTTTTATAATACCCTTTGCAAGATGATTTACTTTCGCCACCTTGTTTAATGGTCTATTTACCGGATTATTTTTTAGTATTTGTTTATTTAAAACTTTTTGATTTATGGATTCAAAACTTACATTACTTTTATATTTTACAAATAACGAAGTTTGAGAAAAAGAAAAGGACGATATGCAAAGAACGATAAGAACAAAAAGTTTAAACTTCATACATTTCCTTTATAAAGTTGTGGTCTATTGTGGTTGGATAATTACCCGAAAAACATGCGGTGCAGAAATTTTTATCATCAGCCTCCTTTACAGCTTCAAGCATCTCATCAATGGTAAGATATTCCAGGCTATCGACTTCAAGGTATTTTTCAATTTCTTTAATATTACCCCCAACACGGGTTGCAATAAGTTCATCGCGACTTGGAAAGTCCATTCCGTAATAACAGGGATGCATAATAGGCGGCGAACTAATACGCAAATGAATTGCTTTAGGGTTTGCTTCTTTTATCAAATTAACCAATTGTTTTGATGTTGTACCGCGAACAATTGAATCATCAACCACTACAACTGTTTTTCCCTCAAGAACTCCTTTTACAATATTAAATTTTATTCTAACGCCAATTTCCCGGTTCTTCTGTCCTGGCTGAATAAATGTTCTGCCGATATAGTGACTGCGTATCAATCCGATGTCAGGTTTGCAGTTTATCCCTTGCTTTTCAAGCTCGCGCTGGTAACCAAGCGCAGTTGTGTTCGAGCTGTCGGGTACGCTTATTACAATTACTTTATCTCCATCAGGATCATTAACAGGATGTTTGCGTGCGAGTACTTTTCCAAGCCTGCGGCGCATTTTATCAACATTATGTCCGAATATAAAACTATCCGGTCGGGAAAAATAAATGAATTCAAAAATGCAATGCTTTTGTGCGGGAAGTTCTTTTTCTGATATTTTATAAGATTTAATTTCTTTTGTTTCTATAGTTTCTATATCAATAACAATCATTTCACCGGGATCAACTTCACGCAAAAACTGCCCGCTGTTTATATCAAACGCGCATGTTTCGGAAGCAACCATAAACGAACCGTTCAGCCGTCCGAGAGCAAGCGGGCGAAATCCGTAGGGATCGCGTGCAGCTATTAGTTTATCGTTCGTCATTATCACAAGGCAGTACGCTCCTTCAATACGCTGAAGAGCTCCCCTGATCTGATCAATCGGGTTTTCGAGTTTGCTGCGAGCTATAAGGTGTAAAATTACTTCTGTATCGCTTGACGTTTGAAAAATTGCTCCATCATTTACAAGCTCCTCTCGAAGTTGGGTGGCGTTTGTGAGATTACCATTATGAGCCACCGAAAGATTTCCGAGCCGGTAATTAACAATAAATGGCTGTATATTTTTGCGCGATTTTGATGATCCGGTAGTTGAATAACGGTTATGCCCAATAGCTACTGAGCCTTTTAATTCATCACCAAAAACTGAGGAATCTGCAAAAACCTCCGATACAAGTCCGCTACCTTTAATAATATTAAAATGAATTTTTCCTTTTTCATCGGATTCTCTCGTTACAATTCCGCATGCTTCCTGTCCTCGGTGCTGAAGAGCGTGAAGTCCGTAATAAGTATGCAACGCTGCGTCTTTACTCCCGTAAATACCAAATATTCCGCAAAAGCTTTTAGGTTTATCGTCTAAGTAGTCCATTTCCTCTTATCAATTTATCCAAAGATTAGGAACAAAGTTAACCATTTCTATTCACTTGAAAAAATAGAATAGAGGAGAAAAAGAAAAAAGGTATTTTTAAGTAGCAAAGGAATTGTTGATATGAAGGATTCTTCAGAATTTTTAAAAAAAACTTTTCCAAACTTAGCCGAATACTCGAATTCCGGAGGTTAATTCTTTTGGAAAAGGAATAAAGATAGTTACAAAATCGAGAATCCTTCGGTGAAATGGATGAGACTTTTAGAAGTTGCAAACTTTTGAGAGGTATTCCAAATTTTACGAATACCCCAAAATTACTCGCAAATATTATTCGTCACCTGCAAGCCAGGCATAGGCATGAGCTGTAGTATTAAAGTATTTAAAACTACTCCATCTAACATTTGGATCTGTCTGTTCTAAATAAGGACTTTCGTTGATATCACCGGAGATGACAATTGCGATTTTATCATGCCGGGTAAATCCAAAATGCTCGAGAGAATTTCCATCGGTGTATATTCTGTAATTTTCCTCCCCGAGAATAGTATTTGAGTGATCCAATAAAAAATGTTTGCAGTTGTATTCACGAGCAATTTCTATCGCGTCTATTGAATATTGTTGAGCAATTTTAAAATTTACTCTTCCCTCGACGTTAACTTGAACTATTTCTTTTTCTTCTATGTAATTAATCGTACAACTCATTACAAAATTCTTTCAATATTTTATCATTTTTAAAACCCAGCAGAATGGGTACAACATAATCTTATTTTACGGCAGTTGAAATGGCAATCGGGATGCAAATACCCCTGAGAGTCAACTCTGACTATCGCTTTGGAATTTGCATGAATGGAAATCGCATCGATTAAGAAAAAGAAGATATATTTTTTTACATTATACCGGTGGCTTTTTGCAGCCGCCGGCAAAAAATAGAATTATTTTTTCTTTTCTTAAACTTTACTACCTAAACTTTTACTCTTCCTCTTTCACTTACTTCAATATTTGCATCTTTTTTACTGCCTTAAAACTTCCAGCTTCTATTTTATAAAAATAAACTCCGCTCGTTAACCCGTTAAATGTTGCAGAATTGAATGTAATTTCGTGACTTCCTGCTTCTTTGTAATCATTAACAAGTTCAGCCACCTCTTTACCGAGTATATCAAATATTTTTAAACTTACTATTGCTCCTTCGGGTAGTTCATAGCTAATAGTTGTAACAGGATTAAAAGGGTTCGGGTAGTTTTGGTTAAGCGCAAATCTTTCAGGTTTTATCCCAGCCGCAACATTTATTTTGGAGCTGTATTTGTAACTTCCGTCAAAATCAATTTGTTTTAATCGGTAAGTATAAGTTCCAAAATGAGCGATAATATCTGTATAAGAATATACATGACGAAGTGACGATGTTCCGTTTCCCTCAACAAAACCAACTTTTTCCCAATTTAAAATCAAATTGTTTTGCGATTTTGAAGCACGCTCAATTTCAAAACCCCGGTTATTTATTTCGCTTGCTGTAGTCCAATCAAGTACAACAAAACTATTTTTTGATGTTCCTGTAAAACTTGTAAACTCAACCGGCAGAGGCGGAATTACAGAAATAGATGCTTGTTTTAACACTATATTGTTATATGGATCGAATGTAACTCCGGTAGGTTGATGATTAAACTGCCACATATAAACCTGGTTATTGGCATCGTTCATAACGCGGATAACAGTATCGGGCGTGCTTATAAATGATATTTTCACTTCAATTGGCATTTTATGGAACGATGTGTTTGTCTGTGTTTGTTTTGCTACAAAACCAACCTGCCATAAATTGGTGCCGGCGCCGGTAATCCAATAATTATTGGCGTACACGGGATGATTAGGCTGATAAATCCATTCATCAAAAAACCATGTTAGGTCTTCGCCGTAAGCTGCGCTCATGTGATCTTTAAAGTCTGAAATAACAGCACTTTTATATTTTAGAGCAGGATCGTTGGCATAGTTATGCAAACCCTGGAAGTAAGCCTGATCGCCAATAACATATCTTAAAAGATGATGTACACATGCGCCTTTTTGATATGTAATAGCGTAATTGAATAATGTGTTTGCATTTGGAGTGGTAATAGCCCAAGCAGGATTACTTATAGCCCAACCGGGATTTGAAGATAAATATGTTGATGCATCGCTGTTAATTTCAGATTTATAAGACGAATAACCTGATTTATGTTCAATCCAGAGTGCTTCAGTGTAAGTAGCAAATCCTTCGTTAAGCCATATATCAGCCCATGTAGCGCAGGTAATCATATCACCAAACCATTGATGTGCATATTCATGTGCAATGAGGCTTTCATACCAACAGTTAGGACAAATACTGGTTAATGTTTGGTTTTCCATTCCGCCCCAAACAAATTGATTGTTTAAGGAAGCGAATCCATTTTTTTCAAACGGGTGTTCCCCAAATAACTGCGAAAATACTGTTGTCATCTGAAGAAGTGATGTCTCAATAGCTCTAATCGATGAAACGCTTTCACCCGCATTCCAATAAAATCTCATAGGAACGCTGTCAGTAGGATTAGAAAGTTTATGCCAGTAAACAATGTCAAGGTTGTAATTTACTTTTCCAGTCATAACCATTAGATAAGTCGCAACCGGATCGCGGCTAATCCATTGATAATAAATTGAATCTGCTGTTTTTATAGAATCTGCTAATCTTCCGTTTGAACCAAGTTTTACAGACACCGGAACTTTTGCAGTCAAATTCAAGGTTGCTTTGTCGGAGGGTTTATCCCAGCATGGAAACCACTTGCGGGCGCCTTCCGGTTCGCAATCTGTAAAAAGAAAACCGTTGCTCACGAATATAGCTCCATCACTAACATTTTTGTGCTTATAATAAATTTTTACCTCCGCAATTTCGCCGGGGTTATAAGTTCTATTTAAAGTTAGGGTAATCAAATTTGAAGCATGAATAAATGAAACGGCTGCCATCGATACAGAATCAATTTGCAACGAACTTTGAACTGCGTTTAATTTTATTGAATTTAAAGTGCTGTCGACTTGAAACTTTATTATCACCGATCCAGTAAATGATTTAGGATATGGTGAAATAAAACAGCTATACAAATCAAGATTCATTTTATAATCGAGCACATTAAAAGAATGTTTTATATCAGCGTTTGTATTTTCAATAAAAGAATTAGGCGAGTTAGATTTTTGCTGAGAACAAAGTGCAGAACCGCTTAGAGTTTGTGGGTTGTCCTGCGCAAATGTAAAAGTTGCAAAAAATAAAAACAAAAAAACAGTAGTAACAACTTTATATGTCATCGGAATAATCCTCGGTAATTAAAATTTGAGATTGTACTAAATTACGCCAAGCAAAATTAAAAACGAAGTACAAATTATTTGTAAATAAAAAAGCGGTTAAGAAGGGAACAATTTGTTCATCCGCCTATCCGCTTATAATTCAATAAATTTTACAGGTACTTTTTTCCCTTATATACTAATTGGATTGTAACATTGCCTGCTCTTGCGCATCTTTTTGTTTTGCTGCAAGTCGTGCGTTTTTTCTATCCATATCGGTTAAGTAGCGTTTACGAATTCGAATGCTGCTTGGAGTTACCTCAACATATTCGTCATCGGTTATCCATTCAATTGCCTGCTCAAGTGTGTGAATTGTCGGTGGTTCTAATCTTATAGCTTCATCAGCGCCGCTTGAGCGCATATTAGAAAGCTGTTTTGTCTTGTTCACATTTACGTGCATATCATTGTTTCGGGAGTTTTCGCCAACTACCATACCTTCGTAAACACTTGTGCCTGGATCAATAAAAAAGACGGAACGTTCTTGAAGTTTATACATTGCATAAGCTGATGCAACACCTGTTTCCATTGCTACAAGTGCGCCGCGCTGGCGGTGTGTAATTTCACCTTTGAATGGTTCATATCCTTCAAAGTTATGATGAAGAATTCCTGTGCCTCTTGTATCAGTCATAAATTCGGCGCGGTATCCAATAAGTCCACGTGATGGTATTAAGAATTCGAGACGTGTATTATCATTAAAGGTAATCATGTTTTTCATTTCACCTTTACGTTTTCCAAGTTTTTCTATCACTATTCCAACGTAATCCGCCGGTACGTCAATAATAACATGTTCCATCGGTTCTGAAAGAACATCATGAATTCTTTTCATAATAACTTCAGGCTTACTAAGCTGAAGTTCAAAATTTTCTCGACGCATGTTTTCAATTAATATTGCGAGATGAAGTTCTCCACGCCCGCTCACTTTGAACACATCCGGTGAGTCGGTCATTTCAACTCGTAAACTTACATTGGATTTTAACTCCCTCGAAAGTCTTTCGCTTATGTTTCTGGTTGTTACATACTTCCCTTCTAAACCTGCAAAGGGAGAATTATTAACCATAAAATTCATAGTAATTGTAGGTTCGTCGATCGCTACAAAAGGCAGCGGCTCCGCTTTTTTAGGATCACACAAAGTATCACCTATATCAACATCCTCAAGTCCGGCAATTGCACCGATATCCCCGGCTTCAATTAAATCGGTTTCTACACGTGCAATGTTTTGGAAGATATAAAGCTTTGTAATCTTTGCATTTGTTCTATCTCCCTCTCGTGAAATCAGCACTATGTTATCGCCAACTTTTATACTGCCGTTATGAATCCTGCCGACACCGATTCTTCCGAGGTAATCGTTATAATCAATAGCTGAGATCAGCATCTGAAACGGAGCTTCGAGATCGCAGATAGGTCCGGATACTTCATTTACAATTTTTTCAAAGAGTGGTTGTAGATTCTCGCTTTCGTCATCAAGATTGATCTTAGCGATGCCCTGCTTTGCGATTGCATAAACGTATGGAAAATCCAACTGATCATCGGTTGCGCCAAGAGATACGAATAAATCAAAAATTTCGTTCAATACTTCGTCTGGTCGCGCGTCTTTTCTGTCAATTTTGTTAATAACAACAATCGGTTTTAAACCAAGTTCAAGAGATTTTTTTAAAACAAATTTGGTTTGAGGAAGCGGACCTTCAGCGGCATCTACCAATAAAAGAACACCCGTAACCATTTTTAGTGTACGTTCAACCTCACCCCCAAAATCAGCGTGACCGGGAGTATCTATAATATTAATTTTATAGTTTTTATAATGAACGCTTAAATTTTTTGCGAGAATGGTAATTCCACGTTCTTTTTCAATAGCATTCGAGTCCATAACACGTTTTTCTACATGCTGATTAGCACGCCAAGCGCCGGTTTGTTTTAGCATATGATCTACAAGAGTAGTTTTGCCGTGATCGACATGCGCAATAATTGCAATATTCCTAATATCTTCTCTAACCTTATTCACAAATCTCCTGGTAAATATAAAAATTGAAGCAATAAATATAGATAAGCGGAGGTGCATTTACAATGGAATAGGAGTAACCCCGTGAAGCAATTTTGGGGCTTAAAATAACGGTTTAGTTATTCTATGTTATTATTTGGGTGTTCAGTGCTATTTCTTCAAGAACAGATGATACTTTCAGGCAGTTTGTCATTTCCCCTTTAAAAACTATTGCCCTCCCCTTTACATGAACTTCGAATGCATATCCCCTTGCACTTTCATACGAACAATTGGTAGCTTTTATTAACTGCAAAATTACCTCATCAAACGTATGCCAGTCGTCATTGTATAGAATAACCCGACTTTCGAGACCGATGATTGTTTCTTCTTCAGTTAATACTTCAATTTCCGGAAGTTCAAATTTTTTCTTTTCCATGGGGCAAATTTACACAACCGGAACTATTATTTAAAGTCTTTTCCGTCAACTACCTGTATTAAAAATTATATTTGCACTTTCTGCTAAACATTCACGTTACAATAGTTTGATTTTATACGGGGGTATGGTTATATTTTTCTTATTAAAAACAAAGCACTATTTGGAGGTTTAATGAAAATAGCAGTATGTGTTAGCCATGTACCGGACACTGCTACGAAAATAAAAATTGCTGATGAGGGAAAACAGATTGATCCTAACGGCGTTACTTTTATTTTGAATCCTTACGATGAATTTGCTGTTGAAGAAGCTCTGAAACAAAAAGAAGCGCTCGGAGGAGAAGTAGTGGTCTTTAGTCTCGGCGGAGATTCAAGCAAAGAAACAATTCGTAAAGCTCTCGCAATGGGCGCAGATAGAGGCGTTCTTTTAAAGGATGAAACCACTCGCGATTCGATTGGTGTTGCTAAGGCGCTTTCAGAAGCAATTAAAGAAGAAGGCTGTGAATTTGTATTTTGCGGCAAACAGTCTGTTGATTATGACGATTCGATAGTCGGGCAGTTGATAGCAGCCATGCTTGGTTATAACTGTGTATCTATTGTTGTTGATTTGAAAGTTGCCGGGAATAAAATTACAGCGGAAAGAGAAATTGAAGGTGGGCGTGAAGTGGTTGAAACGGAGTTTCCGGTTGTTATTACAGCTCAAAAAGGTCTTAACGAACCTCGCTACGCATCCTTAAAAGGAATTATGTCGGCAAAGAAAAAAACTATTGAAGAAAAATCGGCGGCAGTTGTAGAAACCACTACCGAAGTTGTAAAGATGCACAAACCTTCTCCAAAACAACCGGGTAGAATACTCGGCAGCGATGTTTCTGTTGTACCGGAACTCGTTCGGTTGTTAAGAGAAGAAGCAAAAGTAATTTAAGGAGATGAATAAAAATGGCGAATAAAATTCTGGCAATTCTTGAACAAAGAGAAGGCAGCATAAAAAGAGCATCATTTGAGGCGGTTACGGTTGCGGCTAATCTCGCATTAAAATTAAATTACGAAGTTGAAGCTGTTGCGATAGGCAACGAAATAAAAAACTTAAGTGATGTTTCAAAGTACGGCATAAAAAACATTAAACATTTTAAAAACGACCAATTGGAAAAATACAGCACAACCGCTTACTCCGACGTGATTACTGAGTATGCCAAAGAAGTTGATGCGGAATATATAATAATTGCCAATACTTCATTAGGAAGAGATTTAGCTCCTTTTATAGCGGTTAAAATTAACGCAGGCATTTTAACTGATTGTACAAATATTGAAGTAGAAAATGGTACGGTTGTAGTTACCCGTCCGGTTTATGGCGCAAAAGCTTTGATAGATGTTCAATTTAAAAGTGCAAAAAAAGTTATAACAACACGTCCTAATGTATTTAAAGCAGAAATTGATGAAACCTCTGCACCGGCGGAGATTGTTATAAAAGAAGTAATAGCACCAAATTTAAAATGCCGTGTTGTTGATACAAAAAAATCAGAAGGAAAACTTGATGTAGCAGAGGCGGATATAATTGTCTCGGGCGGCAGAGGAATAAAAGGACCGGAAAATTTCAACTTAATTGAAAATCTTGCCGGTGCACTTGGAGCCGCAGTGGGAGCATCACGCGCAGTTGTAGACGCCGGTTGGAGACCTCATCGCGAACAAGTTGGGCAGACTGGTAAAACTGTGTCCCCTTCTCTTTACGTTGCTTGCGGTATTTCGGGTGCCATTCAACACCTTGCAGGAATGTCATCATCAAAATATATTGTGGCTATCAATAAAGATAAAGATGCTCCGATTTTTTCGGTAGCTGACTATGGAATAGCCGGAGATGTATTTGAGATACTTCCGGCATTAACTGAAGAGATAAAAAAGTATAAATCTTAATGGATTAGGAGATTTTATTGCACAAGATTCAATGTGAAATATTAGGGTTATCAACAAGCCCCTCTACTGGAGGGGCATATGCCTTACTCTTAAAAGAGATTGATGGGAATAGGCGTTTACCAATAATTATAGGTTCTTATGAAGCGCAGGCAATCGCATTAGAGATTGAAGGGATCAAACCTCCACGCCCTCTTACACATGATCTACTGAAGCAGATGATTGACAACCTCGGAGCATCTGTCCTCGAGGTACTAATTGATGAACTAAGGGATAATACATTTTTCGCAAAAATAATACTCGAGGTTTCCACTTTAACAAATGAAATAGACAGCCGTCCGAGCGATGCTATTGCACTTGCCGTTAGAACCGGCTCTCCAATATATGTTTCCGACCTCGTAATGAAATCTGCTGCATTTGTTCCAGCCGAAGAAATTACGCCTGATACAGAGAGAATTAGTGATATCTTCGATGAGGAGAAACCAAAATCAAAAGAAGCAAAATTAGCCGCGTTGCAAAATCAGATGCGGGAAGCAATTGAAACCGAAGATTATGAACGGGCGGCTAAACTTCGTGATGAAATTAAAAACCTTACTAGTAATAATTAAGGGTATTTACGCGAATACCCTTTTACCCATCGGACAAACTTTACAGGGATCTGCATGCCCGCAGTTTTCCCTAAACAACTCAATCATTCCCTGATAAAGTAATGCGCGTCGTGATGCTTTTTTTAAGTTTATTGATTCTGATATTTCTTTAACAAGTCGGTTATCACTGTGCTGGGAATAGTTTGTATACAGTTTTATGACATTTTTAGCAGCTTTTTCTTTTCCGAATATTTCAAAGTAAAGATGCGCAATTGGTAAAATAATATTTACAATAATTTCATCTGCCCGGGAAGTGCCTACAAAATATTTTATCGCTACATCTGACGGTTTATCGAATACAAAATGATTTGCCCAATAACCTTCTGCATCTACACGGAAATAGTTTTTCATTACTCTCTCAAGCGTGATTACGTCTTCTACTTCTTCAAAACTTCTTAATAATTTGTGAACCAGATTTTCTTTGAGAATTTTGTTTATAAGTCGGCTGCCTCCGGCAATACGAATTGTGGGAAAATTTATAGGTCGTTGCCCATAAAAATGCCATTGTTCCTCCGAATATGTTACTCCGCTATATGAAGATTTTATTTCTGACCAGAATTTAGCAAGGTTTCTTGTGTATTCTGATGTTTCTTGATCCGGCAGATTGTAGATATCCGGCATTATACCGGAGACGTTGAATAACGCGGCTTCAACGTATTGAATAAAATTATCTCTTTCCATAAACAGCGATAAAAACTCTATGTCTATCGACCGTGCAAGTTTTATCATTATTTCTTTATTTTTTGAATAACCGAGGGCTTCAAAAACGGATTCGATTAGTAATTGCTGCCAGATAACTTTTGACTTAAAATCATCTGGTGACGAATATTTTTCCAGTTGCATCTCATCATAATCATATTTTACAACCGGTTCGCTCAAATTTACTTCTTTAAGATATTTAAGTTCTTTAAGCCGGGCTAAAAACTTTTTCTTTTTGTTTTTAAATCGTTTAATACCGAGTTGAGTGATTATTTCAATTTTTTCATTTTCATCAAGTTCTTTTGCAAGTTCAGCACAAGGCATTGTAAATATTCTGTTGTTTCGCTCTTTTAAAATTGCATCGTGCAACGCACTTCTTAAACCGGTTGCAATACATTCATCGATAGATATTGATTGTACTTTTCGTCCTTCGCTTGTATAAACATGAGTCCGTTTTGAATTGCTCTGAAGAACAACATGCAAAACAACTTTATCGTAACGTTTGTTAAGGTTGTGCCCGTGGTTTTTCCAGTCCGAATATGTGCCGTCAATTTCTATATCACCGCAAAAAGTAAGATGCCCAATTTTTATTCGGGCATTTTTAAAATCCGGTCCGCTGGTATCTTTGTTTTCAACGCCTGCATCGAGCACTGCAATAATATCGCCGTCTTTTGTTCGTAAGTTTTGTATAAAATCTTGTTTCTTCCATATTTCATATAGAAATTTTTCTTTGATGTTATACTTTTCCATCCTTTTCCCTTTTGATTAAATGAATGATAGAATAAACTGAAATGGAACGTTTTGAGCCTTTTCTGTAAAAAGTTTCTAATACGTTTTCTCCTATATTCAATCTTACATTATTAAACTTGTAAACACCCTGCCCAATTTGATAGAACATGTCGATTTTTCGGTTATTTCTGAACAGGAATAAATCAATATTTTTTACACCGACAGGAGCCACTACTTCAACGGATATTACTTGAGTGTTAACTTCTACGGTATCTTTTAAATTTTTAAATTGTAAAAATGGATATTTAGGATCGATGATGAGGTTTGATAAATCGTAAACGTCGGGGAATAAATCAACCGGAAGTTCTTCATCTATTCTTTCAGTTTCGTTTTCCGTTTGGTTATTAGGTTTATTAACTGCCACTCCGGTATCCTTTTTCATTGAGTTTTCATTTACGTTGAGAAAACTTACGAATAAAAGAATAAAGAATAAAATAAAAAAAACTACTTTTTTCATTCTAATAATATCTTTTTTGCTGTCTCATTTAAACTATTTAGTTCTTTCGAAGCTGCTTCTGCAAAATTTAAATTGCCGCTTTTGTAAATTATACTACGACTTATATTTATAAGCAAGTCATTCCTCTTATTTTCTTTAAAAGCGTATAATACGTCTTCAAGGCTACCTCCCTGCGCGCCAACACCCGGCAGCAATACCGGGAGTGTACCAAATGCCGGTAAGGATTCTTTTAGCTCATTTATATTTGTGGCGCCGAAAACAATACCGCAATTTTCCGCAGTATTCCATTCAATAATTTTCTCGATAACTTTTATGTACAAAGGAGTGCCGTCTATCAACCTGAGTTTTTCAAAATCTGTTGCACCGGGATTCGATGTTAATGCAAGTATAAAATTTAATTTTTCCGGGTTCTCTAAAAATGGTTTTATTGAATCGCTTCCCATATATGGGTGAAGTGTAGATGCATCGCACTTATAATATTCGAATAATGATTTAGCATACATTTGCGAAGTATTACCGATGTCCCCTCTTTTTGCATCACCAATAATTAAAATATCTCGAGGAATTAACTTAATTGTATTTTTTAATATCTCCATTCCCCGGGGTCCATCTTTTTCGTAGAAAGCAAAGTTTAACTTATAAGCGGCAGCACCTTTGAGTGTAGCTTCAATTATCTGCTTATTAAATTCGTAAACCGGGGAATCATAATTTTTTAGATGCGCGGGGAGTTTCGCAAAATCAGTATCTAATCCAACACAAATAAATTTTCCCTCTTTGTTTTTGTTGCGGAGTTTATCTAAAGCTTTCATAATTATTCTATACTATTAAAATATTTGTTATTCAGGTATATCTGAAATAGTGATTCTTTAATTTGATCTTTATTGTTAACTATTTTTTTTACTTATTAAGTGTAATCCTTTTTTGTTCTGTAAATGTTAGCAATAATTCCGAGCATAAATACATTAACTAAAAGTGAACTGCCTCCGTAACTAACAAAGGGCAAAGGAATCCCGATTACAGGCATTATCCCAAGTACCATCCCTATATTAACTAAAAGATGGATAAAATAAACGGAAAGAATTCCTATAATAACAAGACTTAAAAATTCATCTTTTGTACCAGTTGCAACTCTTAATATTTTAATTAATAAATAAAAAAATAAACCAAGTGTAATAATTGCACCTATAAACCCGAATTCCTCTCCTATAACACAATAAATAAAATCAGTCCATTGCTCAGGTATGTACTGTAACTGAGTTTGATTGCCATGCAAAAAACCTTTGCCAAATAGTCCACCGGAACCAATTGCGACTTTTGCTTGAATAGCATTGTACCCTGATCCAAGCGGATCAGCCATCGGGTCGATAAAAGATTGAATACGTTTTTGCTGGTGTGGACTTAAAGCGTTGTACACATAATCTGTAAAAAAGCCCGAGCCAAGATTTAATGCAAGTATAGAACCGCTGAAAAATATATCTTTTTTGAAATAGAGCAATGCTAACAGAACGAGAATTATCGCAGCAATAAAATACACCAATCCAAAAAGGGAGGCTACTGCCACTGCCCCGGGGGAAAGAACAATAAATAAACCAAAGAGACTTATCCCCTTCCAAAATATTAATGTTAAAATCAATCCCATAAAAACAAAGGTAGTACCCATATCAGGTTCGAGTAATATTAATGCAACAGGTAAAAAACTAATGGCAAGCGCTTTTAATATATCGCCGAAGGACTCAATATCAGTATTTTTTCTACTTAAAAATGCTGATAACGCAAGTATCGTCCCAATTTTTGCAAATTCTGCTGGCTGGAATCCGAGCGGTCCCAAATCGAGCCAACTGCGTGCGCCTGAAATCTTTTTGCCTGCGACTAATACAACTATTAAAAGCAGAATTGAAAACAAATAAACAGGCACCGAAATAAGTTTAAAAGTATTAGTAGGCAGTGAGTAAACAACAAAAAAAATAATCGTGGCAGAAACAGCAAAGAAAAATTGTTTCTCGAAATTTCCAGCGGCAGCAGGATTGTTTAATGTAGCGCTATAAATAGCAATTAAACCTATAATTATTAGTCCGAAAGCCGCAAAAAAAATTCCAAAATCAAATCTATCTTTTAGATGATAATCAATGCGCAACTGCAGCCCCCAATAAATTATCTTTTATTTGCGGAAGTTGAGGAATATCTTTTCTATCTAATTTGTCCTTTAATAAATATGCTTGAATTAACTTTTTTGCAATTGGGGCAGCATGTGTAGCGCCAAAACCTACATTTTCTACTACAACAGCTAAAGCAATTTTCGGGTTTTCAGAAGGAGCAAAAGCAATAAATAAAGCATGATCTTTACCGTGCGGATTTTGTGCAGTTCCGGTTTTACCCGATACGTGCATTTCATTTAATCTTATACTTCCTGCTGTACCTGCACCGTTTACCACAAGAAACATCCCTTCTTTTACAACATCAAAAATTTCTTTTTTTATTTTTACATCTATCGGCTTGAATGAAAAAGGGTGAAGCTTTTTTGTATTATTATCCACATATCCTTTTACAATATGGGGATTGAAACTTTTTCCATTATTAGCAATCAATGCAGTATATTTCGCTAACTGAATTGGAGTTACCGAAACTTCACCCTGTCCGATACCTAAACTTGCAAGGATACTTCGCGGCCAATTTGCTCCGTACCGTTTTACGTAAAAATCTGTTGTGGGTATAAACCCGGATGATTCTTCTCCAATATCAATTCCCGTATCTTTACTAAACCCGAATCGCCGGCTGTATTCTGCAAATTTATCTAAACCGATTTTATAAATTAGGTTGTAAAAAAATACATTACAAGATTTTTCAATAGCATGAATTACGTTAATACTGCCATGCGCGCCGTGACATTTAAACGGACGACCGAACATAAACGAACCCCCGCAAAAGAAGGTAGTTTGTGGTGTTATAACTCCCATATCCAGTGCGGCAATTGCTGCAAGAACTTTATAAGTAGAACCCGGAGGTTTCAATGACATCGTTGCTCTATTAAAAGAAGGTTTTTCAGGATCGCTATAAAGTTTTGATAAATATTCACGTGAGGTTACATAAGAAAATGCATTTAAATCATAGTCAGGTGAACTAGCTAATGCAAGAACTTCTCCTGTTGATGGTTCAATGGCTACTACAGCCCCCCGCAGTCCTTTCAAACCTTGCTCTGCTGCAAACTGTGCGTCAGCATCAATGGAAAGCATGAGGTCTTGCCCCTTTACAGAACTTTTATCTTCTGCGCCATCCTTATACCGTCCGATTTCTTTTCTTTTCGAATCAACTAAAATATAATTGAAACCTTTTTCACCGCGTAAATTTTTTTCATATTCTTTTTCAATCCCGTTGTTGCCCACATAATCACCCGGTTTGTAATATTCGTTCTCTTTTTCGAGTTTCTTAGGAGAAATTTCTTTTGTGTACCCAAACATGTGCGAACCCATAACACCTGCCGGGTATCCTCGCTGCATTTCAACAATGTAATCAACACCATTTAAGTGTTCTTCATTTTCTTCCAACCAGGAAACCGTTTCGAAACTAATTCCACGTTTTATCCTGATGGGAACAAATTTTGAATATATCCTATTATTAAACAATATTTTTGAAATGTATCCGGGTTCGGTATCAAGAACACTTTCTATAA
Organism: uncultured Ignavibacteriaceae bacterium; assembly: GCA_964372115.1. Lineage (GTDB taxonomy): Bacteria > Bacteroidota > Ignavibacteria > Ignavibacteriales > Ignavibacteriaceae > CG2-30-36-16. The sequence continues at coordinate 65,355 of CAYJPN010000020.1, forward strand.
TCCTGTTGAGAGTTGTATCATAATCAGCGGGAGTTATCCGAAGTGTGTATGCAGGTATATTATCAACAAGCACTTTTCCGTTTCGATCGAGGAATACTCCACGCAACGGTGTTTGTTCGATTGCTTTTATGCTGTTGCCGGCGGATTTTTCATCATAAGCCTGCTGCTGTACAACCTGCATCTGGAATAAACGAAATCCAAATAATCCGAATACGGCAGAAATTAATATTAAAATAATTGACCGTCGTGTTGAGGAAGCAAAATACTCTGCTCTCAATAACTACTCCTACGTGGATAAAAAATAACTACAACAAAACTTAGGATGGATGTATAAATTCCAGGAATCATTCCCTGTTCAAATAAAAGTAAAAGCAAGCTTGTTCTAAAATCAATTTGAGTAATAAAAGTATACATCACAGCATCAACTGAAGCGCATAAAAGCACTATAAATGGAAATATATATGATTTAAAATTTTGACTTAACCTGTTTTCATTATAAAAATAACCTGCAATAAAACCGGCAAGCGTTTTTGATAACATGGTGCTGCCAAGAAAACTACCGGTTATAACATCAAAAAGAAATCCATAAACAAACCCTAATACAGTACCATAAATTTGTCCATTTCGCAAGGCAAATGAAACGAGCAAAATTATAATCAAATCGGGCACAGCTCCGTTTACAGCAATTAAAGGAACAATAGTCGTTTGAATTATTAAAACTGGAAAAAACAGTAAAACAGAATATAAAATTTCTTTACGCATGTCATTTACGATTGTAAAAATTCAGTTCGAGATTATTCTTTTGTTTGCTCTCTACTATACCAAGAACAAACACATGTTCGATATGTATAAAATCTACGTAAGGTTTAACTATAACCTCGTTGAAGATTCCTCTATCAACATTATTCAATTTTACAACAACTCCAACCGGAATTGGTATCGGTACTATCGAACTTAATTCGGAAGTTATTATTCGATCACCAGGCTCAATGTTATAAGTTTTGGGAACATCAATAATTACAATATTTTCCCCATTCCATTTCATCACTCCATTTATTCTACTGCGTTCGTTTTTAACAGTAAGCTTTAAATTTTGATTCTTTAATGTTCGGACTATTGAAAAATCTTCCGACACTGAATGGATAATTCCTGCTAATCCCTGATCCGTAATAACAGGCATGCCGGGCTGGACACCTGCGAGTGAACCGACATTTAATGTAAAAGTATTTTGCGCTCCGGTGAGTGATTTTGAAACAATAGTTGAGGGGATGAGCGGGTAGTTAGTTGAATCTTTTAAATTTAACAGCCCTTTTAGTTCTGCGTTCTCAATACCGTATTGTCTAAGCTGGTTGATTTGAAGCATTAGTTCCGCATTAATCTCGGCAAGATGTGCATTATCGCCTTTTATCCTTGTTACATTAATGAAATCTGACACTATAGATGTAACCAAAGCAAATGTTCCGAAAGCAGTGGCGCGAACATTTTTTACGGCTTTGTTCTGGTTGAATGACAAAGCAGATAAGCTAAGTAATACAAGAACAACTAAAACAATATACTCTTTAAAATTTTCCCAAAAATTTGAAAATATTCTTCGCATTAATATCTTCTGTTACGTATTAATACCTTAGAATAGTGGTTTAAATTATCGATAACTTTGCCTGCCCCGCGAACAACCGCTGTTAATGGGTCATCAGCAACGTGAACCGGAAGGTTTGTTTCCATTCTAATTCTCTCATCGAGTCCTTTCAATAATGCGCCGCCGCCGGTCAGCATTACACCGCGGTCCAGAATATCTGCAGATAATTCCGGAGGTGTGCGTTCAAGCGATTGTTTTACCGCTTCCACAATTTGCACTATCGATTCATTTAAAGCATCTCTAATTTCAACTGAACTAACTTCCGTGGTTTTGGGTACGCCGCCAATCAAATCTCTTCCTTTAACCTGAATGGTAACTTCTTCTTTTAGCGGAACTGCAGAACCTACCTCGCATTTTATTGCTTCGGCAGTTCTTTCGCCAATAAGAATATTGTGATTTTTTTTGAAATATTGCATGATGGCATAATTCATTTCATCACCGGCAATTCGAATGGATTCTTCGTTTACAATACCGGACAAAGCAATTACAGCTATTTCGGTTGTGCCCCCGCCAATATCTATAATCATGTTTCCAACAGCAGCATCAACATCCAAACCGATGCCTATAGCTGCCGCCATAGGTTCCGCAATAAGGTGAACCTCTTTTGCGCCTGCATGTTCAGCGCTGTCGCGCACAGCGCGTTTTTCCACCTCAGTTACACCGCTTGGTACTGCAACCACAATCCTTCTGCTTTGCAAAGCTCCGGCTCTTACGCGTTTTATGAAAGCACGTATCATCCCTTCTGCAATTTCAAAATCAGCAATTACTCCGTCGCGCATAGGGCGGGTAACACGAATTTCCTTGTGCTCTCTCCCCTGCATTTCCTTTGCTTTATTACCAAGCGCTATAATTTTTTTTGTGTTTTTATCAAACGCAACTATAGAGGGTTCGTTTAGTACTATGCCTTTTCCCTTCACATAAATTAATGTGTTAGCAGTTCCTAAATCCATAGCAATATCAGTCGATAAAAAATCAAAAATGCCCATAAATCCTCAATGTTTAAAATGTCTTATACCGGTAAATACCATTGCCACATTATTTTTATTTGCAGCGTCAATAACTTCCTGATCGCGTACTGAACCACCGGGTTGAATAACAGCAGAAGCGCCAAACTCAATAATTTTAAGAAGTCCGTCTGGAAAAGGAAAAAAGGCATCGGATGCAGCGACAGAATCTTTAAGGTCGAGACCGTGCTCAACAGCCTTCATAGCAGCTATTTTAGCCGAATCAATGCGCGACATTTGTCCGGCGCCAACCCCGAGAGTGGTTTTATCTTTTACAAAAACTATTGCGTTTGATTTTGTGTGTTTTGCAATCTTCCAAGCAAAAAGTAAATCTTCTATTTGTGCGGCAGTAGGTTTATTGTTGGTAACTATTCTTATTTCGTCCTCGTTTACGGATGCGTTATCTGAATTTTGTGCAATTATACCGCCCGGTATATTTCGAAAATTAATCTGATCATTTTGAATTGGTTTTAGCTGCTTTAACAGTCTTCTGTCACGTTTTTTCCGGAGTATTTTTACGGCTCCTTTAGTAAAAGAAGGCGCACAAATAATTTCTAAAAATATCTCATTCAATTTTTCAGCTAACTTCTCATCAACTTCGCCGGTAAATGTTACAATTCCGCCGAACGCCGAAACCGGGTCGCATTTTAGAGCCCTTGTATATGCATCAAAAGCGTCCGCACCAATAGCCGCGCCTGCCGGGTTATTATGTTTTATTATTGCGCAGGAATTAACACCGAGATCTTCGACAAGTTCAACCGCCGATATTAGATCTAAAATATTATTGTAAGATAATGCTTTGCCGTGAAAAACATCAAAGTATTCATGAAAATTTCCATACAATGAAGCCATTTGATGTGGATTTTCTCCGTAACGCAGCTCCATCTCCACCGGGTAATTTAGCCGGATGTGAGTTTTTTTTGTTGTAAATTTTTTTTCAAGATAATTTGCAATATAAGTATCGTACTGTGCAGTGTGAGAAAAAGCGTCTACTGCTAATTGTTTCCGTGTTATCTCAGATATTAGTGCGGTCTTTAATTCAGAAAGAAATGCATCATACTGAGAAGGATTAGTAAGAACAGAAACATGCAAATAGTTTTTTGCCGAAGCTCTAATAAGGCTTGGGCCGCCAATATCAATGTTTTCGATAATATCTTCCAGCGTTGACTTTGGATTTTCAACAGTCTTTACAAACGGATAAAGATTGACACAAACAATATCAATAGGTAAAATACCGATTTCCATCGCTTGTCGAACATCATCAGGGTTATTCCGGCGGAACAAAATACCTCCGAATATCTTTGGATGAAGAGTTTTTACTCGGCCGTCAAATATTTCAGGAAAACCGGTTAAACTACTAATTTCAGTTACGTTTATACCCTCTTCCGAAATAATTTTTGCGGTTTTACCTGTAGCAATGATAGTATAGTTTAGTTGAGATAATTCTTTCGCAAATTCGACGATATTTGTTTTATCGGAGACGCTTAATAATGCAAACTTTTTCAATTTCATTTTTTCCGATTATGTATTACATACAATTTATTTAAGTACAATAACACGGTTATCTTTTCTAATTACTTTTTGTTCTGCAATTTTTTTTATAACAAACGGAAGAATTTTATGTTCTTCCTCTAATACTTTTTCAGCAATTTCTTCGGGCGAATTAACATCCGAAATATCAACACAACGCTGGGCTATTATAGTGCCTCTATCATAATTCTCATCAATAAAATGGACAGTTGCACCGGATATTTTTGCAGATGACTGAAACACAGCCGTATGAACATTTATTCCATACATTCCTTTGCCGCCAAAAGAAGGGAGAAGCGCCGGATGAATATTAATAATTTTATTTTGAAACTCTTTTATAAAGGAAGCAGGAATTAATTTCAGAAAGCCTGCGAGCACTACTAATTCAATATTTACAAATTTTAATTTTGCGGCTAAATCAACGAAGGATATTTTTCCATCGAGTTTGCCGACACAAAATTTTTCAATACCGTATTCATCTGCTAATTTGAATGCGGCGCAATCCTGCTTGTCGCTTATTACCGCTTTTACTGTAATAAGATTTTTAAGTGCGCTGCTTTCTAAAACAGCTTTAAGGTTGGAACCTCGGCCAGAAACAAATACAGCTATATTCAAAATATTTACAGATTAACAGTGTGTGAAATTACTGAATAAAGGTAAATTTATCAATTAAAAAAGCTATCGAAGACTATTATTATTTTTCCTTTATCAATGAATCGAGCAAATTTTTTAATTTATTCTGATAGTCATAATTGCTGAAATCATCGGCTTCGTCAATATAATACTTTGCCTCGGCTACTTCACCTTTTTTTAAGTGAGTACGTGCAAGGTAATACATTGCAAAAGGTTTTATCCAATTATCTTCTTTTTCGTCTAAAGTTAGCACTTCTTTTCCGATTTTTAAAGACGCATCCTTGTTATCTATAAAATAATATGCATCCGTAAGAAGCAGTTTTGCTTCGGCAATTTGTTCTTCTTTTTTAAGAGTTGGTAATAAATTATTCAGCGTATCAACGGCTGTCTTATACTTACCGTTTTCAACAAGATTTGATGCCTTAATTAGCTCGATTTCATTTTTGGAAACAGGACGATTTTGATAAATAACACCTTTCCGTTTTGCGTAGATGTCATCATCAAGGTCCTTGTTTCCCTTACTCGAGGCAGCAAAATACCCTATTGCTTTAAGCCTGTCGCCGGTTAGTTCATAACAAAGAGCTAAACGAAAAGATGCTATACCGGTATAATCTTTAGTTGGAGTTGATGTTAAAAATTTTGTATAAAACACTGCGGCATCTTCAAAATTGTTTTTTCTAAAACACACATCACCCATCAGGAAATTTGAAAAGGATATTAATTGTTTAAAATTTATATTTTTTTCGTTTAATATTTTTTCAAGATATGTCTGTGCTTTGTCCATGTTTCTCTTTTTCATTTCTAGCACAGCCAATGAATAAATAAAAAGAGTATTATTAGGATAAGTTTTTACTAACGAATTTAATATCACCGAAGCATTTTTATAATCGTACAAAACTTCGGAGTAAATCTGAGACAAATAATACCGAGCTTCAATTTTTGAATAGTTGCCTTTTTCAGCGGTAGTTTTTATGTAATTTAATCCTATTGCCTGATTACCGCTGATACCCGCTAAACTAAGCACCCACTTAAAAGCAGCAGGAATTTGAGCGATTGCAAAATTATAAAGTCCTAATCCCAAAAAAGCATCGTAAAGTTTCGGGTCAATTTCAATTGATTCTTTTAAATAAGATTCTGATTCTTTTGTTGCCCATGCGGCGTCTAAAAAGTCTTCCGCCTTTGCAAAAACAATTGATCGGTAAGAATAATTTGAGCCAAGTATGTAAAGTATTTTCTCATCCCGGTTTTTATCTAATAAATTTTTTGCCGTTTCAACTGTTTTATCGGAGTTACTTATAAAAGTATCGTAATACTGCTGTTGTTTATTGCTTAAATAATACCAAAAATAAATGCTTGAGATATAATGATAACCAACCGGATTTTCCGGGTATTTTTCAATTAAAGTTTGGAATACGTTTTCCGCTTTGCTCCATTGGAAATCGTAACAATAATTTAGACCCTTTTCAACCTGCTCATCTATCGACTTTTGGGCAAATAAATAGGATGCCGGCAATAATAATAACATCAGAGACAAAAAGGAAAAAATTCTGAACCCTTTTGAGTTCAATGATAGAATTACGGACATCTAAAGTATTCCCTCTTTCTTATCTTTATGTTTTAAAGCTGCTTTAACAAAATCTCTAAATAGCGGGTGTGCTTTTGTTGCACGCGATTTTAACTCGGGATGAAATTGACATCCCACAAACCATGGATGAGAAGGCAGTTCTATCATCTCAACTAATTCGTGATCTGGTGATAATCCGCTGAATTTCAGACCGCTCTCACTTAATAATGTTCTATACTTATTATTCACTTCGAACCGGTGGCGGTGTCTCTCCGAAATAAAGTTTGTTCCGTATGCATCAAATGCCTTTGTCCCCGGATCAATACTGCAAGGATACGCACCCAACCGCATTGTTGCACCCATATTTTTTATGTGCTTCTGATCGGGCATTAAATCGATAACGCTATAACGGTTTTTCTTAAACTCGCTGCTGTGTGCCGATTTAATATTACAAACATTACGCGCAAATTCTATAACGGCGCATTGAAGTCCGAGGCAAATACCAAAAAAAGGAATGTTATTTTCTCTTGCGTAAGTAATTGCATGAATTTTACCTTCTATCCCCCTTTCACCGAAACCGCCTGGCACTAACAAACCGTCAATTCCCTTCAGCAGAACGGAAGGCTCTTCATGTTCTAAAAGTTCGGCGCTTATAAACCTAACATTTACTTTTGCATCATTTTCAGCGCCTGCATGCACGAATGATTCCATAATACTTTTATAAGCATCAAGATGTTCTATGTATTTACCGCATACTGCAATTTCAACATCCCGCTTTGGATTTTTAAGATGCGAAACCAACAATTCCCAATCATCAAGTTTTATTTTACGATCAGGAAGATGAAGGCGTTTCATAACAATTTGGTCGAATTTTTCTTTAAAAAGCACAAGAGGAACTTCATAAATTGAGGAACAGTCGTAAGCAGAAATAACAGATTTTGAATCTACATTACAAAACAGAGCTATTTTATCTCGAAGATCTTTGGCAAGTTTTTTTTCAGAACGGCAAATTAAAATATCGGGTTGAATACCAAGTTCGAGCAAATTTTTAACGCTGTGCTGTGTCGGTTTTGTTTTTACCTCTCCTGCAGATCGAATGTAAGGAACAAGCGTAACATGAATACTCATCGTATTTGCTCTGCCGAATTGCAGCATTAATTGGCGCATTGCCTCTATAAATGGCAGGCTTTCAATATCGCCAACGGTTCCGCCTATTTCGGAAATAATAATATCGTATTCTCCAAGTTCGCTTAATTTTATCATCCGATGCTTTATCTCATCGGTAATATGCGGAATTACCTGTACAGTTGCTCCGAGATAGTCACCCCGTCTTTCTTTTGTAATTACTTCGTTGTAAACCTGACCGGTTGTCGTATTGTTCGCACGTGTCATGTTTACATCGAGAAATCTTTCGTAATGCCCGAGATCAAGATCAGTTTCTGCACCATCGTCGGTAACATAAACTTCACCATGCTGAAATGGATTCATTGTACCGGGGTCAACATTTATATATGGATCAAATTTTTGAATTGTCACCCTAAAACCACGCTGTTTAAGCAGGAGTCCGAGCGATGAAGCAGTAATACCTTTTCCAAGCGAAGAAACAACTCCGCCGGTTACGAATATAAATTTTACTTTGTTTTTAGAGGACATGGTAGTTTTTTTTGCCTTCAAATATAGAGTATACTCGCAGAAATAGCAATTTAAAACATGCACTAAAATATACAAATCAGCATATTTTTTTTTTATTTGATATTGCTTTTTATAAAAAAAATGCGATGCGAGAATTTGATTTATCCCAATTTGCAATTTTCAAACAAAAAATACTTCTTCTTTTCTGAAATAAACAATAATATTTTTATATTGTACTGTAAGTAAGTAGTTTTATTTTTTAATAACAGCGGTTTCAGAAACATTACGAATTAAAGATATTAACGATTAAGTAAGTTATGTTCAATTTTTTACACTCACTAAAAGATAAAGGTATTTCAAAAGCCGCAAAAGTTTTTATTCAAGGTAAAGTTGAAAGGTACGGCGATATGATTGATTTAAAAATTGATTCCCGTGAAAAACGTATCGAGCTCATAATCAAGTTAAAAGGCGAAGATACCCCTATTTCTATTGAAGTATCCGAATATTTACTTATGGAAAATGAAGGCAAATTTTATGTTCAAATCGGAAAATTAAATGCATCCAAAGAGTGGTTAAATCTTCTTGCAGAAGATTTTGTCGAGGGGAAAAATATTGAGATCCCGTCACAATTTAAAAACACATTCAAAATGTTTCTATAAATACAGTTACCAATAATATTATACAGCATTTGACTTGAAGATATATTTATTAATGGTTAAATAAGCGCAACAAATTTTTAAAATTGATGAAGCATACTACACTTATCTACTTTTTTCTATCGCTTTTATTTGTTCTCTCTTCCGCTTCGGCTCAGGATACAACAAAAAGTTTAGCTTTTAAAGAAAACCAAGGATATCGTCCCCGCTCAATTTTTTATCTGCCGGATCCTTCATACAAAATCCGCCAACAGTTTGCACTCATTAAGGAAGCAAATACGGGCGACCCTATTGCTCAGCACGAACTTGGTTTGCGCTATCTGCTCGGTGATGGTTTTGCCGCGGACACTGTTGAAGGCGCAAAATGGATAAAACGTGCAGCAGAAAAAGGTTTAGCTTCGGCATCTTTTAATTATGGAATACTTTTAATAAACGGCTGGGGCACAGAGTGGAACCCATTCGAGGCGTACAAATATTTTTTATCGGCTGCTCAAAATGGGATGCCGGCGGCGGAACATATTGTAGGGCTTCTTCATCTTGAAAATCTTATTGTAAAAAAAGACTTGTCAGCAGCTTACGGATGGTTTAAAGGTGCAGCAGATGCCGGTTATGAACCAGCAAAAATTAGTTTGTCGGATTTTACTCGAAGAATGAATGAAGAAAAACTAATAGTAGATACCAGCGCGTATGGACGAGCGAATGAAAATAAACAAAATGCAAAAAATGTATCCGCTGTTGGTTCATCTACTGGGTTGGTGTTTATTGATTTTGATGCCATACGTGATACATCGCGTCCGGTCGAAAATCAAGATTTAATTAGCGATCTTTTTTTTACAGGAAATGATAGTTTGATTTCTGCCTTAAAGCTATCGCCTTCTAAAAAAGATAGTATAGCAATCAATGAGCTATCATTTAATATGATAAACAAATTTAACCAGAGTGGCAGCCCGGAGGTTTATACAATACTGGGATGGTTTTTTCAAAATGGCATAAATACAAAAAAAGATATTATAAAAGCAGCAGAATATTATATTCGCGCAGTAAGATTAGATTCCTATAGAGTGCCTCTCTTATTGTGGAACCTCGTACAAACAAAAGATTTTTTCACTCAATTAAAAACCGAAGTTGATAATGGCAGCACCTCCGCAATGTATGTATTTGCAGGGCTATTTATTTCCGGTTTGGACTCGCGATTAACAGTCAACGACGCTATTGATTTATTGACGAACGCATCTCGAAAAAACCATCTCCCTTCGATGGTTGAGCTTGGTTTAACATACTTTACAGGAAAATACTCACGGGTAGATAAAAGCAAAGCAATTTCGATATGGAACGACGCTATAAAACTTGGCAGTTCCGAAGCCAAGATTCGCCTTGCCGCTTCCGAAATATTTGACGATAATTCATCCAATGTTTCACCCGCTATCATTGCTCTATTGCGAGAGGGTGACTTAAATGGTTCTATAATGGCACAGGTTGCGTTAGCCTATTGCTATAAAAACGGACTCGGAATAAAACAAAGCTTAGCAGAAGCGGTAAAATATTATCGATTTGCAGCTCAAAGAGGAAGCCGGCTTGCTCTAGATGAATTAAAAAATATCTATAATCTAAAACGTCCGGCTGATCCAATTTTCGCTTTGGAATAAAATATTACTCCACATAAGGCAGAGTTATGCTTCTTGAAATAGATACACTGCCTGAGGATAATCCGTTTATTGAATCTTTTACCAATGGTTGACCATCGGCTAAAATTTCAAGAATAAGTTTACCATTTTGCCCAATAATTACTGCCTCCAATGAAGTCTGTTGTCCTTGCACTCCTTTAGCCGTCCATTGATAAGTCCATACTGGTGAGGCAAGACTGTCATGTAGAAGTTGACCGTTTGCGGCTAAATAATTTATTTTATTTATTTCTGTAACAGTTCCGCTCAATTTATATGAAACATCGTAAGTTTTTGAAACCGGCTGCACAGGATTATCGTCTTTTGAACTACATGAAGCAAGAATTAAAGCAAAAATAAAAATGGTTACTATATAGACGCTCTTTTTCATATTCATCTCCTATAAAAGTTATAATTAATATTAACATTACAAAAATAAAATATTTTTGGTAATTAAATCGATATAAATATTCAACTTAAAATTGTTAATTTGTAATTATAATTTAAGAATAAAAACTCATGATTGATTCAAAACTTCCGGATGTTGGCATAAGTATTTTTGCAGTGATGTCCAAAATGGCAAATGACTCGGGCGCCATAAATTTATCACAAGGTTTCCCGGATTTTAACTGCTCCGATGAATTAATAGATCTTTTTCACCATTTTCAGAAAGAGGGATTTAATCAGTATGCGCCTTATCCGGGTATACCTTCTCTGCGAGAAAATATTTCAAAAAAAATAAAACGGCTTTATGGTAAGTACTATAATCCCGATTCTGAAATAACCATTACCGCCGGTGCAACCCAGGCATTATATACGGCAATTACAACCGTAATTAATAACGATGATGAAGCAATTTTGCTTGAACCGGCATATGATTCGTATGCGCCTGCGGTAATTGCAAGCGGCGGCAGACCAGTTTTCGTACCCCTCAGTTTTCCCGATTACAATATCAATTGGAATAAAGTTAAGGATGCAATATCTTCTAAAACAAAACTTATAATTATTAACTCACCACACAATCCGACCGGCAGTGTAATTTCTCGTGCAGACATCAAAGTTTTGGAAGAATTAATACGGGATAAAGGTATTTTTGTTATAAGCGATGAAGTTTATGAGCATATTGTGTTCGATGGTAACGAGCATATTAGCCTATGCACCTCCGAAGAGCTTTCGCAGAAGTCTTTTATAATATCGTCTTTTGGAAAAACATTTCACGCAACCGGTTGGAAAGTAGGTTATTGTGTTGCCCCGGTAAGTTTAATGAATGAATTTAGAAAACTTCATCAGTTTATTGTGTTTGCTGTTAATACTCCTGCCCAGTATGCCTACGCGGAGTATTTAAATAACGAGGATCATTATTTATATCTGAACAATTTCTATCAGAAAAAAAGAGATTTATTTTTGAGTGAATTAAAAGACTCATACTTTATTTTTAAACCTTGCAAAGGAACTTATTTTCAATTGTTAGATTATTCGCGAATAACCGATTTAACTGATATGGAGTTTAGTGAGTTCCTTACGAAAATAATTGGGGTTGCTGTAATTCCCCTCTCCCCTTTTTTGAAATCAGAAAACCATAAAATAATAAGAACTTGTTTTGCAAAAAAAGATGATGTGCTATTGAATGCAGCTAATAAATTAAAAAATATCCGGGAAGTAAAATAATGGCCGGAATGAACTCGATAAAAAAAGTTTACGATTTTTATTCAACTGGTTTGAACTATAAAGACATAGAAAAGCTTGTTAAAAGAGATGTACCTCAACTATATGATTTTTTTAAAAACCGGATGCGGCAGCCGGAAAATAGAGGCAATTCTTTACACGATAAAATAACTTTTATAAGAGATCTATTTAAAGAATTTCTTTTTCAGCTTGCACCGGTTAGAAGATTGGTGTACTCTGCAGCTCTGCTATTTTTTATTTTGGCGTATCTTGGCGAAAGCTGGGGTTACGCCGCTTTTGCATTTGTCCTGCTAAACCTTTTAATTGCCTTTGAACTTGCGGACAAAATTACGGCAAAAAATGAACTCTCGGTAGCGCGAGATATACAAAATAGTCTAATGCCAAAATCTCCCCCCGTTGTTCCTAATTTTGAGATAAGCTGCATTTCCGAGGCGGCACATGTAGTAGGCGGCGACTTTTTTGATTTTATAAACAATAACTCAGATTTAAACAAAACCCTTTTAATTATAGGCGACATTAGCGGAAAAGGAATGGGTGCCGCTATTCAGATGGTGCAGGTTCATACCATTCTTCATAACATTGTGGGCTGCAAAGAATCGCCAAAAGAAATTTTAATCGATCTAAATAAAAATCTCGAAAAGGTTTTACAAAGGGGTTCATTTCTAACTTCAAGTATAGTTAGTATTGAAAACGATGGTTCTTTAAAATATGCTCGTGCAGGTCATATGCCGTTAATTCATTACTCAACAGAAAGGAATGAGTGCATTGAAATTATCCCAAAGGGAATGGGAATCGGAATTGGAGCAAACGGGTTATTTGATAATTCTCTTGAGGAGGTTACAATAACAACTGCAAGCGGAGATGTATTTTTGTTTTATACTGATGGAGTTACTGAAGCAAGGAATAAATTTAATTATGAATTCGGTGAAAACAACTTAAAATATATTTTGTGTAAAAATGCTTCAAAAGGAGCAAAGGAAATTCAGGAAGAAATATTAAAATCATTAGCCTTTTTTACAGAGTACAGCGGCTACCAGGATGATTTAACACTGATTATTCTAAAGGTGTTGTAACCAAAACAATTTTGGGGTCTTTAACTTTTGCTAAAATTAAAATTCCAACTATAAAGAAAAATGCGATCGAAATTATCGCGAGGCGCTGGTTCCCCGAAATATAACTGATCATTCCAAAAACTAACGGACCGATAATAGCTGAACTTTTTCCGAAAAATGAATAAAACCCAAAAAATTCAGTTTTCTTTTCAGGAGGAGTTAATTTAGTCATCAAACTACGGCTTGTTGATTGACTTGAACCCATAGCCGCACCGGCAAGAAGTCCGACAACATAAAACATAGTTTTATCAACAACGAGATAAGCGATTATTACTGTTAGCAGCCACATAAAAAGAGATATTATTATTGTCTTTTTTTGTCCGATCGAATCAGCGACAATACCAAGAATAATTGAACCAACTATTGCGGTTGTTTGAACTGTTAAGAAAAATATAAGCAATTCAGATGTAGAAAAACCGAGAGTTGTTTGAGCGTAATTGCCGCTAAAAAATATTACTGTGTTTACCCCTTCTATATAAAAGAAGTATGCCAAGAGAAATGTCGCGAGATTTTTATAACGCGGCAGATTCGTCAATGTAGTCCAAACCCGATTTATGCCGATTGTAAAGTACGCTTCGGGCTGCTCAATTTTTTTGCGTGTGTCTTTTATGAATAAAAAAAGAGGGAGTGAAAATATTAGAAAAAACAATGCTGATACCGGATATGTTATTCTTATAAGATCGTTTTGGATTAATGGGAAAATGATTGCGAGAGTAGCGAGCGATCCGAGATAGCCCATCGCGAAACCGTAACCGGATACTCTGCCATAATTTTTAGGAACTGTTATCTCAGGAAGAAATGCGTCGTAAAATACTAACCCGGCTTCGAATCCTATGTTTGCAATAACAAATAAAAATATCCCCCAGAATATTTGCCCGGGCCCTACAAAATATAAAAGCGATGTTGCGGTAATACACAACAGTGTAAAAAACAAAAGGAATCTTTTTTTACCCGCCGAATAATCTGCAATTGCGCCAAGTATTGGAGCGATTAGTGCAGTAACAAGCATCGCGGCGCTTGTACCTATACTCCAGTAGAGATCGCCGATTGGTTGATTATTTGCAACAGTCTTTTTGAAATAAATTGCATAAACAAAAGTTACGACGATGATAGAGAAAGAAGTGTTGGCAAAGTCGAAAAGTGTCCATGTGAAAATTTCCCGTTTATTCTTCATTTAACTTTTTTTTAAGAGGTTTTATTATTGATTCTTCCACTAATCCCCTCCCCGATTTATCAAGTCCGCCGGTTTCTTTTAATTCCGAGAGAACTGCATCGAGTATTCCGTTTATAAATTTTCCGCTTCCAGCTGTGCTGTATATTTTTCCTATTTCAATACATTCGTTAATAGTAACTTTTGGCGGAATATCCGGGAAATAAATGAGCTCGCATAATCCCATCCTCAATAAAAGTTTGTCAAGTAAAGCAATACGATTCATTTCCCAGTTATCTACCCTGCTCATTATTAATTTATCAATTTCTTTTTCATGTATTAAGGTTCTGTTTATCAATGCTTCGCCGAACTCATGATCCGATGTATCATCGATATCCGCAAGGAGTGCACCGGTTAAAGCTTGAAGACCTTCTTTATTCAATTCGAATGCATATAACGCTTGTAATACTCTTTCTCTTACTAAACGTCTTTTAAATATTTGAGACATGTGTGCCGTTACCAATTAAAATAATTAAGAACAAAATCGTTGCAAATATAAAACAGGTTGCCATTAATTGCTGTTATATTTTAAATATTTCTACCAGTCACCCCGAAAAATGAAAATTTCTAATATAAATTTGTCATTTATTTTTCTAAACTATTAAATAGCAAAAAACCAAAACATCGTAAGAGCTACTGTTTCTCTCACATGATGATATATATTCGTCCTAACGCTAAACTGTAAATTACTTGCAACAGGAGTAACTTTTATATTATAAAAACTACAAATTTCCATAACTCTCGGCAGGTGGTATTTATCAGAAATAATAATTATTCCCCGTCTGTTTTTTTGAGTAATATAAAATTTAATAAAGCTTATTTGTTCCGTAGTACATGTAGTTTTTGTTTCTAAAAGAATATTTTCGTCAGGGACGCCATCCCGCCTTAGATACCTGTAGGCAACTTCAGCTTCCGGTAGTTCTCCCGGTGCGTTAGAACCCGTTAATTGAATTTTCCCGGTGAAGCCAGCCCTATATAACTCAATTGCCTTATCAACTCGCGCAGCTAGACTCGGACTTGGTTTATTATTCGACCAAACGGCGGCACCAAGAACTACAGCTATATTATCACGAGATTTTTTAAGTGTAAAGTTCTCAAATTTTTCTCCCATGTTAACAGAATAAATGAATGCTAATATAAAAATCAAAAGTATAATTGAAAGCGCATTTGTTATGGAGCGAAAATATAAAATGTTTTTCCGGTTGATAATATTTCCCCATATATGAATTATCAATAAAAATTGAATAAACTGATAAGAAACAAATAGTATTCCGGTTATTATTTTGTGTATAGGCTGGCTTAGAATATATACCGGTTTAAGCGGCAGATGATAATTAGTAAAAATGTATGCCAGGGTTAAAGTCGAAGTCATAATAGCTACAAAACTCAGTATAACTTTTGCCGACATTAGTTCTTTTTTCTGAAATATTAGAACAACTATACCGAAGAACAGTGAAATGGAAAATAGAAGGTTTAAAATATTTCCTACTGAATTAAAATTTAAATACTTCAAACTCATTCCCTGGTTTGAGTATTTTATAAAAAAAATAAAAATTAGGTCGAGCAGTACAACAACCGAGGCAGAAATTAATAGGAAAAGGTTATCTTTATTTCCTTTCCATCTTGCTGCCATAAATATTTACTCCGTAAATTAAAAAGTAGTTTTAAAAAGCTAAATCAGTTTATTTTATGTCGAATACTAATCCCTCCGTAACATATTTAGAATTAATATCATTCCGATACAAACCTTGATGAAAATTTATATAAATAAATATTGGCTTGCAACAATGAATCTAATGCCATAAAGTATAAACAGTCTCCTTTTTTTGGGGGGAGACTGTTTATTTTTTTAATTGTTTAAACCTTTTCCACTTTTTTCTTTTCCCTGAATAATTTCAGAAAAGAATTTTTTGCTTCAGACATTGCCTGCGGAACATCATCAAGCACGGAATAAATTACCGGAACTATTACAAGTGTTAATATTGTTGCGAATGATAAACCGAAAATAACAGCTATTCCCATCGAATTCCAGAAATCAGCGCTTTCACCTGAGCCGGTAAATGAGAATGTGTATAGATCGAAACCGAAACCGAACGTTAACGGTATCAGACCAAGAATTGTGGTAATGGCAGTTAATGTTACCGGTCTAAATCTTCTAATACCTGCCTGAATAACAGCATCGCGTCTCGATAATCCTTTTGTCCTTCGCAGAACATTTATGTAATCTATCAAAACGATGTTGTTGTTGACCACTACTCCGGCTAAACTTATTACTCCAATTCCTGTCATTACTATACCAAACGGCATAGCGAAAAATATTAACCCTATGAAAACGCCTATAAGCGAAATTACAACCGCAGACATGATTATTAGCGGTTGGCTTAAAGAATTAAATTGAATTACAAGAATTAAAAATATTAAAAGCAGCGCAACAAGAAACGCTTTACCCAAATATGCCTGCGCCTTTGCCTGCTCCTCATTCTGTCCGGCATAATTTATCGAATAACCGGGAGGAAGCTGAAAATCTGCCAATCTTGACTTTACACTGTCGAGAACAACATTTTCGTTAAAACCTTCGGCTGCATTTCCGGTTACCGTAACAACACGCTTTAAATCCTTACGTCTAATTGCGCCAGGCCCGGTTGATTTTGAAACAGCAGCTACGCTTATTAAAGGGACGCTTAATGTTTTTCCTTTATCGTTATTATAAATAATTCTTAACTGGTCGAGTGATTTTATATCATTACGCTGAGGTTTTTCGAGACGAACAGTTATATCGAACTCATCATCATTTACCCGATATTTTGATGCCGTAGCCCCGTTAACCGCGGTACGCACAGCATTAGCAATAAGCCCTGTGTTAAGTCCGTAGAGCGCTGCTTTTTCTCTGTCAATTTCCACGCGGAGTTCCGGACGACCTGCATCGTAATTATCATCCATATCAACTAAACCGGGAACTTTCTCAATCCGGTTTTTTACCGCTGCAGAGAGCAATCCGAGCATTTTGTAATCGTTACCAATAATTTCAACATTTACAGGCTGACCAACCGGTGGTCCCATCGACTGTCGGTTCACTTTCACCTCAGCTCCTGCGGTTTCAATTACAATATTTCTAATTTCCTCAGTTGTAATTAATGATGATTGCCGTCTAAATTCATAATCAACAAACTGGATTGTAATTGTACTTTTATTTGGTGTAGAGCTGCCTGCATCAAATGGATTATTTGATGACCCAACTACAGCAAGTATGTTCTTGATATCCTTGTTATTAAATTCTTTTAATCTCTTTTCAAGATTTTTTGCAAGGCTGTTTGAAAATTCAATATTGGCTCCGCTCGGACTCTCAATTTCAATGGCTATTATAGGAGGTTGTGTCACCGGAAAAAATTCAACGCCGTGACCTAATAACCCATAAGTTTCCGTTATTACCAATAACATTAAAAGTGTTCCCCATAATACACGCAGCCGATTATTTGTAAAAAGCAAAATAATTGCGGAACCCAGTAACAAACTAACCGCCAAACTTACACCGGGGTGAATATTACCTGCTTGTCCAATAATAACAAAAAATAATATCGTGGAACCAACACCCAACCAGTTCCTTTTATTTATTTTTTGACCCTTTACACGCGGAACACCGAGCGCTATGTTTAATGTTTTTTCATAATAATACATAACCCTCGGTAAAGCAACATCTACAAAAAAGTGTGTTACCCTGTTAAAAGGATGAAGTATTTTTTCAATAAGATTTGTCGGTTTGTGATCCGGATGCTCGAGTTTCATATATTTGGAAGCAAATACAGGGTTGATTACAAGCGCAACAAATAAAGACGCAAGCAGCGTTATTATGAGTGTAAGCGGAATGTACATCATAAACTCGCCAACAACGCCGGGCCAAAACAGTAACGGGAAAAATGCGGCAACAGTAGTCATGGTAGATGAAAATACCGGCCATGCAACTTCGGCGGTACCAAGTTTTGCCGCATCCATTAAACTATGTCCGTCCTCAAGAAATTTATATATATTTTCAATTATTACTATTGCGTTATCTACAAGCATACCAAGCGCAAGTATCAACGCAAAGAGAACAACAAAATTTAGTGTAATATTTAATGCTTGAAGTACAAAAAACGAAAACAACATACTAAGCGGTATTGCTATTGCAACGAACATTGCATTCCGTACACCAAGGAAAAAGAAAAGAACAAGAACTACAAGTACAAGCCCTGAGAAGATATTATTCTCAAGCTCACGCACCTGTTTTTTTATGTTATTGCTTTGATCGGTGCTTATAATCATTTTTAAGTCAGATGGTAACTCCTGCTTTTTTTTGTTCAGAATTTCCGTAACCTGCTCGGCAATTTTTATTATGTTTTTTCCAACACTCTTAGAAATATCCAACGAAACAGCTTCCTCACCGTTTATACGCGCAAAAGTTGACCGATCCTTAAAACCATAGGAAACATTAGCTACATCTTTAACATAGACCGGCTTCCCCTCTTTTAGCTTTACAATTATATCTTCAATAATGTATGGTTTTTTAAATTCACCCGGTACACGCACTAAAAAACTTGAGTTATTTACATCTATTGATCCGCCCGGAATAGTTTTATTTTCATTCTGTATTGAATTTATAATATCATCAAAACGAATGTTATAGTGAGCAAGTTTCGTGAGGTCTACATCTACTTTTACTTCCCTCTCAATACCGCCGTTAACTTTTACATCAAGAACACCGTCAATATTTTCTATTTCATCTTTCAAATCATCGGCTATGTCCTTTAGTTTTACTAACCCATAAGGTCCAGAGATATTTACAGTAAGAATCGGCAGCTCGGAGATATTTATCTCAACAATTTCCGGCGATTCCGCATCGAGCGGTAATTTTGGTTCTGCTTTATCTACTTTTTCTCGCACTTTCCGCATAGCTTCGTTTATATCGTAACCGCTTTCAAATTCTACACGAATTAATGAATAACCTTCGAATGAAGAAGATGAAATTGTTTTTACTTTGCTCAAAGAATTTATTTCTTTTTCAAGCGGTTGAGTTACGAGTGTTTCAATATCTTCCGGAGAAACTCCGAAATACGGTGTTGAGACTATTACTAACGGAATAGAGACATCAGGTGCTGCCTCTCTCGGAAGATTTACATATGCCTCAATTCCGAGAAGCATTATAATAACAACTAAAATAAATACACTGGTTCTGTTATCTATCGATACATCGGTTATTTTCATATGTTATCCGTTATTTACAACCTTTACTTTTTCACCGTCAATCAAGTTTTGATAACCAACCATTATTAATTTGTCCCCCGACTTCAAACCGTTTTTTATAGCTACCTGGTTGTCTCTTCTACTTATAATATCAATGTTTCGCATTTTTGCCACCCCGTTTTCTTCAACAAAAACCACATAACCAAGATCAGTTTTTTGAACAGTTTCTTCCGGCACAACAATCACTTCTTTTGATTTCAATTTTACAATTTTAATTTCAGCGTTTAGCTGAGGTTTAATTATTCTGCCCGGGTTATTCATTTTTATTTCTATAGGGAAAGTACGATTGTCTGCCGATATTGTATTACCGACGTACGATACCTTTTGCATAAATTCTCTCCCGAGTTCGTTAAAAGTAACAATAGCTTCGTCCCCTATCTTTATTTGATTTATAAAATTTTCAGGTGCACCCACCTCAAGTTTGATGATATCTAAATTAACCAATGCAACAATAGAGGTCATCGGAGGAACCATCTCACCAACCTCAAAAAATTTCTGATCCACAATTCCGGAAAAAGGAGCTCTTATAAATGTTTTATCGTAACGGCTTTTTATCAAATCGTACTGAGCTTTTGCCCCATCGCGGTCGTATTTAGCATTTAGGTATTGAATTTCGCTCGAAACATTCTGGTTATATATTTGTTCTTGCTTTTTGTAATTTGTTTCGGTTCTGTCATATTGCACTTTTGCTGCATCTAATTGAGCTTTTAGAACATCATTATTTATTTCAACAATTACATCACCTTCTCGCACATAATCCCCTTTTTGTTTTTTGAATTCTTTTATTTTACCGCCTTCTTCTGCGGCAAGGTTTGCCTGCTGATTTGCCTTGGCTATACCAATCAGCGATATAAAATCTTCAAAAGGCTGCGCAATCATTTCTTTTGTTTGAACGTACGCGTACTGCGTATCGTCTTTTACTTTATTCTGGCTTCCCTCCGAATCACTGCATGCGATAAATATAAATGGGGTTAATATTAAAAATCCAATTGCAAATATTTTTATAAAATAGTGTTTCATTTATTTTCCAATTTATTAGTTAATTAATGATTCTGGCTGTTTATTTAACAGTTGATCGAGCATTGCGTGATAGATATAATAATCATACACACTCGAATAATAATTTACCTGTGAACGCGTAAGAGAGACCATTGCGTCCACTACCTCAAGCTGCGTTCCGAGACCTGTTTTATATCGTTTCGATGCAATATCATATCCAAGCTGGGCTTCTTTAATAGTAGCATTATAAGCATCAAGTTTTTCCCTTGTTTGGTTTATGTTTAGGAGTACTTCCTCAAGCTGGTTTTTCATTACATCGAGAATTTTAGTGTACTGCTCCTCTGATTTATGCTGATCAATTTGAGCTTGCTCTACTTTTGAACTTGTTTGAAAACCGTTAAAAATTGGCACTTTTAAATTTAGTCCGATATAAACGCTATTTTTATATCGCCAATCGCTAAAAGCTCTTCCGTCATTTTCCTGTGCCTGGGTTTGCCAGTTACTCGTAAAATACAATTCAGGAAAATGTTTTGAAAATTCATATGAAACAGCGTCTTTTTGCATCTCATTTTGTAGTTCGAGCTGTTTTATGGCGCCGTTTTTTTCAACCATAATATTAACTGCATCTTCAAAACCAGAGGCATTTATTTCACGGAGATTTAAAGAATCTTTAATTTTTACTTCTTTGCCGCGTGGAATACCTGTTACAAGTCGCAATAAGTTTTTTGCAACTTCATAAGAATTTTTTGATTGCTGTACTTCCGGTATTAAATTTTGAACCTGAACTTTTGCTCGAACAAAATCGTATTCGGGAACGGCACCCACTTTATACATTTTTTCGGTGTTTGATAAATTATCTTCCGCAAGTTGCAGACTTTCTTTTGTTAATTTTAGCACCTCTCCGGAAAGGAGCACTGAGTAATAAGCCCTCTTAACATTCACAACCATCTCGGCTTTTGTGGCAGTGTACATTTGTTCATTTATTTCAGCGTATGTTCTAGCAATCCGAACTGCAAGAAAAACTGCACCGGTAAATAATGGCTGCTGAAGGTTTGCGCCAATTGTCATTGTATTTTGAGTCCCTGATGGGAAAGAACCGGAGAAAAATGGTGTTTCGAGATAAAACTGGCTTTGCTTTAACGCGCGTGAATAGTGTACGCTACCTGTTATATTAGGAAGCACCGCCGAACCCCAGGCTTCGTTAACCTTTTCTTCTGCTTTATCCTTTTCGAACTTTGCAAGTTTTAAATCGTGATTGTTTTCAAGCGCTAATTTTATACTTTCGTTTAAGTTTATTTGCATTGTATCCTGTGCAAATAAATCAACAACACCAAAAATTATTAGAATTATAACTATACTTTTCATTTATCCTCGTTCTTCATTAATAAGCCATCAAACAAAATTGAAAGAAGAAAGGTTGCTTCTTCTGCATCCTCAAATTTAAATTTCGGGCACGACACCATAAAATGCATGTATGAAAAAATAAAGTGATCGTAAAATGCCGCAAGTTTCAAAGGATCATAATTTTTAATTTCTTTGTCGGCAATTCCCTTTTTAATTCTATCGACAAAAGTAGTTCTAATCTGCTCATACTTTGCTATCATTAAACTTCGATCTGCTATCAAATAATCTGTATTTAAGTGGGCAATTTCACGCACAAATAATAAAAATGAACTACTGTTTTGTAGACAATAATTCAGAAAACCTTTTGTATAGCTTTCTAAAAACATTTTTGCATTCTCAGATTCACTATCCACTCTTTTAACTAATTCAATATTGAAGTTAAGCACATCTTCAATTAACGCGCTGTAAATTTCTTCTTTTCCATTAAAATAATTGTAAAGAGTACCTTTCCCGAACTCCGCTTCGCCCGCAATTTCTTCCAGGGTTGCGGCGCTAAACCCTTTTTCTGCAAAGATTTTTACTGCGGCGTCCATTATTTCTTTCCGCTTAAAAATGCGTTCGCGCTCTTTTCTATTTAGATTATTTTCCAATGATGACTCGTCGTCCTATATTGTGACTATAAATTCGGATGCGAAACTACTAATTCATAAACAATATCGCAAGCCATAAATGTTTAATATTTATAAAAATAGATGAGAGGCAATTATATGGTATAGAGGGAGATTAAAAATTTGCTAAGGGTACAGAAGCACAATTAAAATTATCAAAAAAAAAGCGCTCGATGAGCGCTTTTTTATCATATAAAATTATTTACTGAAGTCTGAAGACAATTGGAATCATAACCTGCACTTTTACAGGTTTTCCTCTTTGTTTTCCGGGCTTAAATTTTGTCTGACGAACAGCGCCAACAGCCGCTTCATCAAGACCTGCACCCAAACCTTTTGCAACTTCAACTTTTGTCACATTTCCTTTTTCATCAACAAATGCTAAAACGTAAACTTTACCTTCAACACCGGCACGCTTAGCAATTTCAGGATATACTATTTTACTTTGAATAGCGGCAATCCCGCCAATTGGCTCAGGCATTTCTTCAACCGCGACAAAATAAACAGGTTCTTCTTCAACTATTTTTTTGTCTTCTTTTGGTGGAGGAGGCGCCTCAACCTGCTTAGTGAAGTCGATTTCAGTATCCCCAATTTCAATATCTTCTAAAACATCATCCGAAGGAGCTTCTATCGGAATCGGAGGTTTTGGAGGCGGAGGCGGTCTGTTTTCCTGTTTCGTTTGCTGTATGTCTTCTACTTTAAATAGTTCTTGTGGACCTTCAGATTTAATTGTCTTAGACTGAAAATTCGGGAAAAATTTGAAAGCGACAATTAAAAACAATAAAGAGATTATTAAACTTATCTCAAAAATTTTTTTGTATGCGCGCCTCAAGTCTGCTTTTGGATTTTTTCTGAGTGCCATATAACATCTCCTCCAGAGATTTTTTATGATAGTGAAGTTAACAAATGATGTTACTTCTGTCAATAAAGATTTTAATATCTAAATTCTTTTACCTATTGAAAAGAATATTGTTCCGTTGACTTGAATATTTTTTTTAATTACCACACAAAATATAAAAAAATAATTCAACTATTTAATTATTTATTTTTGCCGGGATGAAAATTTTTATGATAATTTTAATGAGCAGTATACCGGCAATCGCACCAATTAGGTCAGCGGACATATCTTGGACATCACATTGCCTGCCCGGGATAAATAATTGGTGAATTTCATCAACTACCGCATAGACTAAAGCAATTAAAACAGCCGAAATTGAATAATTAATTTTTAACAGTTTATACTTATCCTGCACATAAAGAGTAAAACTCAAAAGAAAACCAAGTCCTAAAAAAGCAAGGAAATGTTCAACCTTGTCATTAATTGATGTTTTAGGTAAACTTTTTGCCGGGAGCGACGTAGCGATGACTAAAGCAATCCAATAAACTGCAAGCGGTATATACACAAGGTAAACTTTATTTTCTACTATTTTTTTAAACAAATGATTTCCTCAAGAACTGAAATCCTCGATGCAAGTTCAGCAGAATATCTTCCGCAGTATAACTATATTCTGTAAAATCATTTGCTAATATGTCAGCAGTTAGGCTATGGAGATAAACACCGGCTACTACAGCCTGCTCAATATCATAATGCTGCGCTAAAAGACCGGCTATAACACCCGTTAAAACATCACCCGTGCCAAATTTAGCCAACCCTGCATTACCGACAGTGTTAACTAATGCGTCACCTTCGGGTGTATATATAATTGTGGGAGCGCCTTTTAAAACAAGATAACAACCGTTTTCTTCCGCAAAGTTTTTGCCATAGAAAAGCAAGTCTTTTTGGAGCTCAGCGAGTTTAATGTTTAAGATATTTGCAAATTCTCCATGATGTGGCGTTAAAACTAATCCTGATAAATCTAATTCTTTATACCTGTTATTCCCCATTGCAAACAATCCATCTGCATCAATTACCATATTATTGTTTGTTCGACTCTTGATTAATTCTATTATAGCTTCAATTGTTGCATCCTCTCTGCCAAGCCCGGGACCAATAGCTACAACATCTGCCCATTCAATTCGTTCTTCAAGTTCGGATAGATTATCTTCAATAATATATTCAAGTCCTTTATCATCATAAGTTTGAACAACAACTTCAATCAATTTTGGGTGAATAATATTTTTTATAGTTGAGGGAAATGCAAGAATTGAAGCTCCGGCACCGGCTCTTAAAACCGCTTGAGATGTTAATGCCGCTGCTCCGGGGTACTTTCCGCTGCCCGCTATTGTAAGTACTTTACCTGCGGAATATTTATGAATAGTTTTTCCCTTTTTCGGCAAAGAAACATATGCATCCTCAGGTTCAATTAAGTACGAGTCCAGTTCAAATTTATCGTATAATTTTGGACTGACTCCTATATTTCCTTTAACAATTTCACCTGTAAACTCAGGACTGTTTCCAACATACAAACCTTTTTTTAATTCACCAAGTGTTATAGAAAGATCTGCACGGAAGGCTTCTTTTGTATACCCGGTATTTGCATTCAAACCGGTTGGAATATCAATTGCGACTTTGTAACAGTCGTACCCGTTTAATTTTTTTATTATTGATGTGTAAGGTTCTTTTAAATCTCCAGTTGCCCCGCTGCCGAGTAATGCATCAAAAATAATATCGCACGACTGCAAATTTTTTAAGTCATTCGTAGATTTATATTTTTTTAGCGTAACTAATTTATCAACTTTTGAAATGTTTTTAATGATATTGAAGTTAGTTAAACAATCACCTTGAAACGCATTTTCTTCCCCGGCATAAACAACAAAAACTTCGTATCCGTTATTATAAAAGTGACGCGCAGCGGCAAAACCGTCACCGCCATTGTTCCCCTTTCCACACACAAATCCCACTTTATTTAACGGGAAGGTTATTTTTGAAAGCGTGAGATTGAAAATTTGGAGAGAAGCATTTTCCATTAGCAATATTCCGGGAATCTTTAATTCCCGTATTGCGTAATCATCTATTTCCCGAATTTCTTTTGTGGAGTATAGGGGTATCATAACAAATCCTTAGAGTTAATTCTAATTTACAATGCCCCAATTATTATTATAAGAAAGAAGTAATCAAATCGATAAATGTACCGGGGGCAATACCAAATACAATTATTAGCAAAACCGAAATGATTACAGCCAGAAGTCCGGTAGAATTACGCGCAACCACAACATCTTTTTCAGAATCTTTGAAGTACATTAATACAACAATACGAAGATAGAAATAAACACTGATTGCACTTGAAATAACACCCACAATAGCGAGCCACGTTAAATTTGATTTTATTGCAGCAATAAAAACATAATACTTTCCGAAAAATCCGGCAAAAGGCGGAAGTCCGGCTAATGAAAACATAATAATCGAAAGAAGAGCCGCAAGCATCGGATATTTATGGGCAAGCCCGGCATAAGAATTAATGTCTAAATTTGTTTCATCTTTACCTTCAATTATAGAAACAATACCGAAAGCGCCGAGATTCATAAAAGTATAAGCAGCAAGATAAAATATGATTCCAGCGACACCCTGATAATTACCTGCAGCTAAACCAATAACCATATAACCTGCATGAGCTATTGATGAATACGCAAGCATCCTTTTAATATTGGTTTGCGCAATAGCAACAATACTTCCATACAACATCGATAAGACAGCAATTACTGAAAGATACGGTGTAAAAGTATGCGCCCCTCCGGCATTAAACAATGCCCCAAGCGTTATTATAATAGCACTAAACGCCGCCGCTTTGCCTCCCGTTGAAAACAATCCCGCAACCGTAGTTGCTGAACCCTGATAAACATCCGGTACCCACATATGAAACGGAAACGCAGCAATCTTAAAAGAAAACCCGACAAGAAAAAGAAGAAAACCCGCCATAAATAAGAAATTAGAATTGAGTCCGGCAAAATTTTCAACAATTACCGGAATTGATGTTGAACCGGCAGAACCGTATATCAGAGCAATTCCATAAACCAAAAAACCCGTGGCAAAAGCGCCAAGCAAAAAATATTTTAAAGCAGATTCATTGCTTTGAAGTCTTTTGCGGTTTATTCCTGCAAGAGCATAAAAAGAAACCGACATTAGCTCTAAACCAAGAAAAATTACGAGTAAATCTTTCGCCCCGGATATCAACATCATTCCAAGCACTGAAAGCTGAACAAGAATATAATATTCGCCGTAGTTTGTTCCGTATTTCTTTATATATTCCATTGAAAGAAGTGTAACTAATGCGGCGCCGAAAGTAAAAATAAAATAAAAAATATTTACATTACCGCCGAAAGCCATCATGGAGGCAAATACGGATCCCGTTTTTTGCACTGAAATAAGAGCAAAAAAACCAGCCGATAAAAACATTACTATCGAAATCCAGGGTTGAGTTTCTTTGCTTTTGGAGGAGTACATTTCAACTATCAGCGAAACCAAGATGCCCGCTGCGATAATTAATAACGGTAAAATATTATATAATTCTTGAAAGTTGTTTATCATATTTACTCTAAAAATAAAATTTCAGCATCAGTTTTTTCAATTACCACTTTATGCTCATCATGAAGATAAAGCGCTAATTTAATATGATTATTTGTGTCAAAAAGATCATCACCTTTTTCAACAACAACCATTTTTATCGATTCATATTTTGAAACTCCCTGCTTTAATTTTTCATAATCGCAAAAGTATAAACTTGTAAAAGAATCACTCTCTTCCACAATTACACCTTTAGATGAAGAAGAAAAATTGGTGATGATGTCGGTCTCAATTATTACTTTAAGAAAAAAACAATGAAACGGTAATATTACTCTATTTCCGTAAAATAATCCGGTTGCTTTTTTATCTAATGCGTTTGTAATAGTCATAGCTTAACCTTTTGCATAAAAGAATAATATCCAAATTACAATAAATATTGGAACTAAAATAACAAGCGAATATTTAATTATATAAGTAAAAAAACTCGGCATCTCAATGCCCGCGCGTTCACAAATCGATTTAACCATAAAATTAGGACCGTTACCAATATAAGTTAACGCCCCAAAAAATACAGCCGCAATGGAAATTGCCTGAAGATAAATGTCATCGCGAATTACAAATTCTTGCACCTGAGATTTAACATTTATGTCAAGCCCATATTTCCCCATGGCGGCGCTTAAAAAGTTTAAATATGTCGGGGCATTATCCAAAACACCGGAGAGCAATCCGGTTGCCCAGTAAAACACACCGGCATTTAATTTATCACTAAGAACTCTTGCCTCATAAGCGATTAACTGAAGCGCTGGTATCATGGTCAGAAATATACCTATAAATAAAAACGCAACCTCCTTTATAGGTTCAAAATCAAATTCGTTTGCTTTTAGAATTTCCTCATCAGCGCTTTTATATGAAAAATAGACTACAGCAAACATAATAATTTCTCTAATGCCGAACGGAAGTCCAAACAATAGATACAAATTCGGAACAAAAGAAATTACAGCCGGATCGATAAAAACAGCTAAAACAATGATGAGAAGATACCAGAGATGTTTGTATCCTTTAAATTCAATTTTACCTGAATATATTTTACTGCTGGTTTCCTTACCCGGGTTACGTATATCAAAAAAATAAAAAACAGTCAATATCATAGCCAGCGCAGGCAGCCAGATATACCAAACATTTTCAATTACCCAGAAAAACGGCACTCCACGCAAAAATCCAAGGAATAGCGGAGGATCACCGATTGGGGTTAAAGCGCCGCCAATATTACTTACAACAAAAATGAAGAAGATAATGTGATACGGTTTTATCCTGTTTTGATTCATCTTCAAATATGGTCTAATCAGCAACATCGAGGCGCCTGTTGTTCCGATAACATTCGATATTACAGCGCCAAATAGTAAAAATAATACATTAATTAGCGGCGAAGATTTTTTATCAACCTTAATTAATATTCCGCCGGAAGCTACAAACAATGAGCTGAGAAGCGCAATGAATGATAAATATTCAGCCAGAGTGTGCCTCAAGCTGTGAAGATCGTGCAATACGATTAGATAATAACTCGAAGTAAACAACGCAAGTACAATTGCAATCTTGGGGTAGTGTTTTTCCCAAAAATGATGATAAAAAAGAGGTCCGGTTGCAATCATTAAAAGTAAAGCTATAAACGGTATAACCATATATGTAGAGGGTAACGTATGCTCTACTTGTTCTGTTTTAACGCCGGATGTATCATGCTGTTGATTGCTTGATGCAGCTAAATCACTATTTACAAAGAACAATGTTAGCAGCGTTAAAACCGCGATGAAGAAAAACTTATTTCTATTCATATATTATTTAATTTCCAGAACATTAGGAGTAATTACTTGCTCAACAACTTTTTTGGCTGATGTCTTGGAAACATTTAAAAACGTACTGGGATAAACGCCAATCCATACAATAAAAATGAATATGGGAACAAGAACCAATATTTCTCTTTTATTCATATCCTTCAAATCATGTAGCTTTTGATTTTTTACTTCGCCAAAAGCCACACGTTGATACATCCACAATAAATAAACAGCGGCAAAAATAACTCCCGAAGCTGCAAATACAGTATACCACCAGCTATTAAGCACAGGCGATTTGAACGCGCCCAGTAAAATTAAAAACTCGCCTATAAAACCATTTAACCCTGGTAAGCCAACAGATGATAATGAAGCAAACATTAAAGCAGTCGCATAAATCGGGACTATTTTTGCTATCCCGCTGTAATCGGCTATTTCTCTCGTATGTGTTCTTTCGTAAATAATACCGACTAAAAGGAATAATGCGCCGGTAGACAAACCGTGGTTTACCATTTGTATCACAGCGCCCTGCATCGATTCCTGAGTCATTGCGAATATACCGAGAACAACAAAACCAAGATGAGCAACAGATGAATACGCTACAAGTTTTTTCATATCCTTCTGAACCATCGCCACAAGTGCGCCGTAAATAATACCAATAACAGCAAGGATAGAGATAAAAGGTGCATACTTGATAGATGCCTGCGGAAAAAGGGGAAGACAAAAACGAACCAAACCATAAGTTCCCATTTTTAGAAGAACGCCGGCAAGAATAACACTGCCCGCCGTTGGCGCCTGAACGTGTGCATCGGGCAGCCAGGTATGAAGTGGAAATAATGGCACTTTTATAGCGAAGCTGAAGGCAAATGCAAGGAACATGTAATTTTGAACTTCGGCAACAATTGAAGGCGCTGCGGAGTATAGTTCAACTAAATCGGTAGAAAAATGTCCGAGCGAATTAGATGCATAAACTGCAAGCCAAATTATTGCAACAAGCATTAACAGCGAACCGAACATTGTGTAAATAAAAAACTTTACCGATGCATATATTCTTCTCTCGCCGCCCCAAATACCTATAATAAAATACATAGGTATAAGCATAGCTTCCCAGAAAATGTAGAATAAAAATAAGTCGAGCGAAGCAAAAACGCCGAGCATTCCAACTTCAAGCATCAGCATAAAAAATGTAAATTCTTTTATTTTTTTCCGGATACTTGACCAGCTTGATATTAATGTAAGCGGAGTTAAAAATGTTGTTAATAATATAAGGAGCATCGATATGCCATCGAAGCCGACTGTATAACTAATATTTAGGTTTTTTATCCAGCTATACTTTTCAACGAATTGAAATCCTGGGACTGCGTTGTTAAAACCGAAGTAAATAAACAGCGATATAACAAAGGCAACAAGCGAAATTGCTAAACCAAAATACCGGATTAGATTTGCGTTGTTCTTGGGCAACAGAAGTAAAACTAACCCGCCTGCAAGCGGAGTTAGTAAAAGTAGAGATATTAAAAAGTTATTTTCCATATTTTATAGACTTAGTATAATCCAGAATAAAGCTGTGACAATACCGAGCATCATTACTACGGCATAAAGTTGAGCAACACCGGTTTGCATTTTTCTAATAATTTCGGAAATAGAAGTAACAAAAGTTGCGGTTCCATTTACCAACCCATCAATAATTTTATTATCTGCAATCTTCCATAAAAATGATTCGGATGATTTTTTTATCGGGTTTATTACAACGGCATCGTATGCTTCATCTACATAATATTTGTTTAAGAGAATTTTATAAAAGCCCGCAAATTTTTGCGATGTCTTTACTGCAATCGATGGTTTCTTCAAATAAACATAGCGCGCAAATAAAATTGACCCGACTGCGCCGACAACTGAAATAACCATCAACAATATTTCCTGGAAGTGGCTGTGAGAACCGTAAAATGACAATTTCATTTCAGCATTTTTAAATATTGGTCCCAACCAGGAGTGGAATAAATTTCCATGCTCACCTGAAAATATTTCAGGTATGCCGATAAAGCCTCCTACTATAGCCAGAAAAGCGAGGATCATCAGTGGAACTGTCATCACTTTTGGTGACTCATGCGGATGTTTGTCGTGACCGAATCTTTCCTTTCCTTCAAATGTAAGGAAGTATAGCCTGAACATATAAAACGCGGTCATCAAAGCTGTAAATGCGCCAACTATCCAGTAAAATAAACCACCATTTGCAAATGAGTACCAAAGTATTTCATCTTTGCTAAAGAAGCCCGATAAAATAGGAACGCCAGAAATAGCAAGTGCCGCTATTAAAAAGGTGAGCCCGGTATGAGGCATATATTTTTTTAATCCGCCGTAATGCTGTATGTTTTGTTCTTCATGCATTGCATGAATTACAGAACCTGCACCAAGGAACAATAATGCTTTAAAGAAAGCGTGAGTCATCACATGAAAAATACCGGCTGAAAAAGCGCCGACCCCAAGACCGAGAAACATATAACCGAGCTGACTAACAGTTGAATATGCTAAAACCTTTTTAATATCATTTTGCACAAGTCCAACTGTAGCTGCAAAAAAGGCAGTCAATAAACCGATTATTGCAACCAAAGTCATAATAGCAGGAGCAGAGGCAAAAATAATTGAACAACGCGCAACCATATAAACGCCTGCTGTTACCATTGTAGCTGCATGTATAAGTGCGGATACCGGTGTTGGGCCTGCCATCGCATCCGGGAGCCAAACGAATAACGGAATCTGTGCCGATTTGCCAGTTGCACCTATAAATAAGAAAAGCGCAATAAATGTAAAAACTGATTCACTGACACCGAAAGATGCCGCGCGTGAAAACACATCGTTAAAGTTTAGGCTGTTAAATGTCATGTAAATTAAAAACATGCCGAGCAAAAACCCGAAGTCGCCAATTCTATTTACAATAAAAGCTTTTTTGGCAGCATCACCGGTAGTGCCTTTTTCAAATTTTCTATCGTACCAAAAACCGATCAATAAATAAGAACAAAGACCTACCCCCTCCCAGCCAAGAAAAAGGAGTACGAAGTTATCAGCCATAATTAAATTCATCATTGCAAATATGAATAAATTCATATACGCGAAGAAGCGCCAGAAACCTTTATCGCCATGCATGTAGCCGATAGAATAAACATGAATGATAAAACCAACGCCGGTAACAATCAGCGCCATTGTTAATGAGAGCTGGTCGACCTGGTAAGCGATATTTACATTTAAACTTCCAACGTTCAGCCATGTAAACAACGAAACAATTGTTTGTCTGCTATCGGCGGGTAATTTGAGGGTCTCGAAAAAAGCAAAAAGTACAATTAAAAAAGATAACCCGATGGTACCGCTGCCTATTATTCCGATTATCTTTTCGTTTTTTATCTTGCTGCCGAAAACTCCGTTAATTAAAAAACCGAGCAATGGAAGTAAGATTGTAAGATAAATAAGTTGAATCATACTATTTTATTTACCGGTTAATTTCTGATTAATTTTCATTACCATTTAAGAATGTTTACTTCATCAATATTAAGCGTTGTCTTGTTACGGTAAAGCGCAATGATAATTGCAAGCCCAACTGCTGCTTCAGCCGCGGCAACCGCCATTACAAAAAATACAAAAAGTTGTCCTAAAGTGTTTCCCATGTATGAAGAAAAAGCAACAAAAGTAAGATTTGCCGAATTAAGCATCAGCTCAATTGACATAAAAACAATGATTGCATTTCTTCTGGTTAACACGCCTACAACACCCACAATAAACATAAATGCGCTTAACGTGAGATAATATTCTATTGGTATTTGCATATTTTTTTATTCAAATTTCTTTTTAGCTAATACTAATGCGCCAATTGCCGCTGATAAAAGCAAATAGCCAGCCGCTTCGAATGGCAAAATATAGTTTGTAAATAATTCCCTGCCAATCGACTCAATGGTCCCGGCATTAATACTTGCCGTAACATTACTGTCAACACTACCAGACGGTGCAGAGAAAAATATCATATAAACTAACTGGAGAAAAACAACACCGGCAACAAAAGATGCAATTATTTTTGTCATCGGGTTAGTAGAGAATATATTTCCTTCGTGTTCGGGCTTTAAAAGCATTATTACAAAAAGGAAAAGAACCATAATGGCTCCGGCGTACACAATTACCTGAGCGACAGCAATAAACTGCGCGTTAAGCAGCAGGTATAGTCCTGCAAGTGCAGCAAAATTCAACACAAGAAATAGCGCACTGATGATAGGGTTGGGTCGGGTAATCACCAACACCGATGTTACCGCCGCAACACCACCAAAGACTATAAACAAAATTATTTCTAATGACATTATAAAATATCGGAATTATTTAATAAGTTAATTACTAAGGAGTAATTCTGTAAATCATTCTAGGAAAAGGAATGGTTTCGCGAATATGATCGAGTCCGCAAATCCATGAAACAGTTCTTTCCAATCCCAAACCAAAACCGGAATGAGGAACGGAACCATATTTTCTCAAATCGAGATACCACTCAAATGCTTCCCTTGGAAGTTGATGATCTTCAATACGTTTTAATAGAGCGTCAAAATCATCCTCACGCTGGCTTCCGCCAATCACTTCTCCATAACCTTCCGGCGCCAGAACATCAACTGCAAGTGCAAGTTTTGGATTTTCCGGGTCGCGTTTCATATAAAATGCTTTTACTTCTGAGGGATAACGATGAACCATTACCGGCATATCAAACTCGTTGGAGATTATAGTTTCGTCAGCGCCGCCCAGATCGTTGCCCCATTCAAAATCCACACCGTTTTTCTTCAATATTTCTATTGCTTCATCATAACTGATGCGCGGCAGCGGGCGTTTTACTTTTTGAAGTTTTGCAGTATCGCGCTCTAAAACTTTTAATTCTTCAGCCATCTCTGTTATAACAGTCTGAACAACGTATTCTAAAAATTCTTCAGCCAAATCCATGTTGTCATTTAAATCGTTAAATGCAACTTCCGGTTCAACCATCCAGAACTCGGTTAAATGACGGCGGGTTTTTGATTTTTCAGCGCGAAATGTTGGACCAAAAGTATAAACCTTGCCCAATGCCATGGCACCGGCTTCTGCATAAAGCTGTCCCGACTGAGTTAGATAAGCTTTGCCGAGGTCAAAATAATTAGTTTCAAAAAGAGTAGATGTTCCCTCACAGGCTGCGGGAGTTAAGATTGGCGGGTCCATCAATGTGAATCCTTTGTTATCAAAAAAATCACGTATTGCTTTAACTATCCGGTGCCTTATTTTTAAAATTGCGACTTGTTTACTGGAACGCAGCCAGAGGTGACGATGATCCATTAAAAATTCTGTGCCGTGTTCTTTTGGAGTTATGGGGTAATCAACGGCTTCATTTATAACTTCAAGACCGGTCGCGTCAAGTTCGTATCCGCCCGGAGCTCTTGCTTCAACTTTAACTTTTCCGGTAACGGCAATTGATGACTCCTGACCGAGTTTATCGGCTAATTCAAAAATTTCGGGGGTTACATTTCCCTTAAAATAGATGCATTGTAAATACCCGCTGCCATCTCTTAAAACAATAAATTTTATTTTTCCGCTTGAACGTTTGTTGTAAAGCCAACCTTTTACGGTAACTTCTTCACCAATATGTTTTCCCAGAGTACTTATTGAAATTTTATCCATAACTTTAAACTGTATTTGTAAAATTTAAGTGTCAAATATAAAGAGAGGTTGATATAAATGCAAAGAAACTATTTAATAACAAAACCATTATTTCTTCAAAAGCAACAAAAGAAAGGGCTATTCCTCACAACTAATATTTTCAACCTATTTACAGGCCGGAAAGTAAAAAATAAACCACAACCGGCAAATAATGTTTGAACTTTTTTTGCCCATTCTAAATAGTCAGCCTTAAAAACCCAAATTTATTTTTGTAGATAAATAACTCGATCTGAAAAAGAAATAATCGGTAATAAAAAAACCCAATATCCAATTTTCTTAGGGCTAACGGCGTGTTAAATGTCAGTCCGTTAGCTAACAGACGGACAAGTTGTTAAAACACAACACCGTATTTTATTTTTGGAATACATCCCGCTTCTAGCGGAAAAAAATTTCCGTCTAATTTTTACATACGCAAAAAGCAAGGGCTGTTTTTGTTCTTTCGAGATAGCTGCACCCGGTAAGAGTTAACACACTTCTAAAATGTACTATTAAAAATACAAGCCTCCGGGTTAAGTTGTTTGGAGTTTGCCCGCCATTTTGTTTGGCGGGGCTTAGTACATCCATAGGCCCGGTTTCTTTGCGGCGACACCGGATTATCACATAGTGATGGCTATGCCATACCTCAGCGCAGTTTACCCCGTTTTTTTTCGGGGCTTGGCATGAATCCTTGTAACGTTATACCACGTTATTTAATTTTTAGTAATAAAGTTTCTCCGAATAATTCTGCTAACCAAATTTGCTCAATCCGGTTCACAGTATGAATTTTATTTGCAATATATTCTGCGACTTTATTCTCAACCTTATCTTCAAAATATGGAAGTAATAAAAAACAGTTAAAAGATTTTGATGAATGACCTATTAACCATATGGGACAATTAATATAATTCTTTAATTTATTTTCAATTTTATCATTAATTCTTTCAATTGCGACAACTGCAAGATCTTCCATTAAATAAAGAGAATGATTATTGTTTCTTTCTCTAATAGAATGCAAATGTGCTGAATTTTTAATATTTAAGTCTTCTTCTGAAGAGAGAAGATTCAGTTGCTCCACATTATTCCTAACCAACTCGAAAAGTTCTATAGCAATATATTTCCCATTTAATAAAACAATAAAATCTGGATTCTCACCAGTATAATTTGGGAATACGAGTTTCGCCTTTGAAGTTTCCAATATCTCAACACTTTCAAAAGTATCGGATTTTTCTTTATAAGCATTCACAAATTTTTGTAGAATCAACTTTTCTTGTTCTTTTTTTTTCATTTTTTTAAGTGGTATAACGGCGTGTTATCCGTCTGAGTCAGACAAGTTATTAAAACACAACACCGTAGTTAATTTTTTTTGAATCCATCCCGCTTCTAGCGGGAAAAAATATCCTTCTACTTTTTACATACGCAAAAAGCAAGGGTTGTTTTTCTTCTTTCGTGCACACTGCATCTCTCAAGTGTTAATCCATATACAAAATATCCTATTGTAAATGCAACAGTCTGGGTTAAGTCGCTTTGCGGCTTAGTCCATCCATAGACCCCGTTTCTTTGCGGGGGCACTGGATTATGCCCCGGCAACGCCTGGCATGAATCCTTGTAACGTAAACACACGGAACTTTATAATTTAATAAACACAATACTTAAATTATTTAATACTTCTTGAATTACTTCTATTCTATAAATTGTATTTGAATCAACTTTCATATAAATAATATCACGTTTAAATATAGGGATGGAAATTTCATTAAATGGTCCATTAAGATTTTCAGAAAATCCCCAAATGCCTTTTGCAGAGAGTAAAGACTTATCCCAACCGGAACTTTTGTAAACAAGTGAAATTTTTCCATCGAAAATAATTTCTTCCTCATCACTTTTTAATTGGATTGTTGTAAATGATGGCGATTTATTTTCTGATGGAGTTGAAACAATAATTTTAGAGTCACTTTCTTGAATATTTAATGAATCAATGTCGGAAATATTTTTTTCTAAAAATACACCAGCATAATTATTATCAAAATTATACCAACTTCCAGTTGCAGCATCTATTATTACTGGGAATAAACCAAATATAATATCTAAAATTATCCATTGACCTTCCACTGAACTTGAAAGAATAAAAGTTTTCTTTTCATATCCATCTTTCACAAATTCAATATAGTGTGTGTTTTTTGCAGAAAGTTTTATTTGTAAAGGTGTTTTCCCAAGCATTTGTCCATTAACATAAACTTTAGCGCCATTAGGCTCTGAAATTATATTAACTTCTTCATTTACACCTTTTAATAAAGATGCACAACCATCAAAGAATATAATTATTATTGCAAAAGAAATTATTACTATTATTAAATTATTCTTCATTAAAAATCCTTATTATTTTTTGTAGTGGGCTTACGGCGTGTTATCCGTCAGTCCATTGGCTAACTGACGAGACAAGTTGTTAAAACACAGCACCGCAGTTAATTATATCTTAAAGATTTCCTTGTACTTTTTACATCCGCAAAAAGCAAGGGTTATTTCGATTAAATTTCTAAAACCCCGATTGACGATAAATAGTATCCCTTAATAATTGAGATATCCTGTTATTCGCTTAACCAAATTGAAGCGACATAAACAGACGCTTAGTGTCAACGCTCAGATAATTCCCCAGTAAAAAGCTAAAAAAGTTCAGAAGATTCCC
>CAYJPN010000021.1:0-96211 GCA_964372115.1 uncultured Ignavibacteriaceae bacterium
TCATTTTTATGATTCTACAAATCGCCATTTACACAAAATGTTTTACACACTCTTTCGTTAAGATGAATTATAAAAAACTTGACATTCTAATACACCATGATTCATTATGTTTACCCCCCATAGTGAATCCACTTTCAGTCGGTCGCCCTCCACCGGGCAGTTTTTTATTTTCAGCCTTTCTAAATTTATTGGTGTAAGAAAGATAGACTAACAACAAACAATGGAGTTACTATGTCTTTCACAATCGGCTGCTATCTAGCATAAATAAAATATTTTTTTAATTATTGGTATAAGAATCTTGACAAGGAGTTAACTTCTTTTCATAATTTATTACCCTGCTACTAACCCACTACTTTCTCACCGAACACCCGCGAATCGTTGTTAATAATTTCATTAACAATTGGAGACATGCTTACGGAGTGGAATGAGCTTTATCCGATTGTAAAGACTTAAGCTACATTTGCTATTCTAAGGTACGAAGAGCCAGAACGCCGTAAAGATAACGTTCAAGAACTTGTATGTCAGTCATATGAGCTTTATAAGAGCTGCATCGAACGTGGCAAGCCGATTAGAAAACAAGACTTCAAAAACTTCGTAACACAAAGAGCAAAACAAGTTGACGTACGCTCCGTATGCAAGAAAGGCTTATGTGGTACAGGTTTCATTTATCCGCTAAGCTTCTTGAACCGGTGTGCAACTTCACCAATAACTGTTGTTGAGTTTTCTGAGTGGATGAATGTTACTCCCAAGACAAAAGAAAATGTTGAAGCAAATGTTGCATTTGGTGTTGATTACAAAGACTGGTTGCAAAAACTTAGTACTCCACACAAACAAATTCTTGAATATCTGATCCAAGGATTCACAGCCCCCAAGATCGCTATGCAGATGAACTAAAGCATTACTAAAGTTAGAACGCTAATCAAAGACTTGCAGAAATTATTTGTACAGTTCTTTGAACTTCAACTACGGCATGCTTGAGCCCTTTTACAATTGTCAACGAAGAGCCTTGTGCTTTTTGTTACGTTAAATCTTGATCCTACCGTTCCGGTAGGAGCCGGATTAAATGTGGACTAGATGCTAACTACATCAGCTTGCTGCCACGGAGCCCTTCATTATAAAATCAAATACCGGTTCATATATTCTTGATTTAGTGATCTCATAAAAATTTGATTCGTTTTTTTGACTCCTATTAAATTTATTTATACATACCCAAATTTAATAAAAGTCCCTTTCCAACTTAAGCATTACAGAAGTAGCGATATTAGGAACCGAATTTATATCACCTGGCATATACGAAGTTGAATTGGATACTTGCAATCTTGCTAGTGGGCTGTATGTTTATGAACCTCAAAGTGGAGATTTTGTCAAATCTCTCAAAATGCCTCTACTTAAATAGAATCTGATT
This sequence comes from uncultured Ignavibacteriaceae bacterium, assembly GCA_964372115.1. Taxonomy (GTDB): domain Bacteria; phylum Bacteroidota; class Ignavibacteria; order Ignavibacteriales; family Ignavibacteriaceae; genus CG2-30-36-16. The sequence goes on from CAYJPN010000021.1 coordinate 1,406, forward strand.
ATCACCATTTAGTAGGAGCATTATTCAAAAAGGCATTGTTAACTCATACAGCGTGATTTAAATCAGTAATTGATAATTAAAAAATGTTTATTTTTTAAAAAAATTTTAATTATTTTTGCTGTGAATGTTCTTTAAAAAGTTATTTAATCAAAACCGATAAGATTACCCTTTAATTTGGTTTAAAGTAAGTCATTATATAGGAGTCATGTTATGAAATTTCTCTTACTATATGGTTTTTACAAAAATGGAATTGGAGAAATTTTTTTATCACTAATATTTCTCATTCTGATCGCTGGCACTTCAAGTACATTTTCGCAATCTTTTGTTATTGGAACGGGAACCCAAACAAACACATCAACAGGCTACCCCGCTCCGTATGGAAATTATTATAACGGAGCAAAACATCAATTCTTATATAAAAACTATGAACTAACAAGTGCCGGTTTAACTGCCGGTGAAATAAATAAGTTCGGTTTTAATGTAGCAAATCTCAATAATTCCGCTGATCTAAGTGACCTCTATATATCAATGAAGAATACAACCACTGAGGGATTAACTGAATGGGAAACGGATTTAATCCCCGTTTATGGACCGATAAATTATACTCCCAGATTAGGATGGAATTTACACACGCTTGATATCCCGTTTATGTGGGATGGAAGTTCAAACATTGTAGTTGAAATTTGTTTTAAAAATAATGGGACTTCAAACAACGCATCCACATATTTAGAGGGACCTTATTTTAGTAATGCTACAAGGTATTTACGTGGTAATTTAATTGATCTATGCGCATCAACATCATCTACATCTGCATTTTCATCAAGACCGAATACAACTTTTTTTAGAAGGGAAAATTATGGCGTCAGTTTATATAATCTTTTAGGTAATCAGTCTGCTTATTCGGGAGTCACTTTTACTTACCAAATTGAAGTGGAAAACCTTGGAACTCAAAGCGATATAATCTCATTTAATACTACAACTATAAATAATTGGACGTATATCTTATACGAACACAATACAACAAATGTAATTAGTCAAATTGATGTAGATAGTGCTTCAATCAAGTTAATTGACTTAAAAGTTACTATTCCTGCAAATGCTGTTTTAGGAGCATTTGATGAAGTTGAACTTAAAGGCGTATCTCAAGCTAATACAACAAAACAAAGTACTATAATTATCAAAACAACTGCTATTGCTCCTAATGTTAATTATCCGTTTCATGAAAGCTTTGAAAATGATTTTCCGCCATTTGCATGGAATATTGTTAATACGAATCAAAACTCCGGGTGGTTCAAATCTTCATTTACTGGTTATTTGAATAGTAATACTTCAGCATCACAAATTTGGTGGCAATCAGTTCCAGCTTATTATGGTGATGAGTGGATGATTTCTCCTTTGATGGATATCAATACATCAAAAGAGTACTATTTATCCTTTTATGGAAAAGCTAATACAATAGACGGAAATAACGGTGAAATTATTAGAATTTATGCACTTACTCAGCTTTCCGATACTGCTGAAATTTTGCGCTCAAACGGTACCCTACTTAAAGAAATCCCATTAACTACAACCTTTAAGGAATATTCTGTTGATTTAGAACCATTCTCCGGGCAACAAATATATATTGCTTTCAACCATTTTCTTCAGGGGGTAACGAGTAATACAAACTATGTAGTATCTATCGATGAAGTTAAGATTTCCGAAAAACCGGAATACGCTGTTCAAATATCTTCCACGGCTCCCACTCTTATTGGTGAAAGTGGATATTCTGTTAAGCATTCATTAGATATATTTAACAATGGTTTAAATAATGATATTTATTCACTGATTCAAACAGGAGGTGAATTGGGATGGAATTATACATTTCTTGAACACAATACAAATAACGCGATTACTCAAATTGCTGTTGATGGTTTTGATACCGTAACAGTTGATTTGAAAGTTGATATTCCAGCTTCGGCAAACAACACTGCAATGAGCACCACACAAATAACTGCAAAATCGCAGGGAGATATTCAAATAAGTGGTTCTATTACTATACGAACTAGTGCGGTTAAACCAATTATTGCACCCTATTCGGAAAATTTTGATAATGTTACGGCTCCCGAATTACCATTTGGTTGGAAAAAAATAGTTTCACATTTTTCTACATTTGTAAAGGTAGTTACGGACCCAGACCCTGTAAATAATCCGGTATCGCAGCCTAATCAAATCTTGATTTACAATAGTACACAAGTCTCTAATAATGCACAACTTTTATTAATTCCGCCGGGTGTTGAGAATTTAAATCAATGCCGAATAAGATTTTGGGCGAGAAGTCGGGTTACAAATCAAGTGAATAACCCGGTTCTTATTATAGGTACAATTGGTAATCCTGCAGATTATTCAACCTTTACCCCAACCGATACTATTTCAGATCTTTCAAATATCCATAAAGATTATTCGATAAGTTTTCAGGGTTATTCCGGAACTGATAGACATATTGCTTTTAAGCACGGAAGTCCCGGTTTAGGTACCGATGCATATATTTTAATAGATAATTTTATATATGAAACAATCCCCGTAACATGTCTTGAACCGAGTCAATTATATGTTACAACGGCTACACAGAATTCGGTAACTTTAGATTGGAAGGAAAATGGCGGGGCATCTAATTGGGAAATAATCTATGGTTCGCCCGGATTTAATCCGGATAGTAGTGGTGCGCTTATTACAAGTATTAATACCAAGCCCTATACAATTGAGTCACTTACTCATTCAACTGCTTACGAAGCTTATATACGTTCTGTTTGTGCAGTAAAAAACTACAGTAATTGGTCTAATTCAATCGTATTTCAAACAGAACAAATACCGGCAACTTTACCATTTACAGAAACTTTTGATGATACTCTTTCTGATTGGACGTTCGTTAATGACACTCAAATAAACAAATGGTACATTGGTACTGCTGCGGTTCATTCTGGCGAAAAGTCTGCATATATATCTTCAACAGATGGTGCTACAAATGTATATAATGTCACTCAATCAAGTGTAACACACATTTTTAGAGACCTACTTTTCCCGGATATTAACGGCTCCTTTCAACTTTCTTTTTATTGGAAAGCTCAAGGGCAGTATCAGAGTGATTGTATGAATCTATTTCTTATTCCCACATCTGTAATTCCAAGGCAGGGGATCGGAATTGCCAGCGGAAGAATTGGACTTGAAAGATATAATCAAAACAACCAATGGAAAAGTGAAACAATATTACTTCCCGATTCATTAAAAAATAAAACCTACAGGCTCGTTTTTTCGTGGATAAATAATAATAGCACTGGCTTTCAACCTCCTGCAGCAATAGATAGTCTTAGTTTATTTACAATTCCTTACGGATATTTATCCGGGATGGTAAAGGATTCTTCCGGGACTCCCATTCCCAATGCGACGGTTTATTCTAAAAATATAATTTACAATGCTAACAGTTCCGGTGTTTATTTTATACCAAATTTAAAACCAGGTATATATTTCTTTACTTCTGCTACGGGTGGTTATTCCGCAGATACCGCAACAGTTACAATAACAAGCAGCGACACTACTTTCCATGATTTTGTATTACCATATTCTAACCCAGATTTACCTTATGCTTTAGAATTTATGCCAAATAATCTTTCAAACCGTGTCTCAAGTTCTGCATGTACAGACGGAAGATATATTTATACTTCGGTAACAGGTGAAAACCGTGTTTATATTACAGATATGATTGATCCGTCAGCCCCTTATGAAAAAGGTTATATAACAGTTCAGAATGCGTCGAAACTTTACTTTAACAATTATTTATTTGTTTCAACAACCGATAATAAAATTCATATACTGGATAAGGCTTCCAGCCCGGATAGTTTTATAATTAAAATCATTTTAAATCTGGAAGGTAGAACAAAGGATATTTCTTTTTCCGGAAACATTGCACACATTCTAATAAGTAATTTATCCGGGGCCAATAGCGATAAATCAAAACTGTTAGTATATGATTTTACAAATGTTGCAAATCCGGTTATTAAAGGCACATTACTCTTTGATGGAATTTCTTCTATGCAATATTATAATCAAGAGAGAGAACTATTAATTATACATGCAACCAACTCAAATGAAACAGCAACTATCCGCACTCTCATTAATGTGGCAAATAAAGATAATTTATATATTCTATTTACCAACTTAATTTCGCCGATGGAGTTCGGATTGATAGGTGAGAAGAATTATTTCATTACTTCTACACGAGTTGATGGAAGCTCCTATTTAAGAACTTATTCTACTACAAATCCAGCCTCACCTGTTTTATTAAAAGAATGGGAGGTTCCTGAAAATAAATTTATCTCAGCTCTTTTGAATATTGAGGGTACTATTTATATGCATACGGAGGGGAATACTCAATTAATAATGAACCTTGTTTATGATTCGCTTAAGAATAACTTTTTTAGAGGAATTGACTTTGAATTAACGAAAGGTTGGGCTGGGGATAATTATGTAATATTAAAGGAAAATGTTGGTAAGAACTTATTGTTAGAAAATGAACCAAATAGGAAATATTACATTTCTCCTACTAACACATCTCCACCCATATATATTATTAAGGTTGAAAAACCACCTCATACACCTGTGCTAGGAAATCATAAATTAACTATATCAATAAGCCCTAGTGAAGCAGAGCAAGCAGGTTGTAGCACTACTCCCTCTCCAAATACATATACATTCCATACACCAACAAATGTTCAACTATTTGCCACCGAAGTAACAGGTTGGAAATTTAGTCATTGGACAGGAGCTTCAGGTGGTAATCCAACTACATTACTTGTGGAAGGAGAGAAGGAAGTTGTTGCGGTGTTCGAGCAAATTCCCGTTTTAACAGTTGCTGGAAGAAAAGGGAAACAAATTTACTGCCCCAAAGAATTGGTTCCAGGTGGTTATTTTGATGTTGGTTCAGCTACATTTTCTGCAGATCTGCTAGACGACTGGTCATTTGGATCATTTCAAATTGATGCGTCAGGCTCAGGCAATGATAAACTTGATTTAGGGAGTGTTAAAATTGAGGGACCGGTAAGTCTTACAACCACCTATTTACAAGATGATGGAACTATTACTGTCTCACTTTCTCCCCCACTTATAATCACAAAAGGCAGCAGTGTTTTATTTAATATTAGTTATAAATTTACCTTTGATCCTGATACTTATGCACATGATTCTGTAAGGACTTTTAACTGGAAAACAAAAGGTGTAAGTGCAATACCTTTAGAATATCCGCCTGGAGAAATTGTGGGTTCTGCCAGAATGGATTCATTTTTGATTGCACCTGTACGCACCTCAGGTGGATATGCATTTGCCAAGATTCAAGAAGCGATAGATTTCGAATACACTCTAAACGGCGATACTATTCTTGCTTGCGACGGAGGCTATGTAGAACAATTAGCTGTTGTAAAAGAACTTCATATTAAATCGGTTAATGGTGCTAATAGTACCGCGATCATTACAGATATTGATACATCAGTTTTCTATAAAGGGGGAATATTTGTAAATAAGGATAATTGTTCCCTTGAAGGATTTACAATTTACAATTTGAACGGAGGTAAAATAGCGGTTGATATTAGTAACTCTAACAACTTTTTACTTAGAAACAACATCATAGAAAATTATAACGAAGGTATTTATGGTGTTGGAAATGCAAATAAAGGAATTGGTTATAATATTTCTGAGAATAAGTTTAAGAATATTAACGAAACCCCAATTGAATTTTCATATATCAATCAGGCAACTATCCAAAATAACTACTTTGATTATTGCAGTGAGGACAGAACTCTACTAATTAATAATATCAAACAGACTCTACTGATAGATGGAAATACTGCTAATTCACCTTTCAAGATTGCTATTAATCCTGTAGTAGAGGGGGATAACAGCTCAGGTGTAATTGAAATTCTGAACAACAGCATCATAACAGAAGAGGCTGATTCAATAGGTAACATACTTTATTTACCGCAAAACTACGATAGTTCTAGTAGCCCTATGAAATTGATAATTAAGAATAATAAAAACTTCAACATTGAAGGAGAATTTGTAAACAATGTTGACATAAGTGAAAATATTATTCCTGAATCTCTGCTATTAAGTACTTTATATGGCACTACAAAAATCGAGAAAAATATTATTTCAGGACTTGCAGATATTTCCAACCTAATGATCACTGATTCAAAGGCATTACCGCAAATAACAATTAATGAAAATAGTTTTAGAAATGCACCCAATACCAGATTAATCCTCTCAAATATTATGTCAGGAGATTCAACAATGCCCCACGAGGTTATTAATAATAGTTGGGCTTCTATCGGAGACAATGCAGCCGATTTTTCTGATGTTCATTCATTGTACTTTACAGGAAATATTAATAAAGGTGGGTACAAAAACGGGTTAAAAATTGATGAATGTAGCTGGATAATTGTGAATGACAACGAACTCTCATATCACGAAAACGCTGTTACGGTAAAATCAAGCAGCAATATTATTATTGAAGGGAACACCTTATCTAAAAATTCCAAATGGGGGTTTTTTGCTGATAGCTGTAGCGGCATTGTGGTTGATAGTAACTCGATTGTTTCAAACGGCAAAGGATGTAGTATTACTAATTCCGAGTTTGCAACAATAAGTTCCAGTTCTATCAAGGATAATGTTTCTGAAGGTGATACAGTTGCTGTATATTTAAGCAACATTACTAAAGAGGTCAAAATTGCTGGAAATGAATTGCGTGGCTCTGTTTCTTTTGATATTGAAGATGGGAAAGCTAATTTCTCTAAAAATATTGCCTCAATTACAGGAGATGAATTAACAATTTTTGATTTATCCGGACTTGATGAAATAACATTATCTGAAAATAATTTTGAAAACTATACCGGGAATTATTTCTTTCTCAAAAACATAGAACAAACAATTATTGAAGGTAATAAAAGTCAAGGTGGACTTTACTTCTTGGTTGACAACTCGACCAAGTATGAAAAAGATATAAAAGGCAATTCATTTGTAAAAATAAGCAATAACAACATACTTGGGGATTCGTTAGGTTCAATAGTTTTTAAGGGTGGTAGTATTAGTGTACCTGTCAGAATTGATTCAAACAAGAATTTCGGTATCTCAGTAGAGAAAGCTGCCGATGCGAAAATTAACTACAATACTATCGGTATTGGTCTATCTTTAACTGATTTAACTGATACTACAACAATAATTGGGAATGAAATAGATGGAGAATTATCTGTTGACAGCCTTGAAGGGAATATAACTTTTTCCGGGAATAAAATAAAAAACACAGTAGAGAATGTTAGTTTTAACTTTGGTGAAAGTGAAGAAATAACTATATCTGATAATCTCTTTGAAATTAATGAGACTTCAGTTTGGATCTCATTGAGTAACATCGGTAATGCTATTATTAACCATAATAAGAGTCAGGGCCCTATAAACTTATTGATCGACAACTCCCAAACCAAAGGGAAAAAGCTTGAAGATAATTTCTATATAGAAATACTTGGGAACCAGATACTCGGAGATTCGACCGGAGTGATAGGATACCTTGGTGGTATAGCCGCTGTACCTGTCAGAATTGATTCAAACAAGAATTTCGGTATCTCAGTAGAGAAAGCTGCCGATGCGAAAATTAACTACAATACTATCGGTATTGGTCTATCTTTAACTGATTTAACTGATACTACAACAATAATTGGGAATGAAATAGATGGAGAATTATCTGTTGACAGCCTTGAAGGGAATATAACTTTTTCCGGGAATAAAATAAAAAACACAGTAGAGAATGTTAGTTTTAACTTTGGTGAAAGTGAAGAAATAACTATATCTGATAATCTCTTTGAAATTAATGAGACTTCAGTTTGGATCTCATTGAGTAACATCGGTAATGCTATTATTAACCATAATAAGAGTCAGGGCCCTATAAACTTATTGATCGACAACTCCCAAACCAAAGGGAAAAAGCTTGAAGATAATTTCTATATAGAAATACTTGGGAACCAGATACTCGGAGATTCGACCGGAGTGATAGGATACCTTGGTGGTATAGCCGCTGTACCTGTCAGAATTGATTCAAACAAGAATTTCGGTATCTCAGTAGAGAAAGCTGCCGATGCGAAAATTAACTACAATACTATCGGTATTGGTCTATCTTTAACTGATTTAACTGATACTACAACAATAATTGGGAATGAAATAGATGGAGAATTATCTGTTGACAGCCTTGAAGGGAATATAACTTTTTCCGGGAATAAAATAAAAAACACAGTAGAGAATGTTAGTTTTAACTTTGGTGAAAGTGAAGAAATAACTATATCTGATAATCTCTTTGAAATTAATGAGACTTCAGTTTGGATCTCATTGAGTAACATCGGTAATGCTATTATTAACCATAATAAGAGTCAGGGCCCTATAAACTTATTGATCGACAACTCCCAAACCAAAGGGAAAAAGCTTGAAGATAATTTCTATATAGAAATACTTGGGAACCAGATACTCGGAGATTCGACCGGAGTGATAGGATACCTTGGTGGTATAGCCGCTGTACCTGTCAGAATTGATTCAAACAAGAATTTCGGTATCTCAGTAGAGAAAGCTGCCGATGCGAAAATTAACTACAATACTATCGGTATTGGTCTATCTTTAACTGATTTAACTGATACTACAACAATAATTGGGAATGAAATTAACGACAAATTATCACTAATCAATATTGAGGGTAGCATAATTCTGTCGGATAATACTATTCGGGAGAAAGAAGAAGAAATAAAATTTGTGTTTACTGGCCTGGATAGGATAGTTATTGATAATAATCTATTAGAAACAAATGAAAAAGAAAATTATATAACGCTAAAAAAAATCGGGAAAATTACCGTTAATAACAACAAGAGTGCAGACCCGATCTATATAGATATTGATAATACCGGTTTTATTCCGGCAAAGTTAAATGATGAAAACCGAATTGCAATAAGTGGAAACGAAATATTAAGTGATACTATTGGTACAATTAAATACAATGGGGCAGAATTAGCTATTCCCGTCGAAATAAACTTGAATAAAAAATTCGGCATTACAGCAGAAAAAACTTATGATGCAGAAATAATTGAGAATAATCTGCCCCGTGCTTTGCAACTCACATACTTACGGGGTGATACTCAAATAAAGAAAAATCGGGTCTATTACGGCGCTAATATAAAATACGTTAATGATGACGCATTAAAACAATCCAATCTTATAATTGAAGATAATACATTTCGTAATGATACTGCTTCTGCAAATGGCTATTCCTTAAAGATTGAAAATGTATACAAAGGGACTAATCAAGGCAACCCCCATTTAATTAAATCGAGTCGTTTCGATGGAAAATCGGGTAATCAAATTGAATTAAGAGAATCTGATTATTTCACTATTTCCGATAATATAATTTATGGTCAATTACACATATTTAAATCTAAGGAGTATGTCATTGACGGAAATGCACTACAAGTTCCTGAAGGTAAAACCATAGAATCCGGGATAACACTTTTTATAGATTGTGAGAATATCCAATTAACTGATAATGTAATTGGAGGGTTTTACGATGCCGGAATCAATATTCATTCCTGTGAAAATGCCATCGAAATTAAATCGAATAAGATAGGTACTAATGAAGATGGTTCCATTGCAGTTCCAAATGGTACAGGTATTAACCTATATAGCTCCCAAAATGTGATTATAGATGGCAATTTAATTTCGGGTAACAAAATTAGCAATATTGAGTTTAGTTATGAATGCAATAATAATATTATAAGAAATAATATTATTGGACCAAATGCTGCATTAACAGAAAGATTTTTACCTGCACCTGCAAAAGCGGGAATAAAGTTTTATGAGGAGTGTAATGATAATCTTATAGAGTATAATATATTGTCGGGTCTACTTATTGCGATAGATATTTATGGTTATTCCGAAAAGGATGCTTGCAGCAACAATATTATAAGTAATAACCATTTCGGTATTAACAATTTGGATAATTCAACTTTTGCTAATAGGGTTAAACTTATGAATTTGGCGGATATTTCAATCCACAATGGAAAATATACTCGTATTGAACATAATTGGTCTCCATGTGCATTGGGTTTCATTGTTTTAAGCGGTAAATCTAATCGGATATTCAATAATGTAATAGGTATGTACAATGAAGGCACTTTACCTGGTGTTTTACCAATTGGAATAGCATTTGGCGGTAAAGAGAATATTATTGAATATAACAACATCTATTCTCAAGGATACGCGATTATGATGGCGGGTGATGGTACATCAGGAAATTTAATAAAAAATAATAAAATAGGAATAAACAGGAACGGAACCGCTCTAATTGATAGTTCAGGAAAAAATGGAATAACCATTGCCGAAGGAGCATCAAGTAATACAGTGTCAAACAATATCATCGGCGGCAGTAGCGGGGGAGCTATATGGATACAAGGAATCGGTACCAAATTCAACATTTTGCAAGATAACATTATAGGAACTGATGAAACTTTTTCAAAGAAATTTAAGAATAAACGAGGGATAGTTGTTTATAATGCATCAAATAACATAATACGTCATAACACTATCGGTCATTCTGATATTATGGACGAAATGGGAATCCTTATTGAAGGAGAAAACACTAAAAACAACTTGATTTATGGAAATAGAATTGGAACCAGTCTTAGCGGTATCCCTAAAATAACTAACTACTATGGTATCCACTCACAGGAGACTTCAGGGAATACAATTTCTGAAAACAAAATATGGTACAATTATACCGGCTTAAGCGAATTTGCGAGCAATAATCTGTATCATAATAATGATGTGCAGTTTAATTATGGTAACACAGGGGTTACACTTAATAACTCTCATTCTACTTTTTCCGGGAATATTATAGCCAATGATAGTACAGATGGAATCAAATGTCGTAATGGATCATCCCCAACTATAATAGACAATAATATCTTTAATAATCTTGGTTTCGGGCTTATAAATACTGATCCATCTGTTCTTATTAATGCTACTGGAAATTGGTGGGGAGACCCGAGTGGACCTTCCGGAAACGGACCCGGAAGCGGAAATGCAGTTACAGGAAATGTATCTTATCAAAATTGGCTGACACAAGGAATAAGCCTAACACTTAACGCATCTACGGATTCTTTGTTCATGATGCAAAATCAAACCGATTCGGCTTTTTTCTTTTACAAAAATTATAACAATCCAAACGATACTTTGAATGTAACAATTTCTTCTGACAAAGATTGGATAGTTAGCGATACTTCGTTTACAGTTGATTTAAGTTTGCCGGGATCAGGTATAAGCAAAATCGTATTCGCATTACCACCGGAAGCTGTTCCAAATGATTCCGCCAGAGTATATATCAAAGCTGTATCACAAAGTGATTCTTTCCTTACGGCAAAAGATACTATGATGGTCATTGTTTATGAAGGATCATTGAAATTTTTACGTGTCAATCCAGATTCAACTGAATGCCAACCGGGTGATACTTTAAAGTTTTTCGCCGCAGGTTATGATCAAATTCAAAACCAAATCACTACGAACGTTGTTTGGTCTGCTTCTGGCGGCGGTATTGATACCGCTGGAAATTTTGTTGCAAGCATCTCACCTGGTTTATATTATGTAACAGCAAGGGATACTGCGACAAATATTGCAGATAGTGCGATAGTGGTTATCCGCGGTGAACTTGAAATTCCCGCCCCCCCGGTATTGACTAATCCGGCAAATAATAGTTTGGGTATATCTCCAACAGTAACTTTAAGATGGGATGCCGTTGAATTAGTTCTTTATTATATGGTACAAGTTTCACCAGATTCACTTTTTGATTCGCTTATTGTTGATGTTACAAATTTAACTAATACTTATAATCTATCAGGGTTAGATTATTTGAGTAATTATTACTGGCGTGTAAAAGTATTAAATTCGGGAGGTGAAAGCGGATGGTCTGATATTTGGACATTTAAAACGCTCGGACAGCCATCTACTGTGACACTTCTTCACCCAATAAATAATGCTGTAAACCAACCTCTAGAAATAGAATTTCAATGGTCGAAATCAATTGATTATTTGAAAAAGAAAAAAACACTCGATACAGAATTAATTAAAGTATCCATACAAGAAAACCAGGAAGAAGCAACCAGGATTAAAAAGGATGGTATCGATTCACACGGTAGCAAAAAGCCGGTAAATGATAGAGAAAAAGATAAACAAAAATTGCTGACGGACAGTAAATTGGCAATAACTAATTACTGGTTTGAATTAGTAAAAGATACTATAAGTTTAACCGGTCTGACGCAGGATACAACGCTTACCGATACATTTAAAGTTGTAAGCAATTTAGGTTACTTTACTGATTATTACTGGCGGGCAAAAGCAAAGAACGAAACCGGCTGGGGGAGTTTTACAAACTGGTACAAGCTAACCACTGTTATCGAAAAACCTGAAACACCTGTTTTAGCAACACCATTGAATAATAGTACTCAATTAGTCATTCCCGTAACACTTGGATGGAGTCCGGTAGAAAGAGTAGAAAACTATATTGTTCAGATATGTTTAGATTCCCTTTGTAATAATGTTGTTCGGCAAGATACTATTGGGACAGATACAAGTTTAGTATTACCGCAAATCAATATTCATACTTATTATTTCTGGCGTGTAAAAGCTGTAAATATAGGAGGTGAAAGTGAATGGACAACTATCTGGAGTTTCAAAACACTTGGGTCACCAACTGTCGTAACTCTAATTAATCCTGAACCAAATGCAGTTAATCAGCCATTAGAAATTCAGTTTGTTTGGACGAAGGCTCTTGACCAAATCAAACGATTGAATGAAACAGAAGCCGTAGAATTTGTTAAAGAAAAACTCCATGCCTCCGATAATGATTTTATACAGATCAAAACAAAGGATATTCCTCGCAGCGATAAACCGGTTAACGTTCTCAATGAATCTCATAAGCAAAATGTTAGTGACTATAAAAAAACTGATGATGGTGTTAAAAATAATTCACAAAAAAAAGGCAGTGAAGATGAGAAGGAAACTGATAAGAAAGATAAATCGAAATTGGTTATTGGAAATTATGGGTTTGAACTAGTTAAGGATACAATAAATCTATCCGGTATAATCCGAGATACAACTATTGTTGATACGTTCAAAGTTGTAAGCAATTTAGGTTACTTTACTGATTATTTCTGGCGTGTAAAAGCAAAAAATGAAACTGGTTGGGGTAGTTTTACCGGCTGGTTTAAATTTACAACAATTATTGAAGCCCCAGCCGCTCCCCTACTTGCCGCTCCGTTTAATAATAGTATAGGGAATGTTGTTCCTGTTTCACTTATTTGGTTTAAAGGTGAGCGAGTTCAAAACTATATTGTGAACGTTGCATACGATTCTCTCTTTAATAATATAATAGCGAGCGACACTATCGGGACAGATACTTCGTACACATTGCAAACACTAACTCCTTTATCGGAATACTACTGGAGAATTAAAGCTGCTAATGCAGGTGGTGAAAGTAACTGGTCAGAAACATGGAAGTTTAAAACACTCGGTCCGCCATCTACTGTGGCACTTATTCATCCAGTAAACAATGCAGTTAACCAACCCGTAGGATTAGAATTTAATTGGTCGAAATCAATTGATTATTTGAAAAAGAAAAAAACACCCGATACAGAATTAATTAAAGTATCTATGCAAGAAAACCAGGAAGAAGCAATCGGGATTAAAAAGGATGGTATCAATTCACACGATAGCAAACAGCCGGTAAATGATAGAGAAAAAGATAAACAAAAATTGTTGACGAACAGTAAATTGGCAATAACTAATTACTGGTTTGAATTAGTAAAAGATACTATAAGTTTAACCGGTCTGACGCAGGATACAACGCTCACCGATACATTTAAAGTTGTAAGCAATTTAGGTTACTTTACTGATTATTTCTGGCGTGTAAAAGCAAAAAATGAAACTGGTTGGGGTAGTTTTACCGGCTGGTTTAAATTTACAACAATTATTGAAGCCCCAGCCGCTCCCCTACTTGCCGCTCCGTTTAATAATAGTATAGGGAATGTTGTTCCTGTTTCACTTATTTGGTTTAAAGGTGAGCGAGTTCAAAACTATATTGTGAACGTTGCATACGATTCTCTCTTTAATAATATAATAGCGAGCGACACTATCGGGACAGATACTTCGTACACATTGCAAACACTAACTCCTTTATCGGAATACTACTGGAGAATTAAAGCTGCTAATGCAGGTGGTGAAAGTAACTGGTCAGAAACATGGAAGTTTAAAACACTTGGGTTACCAACCGTAGTTTTCCCGATACAACCAACATCGAACTCAATCAACCAACCAGTGGAAATTCAGTTTGTTTGGTCTAAATCAATAGATCAAACGAAAAGAAAAGAAGAATTTATAAAAAAACTTTTATCAGCGAAAGAAAAGATACCTGCTGCCGATGAACAAATTTTTAATAAAAATGAATTAAATAGAATCAAGATGGATAAAAATGTCCATGTTAATAATCAATCTCAGACAAAAATAGTGAACATTGACGGTGAAGAAACGTACAACAAAAATTATAAAAAGAAAATTGTAGTATCAAACTACTGGTTCGAGCTTGTTACCGATACAGTAATATTCTCAAATGCATTGAGTGACTCAACTGTAACAGACACATTTAAAGTTATCAGCAATCTCAGCTACTTAACTGATTATTATTGGCGCGTAAAAGCAAAGAACGAAACCGGGTGGGGAACTTTCAACAATTGGAGCAAATTCTCCACCATCATTGAGAGGCCCGATACTCCATCTTTATTTAGTCCTTTGAATAATTCTACTAATCAACCTTTAACTCTACCTTTCGTGTGGTTGTCGTCTAATAGAGCGGAACAATATAGATTTGTCGTCTCCAAAGATTCTGCATTTCAAAGTATAGTTATTGATTCAACTTTAACCGATACAACGTTCATAATGACTGGCTTGAATTATTACACCAAATATTATTGGCGGATAAAAGCAAAAAATATAGGAGGCGAAAGCGTTTGGTCTGAACAATGGAATCTGCGAACCAGTCCACCGCCAATTGATTGGTGCAATCTTCAAGATCCGGTTATGGATACAATTATGCATTTTAATTCTGTAAATATTTATGTGCGAGTTAGAATTGATTCTATAACCAATCAACAAGGAGAGGTTGATAGTTTGCAAGCATGGATCGGATACAACAGCGAAAACACCAATCCTGCAAGTTGGGTAAACTGGATTCCTGCAGTCTTTAATAATGATGTAGGAAATAATGATGAATATGTTGCTGTTTTAGGTTCATCACTACCTCCTGGTACTTATTACTTTGCGAGTAGATTTCAATATCTTGGAGATAATTTTGCTTACGGTGGTTACAGTTCTGATGGAGGAGGATTCTGGGATAGTACTAACTATGTTTCAGGATATTTACACATCCAATCACAGCTAATCTTATTATGGGAACGTTCAATAGCGAACAGTAACCTACCCGCTTGGTTCGGAACCGATACGGAAAGGGGATTGGGATACGGTTTCATTCCTGATACTTATTCTTATAATAATAATCACCGGTTATTTGTAGTAAGTAGATCGGATGGTATAAAAGTAAAACTTCTTGATGCAGAAACAGGCACTGATGTAAGTGAATTAAACACTTCCGGTATTTCAGGCGGTACTATTCCTCTAAATGATATTGAACTTAGTGAAGACGGAATAATCTTCGGATGCAATGTAACTGCCGATGCTTCAATAAATCCTTTTAAGATCTATATTTGGGTAAATTTATCTTCAGCACCAACACAAATAATATCTTATGCTTCCCCGGAAGTAGTTAGTCTTGGTGAAATCTTCACGGTTGTTGGTAATTATTCAACAGGAACGGCTCAGATATGGGTTGCAAGCGGTTCAAATTCTTCGGCAGGCAAAGTATATAAATGGAGTATGAGCGGCGGTAGTTTTAATTCCATACCTGGAATAGTCGCTTTAAGTGACAACGCTTTTGGTGCAGCAGCAGCCACTTATCCGTTAACCACCGGAGAATTTTATTGGAATGCTAATGAGCAAAATGTTAAAAAGTATAATTCTTCAGGAAATTTAGTGGGAACTATACCTTCACTCGTAATACCTGTTGAAAGTAATTCTATTAAGTACATGGATAGAGTTATTGGCAATGAATATATCGCGACATTTCAGTATGGCGAGGGGAAGAACAATGCAATAATAACGGAGATTACAAACGGTGTTTTATCGGATGCAATTCCTTATGCAATTACCAATTCATTGGGTAATGCAGCAAATCCAAATGGAACTGGTGATATTGCCATAAGACATAATCCGGACGGAAGTAAAAATATTTTTGTGCTGGCAACAAACAACGGTATAGCGGCTTATCGCACTGTAGAATCGATACCGGTCGAACTAACTTTATTTAATGGGACAGTAATAGATCGTAATATAAAATTAAATTGGATTACTGCTACCGAGAAAAATAGTTATGGATTCGAATTGGAAAGAATGTCTGAAACCACCGGATGGAATAAAATTGAATTTATTCAAGCTGCAGGAAACAGTCTCGAAGAAAATATTTATGAATATATAGACAGCAAACTGAATGCCGGTAATTATCTTTACCGCTTAAAAATGATAGACTATGGTGGCAGTTTTACATATTCGGAATCGATAAATGCAGAAATTGAATTACCTTTAGTTTATAAAATTGAACAGAACTATCCAAATCCTTTTAACCCGACAACAAAATTAGAATACCAATTACCTTTCAATTCAGAAGTAAAAATTGAGCTGTATTCAATAACCGGGGAAAGAGTGGCAACATTAGTTAATGAGCAAAAAACCGCCGGCTACTATTTAACTGTAATAAATGCTTCGTCACTACAACTTGCATCCGGAGTATATATTTACAGAATGATTGCTACAAATAATTTTAATAAAGAAACCTTCGTTCAAGTTAAAAAACTTGTTGTGCTTAAATAAGGAAAAACTAGTTAAAAAGAGGTGAGTTTTTAGAAAAACCGGAAATCTTTAAAAGAAAAAAGGCTTAATTTCATGCGAAATCGAGCCTTTTCGTGCACCCTGCGGGACTCGAACCCGCGACCTGATGATTAAGAGTCATATGCTCTACCAACTGAGCTAAGGATGCGGGACAAAAATACGTAAATTGGAAAAAGTTTCAAAGGTAGAATTAGTTCAAATTTTGCCTAACTCTGTTATATTCTCATCAAAAATCTATTCGCAATCCTTTCGTCTCTTGAAATTTATTCTTCTTTATAATCGATTCAAAAAAAAAATCGCCCGCACTGTAATAGGCTAACAGCGCCAGGGCGATTTGTAAATTATAAATATATTTATTTGTGTAGGTTTACTTTAAAATTATCATCTTTTTTGTTACAACAAAACTTCGCGTTCTAACCGAGTAATAATAAACTCCACTTGACAAATTCTCCGCGGTAAAAATTATCTCGTGTTCACCCGCAGAAATAGTGCCGTTTAGCAGAGTTTTAACTCTTTCTCCAAGCGAATTAAAAACCGATAGCTCAATATTTTCGTTTGCTATATTTTGCGGAATTGTAAATTTTATTTTTGTTGCCGGATTAAATGGGTTTGGATAATTTTGTTCTAACTTAAACCCTTCAACTCTATTTTCGTTTTGTTTAACCGGCATAACTGCACTGAAAAGTTTCCGTTCATACGCGCCGTTACCATGGGTGGCTACTTTAATACTGTTGTTCGCGGGGGACATTGTTAAATCCATAACTATAACTGCTTCCGGCAAACCTTCGCTATAACTGTTCCAGTTTAATCCACCGTCAGTTGAAAGATAAACACCAAGGTCGTTGCCGACATAAATATGATCGGGAAAATCATAATCAAGAGCAACAGCGTTTGTCGGAACATCGGGCAAACCGGCGCCAATATCCTGCCATGTTTGACCGTAATCTGTTGTCATAAAAACATGAGATGTTCCAAAACCGCTAAAAACTATATAAGCTTTTGCTTCATTTCCCGGATCAACAACAATATCCATCGGGTATCTATCCGGCAGGCTGCCGGTAATATTCGTCCAGTTAACTCCGCCGTTAGTGGATACAAAAACTTTACCGCGGCTGCGTACCGGTGCAGTAGCTGCATAAAGCACATCATCATTAAAAATAGGAAGAGCCATTGCGAGCAAAGGATTGTTATCTAAAGTTTGCGCATTAATTTTTAACCACGATTGCGCGCCATTTGTGGTTTTGAAAATATTGGTTCTGCCGGCATACAATATTTGATGATGCGGATAACTGATTACATAAGGCGCAACAAAACCGGCTTCACTATTGTCGTTTGGTGCAACGAAGAAAAAACTATCTCCTCCGTCTGTTGACTTTGAAATATGCCCATACTGTGAGGAACCGTAAAGAGTGTTATTGTTTGACTGATCAATTGCCGTCCACGCACCATCTCCCCCCAATACTCTTTTCCATGCGTTAGTGCCAAGATAAATTGCAGTTGAGTTGTCTTGCATTCCGCCCATTGCAAGCGCGGAATCATCAATAGAAGCTGAAAAACCGTTGTAAAACTGCTGGGTTTGGTAGCCGCCGTTTCTTCCTTCAAAAGTTTCACCAGCGTCGGTTGTACAAAAAATTCCTCCGTCATTTCCAAAATAAACAACATTAGGATTTGTAGGGTGCCAGGCAATTGCATGATGATCGGCATGAGAATAGTCGTACGGTCCTTCAGGTTCACCCGGTTGGGTTACTCCGAAAAACCAATGAAACCAATACGATTTTTGCGTGAAATTAGCGCCGCCGTTTGTAGATTTAAACACATCCACCCCC
Source organism: uncultured Ignavibacteriaceae bacterium (assembly GCA_964372115.1). Lineage (GTDB taxonomy): Bacteria > Bacteroidota > Ignavibacteria > Ignavibacteriales > Ignavibacteriaceae > CG2-30-36-16. Next base: position 20,329 of record CAYJPN010000021.1, read on the forward strand.
GCAGTTAAAACAACACTTGAGTCAAGCGGGTGAATACCCACCACGTGCGCAAACCACCCCTGATAAGTTGAATAATCCATATTCGAAACTAACGCCCATGTAGTGCCAAAATTTGTCGACTTGCATAAATTCGTACCGGCGCCATCATTGGATCCAAAGCCAATACTAGCGTAAATTAAATTTGGGTTTGCCCTGTAAACGCTGAACAAAACTTTGCCGCCGTAACTTGACGGAAGACCGGATGTAATTTTGGTCCAGCCATTTCCATAGTCTGAAGTTTTATAAATGCCGGTTCCGTTGCTCCAAAGATTACCGCACGCAATAACAACCTGGTTTGTATCCAACGGGTTGATGATTATATCGGTAACCATAATTGTGCTGTTTACCGTTACCCATGTTTTACCGCCATCGAGCGACCTCATAGTTCCTTCCGATGTGCCTGCCCAAATCGAGTTCGGGTTTAAAGGATTTAATTTTATAACTTCAACACCTCTCCTCTGGTCCTGAGTCCAATCAATAACTTTATTCCAGGTTGATCCTCCGTCGGAAGTTTTTAAAATTCCAATTCCATAACTCCCTCTTGTCGTGCGCACTGTAACCCCTCCGGTTGATTGCTGGTAACCGTATACCTCACCCGTGCCGATGTAGATTATATTTGTATCAGCCGGGTTCACAGCAATTGCTCCGACACTTTTTACAGGATATCCGGTTGTAAATCGTTCCCACGCAGCGGCTCCTTTACCTTCTGTAAAACTGCGCCAGAAACCTCCGCTTGCAGCACCGGCATATATTGTATTTGGGTTTTGCGGATTTATTGCTATTGCAATTGTCCTCCCTCCTATGTTATGCGGTCCAATGCTTTTCCAACCGTCAGTAGATGCTTCCAGCGAATTATTCTTATTTTGTTTTGCAGACTTGTACGCTTCATAATATGCCTTTAACGGAATATCATCATCCGGGTAAGCGCGCTGCGCAGTCCACAATTGAAGAGACACTAAAGCGCCGGAAGTTTTTACAATTTTGGACGTTTTATGTGGAGTAAAAAAATAAAATGAAAGAATAAAAGCAGCAGTTGTTAAAACTGTTATAGTGGTTAATCTTAAGTTTTTCATATCTCAAATATTTTTTGGTATATGAATTTATAATTATGCTTGAAGGAAAGCAAATAATAAAGTGGTCCTCTTGCGAAGTTAAAAAATTATGCACATAATAATCTTACAATGACAATTAATTTTACTTTCCCAAATACGAGTATTGAGCCTGACTTATTTATTGCTGTGGGTTTCTAAAATTCTGTTTGCCATCGGTTTATAAAGAAGGTGATAAAGTACATCAACATAAGAATTAAGTTCTTCCATCTCAATATTGCTGGTAAACTTCCAGTAACCATAAATTTTTGCGAGTGAAAGAAGATTTTTTGCGTACAGATCCCAATTGTACGCGCTGTCGACACGTAGAATTCCTCTTTCCGAAATTTGCTTCCAGTATGATTTATCAATTTTACATTTGGTTATGAAATCAAGTATTTTTTGTACACTTTCCCCTTCGTTAACCGGATTGATATGAAATCCCGATTTTGCTTCCTCTATAATTTCGAGCGGACCTCCGTATTGAGTTGCAAAAACCGGAACGCCAGATCGCATGGCTTCGAGCACCGTCAACCCAAACCCCTCGAACAACGCAGGCTGAACAAAAATACCTCCTCTATCGGCTACTATCCTGTAAATTTCACCAGTTTTATCCTTTGGAAGCAATTTGCCTATCCATCTTATTTTATTTTTTAAATTGTATTTTTCTATTAGGGAATGCATAATTTCTATTTGTTCCCTTTCTTCCGCATCCGAGGAATTTGCAGGATTCACCTTACCGGCTACAATAATTAAATTTGCTTCTTCCTGCAGTTCTTTGCTTTTTCCGTACCACTCGGCAAGTGAAGTAATATTTTTAATTTTATCAAGCCGGGCAAGTGAAAAGATCGGCATTTTTTCGGGGCGCTCAAGAAATCCGAATATCTCTTCATCATATTCCTCCCCATAAATCATCCGTTCAAGGTCATCTGTGTTTTCTTTTAACCTTTTAGCATTTTCTGTAAAAGGGAAATAGACTTCTTTATTAACCCCGGGCGGTAAAATATTAAATTTAGGATGGAATAAATTAATGCCTCCCGATACCCTGTATAAACCGGGCATTGTAAAGTTGACGTACGACTCGTACTGCCCGATACTTTCATCGGTGCCCGCAATTTCCTGGTATGAAGAAGTAATAATAAAATTTGCTGTGTTCATCGCTATTAAATCTGCTGTAAACTGGGCTGAAAAATGATACTGCTCTTCCATCGATTCCCAGTAAAGTGCGCCATACAGGTATTTGCTTTTTTCGAGTGCATGAGCAATAATGCACTGTGTTACGCCGAATTTTTGTGCAAGTAATGTTGCGACTAAATTGCCATCGGTATAATTACCGATTATTAAATCGGGGCGCCTGCCGAATTCAGCAAGCAGTTCTTTTCCCGAATCATCTGCAAACTCTTCGAGATACGGATATATCTCGAATCGAGAAATCCAATTGTCTGTAACATTGCTGTTGTGTTGTCTAAAAGGTACCCGTAATATCCAAACGTTTTTTGTATCTAAAACTTTTTCAAACCGTTGATTGCACTGTGTATTGCCGGCGTTGGGGATCAAGCGTGTTAAAATAATTATCTTTGGTTTAGCTTCTAACCCGGCATTACTCAATGATTCTGTTATTGCGCTTTCAAGCGCTTTAACCTGATCGAGAATATAAACCACTTGTCCGCCCGTATCGGGCAGCCCGAGCACACCTTCCTGCCCGAAGAATCCGTGAGGAGAGATAACAGTTATATTAAACAACATTGGGATACGCGACAAAAATGTTTTGAGCGAATCGTGATCGGGAGATTGAAGTAATGTATCGAGAATTTCCAGACTTTCAACTATTCTTCCTGCATTGCTGCCAAGCCCGGGTTCAAAGCCTATATTTTGTAATTGGAGTTTCAACTCCCTGTACGGAATACTCTCATCTATTTTCCGCAGCCATACTAACGCTTTATCAATACTGCTGCTTAATTGCTCGGTGCTTTTTATTCTATCATTTAGAATTAACTGTTGCCCGTTGTATCGATGAAGGAATAAAAAATTGAAAAGTGACTCCCTAAGTTTATTCGGGTCAGTAAACATATTACTCGATAAATATCTATTCAGATATTCCACTCCATGCCCTATACTTTTCGGTTCGCGTACGCTCGGGAATTTTGAGTAAAAAGTTTTAAAGTTAATTGTTAATAGATCATCTAAAGATTCAGGTTTTACAAATATTTCTTTTATCTTAAGATACTCAATTGCCGTTAACCTTATAATCTGGTGTTCTTCTATATTAAAAGCAAAAAAATCCGACGAAGCAATTTTTACCCGGAACTCAATAAATATTTTCCCTCCTACCCTTACTCCCTCCAATGTTTTGCTAACAATTTCGTTTAACCTATCAAACTCACCATCTTCATTTTTCTCAAATTCTTCGAGCAGCCACAACAAATCCCCCTTTACCATAAGGTATTTTTCAAAACCCAAAACAAACGATAAAAATAGGAAAAGATCTTTTTCATTTTCTTTCAAAAAAACATCGAGTGTATATGTCATCTTAGTTACTTTCTACTCTATTAAAAAATTGTAAAAATTTATACCGTCTATAATTCCGCCGGCAAATTTTCTTTTCGAAAAATAAACGCGGCTGCTTCCCTTTAGCTGTTCTAATTCTTCGCTGTAATTGGCAACCACTACTCCAAGCAAATCCCCTTTTAACATTTCTGCGTCGTTACCCGAGTCTCCAGCAACAAGAATATTTTCATGAGGAATGTTCCATCTGTAAGAAAGATACCTGATGGCTTTCCCCTTTGAAGCGCGGAACGGAAGTATATCGAGAAATTGCCCGTGACTAAAAATTATATTTGCTTTTAATTTGCTCTTTATAATGGCTTCTTTAACTTTTATTATATTTTCCGGAACATTTAATGTGTAGTAACTTATTTTGAACTCCCTTTGCGTACCCTCTTCCTGATACTGAAGAAAATCAAAATTTTTAAGGAGTGTAACTATTTTTTCTCTATCCCACGCCTTTTTAATGTGAGCCGCCCAACCTTTTGAATAAATTAATTTATGCTCGTGTTTATAATAAATTTCAGAACCGACCGAAGATATTATTACATCTGGCATCGGCACTTTATTTTTCGTTAAAGCCTCCACGGCTGAATCGACTGTCCGCCCGGTTGCCACAGCAAAGCCTATTTTTTGTTTTGTCCCGTTGAGGATATCATTAAATTCTTTTAGCGATTTATCATCCCCGAGCAAAGTATAATCGATGTCGGTTACCAATATTTTATTAACATTTAAAAGTTTTTTACCAACAGAAGCGAATATCTCATCCTTTTCGAACGTTAAATTTGTAAGCCTCAAAATCTCCTCCATATATCTCTCGGCATGCGCTTTCCATGAATAATATTTTTTAACATTTTCCATTCCGGCTGTCGAGTATCGGTTCCAAAGTTTTCTATTTAATATAATTTTTTTAATTGCTAAAGAAATGTTTTCATACTTTTCTACATCGACCAATTCGCCATTCTTACAGTTATGCAAAATGTCTCTCGGTCCTCCATCGTTAGTAGCAACAACCGGGCAACCCGATGCAGCCGCTTCAATAAGTGTAAGCCCGAAGGGTTCGGTTAACGCTGCGTTTACAAAAACTCCGCCTCTGCTGGCTGCAATTCTATAAAGTTCAGGAACTTCATGTTCGGTATCGTGGCGTTTTGGTAATGCCATCTTACCGTAAAGGTTATATTTATCGAGAAGTAAAAGCATTTCGGTTAATACTTCGCGCTCGTTATCGGGCATCGACTGAATATCTTTTCTGATACCGGCAAAGATTGCAAGATTAGCAATTTTCTGAAGTTCAGTATCTTCGCCGAAAGCAGTAATCAGTCCGGTAATATTTTTTCTTTTATCAGGCCGGCATACAGTAAGAATCAAAGGTTTATTTATATCTATAAAAAATTTTTCAAGTTTGGAAAAAATAACACTCCTAAATTTTTCCTCCTCTTCACCCCGGCTTTTTTGATTATTAAAGGGATAAAATTTTTCAAGATCAACACCCGGAGGAATTACCTGGAACTTGCTGCTTTCAGCATTATACTCCCCATACTGCGCTTGTACTTCGTGTCTTGTACTTGTAATAATAATATCGGCAAATCTTATTATTTCTTCTTCCACATTAATCCGGTGAGAAATTTTATATCTTTTTTCAATTTCATTTTCGGGGATGCCATCACTTAGAAGTTTACGAAGTTTTGCCCTGCCGAGGGAGTGACCGGTTTGGATAAATGGAATTCCAAAAAATTTTGTCAGCTCGCTGCACACATAACCGGCATCGGCATAATGTCCGTGTATTATATCGGGCAGCCTGCCTATCGATTTGATACGTTTTATACTTTGATCGACAAACGCTTCAAGGTGGTCCCACAACATTTCTTTTCGTATATATTGCCCGCCGCCGGCACGAATCCTGATGATGCTTAACTTATCGTTCAATTTTTCTTCTACGATGGAATAATCAGGTGAAACATTTTTATCTTTGATCCATCGTGTCACCAATTCAATTTTTTCAACCCGGCTGTCCTTACTTAATTCTGTGGCTAACTCTACAACATACTTGGTTTGTCCACCGGTATCCGCATCTCTGCCAAGTTCAAGATCATGCCCGCGGATTAACCCGTGGATGCTGTAGAACTGAATAAATAAACCTTTATGCTTTTTATCCATTAAAAATTTGTTCCTTATACTTATCATAAAATGAGTGATGGTTGGGAAGCGCACCATTAATTTGAACAATTTCTGCCGCGAATTCAGAGGCAAGAACATTAATTTTTTCAATCTCCCAATTGTTTAAATACCCCAGACATAATACAGCCGAATAAGCGTCGCCCGCTCCAACAGTGTCAACTATATTTTTAACTTTGCAGCTATGGTTACTTTTTTTACTCCCTTTATACAGAACAGCGCCGTTTTCTCCATCAGTTACACATAAAATATCTACATCATAATCTATTAAAATCGCATCTGCTATCTTTTCGGAAGTTTTTCTGTTACCATATAGTAGTCTTTTAACAAGATGAAGTTCTTCGGTATTTAGTTTTAAAACATTCGCGGCTTTAAGTGACGATTCAACAATCCCTTTTGAGTAATAATTTTGCCGGATGTTTAGATCGCAAAAGTATTTTATGTTTTTATCAAATAATGCTTGAATACTTGCGCGTGAACGCGGATCTCTTTGTGCCAGAGTGCCGAAGTATAAACAATCGCTGTTTGCGACAAGAGAAATAATTTCATCGTTAATCTCTATTGCATCGTAAGCGCTGTTTTCTTCAATTTGCCATTCGGGAACTTTGCTCTCATTCAGCGTAGGAATAGCCTCCCCGGTAAGTAATTTGTCATCTATCTGAAGGTATGTAGTAGAGATTTTTTCTTTTTTAAAAAATTCTAAAATGTCGGTTCCCAATTTATCTTTACCAATTCTACTTATAAAGCTGCCGCTGCCGGTAAGATTTTTAATATGATAAATAAAATTAAACGGGGCGCCTCCGAGTTTTTTTTTGTATCGATAAACATCGAATAATATTTCACCTATCGAAGTAATTTTTTTCATAATATTTATTTGGTTGGATGGTATATATTAACAATTTATCCCCTAAATTCAAGTGGATTGTTAATCATATAAGTTGAGCGAGGTAATTTCTGAGTGACTATTTATTTTTGCCGTCTTGCCCACGAAAAATAAAAATTTTTATGCTAAGAGAATTTTGAACCCAATTATTTTGTGTTCGAGAAAAAATAAAATCAATTTTTGATTTTAGAAAACAAGTATTAAAGGACAGTTTTATAAAAATAGAAATAAAAACGAGCGCGTAATAACGCCAATATCATTTATTGTTAAATGGCTTCATGGACAAACTATGTGAAACTTATTTATAGATTGAGGTTGTAGAGTAGAACAAGGGTGCAGTACCTTCATCGCCATCAGGCTCACCAACATTCCTAACATCTATACAAGGCAACTCATCAGCCGGTACGCTATAGTTTTGCACACTTTTCACTCCATCGCTTATAACTCCAATTCGATAACCAACTCCAGTAACTCCATACTGATTTATTACGTCTTGTGCTTTAAGTTGTGTATAACCTACAGTAGTTATTGATTCAGTCCTTCCTCTCCTTGCAATTAAAATGCATTTAATGTTTTCGGTATTAACTAAATTAACTATGGCTTCTGCCGGTATCCAGCAGTAAACTTCTGTTAATAACGTACTATTTGATAAAATACCTTTTAACTTTCCGTTTAATTTTTCAATTTTTTGCGTAATTATTTCAGCATCAGAAAGTTCCTTAGTATTTAACTGGATTTGAATTAGTATCCTATTTTGTTCATCTTTTATGTAAAAACTTTTATCAAAATTTTTTAAAGCTTCGTTTGATGATTTCCCCTCTTTAATTGCTTTGTTATATTTAAAAACATCATAAAAAAGATTGCTTTCTAATTTTTTTTCATTTTGAGTTCTATTTGCCATTGCCTGCTTTAATTCTTCCGTAATTAAATTTGTCTGGGCAGTAGCTATAAACGACAAACCAATGATAAAAATTAGCAATATCAAAAGTGATGGTGTTGAAAATAAATTTTTCATAAATTTTCCTTGTTTATTACAGAATATATAATTGTTATCTTTAATAAGCAAAAAAGGCTACACGAACTTGCTAGGCAGTGTATTACGAGATCCTTTTTTTGCAAATTAACCCGCCTGTTGGTGCAACAATGGGCGGGATTTTTTTCGAAAAATTACTTTAAGGTTCATTCATATTTTATCTCCTTTAATTAATTCCTTTTACCAATTTTTACTGTTGCTTTTGAGCCGAGCGTTCCGACAACGACAATAGTTTTATTATTAATATCGATAGATGAAATTACCGAACTAATTTGGTTTACATCTGTTATCTGTTTCCAGGTTACACCATTAAAATGGGTAAGAAAACCAAATGATCCTGCGACGAAAATATCGTTATAATCTGTACCTCTTATGTGGGTTTGTGCATATTCTGTCTTATAATCAAGAATTTTCCAATGGTTGTTGTTAAATGTGTAAATTTTCCCATTCCAGGTAGTAACATAAATTTTTCTGCCCGCTGCCAACCATACGGAACTTAGAAATATTTCGTATTCAAAATCTTTTTGGTATACAATTTTATTATCCACAATCTTTATGAATTTTCTTTCGGGATTATAAAGGATTGAAGAAGCTACAACATAAATTCCAGTTTCACCGGTTGACGAATTTATTGCTCCAAAAATATCATTAATATCAGCTCCGGTTCCACTCTCTATTTTCTGCCAGTTAGTTCCATCGTAATGAGCAATGCTGCCATTGTTGCCTACTGCATATAAATCATTACTACTGATGCCCCAGATTGAGTTAATTGTAAATCTATCTTTCCACTGAAATCCCATTTTAATTATTTTACTACTCCCATCCGGTTTCAAGATAAATGTTTGAACATTGCTTGAAATCGCCAATGTATTATCAGCGAATAGAAATGAAGCCTCGCATTCGGAGGCTATTTTCCCATTACTTGGTTGATCCTGATCAATATAAAACATTATTCTTTTCAATTCCCATTTCTGTCCATCCCAGTGCACAGCGTTATAAGCATGGGGGTCGGGAGTGCCGAGAGAATCTTTTAAATAAATCTCTCCAACTGCCCAGATGTTGTTTTCATCTATTATTGCAACATCATTAAGCGCACTGCTTCCGGCATCGCCGCCAAATTCAAACATCTGCCATGTAAAGTTGTGGCTTGTGGTGTCCATCGTTTGCAAGGTTAACTCTTTTGTAACGACACGCGAATTGTTGGATGGTTGTATGACTGTATGGTATTTATATATTTGGTTGGGGAGTAAACCTTCATCAAACAAAGTTGTGTCAATGCTGTTTGTATTAAAAGAATAGATGAGTGAGTCTTCTCTAAAAACTTTAGCGCCGGTTATGTTACCGGCTTTTAATGTTAACCATGCTTCGGTGCAAGAGGCGTCTTCGGCTTTAAACTCAAGTCCGGCGGGGGCGTTCCCCGGTTCCGTGGGGTTGCACGAGAGAAAAAGAAGTCCGGCAAAAAAAACAAACAGAAAAATAATTTTGTTTATAGGCATAACAATAGAAGCCCTTTTCTTTAAGGAAAAAATTAAGAATTGTAAATTAAGTAAGTAACCCGGAACTGCGGCGCGTAAATTAATTTTTTTTACCACCGTTCCCCCGAAAATGACAATTTATTTTTTTGTTTTCTAGCACCATAACTGCTGCCGTATAATTGTTACTGCAAATTTATAAAAAACTTTACGTAAAGACCTAAATGTAGAATGTATAATGTACAATGAAAAAAGGTAAGTGGCGACAGGTTGGGGGAAACAAGTTTTATGTATTTTGCAAATTCTCTTATGGAGGCGTTAAAAAGAATCTAAGAATTTTAACGCTGTTTATTTTACCAAATTAAAAATTCTATGCCAGCGTATTGCGCTGCCGGTTGACCAATAAATAAACCATGCTTTTCCGGTTATAAAATTTTCGGGTACAAATCCGTGGTAACGGCTGTCTATGCTGTTGTCGCGGTTATCGCCCATTAAAAAGTAATAATTTTTTTGCAGTGTATATTGGCGGACCGGTTTGCCGTTTATTGTTATAACCGTTCCTTCAACACTTACAACTTTTTTGCCGTACTCGCGGTTTATTATCATTCCCCATTTGTAAATGTTTTGGTGGTTTAGTTCAATTGTCATCCCTTTATACGGCACTACAACGGGTCCCATATTGTCGGCAGACCAATTTTTATTTTTAAAGTAAAGAGTTGAATCACCGGTTAACCTAAAATTAGTTGTATCAATTTTAGCCTTACCGGGCAGCGTCAGTTGTTTGCCGTTTATAAATACAATTTTGTTTTTGATTGTGAGCGTGTCGCCGGGTAAACCGATTATTCTTTTTACAAAATATAAACCTGCGGGGGGTATAATTTTATCGGCTGCCGGAAATTGAAAAACAACAACGTCTCCCCTTTTTGGTTTAGAAAATGATAATAATATTTTGGGTTCGAGGGTAATGCCGGTAAAGGGAATGTAAGTCGGCGTTGAAATTGCATATGCCGCTTTATTTATAATTATGTTATCACCGGATATCAGCGTGTTTGCCATGGATGAAGTCGGGATAAGATAGGCATCGACAAAAAATAATTTTAATATTATCACAAAAATAAAAGCGGTAAAAAGATATGTTGCTTTTTTTCTGACTGATTTAGACAGGAAAGGCTCCTTTTCAACAGGAGCCTTCTTTTCAATATTAATAATTATTTTTTCTTCCAATTTATTCGTCGATTTGGAGAACTGCCAGAAAAGCTTCCTGCGGTATGTCAACGTTGCCAACCTGCTTCATTCGCTTTTTACCTTCCTTCTGTTTTTCAAGAAGTTTTCTTTTTCGCGAAATATCACCGCCGTAACATTTAGCAATAACATTTTTACGCAGCGCTTTTACAACGGATTTTGAAATTACTTTTGTCCCGATAGCCGCCTGTATGCTTATTTCAAACATCTGCCTCGGTATTAATTCTTTTAATTTGCTGCTTACTTTTCTTCCCCAGTCGTATGATTTATCCCTGTGTACAATCATTGAAAGTGCATCCACAGGTTCACCGTTTAGTAAAATATCAAGTTTAACAAGATCCGACTCGCGGTAGCCTATATATTCATAATCAAACGAAGCATAACCGCGTGTTGTTGATTTTAGTTTGTCGTAAAAATCAAAAATTATTTCACTCAAAGGAAATTCAAATTGAATATCGGCGCGCGTTGGATCGATATAAGTTGTGTTTTTATATGTGCCCCGTTTTTCCATCGAGAGTTTCATAATGTTCCCGACGTATTCGCTCGGACAAACAATCTGCGCTTTTATATATGGTTCTTCAACATAATCAACATCGCCAACAGAGGGCATGGTTGCTGGGTTATCCACTACAAGTTTTTCGCCGTTCTTTTTATAAACATAATACTCAACGTTCGGCAGCGTTGTAATAATATTCTGATTATACTCACGGTCTAATCTTTCCTGCACAATTTCCATATGAAGCAGACCGAGAAACCCGCATCGGAAACCGAAACCGAGCGCCGCCGATGTTTCAGGCTGATAAACGAGAGCAGAGTCGTTAAGGCGAAATTTCTCGAGCGCGTCACGCAAATCTTCAAACGCGTCGGAGTCGGTCGGATAAAGTCCACTGTACACCATCGGTTTAACTTCTTTGTAACCGGGCAGAGGTTTATCGGCGCCGTTTTTTGAGTGAACTACCGTCTCACCAACTTTTGCGTCGTGAACGTCTTTAATACCCGCAATTAAATAGCCAACGTTACCGGCTTCGAGTGTATCGGTTTTAATTTTCTTAAGACCGAGTATCCCAATTTCCTCGGCTACAAATTCTTTACCGAGAACAAAAAATTTAATTTTATCGTTGGTTTTTAATGTGCCGTTAAATACTCTTATATACGCTATGGCTCCGCGATAAGCGTCAAAAATCGAATCAAAAATTAATGCCTGCAGAGGCGCTTCCGGCTCGCCTTTGGGCGGATGAATTTTGTTAACGATTGTTTCAAGCAATTCGTAAATACCAAGTTTTGCTTTTGCGCTAACGAGTAAAATCTCATCCTCTTCGCATCCAATAAGATCAACAATTTGACCTTTTACTTTGTCAACTTCAGCACTCGGTAAATCTATTTTATTTATAACCGGTATTATCTCCAAACCGGCTTCAATTGCAAGATAAAGATTACTAATTGTCTGCGCTTCAACACCCTGTGCCGCATCTACAACAAGTATGGCTCCCTCACATGCCGCTAATGAGCGTGAAACTTCGTAACTAAAATCTACATGTCCGGGCGTATCTATTAAATTTAAAATATAATTTTTATTATCCGATGCTTTATATTTCATCTGGATTGCGTGCGATTTTATCGTAATTCCGCGTTCCCGTTCCAATTCAAGGTCATCGAGCACCTGCGCCTTAGACTCACGCTGCGAAACCGTTCCGGTAGTTTCGAGCAGGCAATCTGCAATTGTTGATTTACCGTGGTCAATATGCGCCACTATGCAAAAATTTCTAATATTGTTCATATGCTCTTAAAAAATGAGTTGCAAATATAAAGATAGGGTTAGACTATTAAAAGGTATCGCTTTTTCTGAAAATAGCGTGACTATTTCATTTTTTCTATTTCATCAAGTATTATTCCTTCGCGCAGTGCGAAGGTAGATACTTTCATCTGTTTTATTCCAAAAAGCTCAAATGATTTTAGAAGAATTAAAATTCCCGCCGGCATTATATCAGCCCTTTTTGTTTCGAGCCCATCTATTTCTAATCTTTCCTCAACGGTTTTTTTTGAAAGGATTAATTCGGTAACTTTTTTTAACTGCACGTAAGAAAAGACAAACCCGTTTAAATTTTTTCTTGGCGGAAGATTATTTTGCGCAATAATTAATCTTGCCGCTGCTTGAATAGTACCCGAACTACCGGAGACAAGATTGAAATTACAATGCAAATTTACCGGTGAAGATTTTATTTCATTCTCAATGTAATTTAGACACTCTCTTACTCTTTCATCCGTAACTACAAAATCGGGGAAGCATCTTTTTGTAAGGCGTACTGCTCCTATTTTTACACTTTCAGCAAAATCAAAAACTTCCTTTGTGCCGAGAGAATATTCCGAACTGCCGCCGCCGATATCTATGTTAAGAAGTTTTTCGTCATGCAATTTAAGACCGTGCCAAACGCCCTTAAAAATAAGCATAGCCTCTTCATGTCCTTCGATGGTTTGAACATAAACACCGGTAAGTTTGTAAATTTGTCCTACATATTCGGGACGGTTATCTGCTTCGCGTACTGCGCTTGTTGCTTTAGCTTTTAACCCGGTATTATAAAGAGAAGATATTTTTTTAAAACTTTTTAATATTTCAATTGAACTCTCAAGTTCTTCATTTGAAATAAACGACAGGTCTTCCCCCATATGGGCAGCAAGTCGTATTTGTCGTTTTTCCTTATCAACAACTTTAAATCCGCTATTGCCAGTTTTAACCTTTGCCACAATTAAGTGAAAAGAATTTGTACCCATATCTACAGCGGCAATAAAATCAGCCATTAAAGTTCATTGTCTTTTTATTTTTCGAAAGGAACATTTCGCAGATGTCATACACATCCTGAACGGTTACGTCATCAATTAACTCCGAGCGGCGGGCAAATAATTTATTACTGCCGATAGGCGCCCAGCAGTATGGGTTTGTTGGACCGAAAATAGAAACCTGCGGCGTTTTTGTTGAGCCGGCAACGTGCATAATACCGGTGTCATTTGTTATAAATAAATCGGATTGTGAAATCAGCGCCGCAACTTCAGGTATTGCCCGGTTAATAAATATATGAACCTTTCGATCATAATTTTTTTGTATATACGTTATTTCCTCTTTATCGCTGCGGCTGCCTGTTAAATAAAATTCGGCTTTATAATCATCATGCAGGCGTTTCATCAAAGTAACATATTTTATAAGTGACCAGCGATTGGAAGCTTTACCGGCTCCGACATGTAGACCTATTAATGGGTGTCCGGGGTGATATTTAATTTCCGTTAAAAATTCTTTTGCAGAGGTTATATCATGCTCATCAAAAGAGATTTCGGAGAGGTAGTTGTCGGTTGTAATTCCAAACGGACGCACAATATCAAGACTGCGTTCGCTTACATTCGAGTCGGGGTGCATACGCCAATCGAGAGCAACTCGCCGGTGAAAAAAATATGCGCTTTTATTTATTTTGCCGTCGAGTTTTTTTGCTCCGATTTTTATCTTTGCGTTCGCAAAACCCGCAATCAAATTACTCGTAAAAGAAATTGATACCACAACCGGGACGATGGCAACATCATATTCTTCTTTTAATATTTTCCAAAATTTCCGAAGGTAAAACGGGTTATAAAGTTTTTTTTTATTGAAGATAAACAGACGGTCGATAAATTTATTTTTTACGAGTCCGGGATAATTTATAGGACTAAGAACCAAAGTAACTTTGCTTTCCGGGTAAGTTTCCTTTATTGCCCTAAATAGTGAAACACCGGCGAGCAAATCGCCAAGCTGGTTATGCTGCCTAACAATTAAAAACTTTTTGGGCTCGCCAAGTTCTAAACTATGACTTTCTTTTACTTCAAACAGGCGCCGAAAAAAAGTATTTACGAAATTTGAAAAAATATTCTCCCTGCTCATTGTTTACTTTTGTTCTTCCTTTTTTTCTTCATCTATCACAGTAAACTGGGCTTCTTCAATATTTTCAAGTTTACTTTTTGGTTTCCGGTTGTAATTTACATTACCGGTTCGTGTTTGTTTCGGTTTGCTAGTAAACAATCTGCGCACAAGTTTTATTATAAAATAAAACAAATAAAAATAGAGCGCGAGGTATAACAGCTTTATCATTCGAACTTTCTCGATTCGGGTTTAAAATATTCAATTATTCCCCTATCTTCCCTGAATATCTGCCGGAACAGCTCATCGAAATCTGCATCGCTTTTAACAAAATCTATTTCGCTGCTGTTTACAATTAGCAGCGGGGTTGATGAATACCTAAAGAAAAAATGGTTGTAGGCTTCGCTAAGTTCTTCAATATAACTACGCGTCAGATTCCGTTCAATTTTACGGCTTCGTTTTTTTATATTAAACATCAGTCTTTCTACACTGCTTTGAAGATAAACAACAAGATCAGGTTTACGCAGCGAGCGGTTTAGCAGGGGGAAAATACTCTCATATAGTTTTAACTCTTCGCCGCTAAGATTTAGATAAGCAAATATTCTGTCTTTTTCAAATATATAATCGCAAACAGTATATTCCCGGAAAAGGTTTTCCTGAGCCAGTACTTCCTGCTGTTTGTAACGGTTTATCAGGAAAAACATCTGGGTCTGAAAAGCGAAGCCCTTCCGGTCGCCGTAAAATTTTTCGAGAAAAGGATTTGTTTCGAACTGCTCCATAAGAAGTTCGGCATTTAACTTGTCTTTTATTTTTTTTGCAAGAGTAGTTTTACCTGCTCCTATCACACCTTCAATGGCTATGTATTTTATTTCAGAATTTTGTTCCAAATTAAACTCCGGGTAATTAAAATATTTTACCGCTTATTTTTTTTATGATATTACCGCCGCCGGTTTCTTTTAAAAGTACTTCAATACTTTTATTCAAAACAGGGTGAATAAATTTATCATTTATATCTGCGAGCGGTATTAGTACAAAATCTCTTTTTTCAACTTCCTTATGCGGTATTGTTAACTCGTCATTGGAATATATCAAATCATCAAAAAAAAGAATGTCAATATCAATCTCACGCGGTCCCCACCTTTCGGAACCGGTGCGCCCGATTTTTATTTCTAACTCTTTTAATAATAAAAGCAATTCCATTTGACTTAAATTAGTTTTTATAAGCGCGGCGGTATTATAAAAATTTTTCTGTTTAATATTTCCGTAAGCTTTTGTTTCATAAACTCCGCCGGTTTTTTCAACTTCGCAGTCTGATTGTTTGTTTATTTCATTCAGCGCTTTTTTTAAATAACCTAACCTATCGCCTTTGTTAGAACCAAGGGCAACATAAACCAAATGAATTATAATTTCACCTCTGCGGAGGCGAGTTCAATAGTATGTTTTTCACGCTCACGTTCATCGCGTGTTTTTATAACTTCAACCTCCACGCAATCAACCACGCCGCCAAGCGGGGGATTATGTTTTATAACCCGAACTGCAATTTTTTGAATATTCCCGAAACGATCCAGCAACTCATCTGTAATAAGTGTAGCCAGCGATTCAATTAAATAGTGCTTCTTTTCAAGAACAAGCTGGTTTATACATTTATAAACTTTTTGGTAATCTATTGTACGCGTAAGATTATCGTCTTTTGCAGCGGCTGTAAAATCGGTGTACATGTCAACATCTGCTTCAAACCTTCCGCCAACACTCTGCTCCTGACTTAAAACTCCATGGTAACCGTAAAAAACCGCTTTTTTTATTCTAATTATATTTAACATATTTTCCTAAACCAACCGGCGCTACACTGCCTGTTCTTTTATAATTTTTTCATTCGAAAGTTTTTTAATTCCTCTTAAATTGGCTATTAATATCCCGGCAAGGACAAATAAACATCCAATAAAATCATACAAAGATAGTTGTTCGCTGTAAAAGAGCCAACCCGCTATTAATGCCACAATTGGAGTAATAAAAGCTGTGAGAGACAGAATTACAAGATTTATTCGTTTCATCAGCCAATAATAGGCTGTAAAAGTAACAACACTACCAAAAAAACCCAAATACAAAACAGACCAAACCGCGGTAAAATCGAAGTTTAGTTTCGAACCATCTTCATACAAAATAGCGAATAAAAGCATAACTACTGCGCCCATAAGCATCGGTATTAGGTTCATTGAAAGAGCATTTAAATGCTGACCCGCTTTTTTTATCATCACAGCCATACCTGCCTGCATAATTCCGGAAATTACGACAGCAAACATTCCAACTAAATATGTGGAAATACTACCTCCAAGATCATCCGAAAAGATTATTAATATACCTGCAAATCCGAAAAACATTCCGATGATTTTGTAAACGCCGATATGTTCCTTGGGAATAAAAAGAAAAGAGAACAATGCTACAAAAAAAGGAAATACGCCAAATAAAACCGATGCCAGCCCTGATGGGACAAACTGCTCTGCCCAATAAACCAAACCGAATGGAATTGCGAATGAAAAAAGTCCCTGTAAAAGATATATCTTTATCGAAAGCGGGTCCTTTTGAATTTTTATTCCTCTCATTATCATTAAGAGATATATAAAAAATCCGGCAATAAAAAATCTGAATGCTGCGGAATAAAGAGGCGTTAGCGATTCTAAACTGGCGCGTATTGCAAGCCAGGTTGTGCCCCAAATAAGACAAATAAGAATATATACAGAAACAATACCGGCGTTTTTATTTAGCATTTTTTTACTTCATGGCTATTACCCCGAATGCCCTGCCGGATTTCTGTCCATCACGGCGGTATGAGTGAAGCAGAAAATCATTTTCATAAGAGCACAAATTTGATTTTTGAATATTGCGCGCCGGTATACCGAAATTTTTAAGCATATCTAAATTTACCCCGGTAACATCGAGAAGATATTTTTCATTTGCAGGTTTCAGATATTTATAATCAAAAAATGAAGCCACCTCCGTACCCACTTCATAATTAATTTGGCTTATTGAGGGGGCAATATAGACGAACAAATTTTCGGGTGACGAGTTAAATTTTTCCTTTAATTTTTGGAGCGTATTATTCAATATTTTTTTTTCAGTTCCGCGCCAACCGGAATGAACCCCAGCGATTACTTTATTTTTTTTGTCGTAAATAAAAACAGCAGTGCAATCGCCGCTGCTTACAACAAGTCCAACACCGGTTTTATCGGTAATCATCGCATCCGATTCACCGCAAAATCCCGGTTCTTCCACAATAGTTACCGCATCGCCGTGAACCTGTTTTTGAAAAACAATCCGGTCGGTAGAAAGTTCTATATTGTTAAAAAACATTTCCCGGTTTTCTTCTACTATGTTTTCATCATCACCAACTGACCGGGAGAGATTAAAAAAATACGGTGCAGTTCTTTCATTCCCGATTTTTGTACTAAAGCCGAATATAAGTTCTTCGAACTGTTCGAAAATAATAGGTTTTATAAAAGTCATATTCTAAATTAATTTTGGAACAAATTTATTAAAATTAGTTCATAAAAGTTCGGGTACAAAAAAATGAATTTGTCAAAATAATTTGTACTTAAAGTGAAGTTTCTATTTCTTGCTTCGGTTAAAAATAGCAAAACAAAAATGATCGGAATAAATTTAATATCATGCCCCATACAATTCACTAATGCAAGCAAAAACTTTTGTCCCGCGCTGATTCTATTGCCGGTTTATTCACATCGTTTTTGAAAAGTGATTAATTCTTCTCTATTCGCAAATTCAGCCGCTAACTGTTATATTTGAGTTCATTTTTATAAAGAACATGGACAAATTAAATTGAAGATACTTGTATGTAACGATGATGGTATTGATTCTGCTGGTATTTATGAATTGGTATCGGAGTTAAAAAAATCTGCTGAAGTTACCGTGGTTGCACCTTTAACAGAACAAAGCGCCGTAGGACATTCTATAACTATGCAGACCCCGCTGCGCGTAATAAATTATTATAAAAACGGCGAGTTTTTTGGTTACGCAGTTGACGGCACACCGGCGGATTGTGTAAAAATTGGAATAAGAAATATATTAAAGGAAAGCCCGGATATAGTTATCTCCGGTATAAATCACGGTTCAAATACGGCAATAAATATTATTTATTCCGGCACAGTTTCCGCCGCGCGCGAAGCGGCGATAATGGATGTGCCGGCTATAGCTGTTTCAGTTACAAACCACGCCGCAAAACATTTTAATTTTGCTTCCAGGGTGGCGATGATGCTCGCGAAAGAAATTGCCGAAAAATCATTACCAAAGGGAACGCTTTTAAATGTAAATGTTCCCGATCTTCCCGAGGAAGAAATTGCAGGTATACTTTTAACCAAACAGGGTAAATCGAAATGGGACGATATTTATGAACAGCGCCAGGACCCATACGGTCGAGATTATTACTGGCTTACCGGCAGCCTTATGGAAGTAGATAACGAACTTGACAAAGACCAAAAAGCAGTAAAAAATAATTATGTATCAGTTACACCTATCCATTTCGATCTAACCGATTATGCAACTTATGACCGGATGAAGGAATGGAAAATTGAGGAGTTGTTAAATGGCAAAGAAAAAAAATAAAATATACCACATCGATGCTTTTACGAGCGAACCGTTTTCCGGAAACCCCGCCGCAGTTACATTCGGCGATGAATTTAGCGAGGAGCAAAAACAATCGATAGCGCGGGAGATGAATTTATCCGAAACTGCATTTTTATCGAAATCGGATAATGCTACTTATAAACTGCAATGGTTCACACCTACGAATGAAGTAAACCTTTGCGGTCATGCTACAATTGCATCACTTCATTTTTTGCATGAAAACAAACTTCTGAAGAACGGTGAAGAAATTACATTTGAAACATTATCGGGTGTATTACGCTGCCGCTTTGAAAATGGTAAATATTTTATGCAAATGCCTCTATTTAAACCGGGCGAGTATGAACACGATATAAAGGAAGTAATCGATGCTCTGAATTTATCGGAAGAAAACGTCGATCCGTTTGTTGAAACTGTTTTGTTGGAAAACGGTAATCTTTATATCTGCGTAAATAATTTAAAAACTTTGAAGGCAATAAAACCCGATTTTAACAAACTGAAAGATCTTTCAGCCGGCGAGAAAAAGTTTGATGCAGTTGCTGTTTACACTCTCGAAACAATAGATTCATCATCTTTTGCGCATATTAGATTTTTTGCGCCCGCACACGGAATTAACGAGGACCCTGTTACAGGTTCCGCAAACGGACCTTTGCTTACGGTTTTAAAATACCTTTATGTGATCGATCAAACAGAGGAAGAAGCTTATGTTCAGTTTGAACAAGGCGATTTTATAAACCATAAAGGACGCGTTGGCGTTACCTATTATTTGTCGAAGAAAGAACTTTTTATTTCCGGTAATGCTGTAACCGTTCTGAAGGGAGAATTAAACTTTTAATGTTCGGTTTCGAAAAAGTTGCCCTTACATTTTCATTTAGTGCGGTGTGGTTTATCATCGCACTTTTAGTATTAGCGGGTTATACTTTTTATGTGTACCGTTATACTGTACCACCGGTACGCCCTTTAACAAAGGCGGCTTTAATTACACTCCGCTTCCTCGCTTTGCTTTCTCTTCTCTTCTTTATTTTCGAGCCGGTTCTTACTTTAACTAAAAAAAATCTCTTGCAGCCTGTGCATCTTTTTTTTGTCGACAACTCGCGCTCGGTGCAAATTGCCGACGGCACCAATAGAAAAGAAAAGGAGGAGCAATTTGTTGAGGATGCGCTCGCGTCCGGAGTATCCGGGAACTCCGAGTTTTATACATTCGGTACCAATATAAATAAAAGCAGCAGCGATTCTATAAAGTATCTCACATTAAATGATGGTTCAACAAATTTTTCAAACATCTTTTCAGCTATAAAAAAAGATAATCGGAATATCGCTTCCGTTGCAATTGTGTCTGACGGTGTTGTTACTTCCGGTTCCAAACCTTTGTTTGATGCCGAGAAGTTGAACATACCAATTTTTACAGTCGGGCTTGGAGATACCACGATTAAAAAAGATGTTTTTGTAAAAAATGTTTTATTCAACGAGTTTATTTATGTAAAAACCCCAACTACTATTCTTTCGGAAATAAGCAGCCATGGATTTGAAGGAAAACAAATAACGGCGTCTCTATATGAAAATGATATACCGGTTGAACAAAAAAATATAACCCTTTCTCAAGAAGGTTTTCAAAGTGTTTCTTTTGATTATTTGCCGAGAACCGGCGGCGAAAAAAAAATGAGCATTAGTGTTACGACTCTTCCCGGGGAAGAAAATAAAAACAACAACAAAAAATTGTTTTATATAAATGTTTTGGATAACAAATTAAAAGTATTGCTTCTCTCCGGCGCGCCCTCGCAGGATTTGTCGTTTATCCGCAGCAGTTTAAAACTTGATGAAAACATTTCAGTCAGCAGCATAACTGTTTTTGATCAAAATAAAATTATTGAAATAATAGATCCATCCCGGGCAATAGACAGCTCGGATATAATATTTTTGATCGGCTTTCCGTCAAAACAAACTCCCCCCTCGCTCATTCAAAAAACTATTGACGCAATTGCGGGGAAAAATAAGCCGTTCTTTTTCCTTTTAGAAAATTCAACCGATTATGCTCTTCTTAATTCGTTTCAAAAAACTCTATCATTCATCCCCCGGCAGGGCATACAAAAAATTTATGAGGTTCAGCCGAGCATTGGCGCCGGCGACCTTGATAACCCATTACTCCAAAATAATTCATCCAACCCGGCAGATGCTTGGAATAACCTTCCGCCGGTTTATCAGCCATCTTACGATTTTAAAGCCAAACCGGGAAGTGATGTTTTATCCAACGTAAAAATTAACAATGTTCCATTAAATAGACCATTAATAATTACTCAACGTATAAGTTTCAGCCGCAGCATATCGGTGCTTGCGTTTGATATATGGAAATGGAAACTGCAAACCGCGCAAAAAAATCTCAACTTGTTTGATAGTTTTATACTCAACAGCGTTAAATGGCTTAACACAACAAACGACCAAAAGAAAGTGCGTATTGCCACATCTAAAAAACTATACTCGCCCGGTGAACCGGTTGAGTTTACGGCACAGGTTTATGATGAGTCGTTTAACCCGATATCGGATTCAGAAATTAGAATAAAAATAAAGGGACCCGATAAGAGCGATATTCTATTAAACTCCCTTGGCGGCGGTTTATACGAAGGCTCGTTTAACGCCAATTTTTCCGGCGACTTTACATTCGACGGGATGGCGATTTTAAAAGGAAAAAATCTCGGCGCCGACAAAGGAAAGTTTAACATCGGCGAAGTTGACATAGAAAAAATTGACGACCGGATGGATTACGAATTTTTGAATTCCCTTTCAAAAATTTCGGGCGGCAGTTTTTATTTTGCCGGAAATACAGCAGATTTATTCAACAGGCTGGAAACTATTTCTGAAAATTCCTCGAAAGAAAAATTAACCTTATCGGAGATCAATCTCTGGTCGAACCAATGGCTGATGATTGCCGCGATATTCTTTTTTGCCTTAGAATGGTTTATGAGAAAACGAGCAGGGATGCTTTAACGATGAACAGGTTTTTAATTTCAGTTTTAGATTATATACTTCCCCGTTTTTGCGTATCGTGCAAATGTTTACTAAAACCGGACGAAAAAATTGTATGCGGTTCTTGTTATGTAAATATAAAACATGCCGATGACGATTTAATATCATCTGAATTTAAACGGAAGTTTGAAAAGGATAAAATAATTTCGGCATTTCAATCGCTTTATATTTTTGAAAAAGACAAAGAACTTCAACACGTTATCCACGCCCTCAAATACAATAAAAGATTTTTAATCGGTATTTATCTCGGCAATCTTATGGGTAAGTTTCTCGACGCAAAAATACTGCCGTGGAATATCGATTACATTATTCCGGTACCGCTGCACAAATCAAAAATGTTGGAGCGCGGTTTCAATCAGTCTTACTTTATCGGTAAGGGTTTATCCCATCATTTAAAAATTCAAATAGGTAACAGAATTATAAAACGAATACGTTACACTGAAACTCAGACAACCCTTACAAAAAAAGAACGCCAACAAAATATGGAAAACGCTTTTCAGGTTATCTCCCCCAAAAAGATTGCCGGTAAAAATGTTCTTTTAATTGATGATGTAATTACAACCGGCTCGACAATTTCCGAATGCGGCAAAGTGCTTTTAAAAAGCGGCGCCGAAAAAGTTTATGCCGCTTCAGCAGGTTTAGCTGAATAAAAGCTCCATAACCCCGGAGTAAAGACGCCGCAAAATTTCCCAAAAGTTTCCCTTCCTGACCGGCTTTTTCTACTCCGTTTCAATTTGATTTTGTAATATAAATGTAAAAGTACCGTATTTCCTTTTTCTCAAAATGATATTTCCCTATTTTACACTCCATAACAACAATTGAGTGAAAGCATGAAATTTTCGGAAGTGACAAGATTTGAAGTTATAAAAAATCTTGAGGAATACGTTGGTAAAATTATTGATGAATACGCAAACAACATAGAAGACAACTGGCAGCCCGGAGATATATTACCCGGTTCGACAAAAGAGAGTTTTTTTGACGAAGTAAAAATGCTTCAGCAAAAAGCCGCCGGGTTAAATTACGATTTGGTGGCGGTTATTGTGGGCGACACAATTACCGAAGAGGCGCTGCCCACATATGAAGCGTGGCTGTATCAGGTTGACGGGATGAAGGAAATTGGTTACGAAAGCAACTGGAATAAGTGGATACGTTTTTGGACGGCTGAGGAAAACCGTCATGGTGATATTCTGAATAAATATTTGTATCTGTCGGGCAGAGTTAATATGGCTAAAATGGAGGCTTCAACACAATATTTAATTGCCGACGGGTTTAATATTAAAACCGGGGACGATCCCTATAAAAGTTTTGTGTACACAAGTTTTCAAGAAATTGCCACAAATATTTCTCATCGAAGAGCCGGAACGCTTGCAAAAAAAGATGGAGATAATTTTCTTGCAAAAATTTGCGGACTTGTAGCCGCCGATGAAGCGCGGCACGCAAAAGTTTATTCATCCTTTGTATCAAAAATATTTGAAATTGATCCATCGGAAATGATGACAGCATTTGAAAAAATGATGCGAAACAAAATTGTAATGCCCGCTCATTTTTTACGGGAATTAGGAAACGGCGGGAGCAACATTTTCGGACACTTTTCCGATGCTGCCCAGAGACTTGGCGTTTATACAGCGCAGGATTATTCGAACATACTAACATCACTTGTAAAAGAGTGGAATATTGAAAACATACGCGGATTGAATGAAACCGCCGAAAAAGCGAGGGAATATCTTGTAAACCTTCCGGGAAGATTAAATAAAATAGTTGAAAGACTAAAAATCCCGCAAATGGGATATAAATTCAGTTGGATTGCGTGATAAAAAAAATTTGATATTATCTTATTTTTATCTGAATCCATTTGTATTGTCATTCATCTAAATATGAAAATATTTTTCGGAGAATTAAATTGAAAAAAATACTTTCCCTCTCGACTCTTTTTTTAATATTATTTTTTACTCAGGGCTGCAGCCAGAGTAAAAATGACTTAGAATGGTCGGGAAATCTTGAACTGGCTATAAAAACCGCAAAGGCAGAAAACAAAACCGTACTTGTAAATTTTACAGGTTCCGATTGGTGCCAGTGGTGCAAAAAACTTAGTGCTGAGGTTTTCACTCAAAAAGAATTTACTGAATTCGCGGGGAAAAATCTCGAGCTTGTAAAAATTGACTTCCCAAGAAGTATCCAGCAGTCACCCGAAGTTGTATACTACAACAAACAATTGGCGCAGAAGTACGGGATACAGGGATTCCCAACAATTTTACTTGTTGATAAAAACGGTAATGTTTTAACATACACCGGTTACCGCGATGGCGGCGCTAAAAGTTATGTGGAACATCTTAAATCGTTTATTATGTAATTTTTCATGGTAACCTTTAAAAATCCGCCCCGAGTTATACTCCCGGCGGATTTTTTTTTGCCCGAATAATTACAATATTAAACTTCTTCCGTGATATTTTTGTTATGGTTTATAGTTAAGTTGCCTCTAAAAAAAGCGAGATGTTATGTCAAAAATAAAAATATTATTATTTGTAGTTTTAGTTATTGGATTGGCGGCAATGGTTTTTATATTCCCGGGGCAGCCCGGCAAACTAAAATTAAAAAAGGACGTAAAGATGAGTGAAACAATAAAATTAGACACCGCAACATTTGGTTCCGGGTGCTTTTGGTGTACCGAGGCACTTTTCGAACGTTTAAAAGGTGTACATGAAATTGTATCGGGCTATTCGGGCGGTAGTGTACCAAACCCGAGTTATGAAGCAGTTTGCACTGGCAAAACCGGGCACGCAGAGGTTACACAAATTTTATACGACCCGAATGAAATAAGTTTTGTGGAATTATTAGAAGTGTTTTGGAAAACACACGACCCGACAACCTTAAACCGTCAGGGCAACGATGTCGGTACGCAATACCGCAGCGTAATTTTTTACCACAATGAAGAACAGAAAAATTTTGCCGAAGAGTATAAGCAAAAACTTAACGAAGCTAAAATTTTTGATAACCCGGTAATAACCGAAATCAGTCCATTTAAAAAGTTTTACCCTGCGGAAAAATATCACCAGGACTATTACGACAACAACCCTAACCAGGGATACTGCTCATTCGTCATTACTCCAAAAGTAGAAAAGTTTGAGAAAGTTTTTAAAAACAAGTTGAAGGATAAATACAAATAAACTTCATTTGTGAATGAAATAAATTTGGGTTTAGCGTCTTTGCAAGAAATAATTTCTTGCCAAGCAGCCAAGACTCAAACAAGTATAATGAAAATATTTGTAGGCAGAATGAGCGGATGGATGTTTGATTGTATGAAGTACAATTATAAATTACCCACAATCGTTCTTTCCTTCTCGTTTTATTTTTATATCATTATGGAACATCACGATGTTCTGTAACAATACAAACAATTCTAAATCCTTTTCCACTCTTGCAATAAAAAATCTTCCGCAAAGACGCACCGGGGAAAAAAGAACTATTTTTCCCTCCGGGCTTTACTTAAAAAACTTTTTTCACTAACTTTTTTCTGTCGGGTTTGTTCACTTGTATCAACAGCGGTTTTTACCCGGCAAATCACTTTTTTTTGGGAAGGCGTATATGATGTTAACAAAGGTTTATTTATTAATCGTTTTTTTAGTTTGCGCTTCTTTACTTTTTCCGCAGACTATTGATAACCCCTCCGGCGGCAATTACGCCTTAACCGATTCCATTAGCGCTGATACCCCGCTGTTAAAACCAGATTATAGAAACCGTATAAACATACCTGAATATGACCCTTCATTAACGCCATTGAATTATTTTAATAATAATAGGTATCCAAATAATCAAAACAGTACGGCTACATGGACAGAAGTAAATCCATTAATTCCAAGAGTAGATTATCTAGGAATACATTTTAGAGATACGCTAAACGGTTGGGCAGTTGGTGCTCAAGGAGCAGTAATATATTCAACAGATGGGGGAAATAAATGGAGAACTGCAAATAGTCCCGTTACAAGTGTTTTATTAAATGTTCATAGCTATAACGGACAAGTAGTTGTTGCAAGTGGATATAATGGGGTAATTTTGCTGTCAACAGATAGAGGAATAAATTGGATGCAAGTAGCTAGTGGTGTAGGTGGAGATTTATGGGAAATTAAAATGTTAAATGATACGCTTGGCTGGGCATGCGGTTCAGGAGCTTCTTTATTAAGAACAACAAATGCTGGAGTAACCTGGCATTCTATAAATACAGGCCATGTAAGTTTCAATTACTGGACATTTGATTTTTTGAGTGAAGAACTGGGATTTGTGGGAGGAAATGGCGGAAACATATTAAAGACAATAGATGGGGGCATAACATGGACGCTAATGCAGACAGGTAGTGGTCAAAGTATCTATCGTTTAAGAGCAACAGATAGTCTTCATATAGTTGCGGGAGGTTCGCAAGGATTAGTATCATATACATTTAATGGTGGAAACAGTTGGAATTATTCCTACACTGGCGCGGTAGTAGATGGCATGGTATTTCTCAATGATAGTGTGGGTTATGTAGCTGGAAGCTCAGATTTTTATTTGTATAAAACAAATGATGGCGGAGTAACATGGGGTACACTTTATTTAGGACTCAATCCATATTGGATAATGTTTGTAAATGATTCAATAGGATATACAAGTGGATTAAAATTGGGAGTACGAAAATCAGTAAATGGTGGAAACCATTGGAGACAGCTAATAATTAATGATGACTTCAAGAGTGTTTGGTCCTTATCAGAAAATACATCGTTAGCTGTCGGAAAATACTTCACTATAGATGGTCTTTATAAAACTATTGATGATGGAATGACCTGGAAGTCGGTTTTTCCCGATCAAGATGGTGATTTGGGATTGTCGTGTATTTTTTTTATAGACAGCGTTACAGGTTTCGTTGGTACAAATTTTAATGTTAGAATTTATAAAACAACTGATGCAGGTGAATCTTGGAGTAGAAAAAATGTAACAGGAGTTACTGGTCTTACATTCCCTGTGCGAAATATTTTTTTTATAAATCATTTTGTTGGATGGGCAGTTGCTGGCGGTGGTGCATTGCTTAAAACAACAGATGGCGGTGAAAATTGGTTAACATTAAATAATTCAATGTATGGTAAAGCAATCCAATTCTGGGATACACTAAATGGTTATATTTTATCAAGTAAGTTAAACAGAACAACAGATGGAGGTTTAACATGGAGCAGCAGTATTTTACCGGGAATAAACGCTTCAGATGATTTTTATTTCCATAATGAATTCAAAGGATGGTTAACCTCTTTCAATACATTATATCAAACCACCAACTCAGGAAATTCTTGGTATCTAATACCTAATATTGGTGGATTTAATTTTGGTTATTTCAATTGGCTAACTAAAACAAGATGTTTTTTAGTTGGAACAAAGACGTATTATTCCATTGATTCTGGAAGCACATGGATGGATATAACTGAAAGTTTAGGAGGACTAAAAATTAATAGAATGCACTCGTCAAATGCCTCCAGCGGTTATGCCGTAGGAGATTTGGGACTGATAATAAAATATTTTGATTCTGCTTACATTCCCGTTGAACTTTTATCTTTTAAGGCAACCATAATAAATGAAAATAATGTGAACTTACAATGGACAACAGCAAGTGAAATAAACAATAATGGATTTATTGTTGAAAGAAAAGATGAAAAAGGTGATTATGAACAAATAGGTTTTGTCACAGGAAGTGGTACGACAATAAAACCCCAAAATTATTTTTTTGAAGACAAGAATTTGGGACGGGGCATATATAAGTATAAACTTAATCAGATGGACTATAATGGAAAAAACAATTTATTAGATGAGCTTGAAATAAAAATAGATATTATCTCAGATATATTTGAATTATATTCAAACTATCCCAACCCATTTAATCAAAAAACAATAATAACATTTTCTACCTCGATCTCAGAAAATATTAAATTGAAAATTTTTAATTTGTTAGGAGAAGAGATTGCAACTATTTTCAATGATGTAGTTGAGGCAGAAAAAAAATATTCAATTGAATTTGATGGAGAGAAATTATCATCTGGTATCTATTATTGTGTATTAACCCAAAATAAAAAAAGAAAATCAGCTAAAATGATACACCTAAAATAGTAAATGGGGTATCAATTATGATCATAACAAAAACAAGAGGTAATTCTGTTCGCTAAAGTTAAATTTGTGCTGCTTTTTTCAGTGATATTTAGCCTGAATCTTTTTGCTCAGGTTGAATATACTGGAACACCTTATGAGGAAACTCTAACTCAAAATCCAACGTATTTAAATATTGCTCGTCCTGAAAATATTTTGGTTGTATTTAAGAGGGATGACAATAATTCGGAAGGCGTGAAAGATTATTATGTTTCAAATCGCAATCTCCCATCTTATAATATCATTAGAGGAACTGATAATGAACCAGGCTTATTGCTTCCGGATTTTATTATTACTGGTCAGGACACAGTAATTTTAGATAACGAAGGTGAAGTAATAAAACAGCTCGGGGATTGTACACGATTATGGGGGCAATTATGAAGTTAGCTTCAACGCTGCCAATTTAGCAAGCGGAATGTATTTATACAAACTAACCGCCGGCAGTTATACAAAAGTTCAGAAAATGATTCTGCTAAGATAAAGTGTAAGTAAGTTGAATTAAATTTTAATTGATTATTAAAAATTCCCGGCGCCGCAAAAGCGCCGGACAAATAAATAATAACAAATAAATACAAGGAGGTACTATGCCCCAAAACATAGTTGACGCAGTACTAACTGCAGAAGCCGAAACTGCCGCAAGAGCGGCAATAACTACAATACGGGAAAATCTCCCTTTTCTCGTAAGCCTTAACCCGGCACAGCGTACAAACCTGCTTAAAGCCGGCAACGTTTATCTGCCGTTCGTCAATCTTGCGCTCGATACTATCACGGAATTTCCGCAAGTAGTATCCCCGCTGTTCAACAAGGAAGGATTCCTTAAAGATAAAGAGCTGCTTGATAAACTTACTGCACTCGGTACGCTTATCGCCTCGCTTAACGAAGCCGTTGACGATACGCTGATGGCTCTAAGAAGCGATCTGTTCGTTGCAGCACTCGATCTTTACGGTTCGGTGCAGCAGAACAAAGATAAACTGCCGGGTCTCGATACCCGCTGCGCGCAGATGCAGGAGTTCTTCAAAAAAGGAAAAAGCAAACCCAGCCCCGCCGGACAATAATTAATGCCCGCGGGCTAACTTAGCCGGCAGACTAAAAAGTGGTTTTTGTTGAATAGTCTGCCTGCATATTTTAAGCGCTCACCTATTTCCAATTCACCAGCAAAAAAATAACTTTCTAAGTCACCATACCCGATACATGATTTCTGACGAAACAGTTAACAATATTTTTATTAAAACCTGCATGATTGAATGACTGCATGAAGATCATTAACGTGTTAAATAAATCGAATTTAAACCATTCATCCATGCGGCATTCTTTCATGCTTTCGCAATTAAGTTTTAGTTTTACTTCGTTGTCAATTCTTTTGCGTAAAGTGAATTTCTAATTTTCATGTTGAAAAATCCCCATTTAATACCGAATTGCTTATAACCACGCCGCGGATAAAAAAAGCCTTAAAATTGTCTGTATTTGAACTTTATTGTTCCTAAAAAGAGGCTTAAACCCTAAAAGGAGAGGCTCACAAGGCGCCCGGTTGAGGCTGAAGAGGTGCTGCGTAGAAGGTAATAGCAAGTAGGAAGCATTAAAAACCCTTTTACGAGTATGTTTAACCCGGTCGGGTGAACCTTTTAAGGTAGTAATGACCGGCAAAAACCCTCTCGCTACCGGGTCAGAGCCGCCCGGAAGCGGCAAAAACCTTCTTACAAGTATGTTAAACCAGGTCGGGTGAACCTTTTAAGGTAGTAACGATCGGCAAAAACCCTCTCGCTACCGGGTCAGAGCTGCCCGGTAGCAGCAAAAACCTTCTCCATAGAGAGTTTTACACTGTGCGGCAAACCATCGGAGGTTTCTGCAACCAATAAAAACCTTCAAGCCACCGGATCAGTACCGCTAAAAAGTTTATTCAAAATAAACAAAACCTTCTGTTACAATTTGTTGGTTTGAAAAAATAAATAGCGCGTCCGCTAATTAATCCGAGAATTAGTTTAATTTTACTCTTACTCATGCTTTCCCCTCAGCTATAATTTTTTTTAATTCTTCCGTTACTTAACGAATTGTTCATAGTCAATTATACATTTCGCCTTGTCGACTTTGCAAGAAATAATCTCTATCCGGGCAGTAAAGACGCAAACAAGTATAATGAAAATATTTGTAGGCAGAATGAGCGGATGGATGTTTGGTTGTATGAAGTACAATTATAAATTACCCACAATCGTTCTTTCCTTCTCGTTTTATATTTCTAACATTATAGAACACCTACGATGTTCTGTTTGCAAACAATTTAATTCTGAGAATAAGATAAAACTATTTGTTTCATACAACCACAAAGCCATGTGTTAAAAAATTACCGCGTGATATCTTTTCTTCATGGGAGAAACATAATGAAACGAACCTCACCCTGTATCCCTCTCCTTAGAAAGGAGAGGGACTGCAGTTCCCCTCTCCTTTCTAAGGAGAGGGGTTAGGGGTGAGGTCGTGAAAGCTTTTTAATCACATCTTCAATCCTCTTAAACTCCCTATCTGGATGTCCCAAAAGTGCATCATTCCTAATTCTCAAAAAATGTATCCCGTACGATTCAAGATACTCCTGCCGGGTTTTATCTTTAATCATTTGCTCGTCTAACTCGTGAATTTCGCCGTCAATTTCTATTGCTAATTTTAATTCGGGACAGTAAAAATCGATCACAAATGAATCAACTGAATATTGCCGCCTAAATTTACAACCCAGAAACCGGCGGTTTCTTAAATACATCCAGATTAGCTTTTCACAGTAAGTTTGTTTGCGGCGCAAATAACGGCGGGTTTCTTTCATTTCGGGTTTATTAAAATTTCTCATCATTTTCAACCTCACTGAAATGATTAACGACTGCTCTTTTTTTCTAATTTAACAAAATATTCAGAAAACCTCACAATGTATATCTCTCCTTGCAAAGGAGAGGGACTGCAGTTCCCCTCTCCTTTCGAAGGAGAGGGGTTAGGGGTGAGGTCGTGACTACCTCAAATCGGTGGCAATTACCTTTTGAACTATTTCGGACAACATATCATAAGTCATCCCTGTGGGGTAAACCGGTTTGTGGAATTTTACTTCTATTTTTTTCCAGGGTTTTGGAAATATACTTCCGCGCGGCAAAGCTTCGTTGGCTCCTTTTATTGTAACCGGTACAATTGGTACATTTAACTCGCTGCTTAAAATTGCAAATGATTTTTTAAATTCGCCGACTTCACCTGTATAGGTTCGTGTACCTTCAGGAAAGATGATAACGTTTTTTCCATTTCGTAAAACTTCGGCTAATTTTTGTATCGACTCTTTCAAATCCTTATTAATATCCATAACTATAACATTATTTCTATTAGCAAGCGCTTTTACCCACTTAAACTTTACATATTTTTCTTTTGCGTAAAAATATGTGTTCTTCATTATTTTGTTTTTTAAGAATACCGAAACAAATAAACCATCGTAAAAACTTTGATGATTAGGCGCAAGTATAAACGGACCACTTGGCAGGTTTTCGGCTCCTTCCCCTTTCATTCTAAAGTAAAGTTTGAAAATTACTCTGGAAGTGTTTTTAAATAAATTTTGTGTAAACCAGCTTTTGGGAAGCTTTAAATCAACTTTTTCTTTTAGTATCTCAGCCCATTTAATTGCCTCAACCGAAAGTTTATTTTTTGTTTCTTTCATAAAGTGCGAAAGCTTTTCAACGGTTGGATGTTGAACAAATGTATCTTCCGCTATTTTTATTCCGAATGTAGATTCGAGGAAAGTTTGAAAGCTTACTTTATCAAGCGAATCGAGACCGATATCTATTTCAATATGATCGTCAGGATATATTTCTGTCTTTTTTTGCTCTTTTAAAAAGTTGCGTATTACAAGGTATTCCTCAAACTGCGGTTCGGTAGATTTATCTTTTTTGCTTTTTTGTGAGTCGGTTACCTCCGCCAGTTTAAATCGCTGTATTTTACCGAGTCTTGTTTTCGGCAATTCTTCTTTAAATAAAATGAACTTGTTTATTTTTTTATAGGGAGCGGCTGTCTTATTATACTTATCAATAACTTCCCATCTGAATTTTTCTTCGAGATTAATTACTCCCTCATCTCTTAAAGCTTTATAGTTTGGGTACAGAGCTGCGCTAAGCGAGTCGTTCTGCATAAACACACCTGCTTCCGCAACAACATCAGAAATAGCGAGAATTTTCTTTTCTACTTCTTCGGGATTAATATTTTTGCCGTTGGAAAGCACAATAATTTCTTTCGAGCGTCCGGTAATATGAAGAAAACCCTCATCGTCAATATAACCAAGGTCACCTGTATGCAGCCATCCATCTTTTAAAACCTGTGCTGTTTCTTCGGGACGATTGAAATACCCTTTCATTATATTTCTTCCCTTTGCGGCAATTTCGCCGTCAACAATCTTTATTTCGTGGTTGGGCATCACTTCACCCGGCGAACCGATCTTCCATCTGCCGGGACGGGTAAATGTAATCATTGGCGCGGCTTCTGTCATCCCAAAACCTTCAAGCATTTCGAAGCCCAAAGTTTTATAATCATTCGCCATATCTTCATCAAGTTTAGCGCCGCCGCAAACCATAAATTCTACTTTACCGCCAAACTTTTCGTGCACCTGGTGAAATATTTTTTTTGAAAACGAACGAGAATTAACAAGACGGGCAACTCTAAACAATGCCTTAGCCACCGGATTGCTGTTTATTTTATCCATAACTCCTTTGCGTATGGCAGCGTAAAGCCGGGGAACACCGATAATTATTGCAACCTCATTTTTTTGAAGAGTCGAAATAATATCTTCGGAAACCATCGAAGGAGAAAACCCGATGGTTGTATGAATTTTTAACGGAATTAGTAAAGTTCCGATGAGTGGCAGAATATGATTGAACGGCAGAAGCGCAAGTACGTTGCGCGATGAATTATAGATTTCAATATGCCCGGTAACTGCTTCAATATTTGAAAGAAGATTATCATAACTTAACATTACGCCTTTTGGCGAGCCGGTTGTGCCCGATGTATAAACAATAACCGCGGTTTTTGTTATATCATATCCACCAATTTCTTCAGCTTCAAACTGCTGATGTTTATCTTCAATATCATCAATATTAAAAACGGCAATTGAATATTTTAGAAGAGGCAGAACATCATCAAACGATTTTTTTGTTTCGTTTGAAATAAAAATCACTTCGGGTTTGCAGTCGTTTAAAATATATGCTACTTCTTCAAAGGTCGCCATAAAATCAATTGGGACTGCAGTCGATTCATTTTTCCAGCATGAGTAAAAGGCGTAAACCCATTCAGGACGGTTGGGTGCATAGATTGCTGCTTTACCTTCTTCATTTTTTGCGTAAAGCGATGAAAAGTGATTAATATGTTGAAGAAGACGGCGGTATGAAATTTTTTCATCGCGCCATGATATAGCTGTTTTTTCAGATTTTTTAATGAACAAAACTGTTTATTCCTTCATTAATAATTTTATGTTGAATAATAGGAAGTCGACGGTCAATTGTCAATAGTAAAGAGCATGTCCGCCCCGATGGGTTTAAATATTTTTATCATTCAACCTGCTCCATAACAATTCTTGCGGTAGCAATTTTACCTGCGAATTTTTTTGCATGTTCTCTTTGCAGCGCCGCGGCGGCTTCGTTTTTATAACCGAGATAATCATCCAGGCTATTACATTCGTACTGTATTGTGTAAGTTATATTTTCCCCCTCGGTTGAAGGGATTATTGTTTTATAAATTTTGTAACCGTTAAAAAAACCTGTTTTCAGAACGTTTTGAATATGCGTATGCCGCATCCATTTAAACCAGGTTTCTTCAAATTCTTTTTTTATAATAACGGATACACTGTAGATAACCATTATATTTCCTTATCATCTTTATGCTCAAGCGACGGGTATTAATCCCGGGCGGTATAATTTGTTTTGTTTTTTTAGCAGCCGACTATAAGTAGTTAGATGTTCAATGTTTTTACAATGAGTAACCCGGCTGCTTTTAAATAATTATTTTATAATTACCAACTAAATATAACTCATCCTTTCCACATTTTTAGCACGAATATTATGACTACTTAGCCCAAAGAGGGAAAGTGTTCAAATCGAATAACATTGAACCGATTAAATAAACGAGCAAGCTAACAATCAGAACTCCGAATATGTTTAGCATAAAACCGGCTTTTACCATATACTGAATTTTCATTTTATCGCTCGCGAAAATTATAGTATTTGGCGGCGTTGCAACGGGCAGCATAAATGCCATTGAGGTTGAAAGTGTTGCGGTTATCATCAGCAGTAAGGGATTTAAACCGAGAGCAATTGAAACTGATGCCATTATCGGCAGTATCATTTGTGCTGTGGCTGTATTGGATGTAAGTTCGGTTAAAAAATTAATTGATAGAGCAGTGAGTATTACAATAATAACCGGTGATAAATGTCCTATGCTCTTAAACTGTATGCCGATGAAATCAGATAAACCGGATGTTGTAAATCCTTTTGCAAGAGCAAAGCCGCCGCCGAAAAGTAAAATAATTCCCCAAGGCACTTTATTAAACGCGGTAACATCAAGCAGCCGCTGTTGGCGCGCTTCAATTTTTTTGGATGGAATTATAAACAACAGCAAAGCCATCGAAATTGCAACTGTTCCATCGTTAATAAAATCGGGAGCGGCAAAAATATTTTGCCATCCGGGGATTGTTACAAAACCGATATTAAGATCGCTTCGGAAAATCCACAATATAGCTGCGGCGCCGAATAAAATTGCCACTGCTTTTTCTTCGAATGTTATTCTACCGAGTTTAAGGTATTCATTTTGTATAAAACTTTTGTCTATTTTTATTTTTTCATCAAACTTGTAAAAAACTTTTATTAAAATAAACGCAACAAACATCAGCATAATTAATGCAATTGGGACGGCAAGTATCATCCAGGAACCGAATGAAATTGCCGGGGCGTCGGGAAATAAAATTCCATAAATTTTTACAAAAGCAAGATTAGGCGGTGTGCCTATTAACGTTCCTATTCCGCCGAGTGTGCATGAATAGGCAATAGCAAGTAAAAGCGTAATGGCAAAATTTTTCGTGCTCTCCACTCCGAATTCCTTTTCCATTTTTGCTATAATTGCCAAACCGATGGGAAGCATCATTACCGCGGTTGCCGTGTTGGAAATCCACATAGAAAGAAACGCAGCAGCAGCCATAAAACCCATTACAATTGAAGCAGGACTACCGCCGAAAAGTGTAATAATTTTTAAAGCGATGCGTGTATGCAGTCCCCATTCTTCCATTGCAATAGCAAGCAGAAAACCGCCGAGGAATAAAAAAATAACGGAGTTTATGTAAGATGAAGCTGTCGCCTCGCCTCCGAGCAGCCCGAGCAGAGGAAAAAGAATTAGCGGCAGTAATGATGTTGCCGCAAGAGGTACGGCTTCGGTAATCCACCAGACAGCCATTAGTACTGCTACAGCAGCCATTCTGGTTATCTCCGGTTTTTGCGGATCGATATCTACAAAAAGTATAATTGATCCTGCCCCAATAATACCGGCAAAGAGCCCGATCTTCCTTATAAGATTCATAATATACACGCTGTTGTTTATGGCTTTAGGAAAAATAATAAAAAAAACAGATAAGTCATTTACATTTTAAACATGAAAATTATTTATGAATTGTTTTCATATCAAAGCTAAACAGTGAAAAAAATGTGAGTATTTTTTGTAACCGTTTTATTAACTTTTAACAGGCAAAATAGATAACTATTATTGAATCATGAAAACCGAAGAATTAAAACGCGCCGACTGGTGGGAAACTGCCGGTAATGGAAAAATTTTATGTACGCTTTGCCCGCGTTACTGCACTATCGGTGAAGCACAACAGGGTTTTTGTTTTATCCGGCAAAACATTAACGGAGTTCTTTATACAACCGGGTACGGGCATCCAACCGGTTTTGCAATTGATCCGATTGAAAAAAAACCTCTCAATCATTTTCTTCCCGGCTCGGATATTTTAAGTTTCGGCACTGCGGGCTGTAACCTCGGCTGCAAGTTTTGTCAGAACTGGTACACAAGCAAAGCCAAGCAGGACGAAGTTAGCTCACTCACTGCTTCGCCGGATGATGTAATTCAGCTTGCAAAAAGGTACAAGGTCTCTTCAATTGCGTACACTTATAACGACCCGACAATATTCGGCGAATATGTAATTGATATTTCAAGACTCGGACGCAGTGAAGAAATAAAATCGGTTATGGTTACCGCCGGTTACGTAGATAAAAATGCACGGAAAGATGTTTATAAATTTATAGATGCTGCTAATGTCGATCTTAAAGCATTCACCGAAAATTTTTACAAAAAGCTCACTTCTTCAAGTTTAAGTTCTGTGCTCGATACTCTTGTCTGGTTAAAAAATGAAACTCACGTCTGGATTGAAATAACAACTCTTTTAATACCGGGTGAAAATGATTCGGCAGATGAAATAAAAGCTGAATGTAATTGGATTGTAAAAAATCTTGGAGAAAACGTTCCGCTTCATTTTACTGCTTTTCATCCCGACTTTAAAATGAGAAACTATTCCGCCACCCCAATTTCTACTTTAAAGATGGCGCGTGATATTGCTTTTGCCGAGGGGATAAAATATTGTTATGTCGGAAATGTCCACAACAGCGAGGGGCAAACAACTTATTGCCCTAACTGTAAAACAGCATTGATAAAAAGAGATTGGCATTCGGTATTAACGAATAAATTAATTGAAGGAAAGTGTTTTAAGTGCGGTGAAATAATAGATGGTTATTTTGGTTAATCATCTAACCTGTCCCATTCCCAAAGTTTATATGCGATTTTTTTATCAGCCGGCTTGCCCGCCGATTTCAGTATCATCATAATTTGTCCACGATGATGTGATTCGTGCGAAACGATGTAAACAAGAAGTGCTGCGATTGATGATTTGAAGCCTTTTATTTTTTTCTTCTCTTAAACAGCTTCGTTTTAAAAATTAGAAACTCCATCGGCAGATGCGTTAAACTGTGCAAGTAGTTCCTCCGTTGTAGGTTTGTCCTCTTTTTTAAATTTTATAAGCCCGATAATTTCGCATGCTTATAAAATGTTCGATCATCGATCTGCCGCTGCCGAATGCAGTGCGGTTATAACTTTCTTCATTTAATGAATTAAAAATAGCAGGATTCTTTCGCTGATGAATTTTCCAGGCTTCGAATAAATTACAAATCATATAACATCTTTATGTATTCTTTGGGAAAAAAGGTAACCATAACTATTTAATTTTTTTTCAAGGGCAAATAGAAATTTGTTGGAGTAGTTATATTTTTTCCGAATTATAATTAACTTAAGGGCATCTCTAAAAACTTTAATTGGCACTCTTCGAAAAGCCGGTTTGGCAGCATATACTTGTATTCCGTTAATCAATACGTTTTCGTTGGCTAACGGATAACGGATTAGTTTTTAGAGGAGCCTTAACTATTGTATAAAATTTTCTTACATAAACAAAGAGTAAGTTAAATGCGAAGAATTATACCTTTACTTCTCATAACCGTCTTTCTAAACACTAATGCTTCCGGTCAAATTATGGATTATAAAATAATACCCTCACCAAAAATAATTGAAATTACACCCGGCAGTTTTTCTATTGCAGAGAATGCAACGATCAGTATTAAAAATAATTACGACGATAATTTGTACACTGCTGAAATTATTAGAAAAACATTAAAAGATTTTCTTCACTTAAAATCAACCGTTAAAAATAAAACGGGTGGAGTTATAACTTTATCCATTAATGATAATCTGAAACAAAAGTATAGTTCAATAACGGATGAAGGATATTCGCTAAATATTACCGATAAAGGTATTCTTATCGAAGCGATAACTTCAAAAGGTTTATTCTACGGAACGATGAGTTTAATACAACTTCTTGAAAAAGCAGATGATAATAATTTGCCTCTCTTCAGTATTGTTGATTGGCCGGATATGAAAGTAAGAGGCGTAAGTGATGATATAAGCCGGGGACAGGTTTCAACGCTCGATAATTTTAAAAAAATTATTGAGCACATGGCTCGTTACAAGATGAATGTTTACATGCCGTATATGGAAGATATGCTTAAGTTTGATGCGTATCCGACAATCGGTTTAAACAGAGGTGCTTTAACAAAAGATGAAGTTCGAGAACTCGTTAATTTTGCTGGTAAACATTTTATGGATGTTATCCCTATTTTCCAAACTCTCGGTCATTATGAAAATATTCTTGCGCAGGAAGAATTTATAAAATATGCGGAATTCCCGGGTGCCGCTTCGCTTAATGTATCGAATGATTCAACTTATACCTTTCTTGAAGCAATGATGAAAGAAGTTTTTGAGTTGTTCCCGTCAAAATATTTTCACATGGGGGCCGATGAAAGTTATGATGTTGGTTTGGGGAAAAGCAAAAACCTTGTTGATGAAACAAACATAGCAACCGTGCACGCAAACCACTACAAAAAGGTTTATAATATAGCAAAAAAATATGGCAAAACTGTTTTAATGTACGGCGATATTATTTTGCAGCATCCCGAAATATTATCGCAGCTTCCTAAGGATATAATTATAGTTGACTGGCATTACCGCGCCGATTACAATTACCCTTCTACGCAAAAATTTAAAGACGCCGGTTTTGAATATTATGTTTCCCCGGCTTCCTGGAATTTTCTTACTACCTTTCCTACAAATGTTAATGCGCTGCCAAATATAAAAAATATAATCCGTAATGGATTACAAAATAATTCAACCGGAATGATAAACTCTAACTGGGGTGATTACGGCGCCGAAACATTTAAGGAACTTATTCTTTTTGATTATGCTTGGTCGGCTCAGTGTTCCTGGAATCTCGGGGCAAGTGATATTG
This sequence comes from uncultured Ignavibacteriaceae bacterium, assembly GCA_964372115.1. Lineage (GTDB taxonomy): Bacteria > Bacteroidota > Ignavibacteria > Ignavibacteriales > Ignavibacteriaceae > CG2-30-36-16. Next base: position 59,361 of record CAYJPN010000021.1, read on the forward strand.
ACAACTTTTCGCAAAATTATTTTTACGACTTTTTTGGTATTAACGACAGCAGGTTATCATCTATTTACAGAACAATGAGCAATCCTTTAAACCAAATGATGTGGCACGAAGTCTGGCGGCATCCGCTTATCCCCTTCCGCGAACCTGTTTGGTGGGAAAGCAACGTTTCCAAAGTAGTAAAACAAAACTGGATGGAATGGTCGCTGCCGCAAGTAAAACGTGATGTTGAAGCAGTTAAACCATTGGTTAAAAAAAATTCCGATCATCTTGGTTTGATCGCGTATTTACTAAAGTTTAATGATTGGTACAAACAAAAAATTGAAACCCAGTTAGAAATATTTGAGGTAAAAAACAAAACCGATGTTAAAGACTTCAATTCTCTCAATACCCTGCTTGACGAAAATATTAAGAGCCTCCAATTATTGAAGAGAAATTATAGAGACATCTGGTTGAAATATTACAAAGGCGATAACCTTAAAATGGTTGAAGATAAATTCGACAGGCTCTCGGCTTATTTTTGGGAAACGAAACATCAAATTGCCGACTTTGTCTCCAGAAAAACCGATTCGGTTTTTTATACGCCTGAAATAAGCAGCCAGTGGATATATGCGCCGACAGATAACAATGGGTTTGCACATTCAGCAGAGTTTAAGTACAATTTTGAGTTGACTTCGAAACCGGAAGAAGCATTGCTTCAACTGATGGGAGACACTTATGCTGAACTTTATATTAACGGACAATTTGTAGATAAAGTTTTTGCCCGCCGTTCATTATCTTTGTTAGTGGATTATAAAAGAATAAAATTTTTAGATATTGCAAAATATTTGAAAGAAGGAGAAAACTCTATTTCTGTTAAAGCGAATAATTATGGTAAAAACGGCGCTGCCGGTGTTAACATTATTTCACGGATAAAAGAAGATAAAGACTATATGACTGTGAAAACATCAACCGAGTGGCAGACAAAAGTTAATGACGACTGGATACCGGCAGTATCAAAAAACTATCCTTTCTTAATTATAGCTCCGAATTTTGAAACAAAACGAACAAGCTGGATTGAACGATAATGAAAAAATTATTAATCGTAGGTTCCGGAATGTTAAGCGGATTGATTTTTCTTCTCTTTGTTGTCCCTTTTCTTAGTGGTTTATCCGTTAGTCTTTTCACCGGGGAAACGGTTAGTTATTCAATTAGCGGAATAAGATTGGTCGCGGATTATAACTTTTTATCCGGTTATCAAATTATTTTGGTTTCGTTACTAACAATTGCACCAATTATTTTTAGTGTTGCGGCAATCGAAATATCCATGATTTTAATAAACAATTCAAAACTAAATAAAATAAAAAGCCCGCTAATAGTATTTCAACTTGTAAATGTTGGGTTTTTGATTTTTACAATTTTTCTTGGGTTGTTATCAATGATACTGCAGAGCAAAATAGAAACATTATGGAACGACCTGATGCGATATTTGCAAGTAAGTGAAACAGAAAAACTGCTTATTATGTTTGTATTTCTTTTTATCGTCTTTATATATATAAACTTAACATCCAGAAGGATGAGATATTTAATTCCTTCGGTAAAACAAAAATAAATTTAGGAAATAGTAATGTTGTTATTAAAAAATAAAACAGTATTTATAACTGGCGCTTCATCAGGCATCGGCAAAGCCAGCGCGGTTGAATTCGCAAAAGAAGGAGCCAACCTAATACTCGCTGCCAGAAGAATCGATCGTTTAACCGAACTTGCCGAAGATTTAGCTAAAAAGTATAACGTGAAAATAAAAAACGCAGAGCTTGATGTAAGAGATAAAAATATGGTTCAACTTGTTATATCTTCTTTACCTGAAGAATGGAAAACAATTGATGTACTTGTGAATAATGCAGGTCTTGCCCGCGGGTTTGATAAACTGCAGGATGGAAATACCGATGATTGGGATGAAATGATTGACACAAACATTAAAGGATTATTGTATGTAACAAAACAAGTAATTCCGTTAATGATAAAAAGAGAAAGCGGTCATATTATTAATATCGGTTCAACCGCCGGGCACGAAGTGTACACAAAAGGAAACGTATATGCAGCCACTAAGTTTGCAGTTAACGCGCTAACACAGTCAATAAGACTTGATGTGCTTGATAAAAATATAAAAGTTACTGCCGTTGATCCCGGAATGGTAGAAACTGAATTCAGTTTAGTACGTTTTACCGGCGATGAAGAAAAAGCATTGGGTGTTTATAAAGGTATAACTCCCTTAACACCGGAAGATGTTGCCGCAGCGGTTGTTTTTTGTGCAACACGCCCGCCGCATGTAAATATTAACGAACTTATTATAACGCCCTCGGCACAGGCATCATCAACTCAGGTTTACCGGAAGTAAATAAGGGGCTGTCTTAAAAGTCATTTCTACCAAGCATTGAGCTTGTCGAAATGTGGTTTTCGAATCAAATTACTAACTTCAACAATTCGACAAACTCAGAGCGGTGCGAGATCAGTTAGCATATAAATTTACTTTTGTGACAGCCCCTTATTCTTGTAATTTTTTATTTATTGCACAAAAAGAGAAACATCTCCAGCGCCTTCCCTAACTACCTCTGGAACTTCCTCACTCAAATCAATTACACTAGACGGGGTACTATTTATACCCGTTGATGCAAGCATCAGATCAACATGCGAGTTGAAAATTGCGCGAATTTCATTCGGATCGAGTAATACTTCACCTTTCCTGTTTGTTGCACTTGTGCTTATTATAGGATTCCCAAGCTCTTTTACAAGAGTTAAAGTTACATTATAATTTGGAACCCTAATGCCTACAGTTTTTCTTTTACTCCATAATGTTTTAGGTACTAATTTTGCGGCGGGAAGAATAAATGTATATGGTCCGGGAAGAAGGTGTTTCATAGTTCTGTATGCATAATCGGACACGCGGGCATATTTAGAAATGTCCTTCAAATCAGAACAAATAAAACTAAACAATTTTTCCGTCGATTCATTTTTGATGCTGAAAATACGTTCGAGAGCCTGTTTATTAAAAATATCACATCCAATTCCGTAAACCGTGTCGGTAGGGTAAATAATTACACCTCCATTTTTTAATACCTCCACTGCTTTGTTTATATACCTCAATTGCGGGTTTTCGGGATGTAATTCGTAGAATTCCATGAATGACTCCTTTCAAAAAGTGCAAAATATAGCTAATTTCATAGATAATTTAAGGGGATGAATATCCGGTTAACTGTTGTGCAAAATAACAGTTAAAAATTAATAATCAATACCTATAAGAGATATTTTTATACCTCGAAGAAATAATTAATATTTTTTTCGGGGTTCTTTATTTTTTATAAATGATTTTGTTATATTTGCAGTTCTTAAATAAAAACAATAGTTTGTTACCAGGAGAATTAAATGTCTAGAAGATGTCAAGTTACAGGTGTTGGACCAACTAGCGGACATAATGTATCGCACGCCCATAATAGAACAAAAAGAAGATTTTTGCCTAATCTGCAGAAAAAAAGAGTTTGGGTTCAGGAGTTAAATAGATTTGTTACGCTAAAACTCACAACTTCGGCTATAAAAACAATTGCAAAGAACGGTACCTCTCATATAGCCAAACTTGTAAAAGATAAAAAAGTTAAAATTAGATAATACATTTTTCTTCTTCTGTTTTTGTATAAAAAAAAAGGAAAGCTAAGCTTTCCTTTTTTTTGTTTAAACCGTTGTAAACGGGTTATTCTCTTACAACCCACACTTTTATTTTAGCGCTAACGCTAGGGTGCAGTTTTATATCGATGCCGTAAATACCGAGAGCTTTTATTGGTTCTTCTATTTCGATTTTTCTTTTATCGATGTCGTAACCTTTTTCTTTCAGTGAATCTGCAATCATTTGAGCTGTTACAGTGCCGAAGATCTTATCTTCTTCACCAACCTGCACAGGGATTGTAACAGATACTTTTTCGAGTTCAGTGGACATTGCTTCGGCAGCGTGAACTTCCTGCTCCATTTTTTTATTCAGAGCTTTTTTCTCTTCTTCAAGTGCACGAACATTACCTTTTAATGCTGCGTATGCAATTTTACGGGGAATAAGAAAATTTCTTGCATACCCGCTTTTTACATCAGCCACATCGCCAATCTGCCCAAGAGTCTCATGGTTCTGTCTTAATATTACTTTCATTTTTTCTCCTGCGTTTTACATTCTACTTAACAGTATCTGACACGTAGGGGAGCAGTGCCATGTGCCGGGCTCTTTTGATGGCTTTAGCAAGCTCTCTCTGATACTTTGCACTGGTGCCGGTAATTCTCTTAGGAATTATCTTTCCCTGTTCGGTAGTAAATTTTTGAAGCATTTTTACGTCTTTAAAATCAATATATTTTATATTGTTTTCGGTAAATCTGCATACTTTTTTTTGTTTTGTTTCTTTTCTCATTTTCAATACCTAATTACTTTAATAAGTCTGATTCTTCTTTTGACAAAAATTTATCAAATGAATCTTCGAGGTAATCATTATTCTCTGCTTCAGCAAAAATCGAATCTTCGGATTCATGATTGTCATGTCCGTTGTCCGATACATTAAATCTTTTAATGTTGAGGAACTGAATTCTTCTGGCTTTTACTTCAACCACATTTTTTATTAAACCTTGATCGGTTTTCCATGATCTGCTTTGTAATTCACCATCAACCACCACCGCCGAGCCTTTTTTAAGATTTTCGCGGCAACTTTCGGCCAGTTTGTTCCACGCAACAATGCCCACATAACATACATCCTCCTGCCAATTATTGTTGCCGTCTCTGTATTTTCTGTTAGAAGCAATTACGAAATTACAGACCGGAGTACTACTGGCAGTTTGCCTATACATTGGGTCCCTGGTTAAATTACCGGAAATTAAAACATAATTGACTTCGGGCATTTTTAAATCAGCCATGGTTTCCTCCATACTTAATCGAGATTTGATTTATTCCTTGTCTTTTGTATCCTCTTCAACTGCATCTTCAGAAACGGTTTCAACAACTTTAACTGTCGGTTCTATTTCTGCAACGGGTGAAGTATTTAGTTTATTTTTTTCCAATTGTTCAACCGCGTCACCATCCAGTTCAATAGTTAAATGACGTAATATTTGTTCGTCAAGTACGTATAAACGTTCCAATTTAGCGATGATATTAGTTGGTGCATCAAAGCGAAAAATAGCATAATAGCCAATTTTGCTTTTTTTAACCATGTAGGCTAACCTTTTCCTACCCCATCTATCTATTTCTTTAACCTCAGCACCATTATTAACCAATAAGTCATTAATGTGAGAAATTATGTTTTCGATTTGTTCGTCATCCAGGGCAGCATTAATAAGAACTGCACTTTCATATGCTTTAGTCTTCATGACCTCAATTCACCTCCTTCGGTCTAATGGCCCTCGCACAAAATAAGGCGAGAGCAGGGGTTGATAATATTTAAATTTGAAAAACAAATTTATTTAATTAACGGAGCAATTACAAGTGCAACCACTGCCATAAGTTTTAATAATATATTTAAAGAAGGACCGGAAGTATCCTTAAATGGGTCACCCACAGTATCACCAACAACGGCTGCTTTATGCGGGTCGGAACCTTTTTTATATTTAACTCCGTCAATCACAACACCTTCTTCAATCATTTTTTTTGCGTTGTCCCATGCACCGCCGGCATTAGCCTGGAATATAGCCATTAGCACACCGGTTACTGTAACACCGGCTAACAAACCGCCAAGCATTTCTTTAGTGCCAAGGAAGCCCGTAACGATGGGAATAACAATGGCAAGCAAACCCGGCACAACCATTTGTCTCAGAGCCGAGCGAGTGGATATTTCAACACATTTACCGTATTCTGCTTTTCCGTCAGCCTCTTCAAAAATCTTTTCATCAGCGGCAGACCATTCGGTTCTTTCTTTACCTGTGTTTCGTTTCATAACATCAAGCGCCGCTTGTAATTGTGGGATTGTGCGAAATTGACGGCGAACTTCTTCAATCATAGCCATTGCTGCTCTTCCAACAGCTTGCATTGCAAGTGCTGAAAACAAAAACGGAATCATAGCGCCAATGAGTAATCCGCTCATAACTACCGCCTTTGAAATATCTATAGCTTGTATATGAGCCGAGGTCATGTACGCACCGAATAAAGCAAGTGCGGTTAGCGCAGCTGACCCGATGGCAAAACCTTTTCCTATTGCTGCCGTCGTGTTTCCTACAGCGTCAAGTTTATCAGTTCGTTGCCGAACTTCTTTTGGCAATTCAGCCATTTCGGCAATTCCACCGGCATTATCTGAGATAGGACCGTAAGCATCAACAGCAAGCTGAATACCGAGAATTGAAAGCATACCGACAGCGGCAATTGCAATACCGTACAACCCGCCAAAATGGAAGGCAATTATTATTGCAGATGCAAGAACCAGAACCGGTATTGCAGTAGACATCATACCTACGCTTAAACCGGCGATAATATTTGTTGCGCTTCCGGTAACTGATTGTCTAACAATTCCAAGAACAGGTTTTTTTCCGCTTCCAGTGTAATATTCGGTTAACATCCCGATAAGCGAACCGGCTAAAATTCCGACAACAGTAGCTATAAAAATTCCAGCGGAACTATAATAATTTCCTAAAACCGGATCAGCCCACTGGTAAAGTGGATCTTGAAAGTACCAATTTTCGGGGAGCAGCCACTTAATTAAAAACCATGATGCAGCAATCATTAAACCGCCAGCAATAAGGTTTCCGAGGTTTAAAGCTTTTTGCGGATTACCACCTTCTTTAACCTTTACAAAAAAGGTTCCGATAATCGACATAACGATACCGACGCTTGCAATTACAAGGGGCAGCATTACTGCTCCGAGACCGTTGAACCCGGCTTTAAATTCGGGAATTGCGAAAAAAGATGCTCCTAAAACCATCGTACCTATTATAGAACCGACATACGATTCAAAAAGATCTGCACCCATACCGGCAACATCGCCAACGTTATCTCCAACGTTATCAGCTATAGTTGCTGGGTTTAGCGGATGATCTTCAGGTATCCCGGCTTCAACTTTGCCAACCAAGTCAGCGCCAACATCTGCCGCTTTAGTATAAATACCTCCGCCAACACGCGCAAAAAGGGCGATGGAAGATGCCCCGAATGAAAAGCCAGTAATTACGGTCAAAACGCGTGTAATGCCTGCGGCATCATCCACACCGTACATAGTTCCGTATAAAACCATAAGTGAACCCAGACCTAATACTCCAAGCCCTACCACGCCAAGACCCATTACCGAACCACCGGCAAAAGCAATTTCAAGTGCCCTACCTATGCTTGTACGCGCGGCATTTGTTGTGCGTACGTTTGCTTTTGTTGCAACCCTCATGCCTATAAAGCCGGCAAGCGCAGAACAAATAGCTCCGGTTAGAAATGAAAGCGCGATAAATGGTGATGATAGTTCAGAATCAGCCATATATGCAAGCAAAAGAGCAACAGAAATAACAAAAACGGATAAAATTTTATACTCCGCTTTTAAGAATGCCATTGCACCTTCAGCAATATGTGATGAAATCTTCTGCATCTTTTCGGTTCCTGCGTCTTGTTTATTAATCCACGCAGATTTCCAAAATGTATACAGAAGAGCAAGTACACCAAATAAAGGTATATAATAGAAGATTGAGTTCATATCTTCTCCTCGACTCCCTAAATTAGTTTATAACACGATTTATTATTTATTAGATAGTTTGCTATTGGCGTCCATAAGCTTGTTAAGCCCATTTGCCGCAAACTCACCGATAAGAAGCTCGGCTTCGTTAAAGGTTTTTTTAAGCAGTTCAAATTCCTCTTCGGCAAAGCCGGAGAGAACGTATTCAGCCATTTCACCCTTTAAAAAATTGCTTCCTATTCCAATACGAATTCTTGGAAAGTTGCCGGAAGCAAGGTGATAAATAATAGAACTAATGCCATTATGACCTCCGTCCCCGCCGGATGTCCTAACTCTGATTCGGGCAGTTTCTAAATTGATATCATCATGCACTACCAACAGATCTTCCGGAGATAAATTATTATCTTCAAGAAGCTGTAATGCAGCTAAGCCGCTATTGTTAACGAAAGTAGTAGGTTTTACCAGTAACACAATGTTACTGTTAAAATTTGTTTCGGCAAAATAATAGTCGCCGTTACCTGGCGAAAAATTTAAAGATTTTTTTTCAGCGATATAATCTAAAAGCATAAAACCGGCATTATGACGTGTAAACGCATAACGCCGGCCGGGGTTTCCAATGCCTATAATTATTCGCACAAAAACAATATGCTTTTATTCGTCGTCTTCCGATTTACCTTTTCCTATAACAACAGGCTGTACAGTTTCTTCACCGTCTTCACCTTCAGTTGTTGTTTTTTCTCCCTTAGGAGGAACAACGGATACAATGACTGCATCTTCAGGGTTTAGAATCGAAATATTTTCAAAATTAAGAGAGCCGGCATGAATGGCATCTCCGATTTTTAAGTTTGTTATATCAATATCGAGATGTTGAGGTATGTCTTTCGGTAAGCATTCAATTTCAACTTTATGAAGCAGATGTTGTAATAATCCGCCGTCTTTTACACCCACAGCAGCACCGTGGAACTGCACAGGAACTTGAAGTTGAATTTTTTCACCTGTAGTAAGAGCATATAAATCAAAGTGAATTACTCTATCCGTAAGTGGATCGAATTGTATATCCTTTATTACGCATTCATGTGTTCCCTTGCCCTCAAACTCTAACGAAATTAGATGAGCTTCGGATGTGAATACTAAGGGTTTCAGCGCTTTTTCGGTAACATCAACGGCAATTGGTTCATCATGTCTTCCATAAAAAACACCGGGCACGCGCCCGTTTTTTCTTAATTCAGTCAGGTCGCCTTTAGTACCAATTTTTCTCTCGTTTGCTTTTAATACTACTATTTCCATTTTATCTCCAGTAACTAATATTATCCTTTATCAATATCAAATAATGAACTAATTGACTCATTATTGAATGTTCGGCGAATTGCCTCAGCAAATAAATCCGATGCCGTGGTAACAACTATTTTGTCAGTTTTTCCTTCGGGTCTAAAATCTATTGAATCCATAACGTACAGCTTTGTAAGCTGAGAACTTTGCACCCGTTCGATGGCTGTACCCGAGAGCAATGGGTGCGTAATTGCTCCATATATATTTTTAGCGCCGTTTTTTTTAAGTACTTCTATTGCAGCAACAAAAGTTCCTGCGGTATCAATCAAATCATCAACAATTAATACATCTTTGTCTTCAACCGAACCTATTATGTTTACGACTTCGGCGACATTTTGTTTTGGGCGTCTTTTGTCTATAACAACCAAACTTGCGTTTAACTTTTTTGCGTAAGAACGAGCTATTTTTATTCCACCCACATCGGGTGATACAACCACTAAATTTTCGCTTATGTTTGTAAACAGTGAAGCAAAAATTGATGACGCATATAAATGGTCGAATGGAATATCAAAAAAACCCTGTATTTGGGCTGCGTGTAAATCCATCGTAATTACCCTATCGGCGCCAGATACCGTAAGCAGGTTAGCAATAAGTTTAGCTGTAATAGAAACCCTTGGCTGATCTTTTCTATCTTGTCGTGCATAACCAAAATAAGGAATTACAGCAGTAATTCTTTTTGCCGAAGCGCGTTTTGCTGCATCTATCATTATCAGCAATTCCATCAAATTATCGCCGGGAGGGTTTGTAGGTTGAATAATAAAAACTTCCGAACCGCGGATATTTTCACCATATTTAACCCAAATTTCACCGTCGCTAAACCTTTTAAGTTCTAACGCACCGAGCGGTCTATCCAATTTTCGGGCTATTTTTTCTGCCAGCGGACGGTTAGAGCCACCTGAAAATATTTTAAAATCGGTAATTGCCATTTAAAATTATAAAATTTTCGTCAATACATTATAAAAAAAGAGACGCAAGATAAATAAATCCGTCTGGTAAGTCAATAAAAGTTGAATCGCAAAAATTGCTTAATTAATCCTTTTTCTTTCTAAATAAAAAGAAAATTACTATTAAAAGCACAGCCCCGGAAAGGAAAAATATCCAATAGGGCGTTTCTTTCAACTTGAAGGGGCGAAATGTGAACGAAATAGTTTTTCCGCTTCCTATCTCAGAAAGCGAATAATTCCATGTTAAAGTTTGATTTTCTTCATTATGGGCGTTGTGTGTAATAATTTCGCCCGATACGGTATAAATATATTTTACGAAATATTTTGAACCATCTATTCCAAAACCGGTTGCAATTGGTGGAATAAACTGGGAAAATATTTTTTGCCCTTCCGCTCCATCTTTTAATGAAAATTCGGCATCACTAAACGCCCTGGCTTCATTTAATGAATCGATTTGTACAAAAGATAATTCAATCTTTGCGTGAATAGTACTGTCTGTGGAATCGGAAAAAACAGCTATATTTTCAATTGTACTGTGTGTTGAAGAAAATTCATTTCGAATTGAGTCTGCGTTAAATAACCCCAAACGTTCTAAAAACAGCGCGCCGGTACTATCCGGAAGAGGCATCCAATACTCAACACTCGTTTTACCGGAACCATCCGGATAAAGATAAATATGCTGATTATAATTTAAACAACCGTTTATTACGATTGCAAGAAAGGAAAGAAGCAAAAGCTTTTTCACAATTTTATTTCCATTGGATTTAGGTTACAAAATTTTCTAAATGAATCTTAATAAATATACACGAATCAAAGTTATAGAAAAAAAACAATTTTTTCATTATTATTGTCGCTAAAATTTTTAAGGATAGAATATGCCAACGTATGATTATAAATGTTTGAGTTGTAACGACAGATTTGAATTATTTCAGTCGATGACTGCGGAACCGATAAAAGTATGCCCCAAATGTTCAGGCGAAGTAAAACGATTAATTGGAGCCGGGGCAGGTCCGATATTTAAGGGCACCGGTTTTTACCAAACAGATTATAAAAATCCTTCAAAAAAAAATAATACCGCTGCAAATAAAGCAAAACCGGAAAGTGCAAAACCGGTTGCCTCTGAAAAACCAATCGAAAAAAAAGCTATTTAGCCTGCTCTGCAAAAACAAAAAAAGATTGTTTCATAAATAATTGATTATCCTTCAAATCTTTCCTAATCAGCTATAAGATTTGGAATATTATTGTGATTTATTCATTTACTGTATAACAGCCTTTTATTTTTAGAAATCCGCTCCAAGCGATATATAAAATTTAGGCTGCGAAAAGTGTTGAAAATTATAAGCCCATGCAACATCAAACCGCACCAAAAAATAGAGCAGGTATACTCTTGCTCCGAAACCTGTGCCCATCAACAAATCTTTTGTAACAATTTTCCCATTTTCGTTTTTATGGAACAGTTGAAGTTGCTCATTTTTTGTCCAGGCGCTCCCCATATCAATAAAGGCAGTTCCGAGAATATTACTAAATAAAATTGGGAAGGCTCCCGTAACAAGGTAGCGAATGAGTGGAAAACGAAGTTCCATATTCATCAAACCGTAACGTGTTCCTATTTGCTGTGCGTAATCGTAACCTCTAAGCGGAAGACCCGGTGTTAAAAAGGCAAAATCTGCAGCCGACTCTAATGGAATATTTGTATTTGCAAAATTCCTATTTATCCAGTTTTCAATTCCGCCTATAAAAAATCTCTGAGGGGTAAGACCACCCGAGTACGCGCCGGATAATCTGAAGGCGAATGAATAATCGCCCCAGAAAAGAAAGTACTTTCTAAAATCACCAAGGAATGAGTAGAAAGTATTATTTTTACCGAGAACACCCGGGTTACCCATAACATCAAAACGGTAACGCGAGCCATCAACCGGTGAAGTGTAACCCCACAATACATTATCGTGGACAAAACTTAAAGTGGGAATTAAGTAATTAACTTTGTCGGTTGGTTCACTCGGGCTATCAAGATTTTCCTGCGAAACGTTTAACCAGCTTAAGCCTGCATCAAATCTATTGAACTTGCTTAGTGGATAGCTCGCGGAAATAATAGCGCCGTAATTTCTATACCGAAATAAATTAGAGCGACCACCTCTTGAAAGAAATATAAAGCGCGCTGTATGAAATCCTTCAATACCAAAGTTTATACGCCCTGGCAGGTAGTGGTAAGCGAGACCGTAATCGCTGTTTTTCAAATCTACCTGAAGACTGGTTACACCAATGAGCCTATGATTACCAAGCATATCGCTGAATGAAATTACTGTTGTTCCAAGCAATCCGTATAGCGAGCTGTAACCCGCGTTGGCATATATCAGATCGGGGGAAAAAGTTATTTTGTACCGGTTAACTTTAAAGTTACCATTTTCGTCCAGGTTGTCGGTTGGATTAAAAAGGCTGTCTTTAACGTTTATAGTATCGCCGCCTATTTTTGAATTATCACCGAAAACATAATTATGAAAATTTACTTTTACTGAGTCGCCAGTTGCCGTAGAAGAATCTACAAAACTGCCTGTATAAAATTGAACATCATTTGAGTTTGTTGAATCTTTTTTTGTTTCACTGATTTCATTTTCTTCAAACAAACCGCCTTTGCTTGTTTCCTGGTTCCGCAAATTTTGTATGTAAATAGTTGGTTCAAGCTGCGCAACTCCCGCAGAGCCTTCAAAAGGATTTGTTAATAAAAAGATATTAAATGCCGACTGATACAAACTTGAGAATACAAGTTTTTTACCGTCTGCCGATGCGGAAATTTGATACAAACCGTTTAGCGAATTTGTAACTGGAATAGCAGGGTATTCGGTTAATGCTGTAACACTATCGGTATTGCCAATTATAACTCTTCTTTTGTAGATATTATTTATCCCGTTAGCATCGGAGATGTACAAAATTTCATCTCCGGAAGAGCCAACCACAGGCGCGGTTTCATCACTTTGCGGAAGATCAGTAATTTGCTCAATCTTTTTTGAGTCTATTTCTATTGAATACAAATCGAGTTGATGATAATCGTGGTTATAAAATTTAAAGCTGTCGGGCATAACCATCGTAGTAATCTGGTCGGTTCTATCGGAAGAAAAATATAATTTTTTACCATCGGGTGACCAAGCGGGAGAAGAATCGGTAAATAAATCGCTCGTTAAATTTATTAGATTTTTATCAGCAATATTATAAAGATAAATATCCGACTGCCTCGGCATTTGACCGATAAAAGCAATTTTTTTACCGTCAGGCGACCACATTACACTCTCAATTGCATCAAGCTGAACCGGCAGCGTTTCGTAATCATCGCTTTCAACATCAATCAAATAAATTACATCATAGCCGCTGCTTTTTGCAGATAACGCTATATGTGTTCCATCGGGCGACCAGCTTAAACCGGGTGTGAGAATGTTTAATTCTTCAAAATCGTTTGTGCGGTTACCTTCCACAAGTTTTTTTATTATTTTACCGTCGGTGGCGTTCATCAGAAAAACATCAAAATAATAATCGCGGTTTGAGATAAACGCTATTTTATCGCCTTGCGGCGAAATTGCCGGACTAGTATTATAAAAACCGCCGTCTTCACGGTTATCGGTCAACCTTTTTGCAAATTCATCGGGATCGTTTCTTTTTGCAATATCAGGCCAAAAGGTTTTTTTTATATCTTTTTTCCATCGCTCGTTTAATTCTTTTATATCAATTCCAATAGCCGCTTTAAAACCTTCATCAACATTGCCGGTGCTTTTTATTTTGTTTATAAGCTCGCCTATTTTTTCTTTACCGTATTTTTTTGAGATATAATAAAAGACTGCCTGTCCGCCGCGGTAAGCAAAATAGCCGCCAAGCTGCTGGATGTCGGGCAGATACTCATTAATAGCCGCGTCGCGTATAAACATATCGGTATCAACATCCCAGCCAAGAGCCTGGTATTCAGCCATACCTTCACTAAACCATAACGGAATATTTATTGAAATATTATTTGAAATTATATTTTGAGCCGATCCGCCGTAAAACATATCATTCATTACAGCATGTACGAGTTCGTGATGAATTAAATGCTCGAATTTTTTATACGAACCTCTAAATTGTACAACAACCCGGTTTTTAAATAACTCGGTAAAACCCTCAATACCCTCACTTAAATATTGATCGGTAATATTTGTTTCTTGAAAATCGTTTTGACTATTATAAACGATTACCGAAATGCGGTTGTTTATACGGTATTTAAAACTTTTTTGAATTGAAGAGAGTGACTCCTCGGAAATTTTTGCCGCAAACTCCGCAAGTTTCGGAGCATCCTGAGTAAAATATATATCACAATGATCGGTTTGAATATAATACCAGGTAAAGTCTTTGTACTGAACCTTATTTTTTCCAAACTGGGCAAAAACCGCGGTTGAAAAAACCAAACTTAAAATAAAAATTTTGAGAAATAATTTTCTCATAACAAAATCCTCTTAATCTTCAACAATTATAAAATCCAATTCGGATTTATCCTTATCGACCCGAACAAGTTTTGCTGTTACTTTACCGCCGAGCCGGAATTGTTTTTTTGTTCTTCTTCCAATTAAAGAATAATTTTTTTCATCATAAACATAAAAATCTCCCTCCAAATCGCGCACGCGTACAAGCCCTTCGGCAAGTATTTCGGTTAACTTTATAAACATTCCAAAGTGTACTATGCCCGAGATTACCGCATGAAATTCTTCTCCTATATGATCCCCAAGGTATTCGATCTGTTTTAGTTTGACAGAATATCTTTCGGCTTCAACGGCTGATCGTTCAGTTGCGGATATGTGTTCGCTTATTTCCTGCAAATTTTTGTACGAATACAAATTGCCGTTGCCGCTTGCACCACCCGTATAAATATAAAGTAACCGGTGAACTATCAAATCGGCATAACGCCTAATAGGCGAAGTGAAATGTGTATAGTAGCTAAAGCCTAAACCGTAATGCCCAATATTATCCGGTGAGTATATTGCCTTAGCCATCGAACGTATCGCAAGTTCGTTTATCAATGCTTCCTCCTCATCCCCTTTTACCTGCGTCATCAAGCGCTGAAACTGATTTGAACGGGTTGATGAGTTCGGATCGAATGAATAACCAAGAGTCTTTACGAAGCGCGCAAATTCATTAAGTTTTTCCTGATCGGGCAAATCGTGAACGCGGTATATATATGGTTTTATTGTTCCCGATTTCGGTACGGCAATATGTTTGGCAACAATCTGGTTGGCAAGCAGCATAAATTCTTCCACAAGCTGGTTGCTTTCTTTCATTTCTTTGCGGTACACATTTACGGGCACGCCGTTCTCGTCAAGTACAAATTTTACTTCCGGGGTAAAAAAATCAATGCTGCCTTCGCGCATCCTTTTTTTGCGAATGGTTTGGGCGAGTTTATGAAGCTGAAGTATATCGTATCTGAAATCACCTTTTTTTGTTTCGATGATTTGTTGAACCTCGTCATAAGTAAATCTTCGTTTACTTTTGATGACCGATTTACTGATTTTATACGTTTCAACTTTTCCGCGCGGAGTAATTTCCGCTACAACTGAATATGTTAATCTTTCTTCGTCGGGCACAAGAGAGCAGATACCATTTGAAAGTTTTTCCGGCAGCATTGGTATTACCTGTCCGACAAGATAAACACTGTTCCCACGGGTTAATGCTTCATCATCAAGCGCAGAGTTTGGTTGCACGTAGTTCGAAACATCAGCAATATGAATTCCAACAGAATAATTTCCGTTCTCCAATTTTTCAAACGAAAGAGCATCATCAAAATCTTTTGCATCTTCAGGGTCAATTGTAACAACGTTGTGCTCTCTAAAATCCATTCTGTTTTTTAAAACAGACACATTAACAACTAACGATATTTTTTCGGCTTCATTAATTACAGCTTCGCTGAATTTATAGGGAAGATTAAATTGCTGCGCGATGGCTGCCAGTTCTGTTTTGGGAGAACCGGATGCGCCTATAACATCAATAACTTTTCCTTCCGGGTTCAGAAGCGAATTTTCCCAGGTAATTTCACCAACTAAAACTTTATCCCCCTTTTTAGCGCCTTTAAGATGATTTTCAAATATGTAAATATCGCGATGAATAGTCGGATCATCGGGTTTAAGAAAATAAAATGATTTTGACTTTCGCAGCGTTCCGACAATAGTTTCACGCTTCCGTTTTATTACTTTGATTATCTGACCCTCAAGATTTTTACCTTTTCTATTTGCAAATACCGACGCTTCAACAATATCTCCCGAAAATGCAGCCCCGAGATTTCTTTCGGCAACAAATACATCGCCGAGTTTTGAGTTTTTTAATACAACAAACCCGAATCCATTTTCATTTACTTCAAGTACACCGGTTACAACATTCGTTTCCGGAACAACATTTAAACTGTAACGTTTACCGTTTTTTATAAGAAAATTTTCCTGAACTAATTGAAATAAAACCGCCTTCAGAGCCTCATATTCGTACTCTTCGTTAAGGTTTAGTTTTTTTGCAATATCTCTCGGCTTGATTGATAAACCGAAATTCTTTTTAAAAAATGCTTTTACTTTATGTTTCATTAGAACTCAAATTTGTATCGAAGGCCAAGTTCGTTGACCATCTCGTTTGAAAGATTTGTCTCGGTAATTGATTCTTTTCGTTCAAGCCTGAGGAAAAGTTTTTTAAGAACCGGGTATTCTATTTTTATACTCGCATGTGTAAGATCCTGAAAAACGTCGGTCGAACCTCCGATTGAATACCGGAAATCACCGGCTTTGCCCACAACATTAAATTTTG
Source organism: uncultured Ignavibacteriaceae bacterium (assembly GCA_964372115.1). Taxonomy (GTDB): domain Bacteria; phylum Bacteroidota; class Ignavibacteria; order Ignavibacteriales; family Ignavibacteriaceae; genus CG2-30-36-16. Next base: position 76,066 of record CAYJPN010000021.1, read on the forward strand.
TTGCAGCCCCCACCTGCCGTAATTCAACAGTGCGGATGTACTCGCCAAACTGGTTATTTAAAAAACCACCAACAATTGAACCTGCAAGTGATGCGGCATATTGCTGCGCTTTATTTTGATCAGCTTGAGACGCGCCCGTAGTAAAGTTTCCAGTTAAAATAAACATCACTGCATCGGTTGAATTTAGTGTGGGATCCGGTATATCATTCTCTATATTTTCCGCACCACGGTATACCGCAATATTGTTTTTTTCCTGGAGCAAACTTTGCCCGAGATTGTCAAGATCGCCTTTTATTTTTATTTTCACCGCAACTTCTTCTTCCAGCCCGGAAGTTGAATCGGAAACCGGATAATAATAATCCTGATAAGCCGCGGTTATGTCAAGATACGGGTTGGAAAGTTCATTTTCAAACTTTACGGAACCTGTAGCTCTAAATATTTTTGTTAAAAACTGAAGAGTCGACTCTTCGAGTAATTGTAATTCACCTATTGCCCGTGTGCGTTCATTTATACTCTCATACTTAAAATTACCGTTGAGTACAGCAGTAAGATTTTGATTTAACTCCTTTGAAAGGACAAAAATGATTGTTGCTTCATTTTCAACAAAGACGTCCACCGAATAATCGAAGGGTAATTTTTTATTTTCAAATGTTTGGCTGCTTCTCTCTTTTTCACGCGCCAAATCCACCAAACGTTGTAAATCGAGGTCATCTTTTTTGTTGATGGTATCCTCTACAAATTTGTATATGAATTTATCCGATTGATTTTGATAGGAGCTTTGCGTCTGGGGGAATGTGAGTTCAGCCCTTTTTATTGTAACAGGCGCAACCAAAAAATTTCTATATTCACTCATTTTAAATTCAATATTACCACGTGTTGCCACTACAAGATCGCCATAAACTGCGGGACTTGCCGATTTGGAAACGTCATCAAGCACTTTCAACTGACCATTAACAGCTACATCGGAGGAATAGATATTAAAATTTTTATGAAGCGCCTTTCCTGTACCGGTCATCTTGCCGCCGAATTTTGTTCCATCAACATTGGCAATTGATAAACTGTCGAGTATAATTTCACTCTCTGTTACTTTTACTTTTAATCCTGCATTGTACTCAAGGTTGTTGGCTTCTGCTATAAAAGCGCCGTTCCGCAGTATAAGGTATCCGGAAGGCTGCGGATTTTCATAAGTGCCGCCAATCGAGAGCGCGGTAGTTATATTTCCTCTTAATTTATTAACAGCAGGTAACAGGTCGCCGAAAGCGCCAAGATTAAATTCCTCGGCAGTAAGTTTTACATCAATTGGACTCGAATTAAGAAGCCGTTCCCCGCCGTTCAAAGCAAGATTAATAGGTAGATTACCTGTAATGTATAATGCCGGTTTATTTTTATTTGCTAACGTATCAAGAAAACGTATATCAACATTTAAGTTTTTTTCATTGTAAGTTAAGTTGCTTATCAGCGAACCAAAATTTTTCTTTTTATAAGTAATGCTGTCAACACTCATTTTAAAATCGATCGTAGGATTTTCAAAATTACCTTTAATCCTGCTGTCTATATTTATACTTGCTATCAGACTATTTTCGAGGCTAAGTCCAAAAAGTTTTGTGCTGATGTGCCGACCGCGAATATTATTAACTTGAAGCCTTAAGTTCTGCTCGCCTTCTCTACCAAGCGCCCCCTCAAGAGTTATTGTGCCGGGATTGTGTGAGAGTACAAATTGCTGAATAATTAAATTATCCCCGGAGTAGGCGAACTTTAAATCGCCTTTATTCACAAGATCATAATCATCATACCTAACAGCAAAGGAATCAATATCCAACGCAATCATCGCTCCGGTCATATCAACATGTCCGAGTAGTTTTACGAATGCCGTATTTTCATAATCAACAAAAAAATTGACGCTGGCAATTTTATTTTCAAAGTTAAAATTTAGAGCCAAATTTTTTAATTCGCTCCCAGTAAAAATTCTTTTTGTTGTTAAACTTACTTTCGAGGAAATGTCCGAAAGCGAATCGGCATATCTACTATTAGAAATTGAACAGTTAAGCTGAAGATCTGTCAAGAAAAAAACATCCTGTTCACCCCAATATTTTAAGTATCCGATAGTTGTATTCGATGTTATCGAAATACTGTCATTACTCGATTTTATTTCTCCTGTTAAATATCCGTCAAGTTCAAACTCGTTGTTACCAAGAAATAAAGAGAGCAAATCAAAGTCCTTAAACTCCACCGAATATTGGATGTTTAATGTCGAATCAGTCGGTAAGGATTTTGAAAGAGATTCATTTTCAAACTCTAACACGCTGGATTCATTTAAAGTATCTTGCACTAATGATAAATCGCGCATTTTTTCATTCACAGCATTTTTTATCAAACCGGCTTCACTTTTTATTAAATCAACTGCTTGAGTTATGGAAAATTTGCCGGATAAGGTAACATCGGCAAGATCAGAGATAAAGTTTATTACACGCTCCCCATTTTCTTCATAACGTAAATCGACAATTGCCCTCGTTGAGTCTATCATCATGTCATTAACATGAGAGTCGCTTATAAGTATATTTGCGAACAAATTCATTTTATCGGGATCAAAACCATCTCCTTCAAGATCAAGTGACAATTTTATGTCACTTGTAAAGGTAGTATCACCCGTAAAATCCTGAATGTTAAGATTGTTTATTTTGCCTTTTAAAGTGTAACCCGGTTGCGTTTTATTTTCGAAATTCAACTGCCCTTTAACATCAACTGAAGCTGTATCGAAAACCGCAAGAAGATCATAATCGATTAATTTTGTGTACGCGTCAGCCTTTAACCGCAGTGTATCGAACCGGTTATCTGCAATAACGGAGCCATCTGCAAAAAAGTTTACACTTGCTTTTAGCTTTTGAGGATCTACTCCGACCCCTTTTATTGAACCGTGCGAACTTAAATTTGATGTTATACTCGAAAACGGTTTTATATTTAGGTTGAGAGTTGAAAATAATACGTTATACTCCATCTGCTCTTTGGTAAGATTTATCGAACCGTTAAATCCAACATTACCCTGATCGGTTGTTAGATAGACATTGGTTTTAAAATCCAACGGTTTACCTATATAATGGAGAGTATCAAATTTTATAACGCCAAGCTCAGGATATAAAGGCAAATGTAACGATGGGAGTAAATTGTCTACATCAATCATATCAATATATGAACCGTTAAAATCTGCTGTAAAAAATAGATTAGACAGATTACTTAGATTGAGCATTTGTCCACCGGTAACAAGCCGGCTGTTTGGCATTTCCAATTTTATTTCGTCAATATTTACTGCATCAAACGGTCCGCTTGCATTTAAAGATGCGTAAATTTCTCCGCGCAAAATTCCGGTTGGAGGGACAAAAACCTCCAAATCACCAAAATAAAATTTGTCGGCTTCAAAGTTAAGTTTCAGATTCGAATTTTTTATTACAGACGCGCTGTCAAATAAATTGAATCCGGTGATAGAAGCGTTTAAATTAATATCCGAACTGCCGGTTTGAATAGATAAGTTTGTAACGCTCAATTCATCCGGATTTACTGTAAAACTGCCTGACAAGTTTTGCAAATTAAAATTAATAATGTTCGGGTTAATTTTTAGGTAATCAATTTCGGTTTCATATTTGTTATTTTTTATATCTGCAAATGCGCTTAGTGATAAACTAACACTTTCGGCTCTAAAATCATCCATATTAAGGTTTGGATAATTCGCCGTGTTTCCTTTTAATGCCCTTTGCTGAAGACTAAAGTTTATACCGGATAATTTTAAGTCAGCAACTTCAATTGTAAACGGAAATTCGGATGTTGTTGAATCCTCTGCCGCAGGCGGAACCAGGTTTGTTATATTGAGTTGCCCATCATCATCTTTTATAAGCTCAATTGACCCTTTTTTTATTTCAAACTTTCTTACATAAATTCTTTTGCGCAATAACTGTAAGGGGCTTATTCTAACTTCAATCGACTCAACATTTAATAGTGTATCTTGCTCAAGCGTTAATACGGGATGCCGGAGATAGATAGATGTAAATATTGTTCCGTCAATTTTTTCAAGACTAAGTTTTCCGTTTAGCGCGCTGTTAACCTCTTCCACAACAAAATCTTTTAACCAGTTGCGAAACATTGAAGTTTGGCTGATGCCAAAAGCGATTATAAGAATCGTAATTATGCCGAGGAAAAAGTATAAAAATAAATTTACTATCCGGTGATAAAGAGTTCTTCTTTTTTCTACCGTCTTTTTGTCTTTACCCGGTTCTTTAGTCGCTTCAGCCAAAAGTTCTTTCTGTACAGTACATTAAATATTTATTGATGGAAACATTAAGATAAAATGAGTTAATAATCAAAGATGAAAAAGCAGCACTAATTTTTGTATTTGTCAATTATCATCTGAATAATTTTAGAAGTGGATTGATTATTTACAAACTGTATTGTCTCAACACTTCCGCCGTTGGCTTCAACAACGCCGCGCCCTACAATATTATCGATTGCCCAGTCGGCGCCTTTTACAAGTACATCCGGAATTACCGCGTCAATCAGTTCTTTAGGAGTATCTTCATCAAATAATGTTACGTAATCTACAGCTTTTAAGTTTGAAACAATAAACGCGCGTTCATATTCATTTAATATTGGTCGCTTTTCGCCTTTTATTTTTTTTATGGAAGAGTCGCTGTTTATACCAACAATTAAAATATCCCCCATCATCCTGGCTTTTGATAAATAGTCAACATGACCAGAATGTAAAATATCAAAACAGCCGTTTGTAAATACTACTTTTTTCCCCTCGGCTTTTAATGTTTTGCGTTTTATTAAGAGTTCTTCTCTTGTCAATATTCTATTCATTAGTCAAATCGCCAATCACTATTTCAAATAATTTTTCCGGGTCTATCGGGACAATACCAACTTCTTCGCAAACAATACCGCCTGCAAAATTTGCAAGGTATGATGCTTCTAATATACTAGCGCCCGCTGCAAGCGCCATTGTTAGAGTTGAAATAACAGTATCTCCGGCGCCTGAAACATCAGCAACTTTGCGGGCTTTTGTCGGCATTCGCTTTTCCTCTTTCCCTCTTTCAAAAATCGCTATCCCCTCTTCACCAAGGGTTAACAATACGTATTGTGCGTTTAATTTTTCGAGTAGCTGGTTGCCCGCCATTGAAATATCTTCTTTTGTTTTAATCCGAATACCGAGTGCGTCTTCTGTTTCTTTTCTGTTTGGTTTAAAAACCGTTACGTTCTGATAACTGAAAAAATTGCTAAACTTCGGATCAACCGTTATAAGTTTGTTATTCTTTACAGCAAGTTCAATAATATTTTTTATTAACAGCGGGGTAAGCACACCTTTGTTATAATCCTGAAGAATGATTCCGTCGAAATTATTGATATTACTTTTTATATAATCCAATACTTTTTGCTGGATGGGTTCGGAAATATAGTCTTTGCTTTCTTTATCAATACGCACCACGTGCTGCTTCTGAGCAATTACCCTGGTTTTAGCAGTTGTCGGGCGTGAGTCATCAACTATCAACCCGTCATCCTCAATCAAGTTTTCATTTATCAAAGAACGGAATATCGCTCCGTCGTTATCATAACCGATAACTCCGATTGGGTATGCGATGCCGCCAAGCTTTAAAATATTAAGAGCTACATTTGCCGCTCCGCCAAAGCGATAGAATTCGTTTTCTACTTCAACTACAGGCACCGGGGCTTCGGGAGATATTCTTTTTACATCTCCCCGGAAATAACAATCAAGCATCATATCGCCGACTATTGCTATTCTTTTGGCTCTAAATTTTTGTTCTAATTCGTCTAATCTTTGTCTGGAAATACTAACCATCAAATTACCTAATAATAAAAAACTAAGGGTTAAAAGATAAAAAGAAATTACATGCTTAAAAAGTTATTAGAATCTCCGGAAATGCGCTTAAAATTTGCTCCCCGGAATAAATATAAACATCCGGTTTGCGGCAAATTTCATAATGCTTTTAATTCGAATAACGCGGAGAAATGATTATTATTATCAACTTATACTTTTTGCTCTAATCAGTGGGTCGATGTAAAAGATTGGTTTTAGTTTTTCAAATTTAACAAGCGCGGAAATAAGGAAGTCCTGTTGCGACTGATGTTCAAAAAAATTTTTCATTACCAAATGTTCCGAGTGTACCAATGCTTCCTCAAATACTTCCATAACAAATGAGTTTAGCGGCGGCCAGTTGCTTTGTAAATCATAACCCTGGATTGCCCATATACCAAGTTTGATAATATTTTTAATCATCCCGTCCATCGACAATGAATCTCTTCCGTGCGAGTTATCAAGTAAATCTACCGCCTTTACCTGATATGTTCGGAAGTCGTTCATCTCTTTTGTTGAAACCGCCATAGTATGAATATATAGATTTTCATAACAAATCCATTTTGCATTGCTATAAACGTTTTCACCAAGTTCTGATATTTGCAGCAGCACAGCCATGTTTTCAAAGTGCGAACTCAATTCGCCGCTGTTTCTTTTACTTTGAACTTCAATAGCATTCAATAGATTTTTTTTGGTCATTGAAACATTGGTAGATAAAAATTGCTGGTTAATGTGACTGAGGATCAGATCGTAATTGTTTGTCAGCAATTTTACATGTTCTTTTAATTCGGCGGGAATAAATTCATCAACAAATTCATCGTATCGATGAATACCGTATAAACGCCCCTTTTTATCTTTTACAATATTTAAGAGATCTTCAATAGTATCGTGGAGCGCTGCAATAGCACTGTATTTTTGGCTGCCGGTATCGTCCATCTTTAATTGCTTTACCACAGCGGCAACCCGGTTATGATGCGCAGTAGAAGTAATTCCGCAGCGTCTTTTTAATTTGAAGTGAAAAAATAAACCGAAAGACCTTCTAACTGCAGTTGAATACTCACCGTAAAGATGGGTCAATGCTTCTTCTTTTGGTAACTGGTTAAAAAGCAGTTTTTCCTGAATGTCCCGAAAATAAGGATTAAACTCAAGGTTAGTTCTCTGTTTATCAATTTCGTTTGGTGCATTTTCATGTAGTCTTGGAGTCAGCTCTGAAAAATTTTTCCCTTTTAAAAATCTTTTTACCATTCCACGCGCGGTGCTAAGCAATTCCGGGCTATACAATTGTTCAAAGTTTTTTTTCGGCGGTACTTTACCATTTATAATTGACGACAAAAATGCCACAGCAGCAGCATACCGCTCATCCTTCTGAAGATGCTGGATGGTAATATTATATTTCATAGCACATCGAAAAAATTATAATGGAAAATTAAGGGTATAGGTAATTCAACAAAGCTTTAAATTTCAATCACCAATTTATAAGATGCCGCCATTTAATCAAGGGGGGGGAATAATTTATTTTTTAGCTGACCAATGCGCGAGCGGGTTTGAGATTCGAATCCGGTATAAACCGTTATCGGTGCCTATCCAGATGTAATCCCCATCGAAATAAGTAGTGGTTATTTTTGCGGTAGCAATGTCGGTTTGGTTTAAATCCATTTTTTTTATTTTACCGGTAACACGGTCAATTAAAGCAACGCCTTTACCAACCTCTTTTTTACTATCTTTGTCAAAACTGTAAACGCCTGCCCAAATTGTGTTACCTGTACGCGTCAATGTAAACACGCCATTTGCCTGAAGACCGTTCCCATCGTAATATCTATCCCAATTTAGCCGCCTGTTGTAACGATAAATTCCGCCGAGGTTAAAGCCGGGTTGGTCTCGCGTAACAAATTCATCCGTAGCAAACCAGATATTTGAAGGAGTAATAAGAAAATCTGAAACCGAAACCGCTTCACCTTCACCGTTAAAGCCACGCCCGTTATTGTTTATATAAATCCAGGCAGTTTTGTCTTCATAATTTTTTTTCTTTTGAAATTTATGTACACCCGACTCACTGCCGAACCAGATAATACTGTCGCCGTCAAAAGCTATTGATTTGATATTGTTGGATTTTAAATCGGTACCCTGTGTTAAATTTATATCACTAAAACGCTGTTTACTTACATCTAAGCGGGTAAGATTTACAAACCTTCCGATCCACAAAATATTTTCTGTTTTATCATACAAGAGTGATCGAATCCAGTTGCCCCACTCGCCGCCTTGTGCAAATTTACGCTTGCGCCACTTATCGCTTTTGCGGTCAAGCGTCCAAAATCCTTCGCTTGTGCCAGCCCAAACATATTTATCACTAACCGCCACAGTGTAAAAAAGATCATCATCAAGGTTGCCGGTTTTTGTGCTGTAAACAAACCACTTTGCATCTTTTTTTGAATAACGCCAGATACCGTAACCATATGTTGAAACCCAAACATAGTTTGCTTCTTCAACAATGCCGGTAATAGTTGCCTCCTCAATCATTTTTTCCGATATTGATTGTGCCGGCAGTGCGCGAAATAAAACTACGATAAGAAAAAAAGTAAACAGGTATTTATACATATTCAAAAAATTTTGTTAATAACTTTCATCTTCCGAAGGAAACTTGCATGTTTTGACGTCATTAATATAATCTGTAAAAGCTTTATTGCATTCTTCCGCAAGTTGCGCATAATATCTAACAAAGCGGGGGTGAAAATCGACATTTAACCCGAGCATATCGGGCGTTACTAGAATTTGACCATCGCAGTGAACGCCCGCGCCGATACCAATTGTCGGTATTGTAAGCGCCTCAGTAATTTGTTTCGCAAGTGAAGCTGGAATTTTTTCGAGCACTAACGAAAACGCGCCGGCTTCTTCAATAATTTTTGCATCTTTTAATATCTCTTCAGCTTCCGCCTTATCACGACCTCTTTCGCGGTAGCTGCCAAACTGATGAATGCTTTGCGGCGTAAGACCTATGTGTCCCATCACCGGGATGCCGGCATCCGTAATTTTTTTTATCGTATCGGCAATACGCTCACCGCCTTCTAACTTTACGGCGCTCGCGTTTGTTTCTTTCATTATTCTGCCGGCATTTCGAAAACCTTCATCGGCAATAAGCTGGTAAGACATAAACGGCATATCTACCACAACCATTGCACGGTTAACGGCTTTTGTTACTGCCCTGGTGTGATAAATCATTTCGTCCATTGTAACGGGTAATGTTGTTTCGTTGCCCTGGAATACCATACCGAGTGAGTCGCCAACGAGTAATAAATCAATACCCGCCTCATCAAGAAGTTTTGCCGTTATAAAATCGTATGCGGTTAAAGCTGTTATCTTTATCCCTTTTTTCTTCAGCAGCCCCAAAGCTTTTGTAGTTATTCGTTTAAATTTTTGTTCGGTACTCATTTTGTAAATCTTTTTTTATTACGTGGTTTGCAATAAACCGTTTTCGACAAATTTTTTGCCGAAATAATTTTCAAATCCTTCTTTTATAGATTCAGAAAGCCTTTCGAAATCTACTTCTTTATTTAGTATTGTTTCAAGTTCAATAGTTTTCTGTTCTATTTCCGTTCCGATTTTTTTTATCTCATCATCGGAAAGATTTAGGTAATTTACAAGTCGCTGGTGAAATTTACCTGTTAAAATTGAACCGTGCTGCAGAATAACATTGTTTAGTTTTCGCTGCGCGCTGCCGACTAATTTTCTGCCGCTTAATTTTAACTCGCTTTTTGCCGGCATAACAAAGCATAACGCCGATGCTTTATTATCTTTGTAATGAGTTAAAAAATCAGGCTGAATGTTTTCAAGATCAACACCGGTTAAACTGTCATCGTATATCATCAAACCTTTTGCGAGCGCCATGTTTATTTGATGATAAAGATTATGAGCCGATGTATTGCCGGCGATAGGGTAAATTACCGAGTATGTTAATTCTTCCGAATGTAACACAGCCCGCCCGCCAGTTGGACGAGTAACAACATCAAGCCCGTCTTCACCAGCTTTTTTTTTATTTATACTTTCTACCGTTTGATTAGCGCCGAGTGAAATGCAGTAAGGAGTCCATCTGTATAATCTCAAAATAGCTTCGCCGGGTTTGCATTCTTCGGCAAGTTGAAGGTCGTAATCCATGTTAAATTTCCCGGTATTAAAACCGGTATTTTGGAACCTCCAGATCATTTGCCTATAAGACCTCTTTTACTGTTTTCTAAAAATTGAAGAAGAGTTTTTACATATTGATTATCGCCCATCTCTTCAACAATTTTTTGTTTTGCCTGGCTTACATTTAAACTTTTACTATATAAGTAGCCGTAAGCTTTTTTTAACAACATTATATCGTCGTTGCTAAAACCACGGCGACGCAGCCCGATAACATTTAATCCATGATATTGCAGAGGTTCATCCGACGCGAGAATATATGGCGGAAGATCCTGAGTTATTCTAAAACCGCCGCCCGTCATGGAATGTGCACCGACTTTGCAAAATTGGTGAACCGGCGTCATCCCGCCGATTATAGCATTATCATGAACTTCTACATGACCTGCAAGCTGAACACCGTTTGCAAGAATTACGTTATCGCCAACAAAGGTATCATGAGCAACATGCGCATAAGCCATGAGCAGACAATTTTTTCCTATTTTCGACATTCCGGTTGATTTTGTTCCGCGATGTAATGTAACAAATTCGCGGATGACGGTATTGTCGCCGACTTCAAAAATGGAGTATTCATTTGCAAAACTTAAATCCTGCGGTACATTTGCAACAGATGCGCCTTGAAATATTTTTACATTATTTCCAACCCGCGCTCCGTTATAAATAACTGCGTTTGCCTGAATTGTTGTTCCCCCGCCTATTTCAACATCGTCTTCAACAACAACGTGAGGACCTATTGTAACGTTATCAGCTATCTTAGCTTTGCCGCTTACAATTGCCGTTGGATGAATATTAGTCATAAACTTATTCTTCTTTCTTTTCTTCGCGGTCAACTATAGCAGCCATAAATTCACCTTCGGCGACAAGCTGTTCATTTACAAAAGCTCTGCCTTTCATATTAACAACTTTGCTGCGTCTGCTGCCAAGCTCAACTTCAAGAAACAACTGATCGCCGGGCACAACCGGTTTACGGAATTTTACATTATTAATACCCATAAACATTACAAGTTTCTGCGAGGGATCGGGGAATGAATTTAATAAAAGTATACCGCCGGTTTGCGCCATCGCCTCTACAATTAAAACGCCGGGCATAATCGGCTGACCGGGAAAATGTCCGGTGAAAAACGGTTCATTACTTGTTACCGATTTTACTCCGATAACTTTTTTGTCGAAATCGAGATGAATTATTTTATCGACGAGTAAAAACGGGTAACGGTGAGGGAGTATTCTTTGAATTGCGTTTACATCAAAAACAACACCTTCTTTTTTTACAAGCTGATATTTGCGGACAAGTTTTTTCTGTTGATAAAGTTTTCTTACCTGTTTCGCAAATTCAACATTTGCCTTGTGCCCTGGTCGCGCTGCAAGTATTTGAGCTTTTATCGGTGCGCCTATCAAAGCAAGATCGCCGAGCAAATCAAGCAGTTTATGACGGACGGGTTCGTTTTTGAAACGAAGTAATTTATCATTTAAAATACCGTTGGTGCCGAGAATAAGATCTTGCTTTACACCTATTTTTTTGCGGAGAGTGTTGAGTTCATTTTTATTTAAATCGTGGTCTACAATAACAATTGCATTGTCAAGGTCGCCGCCTTTTATTAAACCCAAATCAGACAGATGTTCAATTTCGCTTAAAAAACAAAATGTGCGCGCAGGGGCAAACTCTGTTATAAACTCTTCCTCAAGGTTAAACAAACCGGTGTGCTGGCTGCCAAGCGCCGGGTTTTGATAATCGACCATTACTGTTATTCTGTAATCGTCAAGTGGAAGGGCTACAATATCAACCTGCTTTTCATCATTGTGAAACATAACTGTTTCGTCGATGATAAGATAATCTTTCGGTGCTTTTTGCTGCTCGAAACCTGCTTTTTGAAGAACCTCAACATAAGGCATTGCGCTGCCGTCGCCAATCGGCGGCTCTATACCGTCGAGCTCAATAATAATGTTATCTATTTGAAGTCCCACTATTGAGGCAAGCACATGTTCAACTGTATGAACTTTGGCTTCGCCGATTGCGAGAGTGGTTCCCCTCGATACATCAACAACATTATCCGCAACAGCGGGAATTTCGGGGTTGCCTCCCAAATCTACACGGACAAATCTTATCCCATAATTTTCCGGAGCCGGTTTAAACGTCATAGTACAAGAAGTACCTGTATGAAGACCAACACCTGACATTGAAACGGCTTTACCAATAGTTCTCTGAGTCTCGAGCATCAATTAACCTTAAATAATTTTAAAATCTTTTTGTTAAAAATCGGGGTAAAAATAGTAAGATGGGGTATGAAATACAATAAACCGGTTTTAAGGAATGTGGTTCAAAGTCATCAATTAGCCGACAGTATTAATAGGCAAGCGGTAATATTATACCGCAAGGGTGATCTGCTTTTTTGTCAGGTTTTAATGGGATTAACTTGTAAGCACACAGTATTTCTGTTATAGTATGCTTATTTGTAATTTTTTACCGGGTGCTTCTAAATAATTTTCAAATGTGGTTAGTAACTGCATCTGACCGATATTTAAATATTGCTTCAGAATCTTTTTGTTCAACCGTTCTAGTTTTAAGTGTTCTGTTTTTAATTCTATTGTGTTTTTCAATTTAATGTTTCAAAATTGTTTGTGCTTAGTTGATTTCAAATACTATTGCGTTACTATATTTACTTCCCTGTTTATTTATGAATCATTTAAACCTCAAAGCAACTAACGTTTTAGCAATAGAATCTGTTAGCTCAGAAGAAACATTTACCTTACCAGCATATTTTGACCAGTTACTAACAACTTCTTTAGTTTCTTCAATTATTTTTAAGCCTTTTTTAATATTATTTGCGCCGGCTATTTTCATTAAATCAGATTTATTTATATCCTTATGCTTTCCATTAATACTTAGGGTGTGTTGGCTTACCCAAACATTATCTGGGGAATAAGAGTAACAGAGATCATATGCAGGAGATAGCTCCCATTTCCCATCTTGTTTAAGTCTAAACGAAAAATTTTTTGTATGATCATCATAGTTTGTAGCCATTACATTAAATACCATTCTTCTAAACATTTGTTCTGCTTCCGGATATGTTAATTTAAGCATTCTCATTGTTTGAAATAGTTGCTCATAGCTATAACCATATAAATTATTGTAATCAAAATGCTGAATACCACAAAGAGTATGCACATGATGTTTAGTATTGTTTCCTTCTCTATCAAATCTTTTTGTCATAAAGTGAGCGCGACCGTTTTCTTCAAGTAATTCACAATCCATCATTTGAATGCCACAATCCTTTGCCATTAAATGATATGCATATTCAACTCTTCCATATCCATGACTTAATCCAAACTGAGCATCGCTAACACCATCAAGTTTAAGCAGCCAATGTTCGAAACCTTTAGGAGCTATAGTTTGACCTGATCGTACTTCTCCAGTTTTTTTATTGTATGCAATTACAGCCTTAGGTCTTGCACCTCCAGCCGATGTTCCAACCTTCAAGATTTCTGTCATTGCTTGATGTTCATCTTTATTTAAATTCACTTCAAACCCTTCACGCTTAGACAACATTTTTTGCGCTACTTCAACCAAACTTTTTATCTCGATGGAAAATGTTTGTTTACTTATTTTTAATTGAGAAGGTTCAAATTCTAAAGCACCCATTCCCCTTGATCCAATAAAACACAGTTGTTCAACTGGGTTCATGCTATTTGGAGGTCTACCATTTTGAGCTAACCAAATATTTATTAGTTGATTTCCATATTTATCAGGTAATGAGTCAGCTAATAATCCTGGCAATCCTTTAAATGTAGCTGCTGCTTCATCTTTTGCTTTGCGAAGTTCAGGAAAGCTATAAATACGATTTCCATTTTTAATTGGCATTTTTATAGGTGATAAGTCATATCCTTTTGCTATAAACTTTGTATCGTATTGAAAGCTTGCCAATTGCATATCTGAATCCCAACGCACAGCACCAACTAATTCACCCCATATTTTTACTTCGGCAAAGTCTACCATCCTAAATCTTCACTTAAATCTGATTTGTTATTTTTAGTTCTAGCACGTTGTTTTTTGTTTTTTTGAATCTTAGCATATTCGATTGGACTAATTTCATCTTTCACTTTAAAAACATCCAGAATGTAAAGTAAATCCAATACTCGTAAAACCTGTATCAATGTACTTAATGCAACTTTTTCGCCTCTCTCCAAAAGACTAAGAGTAGAACGGCTTATACCAGCATCTTTTGCTACGTTACTTTGTGATTTATTTTGAATCAATCTATGATGTTGAATAAACTTTCCTATTATTTCCATCAAAGATTTATCACTCATTGAAATTAGTTCTAAGTATGACTTATCGTTCATAAAGCTATATTTTCTTCTTAATGCATGAAAATTAATACAAAGATAAGAATATTAATTATATAATGTCAAGTTTAGAATGATAATTCATTCACAAAACACATAATATCCATTTAACGCATGAATATTCATACGGAATTTTTTTTGTGTTTTTGAATGTTGAAATTGTAAAAAAAGCCCCAATCCATAGAATACTAGAAAATAGGATTTGGGAATTAATCGGATTTCGAATAAAAATGATGCTATTTCAGAATCAATATCTTTTGGTTGATATTAAATTATTAGCTTTTAACCTGCCTATCGGCGGGCATGCTGAAGCCACCGGCAATATTAATTTCATCAAGTTTTAATTGCCGTCCACTTTAGTGGGCGGATTAAATAAAACAAAAGAAAAAGTAAAGGGTTTTGGTCTATCTGCCGATAGGCAGGCCCCATTTAAACTTTATTTAGAGGACTTAAGTCCCTTCATTCCGTGGCTGAAGCCAAAGGCTATTGAGACTTAGCAATAATCTCCCGGCATCCTCGCTGAATTCTCCTTTTAGAAATAGGGAAGCCATAACATTTGTATCAACAACTATAATGTTCTGCCGTAACTCTTTGCTTCTTCAAGTTCACTTAAAGTTATTTCGAAATTTAGATTATTTCTAATCTCTTGAGATTTTCTTAAAATCTGCTCAACTTCATTTTTATTTGTAAAAAGAGATTCTTCTAAACAAGCAATTATCTCACTGTTAATACTTCTACGGGAAAGCTCAGAGCGTTTTTTTAATTTTTTATGAATTCGATCTGAAATATTTCTTATGGTTATATTATTCATTTGTTTGCCTTCATTATGGTATCAAAATATAACCAGATTTAAAAATAATTGCAATTGCCTTTTATTGGGGGGTGTATTGAAAAACAATGGGGACTGCCTCTCCGTTAAAACGGCTATAAACTTTGCCTATTTTCGTAACCCACGAATTGACCTGCCTGTCAGCAAAGGCAAGTTCGTGGGTTACTTAAATGAAAATACATAGCTAAACAGTTTTTTTCATATCATTTTGAAATAATCATTTTTATTGTGTTTGTGTAGTTCTCAGTTTTCATTCTACAGAAATAAATGCCGCTTGATAGACTTTTCCCATCAAACTCTATTTCATGATATCCTGCTGTTTCATGACTATTAACAATCGTTTTAATCTCACCACCAAGAATATCAAATACTTTTATTGTAACTTGACCTGCTTCCGGCAAACCATATTTTATGGTTGTAGTTGGATTAAACGGATTTGGATAGTTTTGTTCGAGTGAAAATACTTTTGGTGATTCTATGGTTACTTCAACTTCGTGTGAATATTCAAACGCTCCGTCAAAGTCAATTTGTTTTAAGCGATAAAAATATTTTCCTGGAGTTATGTTCTTATCGACAAAACTGTAGTCGTGTAATTCTGTCGAAGTACCATAACCATCAATAAAACCAACCGTGCCGAAATCTTTTTCCGTTTTTCTTTCAACTTCAAAACCTTTGTTATTCGTCTCCGTTGCCGTTGACCAATTAAGTTCAATATCATTTTCGTTTACAGCAGCTGTAAAGCTTGTTAACTCAACAGGAGTCGGATAGACCCAAATAACTACATTATCAATTGCCCACCACCAATCATAACCGGGTTGAATGGATACAAAGCGAACTAATACATTTGGTTGGTGACCGACAACCGACGATAAGCAAAGAGATACATGCTCATTTCTAATATCGATTTCATCGTATGTAAGAATTCTAATCCAGCTAACTCCACCATCGATGCTTACCTCAACAAAAGCAGAATCACCAGTATCTATTGCCATCCAATCAGAATCAAAATCAAGATAGACATAATATAAATTACTAAAATCAAAATTATATTTTATTGTAGCAGTTGTTAGTGTTGTTGTCGAACTTCCGCATTCATCTGCATCTGCGGCGAATACTGAACCAGCGCTGTTGGGAATAGTATAATTATTCGGCCATGGTGGAGAGAATACTTCCCAAATACATGTACCGCCGTCATTAGTAATAATCCAATGCTTAGTTCCATTTTCAAAATTATCGTAAAAAGGCTGGTTTGGATCCATTTTAGTAGTAAATGACCACACATTGGAAAGAACTGAACAGGTATCGTTACTGCAAACTACTTTCCATTCATACTCAGTTAAATAATCCAGAAAAGGCGGAAGAGAAATCTGAGTGATAGCCTGACCGGAGTAGTAAGAAACCATATTTCCTTGTGTACCAAAATAAACATCTACATGTGTTGTTCCTTCTCCGTTTGTCCAATTTAAATCTAAAGAAAATGGACTTATATTATTTGCATTATCTGCAGGAATAGGATTAGAGACTGCCCCAACCGGGCACGGAGGACCGCTGTTTCCGTAAACTATAAAAGGTGCACCGTTTGCTGAACTTCCGTTGAGAGCAGCAGCCCAGCCGGAACTTGTTTTCCGCAAAGCATCGCCGGTAACGGCAGTACCCTGAATTGTAACAGGAGGACACTGAGGACCGGAAGAAGCACTACCGGTTACACCCCACTGAACCCAATATTGTCCGGGAGGTAAATTAGTGCCTACAGTTGCAACAACTTCCTGTACTCTACGGTCGCAGTCAGTTGGAATTATAAACACAGCTCTGTAGATGTTAGTTAAACCGGTTCTTTGTAAAATGTTTGTGGTTTCATTACCCCAAACCACGGTACCACCGGCATTTGGGGCGCCGTTCCAAATCTGTACATAAACTCCGGTAATTGTAACTGAAGTTGCACCGAATTGGTAAGCGAAAAATTTTAGTGAATCTATATTCCATGCGTCTGTACTTGTAAAATCATCGGCCATGTAATTGCCTAAATTCTGCTGACATCCCCAGCCTTCAAGAGTGTGTCCGCCAACTAAATAGTCTAGTATACTTGCATCACCGCCGTTACAACCGCCGCCGGGCAGTGTAACCAGGGGACCATTATCGAAGAGAACATTTTCTCCGCTTTTTAAAGGAATTGTTTTATAAGGAAGATCAACTTTTTCAAAATTAGGTTCTGCAGTTTCTTGCAAACCTCCCCCCGTCTGTGCGGATAAAAAAGTAGAAAGAACCAAAAACAGAAAAACTAGAAATAAATTTTTCATACCACCTCCCGCGGCGTTAACCGAAAAGAAAAAATCATCACGAATTACTAAATGATTCGTTTAGCTGCATTAAATTAAAATAAAGTTTTGAGAAAAACATCAAGAGGATTAAATATTTTTATTTCGATTAACTGTCCAAATTGAATCGGAATTTTCTTCTAAAGGGTTTGAAGATGATTAAAATAATTTTGATACGAAAATTTATAATAACTTGGTAGTAAAAAGGATTAGGTTCTCTCTCTAATCAATAACAATTTTATTAAGGAGTTCTTATGAGCCTTGTTAAAAATCCGAAGTTTGATATAAAGCGGCATTACAGAACCGCAATCGAACTTTCATTGATTTCTGTTCTTCTTTTATTAATTCTTGCGTTTAAATATTCTCCGAACGCAAAGCCTGTAGAATAATTTTTTTGATGATGATCCACCAATCACTATTGATGTAATTGAATCAACTACTCACAACATGCCTAAACGACCTGAGATTCCACCTATCCCGATTAAAACAACACTGCTTGATGAATTGATAGTAATAGAATTTGCGCAGGTAGATATTTTTAGTAACAATATTCCTATTGTTCTGGCTAAGGATGATAGAAATAAAATAATTGAAGATGATGATAAGATTATAATAGAATTTCATGATTCTGGAAATGGTTTTGAAAATCATATTCTGGAAAAAGCTTTTGTTGCATTTATAACTACGAAAGAACCTGGCAAAGGGACAGGTTTGGGTTTATGGATTTGCAAAAGAATCATTGATGGAGTGGGTGGAAAAATAAAATTAGTTAATACAAATAACGGCGCATTAGTTAAAGTTATTCTTCATAAGGGATAAAAAATGAGTTGGTAAAATGAAAGAGAAATTAAATTTACTTGTTTTAGAGGATGATGAATTTTCGTTAGAAAATTTAAAATTGTCCTTAAGAAAAAAAGAAAATCTCCGGTTAATATTCTGCTCTAATCCAAATGAAGCTATACAATATTTAGATGAAAACATTGGGCTGATCGTAAGCGATCTTAAACTTCCTGGTTTAAATGGAGTTGAAATTATAAAATTGTTTAAAGAAAAACTTCCTTCAATAAAATCTATTTTGATTACCGGTTATTCCGATGAACCGATGATAATGCTTGCTCTTAAAGAAGGAGTAAATGATATTCTTAAAAAACATTATGAAGAATTAGAGCTTCATAAATCAATTGATAAGCAAATCCATCAAATAGAATTAGAAGCAGAAAATAAACTCCTAAAAGAAAAACTTGAAAAAGAGAATAGTGTTCTTAAAAATCAGCTAAATAAAAAAATTGTAGAAGATGAGTACCTTATTGTTGGTCAATCCAAAGTAATTAAAGATGTTTTAGCAAAAGCGGTTATAATTTCTAAACATGAATTAAATACCTTAATACATGGCGAAAGCGGAACAGGCAAAGAATTATTAGCCAGATATATTCATCGAAATGGTCCTAGAAAGGATAAACCATTTATACCGATTAATTGTGCAGGACTTAGTCCATCACTTTTTGAATCAGAATTATTTGGTTATGAAAAGGGTGCATTTACAGATGCAAGAATAAGCAGAGCAGGTTTATTTGAAGCCGCAAATGGGGGGTTTTTATATCTTGATGAGGTAACCGAAATTCCTTTAACCATGCAATCAAAACTTTTAAGAGTGGTTGAAGAACAGAAAATAAGAAGAATAGGCTCAAATAATTGGATTAATATTGATATACAAATTATTTCATCAACCAACCGTAATATAGATGAAGCCATTTCAAATGAGATTCTGAGAAATGATCTTTTTCATAGATTAAGTGAAACGCAAATATATCTTCCTCCGCTGCGTGAAAGAATTGATGATTTTCCGATTTTGATTAATCATTTCATTAAAAAATATGACCAGCTTTTAGATGTTGAATCAAAGGTTATGAACATAGAGCAACTTAATATTCTACAAAATGCCGAATGGCCGGGTAACCTCAGACAATTTTCTAATTTTATAAAGGCATATTGCTTATTTGGAAAAGATTGGAGTTTAGAAGATTATATTTGCGAAACACAAAATAGAAGTTCATTCAATAATATTATTTTTGATGATTCTTTTAAATTTATTGAAGGAAACATGTTAGAACTAGAAGAAGCAAAGTTTTGGCTTATTGAACGTGCATTTAAAAAGTTTCATAATAATAAAACCAAAGCGGCAGAGCATTTAGGTATTACCTACCAAGGACTGCTAAAAATGTTAAAGAAAAGAGGAATTTGATTAGCAGTTTCCCCTCCTTGCCTAATTAGTGAGACAAAAAAGCTAAAGCAAACAAGTATAGTTACGTTTGGGCATCAAATACAAAGAGGTATAATGAAAAACAAAAGAGAAGATAAATGAACTGCTAAAAGAAATAGAACGGGTAAATGAAGAAGCAAATAAAAACTACGGCGATTAAGATTTAGAAGAACTCGGAGAAGCGGCAAAAGAGTACTTCGGAAAAATTGGAAGAACAAACAAACTGAATAACAAAGTGCGGCAAGCCGCAAGTTCAATGTGGAAAGTATAAAGTTCAAAGTGAATTAGAATTTCAAAACAAGAAAAATATCTTCACTTTAGAGTGTGTAAAACATTTTGTGTAAATGGCGATTTGTAGAATCATAAAAATG
>CAYJPN010000022.1:0-92186 GCA_964372115.1 uncultured Ignavibacteriaceae bacterium
ATCAGTTTTTTTACTCTCAAAAAGAAATTTGGGTTTTTAAGGGTTGACTAATTAGCGGAGTTGCCGAATTAATTTTCGAAAGCAGATAATCTTCCGACAATTTGTTTTGCCCAAGTTGACCGAGTGCGAAAGAAATTAAGGGAAGATATTTATCATCTAAATTGAGTATATGAGGAATGAATGTAGTATCGTTGCTATTACTTAAACTTAATAAAGCGGCGTTAATATTTTTATCAACGCCTGAATTTAGATACTCATTAAAAACTCTGTTATTAAATTCTCTTGCGAATGTTGTTCTTGCGAGTTCTTTATCATCAATTGTGTATTGTCCGAACAGTATTGACGAACAAATTGATACAAAAAAGAAGAAATAAAAAGACCGCATTAAATGTTGATCTCATATATCATATATTTTTTATAAAGAGTGCCGTTCATTACATTCGCCCCGCGGTTCATCATTTCGTTGTCTTCAAGAATCCAGCTCGCTTCGCCAAGGCGTATACCAATTTTATCTGCGCGGTTTACAATTTCCCAATAAAATACAGCATCAAGTCCTTTCTTTTGAAACTCCGGTACAATACCGAGGGTTATTATTCTACTCCAGGTTATTTTTTTCTTTTGAGTAAATAATTTCAAAAAGTTAAACGGGAACAATTTACCATTCATTGATTTGAAAATTTGGTTATAATCCAGCATACAAAGTGCAAAACCAACAAGTTCGCCATTTATTTCTCCGAACAGAACAAGTGAGGGCTCAGCGAGCGGTTTTAAATCTTTTGCCATGGCATCAATTTCGGCATCCGTAAAAGGGATGAAGCCCCAATTTGGCGCCCACGCTTTGTTATAAACATATTTTACTTTTTCAACTTCTTTATAGAAATTTTTCATATCAATTTGAGAAATTTTTATGCCCGAGCGCTCACGCGAAATTTCTGCTACTCGCCTAAGCTTGTCAGAAGAAACTACTTTATCACGTTCTAATTTGTAAGCGTTTAAACCTTTAGCATTTATAAAACCATAATTTTTGCAGAGGTCAAGATAGTACCTTGGATTGTAAGTCATCAATATTCGCGGCTCATCATCAAAACCTTCGTAAAGCATTCCATACTCATCATTGCTTGACGGGTTTGCCGGTCCCCGCATTGCATTTAGTCCCTTCGATCTAAGCCATTCCTTCACTTTATCGAAAAGCGCGTTCGCAACTTCCTGATCGTTTATACATTCGAAAAAGCCAAAGAAGCCGACTTTATCATTGTGGTACTTATTATGCAAATCATTTTTAATAGCGGCGATTCTTCCCACCGCCTCACCATTTTTTTCCGCTATGTATAATTCAATTTCGGCATGCTGGTAGAAGGGATTTTTTTCAGTGTCGAGAAGTTTTTTTCTGTCCATTATCAGAGGAGGAACCCAGTAGGGGTCATTTTTATAAAACTTCCACTGAAGTTTTATAAACTTCATTTTTTCTTTTTTTGTGGAAACCGTAATAATTTTTATTTCGCTCATAAACCGCCTCTAAAAAAAAAGCATACCGGTAATTGCCGATATGCTTTGTTAAAACAATTAAAATAACATCTTATATTAAACCAAGTTTTTTCCCTGAATCTTTAAAAGCTTCAAGGATAAAATCGAGATGCTCTTTTTCATGTATTGCCATATAACTTGTGCGCATCATCTGTCTGCCAGGGGGAACACCGGGAGATATAAAAACATTTACAAACACTCCGTAATCGTAAAGCATCCGCCACATTTGAAAAGCTAATCCATCATCGCCAACTATTACAGGCACAATAGCTGTGCGTCCATCGATAACAGTAAACCCAAGATCTTTCATCCCTTGGCGGACGTAATCAGCATTTTTATTTAATTGCTCAACGCGCCAGGGTTCTTCTTCAAGAATCTGTAATGCGGCAATTGCCGATGCAACAGATGCCGGTGTGGGGGATGCAGAAAAAATCAATGCGGAAGAATGATGTTTGATGTAGTTTATAACTTTAGCTTCGCCGGCAACAAATCCGCCAAGTGAAGCGAAAGTTTTACTAAACGTTCCCATTGTCATATCAATCTCGGTTTCAAGATTAAACTCGCTTGCTGTTCCTCTACCGCCTTTACCGATAACACCAACTGAGTGTGCATCATCAATAAGTATACGTGCGTGGTATTTTTTTGCAATTTCATTCAACCTAATTAGGTTAACAATTTCACCGCCAGTGGAAAAAACACCGTCGCTTACTATAAGTTTTGCCGCATCTTCGGGGAGTTTTTTTATAACTCTTTCAAGGTCATCCATATCATTGTGCTTATAACGTACAAAATCGGCTGTTGCACCTTTTGCCATCAAATTACCGGCAATTATGCAAGCGTGATTATCTTTATCAGAGACGACATATTCGCCTCGCTGCACTAAGGTGGGAATTATACCTTGAGCGGTTTGATAACCTGTGGAAAATAATAGCACCGCTTCTTTATTAAAAAATTTTGCAAGTCTTTCTTCAAGTTCAATATGAAGATCGAGAGTACCGGTTAGGTAACGCGAGCCGGAACACCCGGTGCCGTATTTTTCAACCGCTTTAATAGCGGCTTCTTTTACTTTGGGATGAGCCGTTAGTCCTAAATAATTATTCGAACCAGCCATAACAACTTTTCTTCCCTCAATTTGAACAACCGGACCTTCGTTTTCTTCGATTGCTCTGAAATAAGGGTAGAGACCAAGTGCTTTAATTTCATCCGCGCGGGTAAAATCGTAGCATTTTTTAAATAGATCCAAAAAACCTCCCTGGGTAACTAAAAAAAAGATTAAACTAAATTAATAATTTGTTAAATTTAGCTGTAAAAAGTAAAATATAATAGTTTCAAAATCAAATATTTATAATTATGATACAAAAACCTATTGCTGTAGTAACCGGGGCAACCGGATTTGTTGGAAGTCACCTTGTTGATTTGTTATTAAGTAAAGATTACATAGTACGGGTTATAACCCGTAAAACAAGCAGTTTACACTGGTTGAAGGATAAAAATATTGAAGTATTCGACTGTGGGTTAACGAATGACGAAGAGTTAAAAAAAGCTTTTAGCGGAGCTGAATATATTTATCATGTTGCGGGTGTTGTAAAATCAAAAAAGCCGGAAGGATATTTTTGGGGAAATGTAGAGACAACCAGGCATCTATTAGAAGCAGCGCTGACCATAAAGGATTCACTCAAAAAGTTTTTGGTGGTAAGCAGCCTAACCGCATCCGGTCCCTCGAATCCGGATAACCCGGTCAACGAAGAAATGGTTTGTTCGCCAATTACTACTTATGGTAGAAGTAAATTAGCAGAGGAAGAACTTGCAAAAGAATATATGGATAAATTACCCATCACAATTTGCCGGGCTCCCGCAGTTTATGGTGAACGCGACACCGAAATTTTGATTTTCTTCAAAACATTTAAAAAAGGTTTAATGACTACTATCGGCAGCAACAATAAAATTTTAAGTTTAATTCATGTCACCGATCTTGTTAATGGATTTTATCTGGCCGCAACAAGTACAATTTCAACCGGGCAGATATATTTTATAAGTTCGGAAAAATTTTACACATGGGAAGAAGTTGGAAATGTAACAGGGAAGATAATTGGTAATAAACCTTTTAAAATAAGCGTACCTCATTCGGTAGTATATTCTATCGCCACTGTTGCCCAATTTTTTGCTATGTTCAGCAGTAAACCTGCCACACTTAATATTGAAAAAGCAAAAGATATTACACAGCAAGCCTGGATATGCGATATTAGCAAAGCGAAAAAAGAATTAAGTTATAATCAGAATATTTCTCTTGAGGAAGGGATTAGCCGAACTGTAGCATGGTATAAGAAGATGAATTGGCTCTAATGGAAGTGGGTTAAGATTAATTATTCTTAGCCCCTTCAGCTATCCAGGTTCTTATTCCCTTTATCTGGTTTGGAGTAAGATAGGGGTATCCAATTGGCGGCATAGGTGTAATTCCCGAACGAGCTTCAATTACCCAAACCAATCTGCTGTTGTCCGGATTCCCTGGATCGATAAGATTCGGTGAATACACGCTCGTCCAAGACGTAAATGCATAACCTCCTGCTCGTGATTCTTGATTATGGCAATTCGAGGATGCGCATTTTACATTCAAAATTGGGTACACATCCTGTGCAAAGCTAACATTGCTCACTGGAATTATCCTCTTATCAATATCCTCGCCTGTAACGGTATCCTTACAGCCAGTTGATACCAATAAAACAATGATAACGGTTATAATAAATATTGGATATAAAATTTTCATAATTATTGTGTCTTTCAAACAAAAAAGTCTTCCGGTGTAGAGAAGGCTTCGTAAGTTGTGGAGCTACGCGGGATCGAACCGCTGACATCTTGAATGCTATTCAAGCGCTTCCTCTCAATATATTCGTTTTTCGCTAAAAAACGCAACTTCGTTCATCAAAAACTCTCTAATTTTGGCTATCTTTTTGCAATTTCGAGTACAAAACGAGTACAATATTTCTCTCTAATTTTATCCATTCAACTGCTCTCGTATCCTGTTTATGTTTGCCTTCGTGTAATGTTTCAAAGTTGTCTTTATACTCTTATGATCCGCAAGAACCGCAACATCATACAACGAATAATTTTTATTTACCAATCGCGAAATAAATGTTTTTCTTATTTTGTGCAAACCATAAATTTTAGGAAACTTCAAAGCCCGCTGATAACGGTACCAAAACTTTAAGCCATTCTTTGTATACTTAAATACCTTCCCCTCATTTTTTACCTTCATTTCAGTAAACAAATTAATCAAATCATCGGTTAAAGGAAATTCAAACATTCTATCCTTTTTTACATTATCCGCAGCAATCACTTATCTTCAAAATTTACCTGCCCCCACCTCAACTCCAACAACAAATAAGAACGTATAAACAATTACAAACATAATGCGGGGAATGGTTCATTAGCAGCCTCGGGTTATACCACTTTTTTAGTACTAAGTTACAAATTTTATAAAATATTTTTGATTCTGTTTAAAACTGGATTTAAAATTGAACCTCTATATATACTCAATATTTTCTCAATATTATTTCTATCAAGTTCATTTAAAGGATTAGCAATTTCTAATTGATAAATATTTTGTAATCTTTCTCTCAAATCATTTTCTGAAGCTGTTATGACGAATAATTCTGATATAATTCCAAGTTCTCTATATTTTTTAATAAAATTTCTAGTGGAATCAGATACTCTTTCTGGATTAGCAAAATTATCTCTAGTTCCATTTTGGCTATTTCAACGATTATTTAGATTTTCTGCTGTCCCTATATAAAATGGGTAACCATTATTATCAATTATAATGTACCAACCAGCGTCATTAGTAATTTGATTTTGGGATATATAAAAGTATATACCGTTTTGAATGGTAAGCTTATGAAAATTATCTTCATTGTTTGATAATTTTTACAAAGTGAAAACTATTTTATTAACTAAATGCGATTCATTAATATTTAATGAACCATATATCAAGTCTGGCATTTTGTTCTTTTTAACATTTGTAATAAACTTTTTAATTAAGTGGTATACCTCTTAAGTATTTTATCTGTCAATAAGCAAAAAAAATGATGCACCATAAAAATTGTAAGACGGCTCATTTGCAGACCTGTCCAGCTTGCGGGATAAAATGCAGTTGTGCGAAACCGAACATCTTGGGCTATGGGTATTCAATGCCATCTCCTTTTTCTGATTCGAACGTAAAAGTATTTTCATTGTCAGCCATCTCGCGGCGTTTGGTGCATTGTGCACGCTACAGAATATAACATCACCGTAAAATACGTCGATGATTTATCTTCCATAAACAAAAAAAACATGCGCTGGTTTCCGCTTCAACATCAATTGCAATGTTTCGAAATAAAATTCGGCAGCTTTAACTATTTCCTTATATAAGCGTTCAAACCAACAATAAACGGTTTCCCATCAATCATGCATTCAGTTGGCGTATTGCCATGTGTAGTTGCGACCACCAAATTAAATTAAGCTATTTTATTGTCCAGATTATGGGATACATTACAATATATTTATTTGCCTAACCAATCTAATAAACCATTTATAAAAGTGAGTGGATGCGGGGGACAGCCCGGAACGAAAAGATCAATCTTATTTTCTTTCAGAAATTTCCTTTGTATTTCATCTGAGTTTTGAAACATCCCTCCCGAAATAGCACACCCACCAAACAGAATAATTATTTTGGGATTCGGAACGGCTTCATAACAAATATCGATTGCTCTAGCCATACTATTAGTGATGGGCCCGGTCATTACAATTCCATCAGCGTGCCGTGGGGATGCCACAAATTCAATTCCATATCTTCCCATATCAAAATTGACATTACTCAACGCATTCAGTTCTAGTTCACATCCATTGCAGCCTCCCGCAGAGATTTGCCGCAACTTTAATGATTTACCAAAAAATTTTCTGATCTTCGCCGATGCTATCTCCGGCGAGATTAATTTGGTTTCTTTTGTTACAACTAATTTATCTCTACTCTCGACTACTGTGCGATAATCTTGAGTGAAGTGAATAATTCCTTCCGGACAAGTTTCTTCACACAATGGACAGAAAACACATAAACCCAAATCGAGACTAATCGGATTTAATTTAATCGCATTGGTTGGACAGACGCCTACACATTTACTGCAATCGTCGGGGCAAGATTTGTCTGCAATCTTTGGTAATCCACGAAATAGTTTTGGAAGCGATGCATTCTTAACATCGTGAATAATCGGATCACCTTGGAGTATTCTAACTTTTATCGAATTATTCATAGAGGTAGTTTTTATTATTATATCCAATTAGGTGAAACTTTAATTCTTTCATAAGTCGTGTCCGGCATATGATAAATCAAAACTTTTATTACATAGGGGAAAATCAGAAATTGCTGTTTCGCGCAATGCCAAACTTAGTCCGCACCAATTATTAAATGAAGGATCTTTGATTTTGTAATTTGATATACTCCCATTTTCATCTGTAAAAACTATATGAACAATTTCTCCGCGCCAACCTTCTGTAAGAGAAACCACTCCTGAATTCGACGCTATGCTGCCAATATTAGCATTGATTTCTCCTCTCGGAAGATTTTCTATCTGGTCAAGAATAAATCTCAACGACTCATCTATCTCCAATGCGCGCAAACGCGCACGCGCGTATACGTCTCCGCTTGATAACGTTATCATTGAAATTGGATTGTAACGATATGCGCTGTATGGAAATTGAATTCGAACATCATTTTCAAGTCCGGATGATCGAGCCGCTAAACCGACCATTCCGATACTTTGGGCAATATCTTTTGAAACAATTCCCGTCTCTTCAAATCTTGATAAAGCGCCAACAGAGGAGAACAAATAATCATTATTATATTTAATATCATTCTGAATAATCTGTAGATCCTTTACCAGCGTATTTAATGTTTCATCACTTAAGTCAAAACGAACACCTCCATAGGTAAACATTCCACGTCCAAATCGTGACCCGCATATTTCAGCCAAACTATTGATGGCGAGTGTGCGAAGTCTTCCATAAAAAGAAGCCGGTAAAGCAAATCCAATATCGTTAGCAATTCCGCCAAGGCCCGATAAATGCATTGCTACTCTTTCTAATTCTGCAGCGATGGTTCTAATCACTTCCGTCCGTAAACTCAAATTCGTTTGCGAAAGACTTTCGATTGCATTGCAGTGAGTAAAAGTATGCCCTATAGTTGTATCACCTGCAATTGATTCAGATAATATGATTCTCTGATTTGAATTTGCTTGTAGAAAGAGTTTTTCTATCCCTCTGTGTTGATATCCCAAATTAATTTCAAGGTTATAAACCAACTCGCCATGACATTGAAATCTGAAATGTCCCGGTTCAATTACACCCGCATGGATTGGTCCTACTGCAACTTCGTGTACTTCTTCACCTTCTAATTTAAAAAATTGATATGGTTGATTGCCGAGAATTACGTTCTGCTTTCTCACCGGTCTTAGCCATGGATGATTAACCGGCATATAACCAAAATTTTCTGAAAGTTCACATTCAAAGTAATTTGTCTGCGGAAATTCATTTGACCAACTCTGAAATTCATTCCTCCTATCACTAAAATCACAGCCGATAATATGAAGCAAAGCAGAATTAGAATCCGCAAGAACTGCAATAATTTTTCGCGGCTCACTATTATCAATCGGGGTAAGTGCCATCATGCGACATCCGTTTTGCATCAATTCGGATACAGAATTATGGAATTTATCTTTCTCGAAAAAGCAAATCGCACGTTTGTCAAAGAACTGATTATTCTGCACTTCCAGCGTTTTCATAATTTTATGCCAAAATCTTTTGCGATGTTAAATATATTTTGATATAAAATATCGGGTGAAGCGACTGCTATTGCACACAATAAAATGAACAAGACAATTGCACTAAAATGAGAGAGTTCAAATTCTTCTGTTTGTGTCTGTTCAGGTTCATCCTTTCCTTTTTTGTATAACATTGTAAAAATAGTTTTTCCCATATTTACAAAAATGAATAATAGAAAAAACATAACGAACAGCAATAAGTACGGCTTGTCGGAGAATAAAATGCCTTCAAATATTTTTATTTCGCTGAAAAATATACCAAACGGAGGAATCCCGGAAATAGCTAAATATGCGAGTAAAAAAAGCCAGCCAGTCTTTGGAAGGATATTTAATACAGACCTAACTTTATCAACCCCTTTTGACTTATAATTGTGATGAATATTGCCAGCCATTAAAAACAAAATAACTTTTGTAATCGAATTATAAATTGCGTGATACAGCGCTCCGGTAAATGCCAATCCGCCAATTCCCAAACCCAGCGAGATGAGTCCAAGATGCTCTACGCTTGAGTAAGCCAGCATACGTTTGTAATTGTTCACTTTGAACATAAAAACAAACGCTACAAAAATCGAGAGTAACCCGCCGATTATCATAAGAATTTTTGCGAACTCATACGAAGTTGTCGGGCGGATGATTTGAAATATTCTCATTACGCCAAGAAGAGCAGTCAAACGCAGTGAACCGCTCATTAATGCTGCGATGGGACTTGGCGCGTTGCTGGTAGCGTCAACATCCCCCGAGTGCATTGGCGCAATTCCTATTTTCGTGCTCAATCCTACGAAGATGAAAATAAAACTTGCTTTCAACCAAATGGGATTTAATTGCTTTGCACCGTGGATAAATTGCCGGAAGAATAATTGTTCTCCCTCAAGTGCAGTTCCTTTTGCAGAAAGTGTTAACAATAATATTCCGATAAATGCAAACGCAATTCCAACAGAAACTAAAAATAGATATTTCCACATTGCTTCGAGCGCTTCTTCGTTACGATAGAAGTAAATTAGAGGCGCTACACTCAATGTTGTAGCCTCGGCTGCGACCCAATACATTCCGAAATTATTACTTAGCATTGCAGCAGAATTTGCCGTTAAATAGAAATTAAGGAACAGAAAATAATATTTTTTCCCTTCTTCAGCTTTAGATATTACCGGTCTTTTCAAATAGGAATACGAAACAAGCACAACCCAGAAATAGACGTTCGAGAGAATCAGAAGAAAAAGTTTATTAAGAGAATCAATACTAAAAAAGGCTGGCAGTTGAGTGTGATATAAATCGAGAAATACAAGCAACGATAACCCCAAATGAAATAGTGCCACTATTAAAGAAACACTATACTGAATTCTCCTATCTCTAATAAAGTAGCAAAGCGCTGAAGTAAAAATCGGCAGCAAAATAAAGATCAAAAATTCGAACATTAGTCTTTCAACCTCCCGAGATGTGTTACTTCAAATCCCTTAAATGTGCTGCTTATTTTGTTTAAGGCAATGCCCATCAAAAAAACAACAACGAAGACATCAAGTAAAATTCCAAGTTCAATCATCATCGGAAACTCTGAGGCAACCGCAGTACCGAATAAAAATATTCCATTCTCCATAATTAAAAATCCGCAAACATGAACAATCAGCTTTTTCCTAAAAATAATGATATAGATACCCACAACTATCGCCGAGAATCCGGTTGCAAATGGTATTACGTCTAATTCAGTACTATTTGAAAGAATGCTTGATGCAAGGAAGATGAGAATTATTGTTCCAATAATTAAGGGCAGCAACACCATTTGTTGAATTGTCGGTTCAATTCGTCTCTTTATATCCAATTCAAGAATTACTTTACTAATATAACGCGGGATTAGAAATACTTTTACTAACAGCAGTGTCGCTGGCAATATTATTCCAAAAATTGAAAAATGAGAGATGAATGGGGCAATCAGTAAAACTGACAATATTATTCCTTGCACACGCAGTATGCCAACATATGCTTTAACCCGTGATGTAACAGCTACATAAAACAACGAAAGACAAAATAATATACTTAAGACATTTTCCATAGATAAGTCATTTCGTAAAAGTATAGATCAGCAAATTTAAAATTCCAATGGCGGTTGCAAACAACAAATATTGCGGAATATTTTTCATCTTATATCTTGAAGTTATTGTTTCTATAACTCCCAAAACAAAAGTTATAGCGACACTTCCAGTTATAAAGATTACAACGCCAAGGGTGTAACTTTGCTTGCTGAATGGGTAGAAAAAAGATATCTCCAGAATAGCATAAATGAATAGTTTTATATAACCGGAATATTGGTATAAAAACAAATCGATTCCGGAATTATCAAGGATCATTACTTCATGAATCATTGTAAGTTCCAGATGTGTGTTCGGATCATCCACCGGCATTCTCGAACATTCAGTAACCGCAAGCATAAAAACCGAGATTGAACATATTACAATGAAAACCTCATAAGAAATATTCGTAAGCTGGATTGAATGAAAAATATCATGTACAGAAGTCAATCCGCTGATAAATGAAATACTTCCAATTGTAAAAAAGAAAATCGGCTCTGCAAATAAAGCGAAAGTCGCCTCACGCGCTGCCCCCATACCTTCAAATGAACTTCCAATATCCATTGCTGCTAATATTTGGAAAAATCTTGCTAAACCCAAAATGTAGGCGAACAAAATTATATCACCGTTAAAGGTGATAAGCGGTTTCCAAAAACCGACGGGTAACATTGCAGCTGCTATTATCATGGTAACAAAATTTATTAAAGGGGAAACACGGCTGACAAAAGAAGAAGTTGTTGAATTGATAGTTTCTTTCTTAATAAGTCTCTGCAATTCATAATATGGCTGCCAAACCGGCGCGCCAATCCGCCCTGTTAATATGGCTTTTTGCTTGTTTACCAATCCGGCAAACAATGGAGCAATACCTATTATTACTACTATCGAAATAATTCCTTGTAACAACGCTATGTCCATAAAAATGCTATCATACTATATATAATTATTATGAATAAAATAAATGCGATGTAATAACGAATATCTGTCTGGCTTAAGAATGTAATTTTGGTAACCATTGAACGCAAATAATCAAAAGCGGGTAGAATAAGTTTGCTGTCAACAAAATCTTTTGAATGGGTTTCAAACTTAGATTGGATAGGGAATACGGTCTGAGAAATTTCAACTTTTTTGCTATACAATAGAACAGCTTTTGGAATTGTGTTCAGCTCATCTGCAAAAGAAGAAGCAGTATATTGCATTCGCGGGTTAACATTTTCATAACCACATCCCCAAGCAGCCGAAGTTCTTCTTCCATATTTTTTTTCAAGTTTTAGCTTCATTAGATATAAAACGATAATGCTTAGCGATATTGAACTGAAAACAACTGTGAAGTATAGCCAGTTAATATTAACTAATGCTGCGGAAGAATTTCCAGCAATAAAACCATTGTTGATAACTTTGTTCACTACTCCAACAAAAGGTTGTGGATAAAAACCAATCACGAAACAGAGCAAAGCTAAGATTCCAAGAGACACGTAATCATAAATTGAAGTGTGAAATTTTTGGACTTCCTTTCTTTCACTTCCTAAAAACATAATAGAATTTACTTTGGTAAAACAAGCTACTGCTAACCCGCCGACAAAGGCTAATCCGACCACAAATATCAACATTATAATTGGGTAATAATTTTTTAACTCATTTGCGGTATTGAAAAAACCTATGTAAATAATAAACTCAGAAATAAATCCATTAAAAGGTGGAATACCGCTTATGGCAACCGAGCCTATTAAGAAGAGAAAGGCGATATATTTTGCGCGGTGAACGAGTCCACCCATCAATTCAATATTTCTTGTTCCAAGATTTTGATAAACCACTCCACTGCCTATGAATAAAAGGCTTTTAAATATTGCATGATTTAAAGTATGAAGCAGCGCTCCGCCAAAACCCAGCACTTCAACTATCGGTAAATTATTTGCAGAGCCTATAAAGCCGATGCCGATCCCAATCCCGATTATTCCAATATTTTCAATGGAGTGATATGCGAGTAATCGTTTGATGTCGTGCTGTGCAAGCGCGTACCAAACACCTAATATCGCACTAATCATACTAACAATTAAGACCAACCAGCCGCACCATTCCGGTACCGGCTTGATGAAAAGAAATGTTCTAAGTATTCCGTAAATACCCATCTTAATTATTACTCCGGAAAGAAATGCACTTAGTACAGTCGGCGCAATTGGATGAGCTTGCGGCAGCCAAAAATGAAAGGGCATAAATCCGGCTTTAATTCCAAAACCGATGAAAGATAAAATAAAAATAATTGAGACTATATTCCCAGCAGAAAATGAAAGATGATAATCGCTAAAGTGCCAACTCCCGGTTTGATGATGAAGCAAGAAGAATACAATGTATAGGATAAAAATTAAAACATGAGACGCCGCGAAATAATAAAAACTTCCTTTTTGAACTTCCTCGTTTTCTTTTTCAAGTAACATCGCAAGGTAACCAGAAATACTCATCACTTCCCAGCATACTAAAAAAAGGATTGCTTCATTAGACACTACTATGAATTGAGTTGAAATTATTAGTATTACATATAAAGCTACAAAACTTTTTATCGATTTTTTTTTCGCGATGTAATACTGCAAATATGATAAATTATAAATGGTGGTTGGTATGGCGACAAGCTGAATTATAAATAAAAAGTAAATACTTAATCCATCAAGCCGAATCCAATTAGCAAATATATTTTTAGATGAAATATCAATAGAAGAAAAAAGAGCCGAAGATAATGTAGAGATTAATCCGAGAACTAATCCAATAAGCAGCACAATGTTTGCAGAGTATAACGCTTTGCGTTCATTCTTAATTAAAAGAAAAACAATTGCAAATAATTGTATTACAAATGCGGTGATGAATAAGTAATTATCCGGTGCTATTAAATTGTTCATTTAGCTTTATTTCTTATTCCCTCAATCTTTTTGATAATGTCTAATATCTCTTTACACTCAAGTCTATTCTCCAACGCGAAACGAAATGTTTCGTTCGAAAGTAAGAAACTCAAGTGTGCAATTAAACTTAAGTGTTGTTTAATTGTTTGCGAGATAAGCAGAATTAAAGTGTGAACCGGTTTACCGTCAATGGATTTTAAGTATAGTGGGTTATTTGCAAAAAAGAATTTTACTAGCGGTTTATTCCTTCCAACCATAAGCGGAACGCGCGGATGAGGTAAACTTATTCCATTTCCTATAGCTGTACTCATCATAGATTCACGACTTTTTAAAAGTTGGATAATAATTTCGCGATCAACATTTTTCTCAAAATTAATTTGTGAAACCATCTGTTCGATATAAGAAGATTTGTCTAAGTCGCAATCATAATTGAAAGAATCTTCATCAAGGAGAGAGTTTATCGTCTCTATGTGATATTCACTCAATTTATTATTTCCTGAAACGTTTATAGGTTGATTCCTTCCCAGTGCCCATTCAATTATTTGATGTTTATTAAATACAGTTTTATCATGAAGTAACTGAAATGGAATATCTTTCCTCTTTATTAAATTCTGAACTTCCTTTTCTGGCAGCATCAGTAAATGGCAAATATCTTTTATGTTTAGGTCCAATTTTTTCCTTGAAGTCGTTCTTATACTATTCTTACTTTTCCATTTCCCGCTTAACTGTCGGGACAAATTCCCTTGGTCTTCCCAATTTAGGTAATCCGAGAATTTCCCGTGCCCTGTCCAAGGCATCGTCAATATTGCCATGAATATTATCCTCACCGTAAAGATCGAAAAGGCCGGCCTGGGTCATTGCGTATAATGGCTGGGTGTGTACTCCGGAAAGAATCATGTGAGTCTTGCGTTTCTTGGCATCATAGAAAAATTCTTTCAAAGTTTGCAACCCTGTTGCATCAATAGCCGGCACATTGCGCATTCTTATTATTCTAACAATCGGGGGATCTTCTATCGATAACATTGCATCTTTGAATTTCTTTGCGGCACCAAAGAAGAAAGGTCCATTTATTTCGAAAACTTCAACACCTACCGGGATTAGTTTTTTATCAATTGCATTTGGATCAGGCTGTTCTTCACTGTCTTCAATTTCTCTTGTAATTACGCTTACATTAGAAACCTCAGCCATACGTTTCATGAATAATAAAACGGCAAGTACCATTCCTATCTCAATTGCAGCCGTCAGATCAAATACTACAGTTAAAATGAAAGTTGTTAACAGTACCACGACGTCGCTTCTTGGGCTTTTCAACAAAGCTTTGAAAGTATGCCATTCACTCATATTGTAAGCAACAATAACAAGGATTGCCGATAATGTAGCCATTGGAATTAATTTTGCATAACTACCAAAAAACAACATTATAAGCAAAAGGGTAAGCGCATGAATGATCCCAGCTACCGGTGTTCTCCCGCCATTTTTAATATTTGTTGCTGTTCTTGCAATTGCTCCGGTTGCTGGTATTCCGCCAAAAATCGGGGTAATAATATTGGCTAATCCTTGTGCAATTAATTCCATATTGCTCCTGTGTTTCCCTCCTATCATACCATCGGCAACTACTGCTGAAAGAAGCGATTCAATTGCCGCAAGCAAAGCAATTACGGTTGCAGGTTCAATAAGATTCCTTATCACACTTAAATTAATTTCAAAAGAACTTGGGGATGGGAGCTTGGAAGATATTTCTCCAAATCTGCTTCCTATTGTATCTACGGGTAACTTAAAAACTATTACCAGTAATGTTGTTACTATTAATGCAACTAGAGAACCGGGAATACGATAAGTAACTTTAGGCCAGTAAATCATTATTAGCATCGCAAGTAGAGCGATCCCTAACACATAATAATTTATCGTAGAATAAGCTTCGAAGTAAGCTATCCATTTCTCATGAAATTCTGAAGGCACTTTTTGGATTTGCAACCCAAAGA
Source organism: uncultured Ignavibacteriaceae bacterium (assembly GCA_964372115.1). Classification (GTDB taxonomy): domain Bacteria; phylum Bacteroidota; class Ignavibacteria; order Ignavibacteriales; family Ignavibacteriaceae; genus CG2-30-36-16. The sequence goes on from CAYJPN010000022.1 coordinate 15,303, forward strand.
AATCTTTTATCTGAGTTGAGAATATTAAAAGCGCAATTCCGCTCGTAAAACCAACTACAACCGGATAAGGAATAAATTTTATTAGTGACCCGAATTTGAACAACCCCATAATCACTAATATAATTCCAGCCATCAAAGTAGCAATTGCCAGTCCTGTTGTGCCATAATTCTGAACAATTCCGTATACTATTATGATAAAAGCCCCTGTTGGTCCGCCAATTTGAACTCGACTTCCACCAAAAACGGAAATGATAAATCCCGCAATAATCGCAGTGATAATTCCCTTTTCCGGTGTAACACCGCTTGCAATAGCAAAAGCAATAGCTAAGGGTAGCGCAACAATACCAACAATTACTCCGGCTGTAGCATCAGCAAAAAATTGTTTTTTATCATAATCTTTCAGAGTAGTAAAAAGTTTGGGTTTTATTATTGGCATCTAATATTCTTTTTTTAATTGACAAGGTAAAGATAATTAAAAAAAAAACTTTTTGTTTATGCTCGGCTTAAAAGAATGCTGCGCTGATTTTGGTTCACATTCTTATCGCATTAATTTTGAATTAGGTGCTTTTATTATATTTACCTTAGTGAAAAGTGGAAGAACATTACGTTCAGAAGCTGAAAATCCCATGTACTTTTTTGTGGAAATTGAAGAACTGTGTATTCTGAAATTAAGAAATTAATGCCAAGTAGATTGAGCATCAATTCGTTTTTACGGAATGATTAAAAACCACCATGCGCAAGATGGAGCACTATACTCACAAGCTGAAATAAAAGAGTACTCCTACATACACATTTTGATTATCCTCTTAGACGGTTCGCAAACTATTTTCTTATATAAGCATTCAAACCAACAATAACCGGTTTCCCATCAATCATGCATTCCGTTGGCATGTTGCCGTGTGTGGTTGCAACAACTAATGTTTTCCCGGAAGCGCTCGGAGTTGGTTTTTGTAACTCAATTACAATGATAAGTTTACCATCTTCAATTTTTACTTCCATTTTCTACTCCTAAATTATTTGCAATATTTATGTTCAGTAAATTAATAGATAATTCCATACAATCAAGTCGTGCTCCTTTGTGCGCTGCTTTTTTAATCCGTTAACTAATGCCTCCTTTTTAATTTTTAATCCGTTAGCTAACGGATTAATTTATCATTGATCTATTGTCCTCCTTCGGTGCGTTAGCTAACGCACACTCGTTATTATAACGCCCTCCCGCTCCGCTACCGGGCTTCTGAATGTAAAAAATAAGGCAGAAGTATTTTAACCGGTTGCAACTTGATTACCGGCTAACTGCCATTTTTTTTACTAAAGACATGCAACCTAATTTCGTTCATTACTCATTCCATTCAGTCATTCCTCAACACTCCGCTCAGGCATGGTTGCCGAGCTCAGTCGAGGCACACTTGTGGGATATGTTTAATCACAGATAAAAACAACATATATCCACAAGTTGCGCCTTCGCTTCATTATTCTCATTTCGATTTGTATTCCACCCCTCATTGAAGAAGTGCCCGCTCAGTCACGGTTTTTGACTAAATAAAAAGCTACTAAAACAAAAAATCCGCCTTCTCCGTTTCCGTTGGCTAACGGATAACGGATCAGTCATATTTTTTTCTATTACCCAAATTATCTTAAATGTAAAAAGCCAAAAACCGCGCCTTCGCTTTTAGCTAAAGGAATAATCTACCGTTCCTTAAAATTCTTTTATTATCCAAACCTCAGCACCAAAGCACTCCGCACATTTTAACCTCTTATTTCCTAGTTCTTATCTCTTTCTTTAGCTCTGTTAGCTAATGCACGAACGAACTCCCCGCAATACAGAAACGACTTTTTTATACCAGCTTTTAATTTATTTAATCATTATTAAAAGCATTTTGGATTTTATCGTCGCCTCTAATCCGTGAGGAATATTTGGCGGCATTACTAATATTTCTCCGGCTTTAACCGTGTACGGATTTCCACCAATGTTTATTTCCATTTCACCATCAACCATATACACGACTGCCTCGTAAGGGGAAGTGTGTTCCGTTAATGATTCGTCCTTATCAAAAGCAAACAGGGTGATATTTCCGTTTGGCTTCTTTAATATTTGTTTGCTTACAACAGAACAATTTTGATAATCGATTGAATCAATTAGTAATTCTTTATTTATTGTTTCAGGCATTTTAATACAATCCTTTTATTTATTTAATTTTTCTTTTTTAAATTTAATCGATAACTGAAATACAAAGTAAACCAGAACCACTGCACCAATGGCAAATATGGTATCACCAAAAGCTCTTAGCCATCTTAATGTTTGCATTAAACTTGTTTGTAAAAATTCAGCACTTCTTGCATACCAGTAACCATGCTCAACTGATGCCCATGTTTGCATTAATCCAACAGGCAATAAACTAAATACTACCATCGCAAATAAACCAAAATTGATTAACCAAAAAGCCCATTTAAGCGGCTTCTCATTCCATACAATATCCGGTCTTATCCCTCTGAGTGAAAACAACATTAAGCCTATTCCAAGCATACCATAAACGCCAAAGAGTGCTGCATGCCCGTGAAGAGGCGTTGTATTCAACCCTTGCATATAATAAAGTGCGATAGGCGGATTAATCATAAACCCGAATAAACCGGCTCCAAGCATATTCCAAAACGCAACTGATACGAAAAAGTAAATGGGCCATTTATATTTTTTTACCCATTCGGTAGTACGGGAAAGTTTAATATTTTCCCATGCTTCGTAGCCGACAAACATCAATGGTACTACTTCCAATGCGCTAAAGACAGAGCCGAGTGAAAGAACAATCATCGGTGTACCGGAAAAATAAAGATGATGAAGTGTTCCGATGATGCCGCCAGATAAAAATATTGTAGCAGACAATATTGTTGCCTGTCCGGCTGTTTTAATTGAAATCAATTGTAGTTTCGCGAAGAGAAATGCTACTGCAACTGTTGCGAAAACTTCAAAGAAACCCTCAACCCATAGATGAACGACCCACCACCGCCAGTATTCTGCAATAGCAAGATTTGTATGTTTTCCATACACTAATGCTGCGCCATAAAATGATGCTATAGCTATTGCAGAAATAAGAAATAAAACAAGAATTGGTTTTTGTTCGTCCTTCTTTTTTAAAGCTGGTTTAATTGCGCGAACGAGTAAAAATAACCAAAGAAACAATCCGATCAGTAAAGCAATCTGGAAAAATCTGCCAAGGTCAATGTACTCATAACCGCTATGCCCAAAGTAAAACCAAAACTGATCGGGTAATAAATGCTTTATGCTAAGCCATTCACCCGCCATTGATCCGAGTACAACAACTAATAAAGCAACAAAAAGAACATTTACACCTAATCTCTGACCTTTAGGTTCCTCTCCACTTACGGCTGGGGCTAAATACAAACCCGCAGCAAGCCAAGCAGTCGCTATCCAAAATATTCCTAATTGTGTATGCCAGGTTCTTGTAATTACATAAGGAAGAATTTCTGCAAGCGGAATTCCATAAAAAGCTCCACCCTCAACACCGTAATGCGCTGTTATAACTCCGAAAACTATTTGTAGAAGAAATAAGCCTGATACAATCCAAAAATATTTAATCACAGCTTTTTGTGAAGGTGTTACTACTACTCCAAGTAGCGGATCGTTAGAAGGAACTTTATTATGCTCAATTTCGCCTCTGTTCGCTGCGTAATACCAAGCCATCCCGCCAATGCCAAGAAGAAGCATAATAATGCTTACTCCTGTCCAGACAATTGTATCCGGAGTTGGAACATTTCCTATTAATTCTTCATGCGGCCAGTTATTTGTATAAGTCACATTATCATCAATGCGGTTTGTTGATGCTGCCCAGGAGCTCCAGAAGAAAAATGCATTTAGCTTCCTAAGCTTTTCAGGGTCGTTTAATGCGTTCTTTTGAATTGCATATTCATCTTTTCCGTTTGTAAAAATTTTACTGTAATGTTCTGTGTTTATTTTAATTGCTTCGAGACGGCTATCATTGATTGTAATAATTCCAGTTTTGGAATTGTAAGTGTTGGTTTTAAAATCCTCTTTCAATCTTGTTTTAAGCGCTGATTGTTTTTCTGTTGACAGCTTATCAAATTCTATATCATATTGCTTTTTAGCCCAGATATTTAGTACGATTACTGCTTCACGATGCAACCAATCTGCGGTCCAATCGGGTGCGACATAACTGCCGTGTCCCCAAACTGAACCGGATTCCATTCCGCCCATTGCCTGCCAGATATTTTGCCCATCTTCAATATCTGATTTTGTGAATACTAACTTTCCACTTTCTGTAATAAACTTTTCCGGAATTGGAGGTTTTTGTTGATAGATTTTTACTCCAACTAAGCTTAATACAGTAAATGAAAGGATAATTACGACAGAAAATCCAATCCAATATTTTTTCATATTATTTCCAGATAAATTTCGATAATAGTTTATTCTAAAAAATTAGCTTAGTAAGCTATTAATAATCACTGTTCAAATTCTGTTGTTTGTTTAATAATGATGATGCTCTTCTGTTGGTGTATCTTCACCTCTGAAAAGACTTTCGACATAATGTATAAACTGAACATACGCTGTCATATAATTTCTTCCAGCAGTTAAGTCATTTACGTCGTAATTAATTTTTGATTGCAGATCTGTAAAAAGATTTTTTACATCTTTTTGCTTTACTTTCGGAATATGTGCTAAAACTTCCGAAAGAGAATTTTTCTCAATAGCTACATCTGCTGCTTCTATTCCTTCTTCGGGATGATATCCTGCTGGTTCAAATCTTGTATATGGTTCTCCCTCACCCATTCTATGAACTCCTACAACGGTTTCAAAAAAATACATATCAGCTATTTCTTTTGCTTCATCATTAAGCTTTCGGACGTTTAAAACTTTCTCGAAAACATTTTTGATTTCCTGTTCATCCTTCGCTTGAACCCAAATCAATAAATAATTGATATTACCAGTTTCAAGAGCTTTTTGTGATGCTTTAACAACCGGAACTTTCATTGTATCACAATGAGCGGAAACTGTGTTTGTAAAAATGAAAATAAATGATGCGAAAAATAACATCATTGCAATTTTTGATTTTTGTAACATGATAATCACCTTTAATTCATTAAGATTTGATTAAATCTAAGTTTAAGATACTCACCAATTAACAATGCAGTTGGATAAGTAACCTCTTCTTCCGTTTTTGCATGCAGCTTAAGTTTTTCTGCAAATGCTGCAAGTGCGGATTTATTTTCTTCCATTGACGCTTTAACAAGTTTATCCAATGCTGTAACAATTGTCTTATGTTCTTCCAACATTGTTGGGAGACCTGCTTTTAATTTATTGGTCATTTCCAAAACTTCTTTCATATTTTCGGTTACATTGCCTTCGGCTAATAACGGTAAGATTCCAAGCGGTGGAAGAGCAAATTCTTCCTCACTTACAAAGTGAGGATGCATGGTTTTAGCTACTAATTGAGCCGCTTCACCTATTTTACCTCCTGCTTTTGTAGCTTCCGCAAGTTTTTGATGAAGTTCTTCGTGTTCAAGTTTTAATGATTCGGGAATTTTAATTTTCATTTTTATCATCTCCTATATAATTTTTTATTTTTTCTGAATTATTGTGAGTATGAAAGTTGTATCTTCCAATGCTTCAACATCGTGAGGAATTGCTTTTTCTAATATGAGTAGTTTATTAGTTTCCGCAAGAATCTTTTCTTCCCCCGTAATTAAATTCATTTTACCAGATAATACAAATAATGTTATCGGCCCTTCAACCCTATGTTCGTGCAAGGTAGCTCCTTTGCGCAACGATATTAAAACCACACGCAAGTTTGAGTTTTTCTGTAAGGTGACAGCATTACGGTCACCTTTAATCCACGCTGTTTCACTTTTGAGTTTATCTATTTCACTATTGATTGAAAAAGATAACCAAGGTGCTTTGAGTTTTCTATCACTTAATTTTTTTCTTTCTTGTTCAGCCATGTTAATCTCCTTTTTAAATACATAACTATACTGCATTTATTTTGAACAACTAATTCACCAAAGATTTGATTTTGATTTATATACATAATTGTCTGGTTTTATAATTTTTCTGCCACAATTGCAATAGCATTAATATACAATTGATGTTTTTTAAATGTTTTTCGCATAAGTAAAATACGCTTCTTTGCTTTTGGATTAGCTAAAATATTAAAACCAATTTTTAAACTTCTAAAGAAACCTTCATCATCTATTATTCGCTTGGGTTCTAATAAATGCATTGGATTGAAAATAATTTTCCTTACTTTAAATTCTTCTTTTTCAATTAATTCTTTCCATTCCTTTTGAGTAAGTGGACGGGCATTTACTTTAATTGTTAAAGCAAAATCATTTTGTATCTCTGCTTTAAGTTCATCACTTATATTGTCTGGGGTAAGTCCTAATTCGTGTATCGCATAAAGCCCGCCTTTTTTCAAGATGCGATGTGCTTCACGAACAATCTCAGATTTACGGTGATCAGCATGCATAGTTAACATAGCCTCCCCAAAAACTTTATCTTTGCTATTATCCGGCAAAGTAGTGTCTGATGCGTTTCTTTGAACTATGGTTGCATTATTTCCTGTAAATTTTTCTTTCAATAATTTTACAACATCTTCATCTGCATCAATTCCTACATAAGAGTTGGGATTGTGCTTCAATGCCAAGGAAGCTGTAAATCCCATTCCAGGGGCAAACTCTACAATATTATCGGTAGATGAAATATTTAATGACTCCACCAATTTGAGTGTTAATTCTTTCCCTCCGGGTCTTAATACTCTTTTGCCCATTCGAGCTAAAATCCAATGCCCTGATGCTTTATCAAAATCTTTAATTTTCATTAAAATACCTTTTTCTATACTAGTTTTTGTTCGTTTTCAATTGCTTTTGGAAATAATATATTATTCTCTAAATGAATGTGTAAATGCAAATCTTCTTCAAATTCCTTCAGTAAAGAAAAAGTAACGCGATAAGTATTGCAGCCATCATTAGGGACAGTATAATTATTAGTTATTTGGGATATTTTCTTAAAGCGTTCACCTTCAATATTGTGCTCATAAATCATAGCTTGAATCGGATTTTCAACAGATCCAAATGGAGGTGAATCAATTTTTTCATTTTTTTGTATTGCTGTAACCATTTTTCTTATATAGGGAAATAAAATTAATTCTTCCCTTTTCATATGCATTGCTAATTCACCCGCAGATTGGTTGAACTGTTCGTTTATCTCAAATAATTCAGAGTGATTGTTGCCGTGTTCTTTGCAGAGTTTTGCAACGTATTGCTTAATATCAGGAGTCTTATCTTCTATATAACGATGATGTTTTTTCTCAATGTAATCTACTAATAAATCTAATGGCCAGGAATTGTAATCTATTGAGCCGTTATTGTTTTGGCTTTTTATTGAAACAAGCTCAGTAATTATTTTTTCTGAATCGAGATTTTTTGTATCAATAACATTTTTAAAATTTTTGTTTCCGTTGCAGCAAAAATCAATTTTATAAGATTCAAATATTTTTGCAGTCCGATAATCTTCTGCTACAATTTCACTGATTGTTTTGTTTTCTAAATCAATCATAATGTTTTCCTTTTATTTATAATAATGTTTAAATGAAGCTAATATGTAATCCAATTCCGGCTTTCTTTTCTTAAAAGAAAAATATGTTTTTCACGAATTGCTGTTTTTAGTAATCTTCCTAAAAATCCGACAAAAGTAACTTTCTTGAAAAACGGCAGCGCTAACCAACCGATTGCCAGATGTTTTCCAAGGCTAACGACTTCACCTAGAACTTTAGGATAGTATTTCTTTTTGGGTCTGCCTGTTATTTCTGCAAAGATATTCTGTGCAACTAATCTGCCTTGCTGCAAAGCAAATTGAGCTGCCGCTGGCACTGGTTTTCCGGACATAGGATTAATTGCATTGGCACTATCACCGATTGCAAAAATATATTTATTATTTTCTGCTTGTAAATAATCATCAACTATCAGCCGTCCTACCGAACTTGTTTTTATTCCGCCTCGTTTTATTAAATCCGAAATACGGATTCCACCTGTCCATATAAAATTTTTAGATTTAATTATGCTGCCATTTGCAAGAATAATTTCATCATTAGTCCTTTTTTCTATTTTTGAACCCGTTAATATTTTAACACCCTTTTCAATAAGTCTTTTCTCTATACGTTCGGAAAAACTTTCTTCCATAAAAGGGACTAATCTATCTGCAGCTTCAATGATGATAATCGCTACATCTTTTTTGTCTATGTTAAAATTCATAACGCATTTTGAAGTATGGTCTGCTAACTCACTTGCAAATTCAACACCCGATAAACCTCCACCTCCAATTACAAAACGAAGATTATCTTTCCTTAACATTTCATCATTTTCGGATGTAGCGCTTGCACATATTATTGAAATGTGTTCATAAATTTTATCTGCATCATACAATGTTTGCAGAGGAAATGAATTTTCTTCCATTCCAGGAATATTATAGTAATTAACCTTGCTGCCTATTGCAATTACCAGAAACTGAAAAGAAATCTGCTTATCATCTATCTGAATAATTTTATTTTGTACATCAATATATTTGACTTCACCAAGATGAAATTGAATATTTTTGTTTTTTAATATTTTGTAGAGTGGAATTGAAACCTCAGCTTTTCTAACAGCTGCTTCGTGCAATTGGGTTTTAATTGTATGAAACGGATATTTATCGATGAGGTGAATCTTAAAGAAAGGAATTGATTTGAACAATCTGTCTAAACGTAATGCCGCAGTTAATCCCCCGTATCCGGCGCCAATAATTATAATATTTTTTGAGACAGCATCTGTAACTAATTCTTTCTGGTTAGTCTGCACAACTTCTTCTTTGCGTTCAAAATGCTTTGGTATTATTTCATTATATGTTTCTCGATAATGCGCCCGGACAACGTTACGATCTCTGCCTTTATACTCGATCAGCATAAACTTCTCAAGAAATTCTTCAATATATTCTTTTGTTTGATTATTCATTTAAAGCAATATCCGCTTTGCATTTTCTTAATTGCATCCATGGGGCAAACTGCAATACATCTGATTTTATTGAAACCCGCACACTCATTGCATATTTTTGTTACAATAAAATAATGTTCATTAGAAATTGGGTTAAAATATTTTCCATTCTCTTCCCAACTTTCTCCGGGTCCGTAGACAGCTTCTGTTGGACATTCAACCGCACATGCTCCGCAATTGATACAATCATCTGTTATTTTCATTGCCATTTAAATTTTCCTCCTTCCCAAACAATCACACAGCTTTTATCTCTCTGCATTTTTTTTTTGAACTAACCATCCTCCATGTATGAATGAATTATAAAAGTGAATTGTTTTTTCAAATCCTGTTTCCGATAATAACTTCAGTAATTCTTCCTCTGTAATAAGATGTTGACCAATAGCCTGAGCAGCTATCTTATTTACTAACTCAGATGTAGCCCCTCCGTATTTCATAAAGTATTTCCAGGATCTAAACATATATTGAAAATCTTCTTGACTGGTATCCCCATATTGTTCTACAATAATCAGCTTTGCTCCGGGCTTTAACCGTTTTGCAATATTATTCAGCAGTGATATTCTATCCACGACTTCAGGAATAAATCGCATCACAAATATTAACGTTGCAATATTGTATTTCTCTATTTCAGGTAAACCTTCAACAAAACCATGATGTAACAATATGCGGTTGTTAAGATTTTGATCATCGAGTTTAGCTTTGGATATTTTAATCATTTCTTCGGATGGATCAACACCTGTGATTCGCCAATTCGGCATAAGATTTCCAAATGTTGTTAATTCCATTCCTGTTCCGCATCCAACCACCAATACATCTTCAATTTCAGTATGTTTTTCGCCAACAACCGATAGTATCATTTTAAAAAGCTGATCGTAGCCAAACACTGCTTTGCGCGCATACTCTTCATAATGCGCAGCTTTTTTTGAAGTAAAATTTATATCAGTCATTTTTACATCCATGCTAAAACTTTTCTCCCTTTGCTTCGCGATATTGACTTCCAACAGCTCTTATTCTACCCCACATTGAATAAAAAAACAAAATCATTGCCACAACCTGTAGCGATGAGAATATTACAATTGCTGTGCTTACCCAACTGATATAGTAGTAGAATGAAGTTATAACCTGAGATACAAATCTTAACGCTGTTGCGATAGTCATCAGCCAGTATGTAATTAAAATTAAATCCGGGTTATATTTCTTATCATCTTTTTCTGGACGCGGGAAAAACCACAATGCAACACCCATAATCATCATCATAACAGAACCGACAAGAATTAAGTGAGTGTGTGCTGAAATTAATTCCTGAGAATAACCAGTCTGATAAATGTACTTTGAAAAGGACATATAAAGTCCAGCTAAAATACCAAGAATTAGAAATGCCAGACTTGTTTTAATAAAATATCTTACTGTTGTAAACATATTCTTCTTTGTAGAGTTTGATAACTCTCGTGTTTTTAATAGTTAATTTACCAGCATTGGATATTAGAAGCATTGACTTAAGTCAGATTTTTAACGAATTAATGTGGGGAATACTTTTCTCTTATAAACTTCGAGGAAGTTCCAGTTAAAAGGGCAATTTTTTTTTGAAATATTTCTTGACAAGATAGAATAATCTTTCTAATTTAATATCGGACTTTTTATTCCGATTATAATTATTAAATTTTTTTTAAGTAAATTTGAATTAACCTAAGAAAAGAAGTAGATATGATTAAAACATTTTTTTTGATTACTCTTAGCTGCCTCTTAACTTTTATTTCCTCCCTTAATGCACAAAGCCAGGGCGAGAAACTTTTTTCCCAACTGTGTGCAGCTTGCCATACGATAGGTAGGGGTAAATTAATCGGTCCCGATTTAACCAATGTTCAGACAAGAAGAACCGAGGCATGGATAATAAAATTCGTTCAATCTTCCCAAAGTGTAATAAAGTCCGGTGATACCGCAGCAGTAGGGTTATTCAACCAGTACAACAATATTATGATGCCTGATCATGCTTTAGCTGCTAACCAAATCAAATCGATTATTGAATACATAACAACCAATAGCCAAGACACTATCAATCCTAATAAGAAAACTCCCGCTCAAATTTTCAGCGCTGCTTCTGTAACCGAAGCAGATATCGAGAAGGGTAAAAATCTTTTTGAAGGATTGACTAGATTAACCAATGGTGGTCCAGCTTGTATCTCCTGCCATAACATTAATAATCAAGCAATGTTTAACGGCGGGCTTTTAGCGAAGGATCTTACGACTGCATTTTCGCGTTTAAGTCCCGCCGGCGTTGATGGTATTTTAAGAAATCCCCCCTTCCCCGCTATGGTAAATGGATTTGGATTAGCTCCATTGTCGGATCAGGAGGTTAAAGATTTATTAGCATTCTTATATCATACAGATAGCATGGGAGAAGCTATGATAAATCCATTGCAATCTCAATCGACTTTGTTGATTGGAATAATGATAGGATTAAACATATCGCTTATAGTATTGTTGTTTATGTGGGGAAGAGTTAAAAAGTACAGCGTCAATTTTCATGAATTTATTTAACATAGAAAAGAGAGTTTTATGAGTTGGATAAAGGATATTATTTCCCCCGACACAAGAAAATGGGAAGAATTTTATAGAAATAGATTCCAACATGATAAAATTGTACGAAGCACGCACGGAGTTAATTGTACTGGCGGATGTTCATGGCAAATTCATGTTAAGGAAGGAATTGTGGTTTGGGAAACCCAGCAACTAGATTATCCTTTATTAGAAGATGGACTGCCTCCCTACGAACCACGAGGCTGCCAAAGAGGAATTTCATTTTCATGGTATTTGTACAGCCCGTTAAGAATAAAATATCCCCTTATCCGCGGCGCTTTGATTGATGCTTATAGAGAAGAAAAGAAAAAAACCGGCGATGCGCTTTCGGCGTGGGAAAATCTTCAGAACGATTCAGAGAAAAGAAAAAAATATCAGCAAGCGCGCGGCAAAGGCGGATTTAGAAGAGCCACGTGGGATGAAGTAAATGAAATTATAGCTGCGGCAAATATCTACACCGCAAAAAAATATGGACCGGATCGTGTAATTGGTTTTTCACCTATTCCTGCAATGTCTATGCTTAGCTATACGGCGGGCAGCAGATTCTTACAACTCTTTGGCGGGGTTAATCTTAGTTTTTATGATTGGTATTGCGATCTTCCAAATGCATTCCCTGAAGTTTGGGGCGAGCAAACTGATGTTTGTGAAAGTGCCGATTGGTATAATTCCAAAATGATAGCTGTTATGGGCGCAAATTTAAACATGACAAGAACTCCCGACTGTCATTTCTTTGCAGAGTCGCGCTATAATGGAACTAAAGCAATTGTGTTTGCGCCGGATTTCAATCAAGTTGCAAAATATGCCGATCAATGGGTTCCGCTTCATGCCGGAAGTGATGGCGCTTTTTGGATGGCAGTAACGTATGTTATCCTAAAAGAATTCCATCACGAAAAGAAAACACCATACTTTATTAACTATGTAAAAAAATATACCGACTCACCCTATCTTGTTGAACTTGTTAATGATAACGGTACTTACAAACCAGGAAAACTTGTCCGTGCAAATCAGGTGTCTGATTACAAAGATATTCCAAATGGTGAATGGAAATTTTTAAACATCGATTCAAAATCCGGCAAGCTTGTTGTTCCTAAAGGCAGCGTTGGACACAGATGGGATACGAAACAAGGCGATTGGAATCTTAAGTACGAAAATTCTACCGACAACTCACAATACAATCCTGTATTAAGTTTAGCTGAAACTCATGATGATATTCTTCAAGTGGAATTTCTTGAGTTTGGTTTGAACATGAAAAAGTTACGTGGAGTACCTGTAAATAATATTGAAACAACTGACGGCAAGAAAATTTCTGTTACAACTGTTTATGATCTTACCATGGCACAGTACGGAGTTGATAGAGGTTTAGGCGGTGATTATCCAAAAGATTACTCAGACAAAGATTCTTCTTATACTCCGGCCTGGCAGGAAATTTTTACGGGAGTCGATTCAAAAACTGTTATCAGCTTTGCGCGCGAGTGGGCAGGTACTGCCATTAGTACCGAAGGCAAGTGCATGATAATTATTGGCGCCGGAGTGAATCACTGGTTTCATAATAATCTTATGTACCGTGCGGGAATTATGGCTTTGATGCTTTGCGGCTGCGTTGGAAAAAATGGTGGAGGAATGAATCATTACGTAGGTCAGGAAAAATTAGCTCCTGTTGATTCCTGGTCTACTATTGCATTTGCAAGAGATTGGGTTGATGCCTCACGTCTTCAACAAACGCCAATCTGGCATTACATCAATACCTGTCAATACCGATATGACGGACGGACGTCAAAATATAATACTGCGCCGGAAAATGAATTAACTAAAAAACATATGGCGGATTTAATCTTTAAATCCGTACGAATGGGAGGGATGCCCTTTTATCCGCAGTTTAATAAGAATACACTTGAGTTAAATAAAGAATCTAAATCAAATAATCCTGAAGAGATAAAAAAGAGTGTTTTAGAAAAGCTCAAATCGAAAGATATCGAATATTCCGTTGCCGATCCAGACGCAGAGATTAACTTCCCAAGGGTGTGGTATATTTGGCGGGGCAATGCAATTGCAGGCAGTATGAAGGGGCACGAGTTTGCTCTCAAACATTACCTTGGAACGCATTCAAATGTAATCGCGAAAGACAATGAAGAAAAAACCGAGGAAGTTAAATGGCACGATATAGCGCCGGTTGGCAAAATGGATTTAGTTGTTGACTTAAATTTCAGAATGGATTCTTCCGCGCTTTATTCCGACATTGTATTGCCCGCAGCTTCGTGGTATGAAAAGAATGATTTGAACAGTACCGACATGCATTCCTTCATTCATCCTTTATCGGCGGCTATTGCCCCGGTATGGGAATCAAAAACCGATTGGGAAATTTTCAGAAATATCGCCTTCGAAACGAGTCAATTGGCGAAAAAACATTTTAATCATCCGCAGGTTGATGTCGTTACGGTTCCCCTTTCGCACGATTCGCCTGATGAAATTACGCAGCCCGAAATCAAGGATTGGTATTTGGGCGAATGCGAAGCGATACCCGGAAAAACAACCCACAAAATTACGATCGTCGAAAGAGATTACACAAAAATTTATGATAAGTTTATCTCGCTTGGACCAAATGTAAAAACCAAGGGTCTGGGGGCGCACGGCAATCATTATCAGTGCGGAGATTTTTATGACGATATGATAAAGTCTAATTATTTCCCTACTGAAAAAATTGACGATGAAATTTATCCGTCTCTTAAAGAAGATGTATCGGCGGTAAATGCTGTTTTATATCTTTCCTCGCTAACTAACGGCGAACTGACTCACAGAGCTTACAAATACATGGAATCAAAAACCGGTTTGGCGCTTGCCGATCTTGCCGATGGAAGCAGAGATGTAAGAATCAATTTCAAAGATTTACAAGTTCAACCGCGCAGATATAATACATCGCCTGTCTGGTCGGGGCTAATGAACAATGGGAGAGCGTATTCTGCATTTACATATAATGTTGAAAGATTGGTTCCATGGAGAACGCTTACCGGACGACAGCATTTTTATCTCGATCATGAAATGTACATAGCCTTTGGCGAAAATCTGCCTACGTTCAAACCTTCACCAAAGCCGGAGGTTTTTGGCGAGCTGAAAGAAACTTTGAAAGACGACAACGCAAAAGTTCTGAATTGTTTGACACCGCACGGTAAATGGCACATTCATTCAACTTACATGGATAATTTGCGAATGTTAACTCTTGGGAGAGGGATGGAACCCTGCTGGTTAAGCGAAGAAGATGCAAGCGAACTTTCAATTAAAGATAATGATTGGGTTGAAGTTTATAACGATAACGGTGTTTACTGCACCCGCGCAGTCGTAAGTACACGAATTCCAAAAGGTGTCTGCATTGTTTATCACACAGTTGAAAGGACGATATCTATTCCCAAATCACAGGTGCGCGGAAATAAAAGAGCAGGGATGAATAATAGTATCACCAGAATACATCTAAAACCGAATTTTCTTGCCGGCGGATATGGTCAGTTTACGTATCATTTTAATTATTGGGGACCCAGTGCGCCGAACCGGGATACACACGTGGTTGTTAAAAAAATGACAAAGGTTGTGTTTTAATTTATGATTTATGAAAGACGGAATTAAGAAAAAAATAAAAAAACTTTTTAGTAGCGGTGTATGCAAAGTCAATCAAATACTCAATAATAAATAACAGATAATAAATCATGGACATACGATCACAAGTTGCAATGCTTTTTCATTTAGATAAATGTATTGGCTGCCATACATGTTCTATTGCCTGTAAAAATATTTGGACAGACAGAAAAGGCGCCGAGTATATGTGGTGGAATAATGTTGAAACCAAACCCGGCACAGGTTATCCATCAAAATGGGAAGATCAAAATATTTATAAAGGCGGTTGGAAGAAAAACGGCGATGAAAAACTTTCACTTAGAGGTTCGGGCAAGTATAAGGGATTGCTTAATATTTTCCACAACCCGTACCTGCCTTTATTGGAAGATTATTATGAACCCTGGACATACAAATATCTTGATCTTATAGAATCTCCTCAAGGAGATGATCAGCCAACTGCACGCCCGGTTTCATTAGTAACTGGAAAACCAATAAACATAAAAACAGGTCCCAATTGGGATGACGACTTAAGCGGAACACCTGAATATGCAAGGCGTGATCCGAACTTAAAAAATTTATCTCCTGCTGAACAAGAAGCAATGTTTCAACTTGAAAAAATGGCGATGTTCTACCTGCCAAGAATTTGCAATCATTGTTTGAATCCTGCTTGTGTTGCGTCTTGTCCATCGGGGGCAATTTATAAACGGGGTGAAGACGGCGTCGTGTTAATCAATCAGCAGGTTTGCCGCGCATGGAGAATGTGTGTGACTGCTTGTCCATACAAGAAATCATATTATAATTGGAATACGGGCAAATCCGAAAAATGTATTTTATGTTATCCTAGATTAGAAGCAGGACTTGCGCCTGCCTGTATGCATTCGTGCGTTGGAAGGATTCGCTATCTTGGCGTTATGCTTTATGATGCGGATAAAATTCAGGAAGCAGCTTCAGCGCCTGATGATGAACTAATTGACCGACAATTAGATTTAATTTTAGATCCATTTGATGAAAAAGTAATTCGACATGCAAAAGAAAATGGAATTGCTGATACAACAATCCATGCTGCGCAAACTTCGCCGGTTTATAAATTTGTAAAAGTTTGGGGGCTGGGGCTTCCTCTGCATCCTGAGTTTCGTACATTGCCGATGCTCTTTTACGTTCCGCCTCTATTACCTGTCATGGCTTCACTCAGTGATCCGGACAACAGCGAACAAGCCGGCAAGCTCGATCCAATTGCGAAGTTTTGGAATAGAGATTCGCTTTATGATACATCGACAGATGCTTTATGGGGTACAATTGAGCAAGCGCGATTTCCAATAAAATATATGGCTAATATGTTTGGAGCTGGGAATGAAGAAAAAATTATTGAGGTTCTTAAGAAACAGTTAGCGGTTCGTATTCACAGAAGAAGTGTAACTGTCGGCGATATAAATAAAACATTGGTTGAAGGTGCGCTTAGTGACGTTAGTTTGATGCCGGAGATTGCCGATGATATTTACAAATTATCGGCATTGGCAACTTTTGACGACCGTTTTAACATTCCTCCTGCTCACAGAGAACAGGCTTTGGAAATGCTTGAAAATACCGGTGATACAAAAGGTTCAACCGGGTTTGGGTTCAAAGAAACACCGGCCAGAGGATTATAATTATGGAAAAACGAACAGTACGAATTCATTACGATTTATTTGCACTGCTATTAGCTTATCCTGATAAAGAATTACTTTTAAAGGTAGAAGCCGCACAAGAATTTATAAATAATAATTATCCTGATGCGGCAGAAACAATGATTGAGTTCACCGAATTTGCAAGGGAAACGTTACCTTGGAAGTGGGAAGAAATTTACACACGCACTTTTGATGTGCAGGCTATTACAACGCTTGATGTTGGTTATGTTTTGTTTGGAGATGATTACAAAAGAGGGGAATTGTTGGTTAACCTCAACAAAGAACATACTAAAGCAGCGAATGATTGCAAAACAGAATTATCCGATCATCTGCCAAACCTATTACGACTTCTCAACAAGGTAAACGATAACGATTTTAAGAACGACCTTGTTTATTTAATAATCAAACCTGGGCTAAAAAAAATCATTAGCGAATTTGATAACAGAAAAATTGAAAAGAAAAATAAGATTTATGAGAAACATCACAACACCCTTATTCCACAGGAAAAGAAATACGGAACAGTGTATAAATATCTTCTTAAATCTTTATTAATGGTTCTGGACAAGGATTTTGATGATAATCAAAAAGCGATAATTGATGAAAGTCAGTTTCAAACCAAATTTGCAAATGAAATGGAACTACCGGATTAGGAGAATGATATGAATTTGTTAAATAATTTTTTCTTTGTTGCTTTGCCTTATCTTGCCATAATTATTTTCTTAATAGGCTCTATATATCGGTACAAATCAAAAAAATTCTCTTACTCTTCTTTGTCCTCACAATTTTTAGAAACGAGACGCTTGTACTGGGGTTCGCTTCCCTTCCACTGGGGGATAGTGTTTCTTTTCTTCGGTCACTTAATAGCTTTTGCAATTCCTCAATCAGTTTTGCTCTGGAATCAACAGCCTGTCCGTCTGGCAATTCTTGAGATAACGGCTTTTGTGTTTGGTATTATGACACTGCTGGGTCTTATCAATTTATTTTATAGGAGAATAACTAATCCGCGTGTCAGAATAGTTTCTAGTTATATGGATATAATTCTTGAATTGCTGCTTCTTGCACAAATCTTTTTAGGGCTGTGGGTGGCTTATGGATTCCGTTGGGGCTCGTCCTGGTTTTCTGTTGTTTTAACACCGTATCTGTATTCCATTTTTACACTAACTCCACAAACTGACGCTGTATTTATGCTGCCGGTTATTGTTCAACTTCATATAATAGGCGCTTTCTTAATTATTGCGATTATTCCTTTTACAAGATTAGTCCACTTTCTTGTATTTCCTTTAAGCTATCTGTGGAGACCTTATCAAAAAGTTATTTGGAATTGGGACAATAAGAAAGTGCGTAGTGCAAAAGAAAATTGGCCTATTCACCAACCGCATAATAATTAATTAAAAAAGTATGGGAGAAAAAATAACAAGTATGGCACATCGGATATTATTCTTTAATACTTTAGCATTCACAATTTGTTTTTCTGCATGGATGTTGAACGGAACATTAGTTTCGTTTCTGGTTGATAACCATGTGTTTGATTGGAGCCCGGTTCAAATTGGCTGGCTTCTCGGTATCCCGGTTTTGACAGGTTCGATATTCAGATTGCCTGTTGGAATATTGACTGACCGGTTTGGAGGACGATACGTTTACAGTTTTCTGATGTTAATTTCTGCCATTCCTATGTTCCTCCTTTCATACACAAATTCGTATGTTTTATTACTCATATGCAGCTTTGGATTTGGATTAACGGGGGCAAGTTTTGCAGTTGGTGTTGCATATACTTCCGTTTGGTATCCCGCCAAGTGGCAAGGAACAGCACTTGGCATATTTGGAATTGGCAACCTTGGTGCCGCTTTAACTACTTTAATTGGTCCTTCCGTATTACAATTTTTAACTGATAGTGGAAGTAAAATAGATAATTGGCGTTGGTTACCAATTATTTATGCAGTAATACTTCTTATTATGGCAATTATCTTTTTTCTCTTTACAGAAAATAAAAAACCTGAAAGGAGCGAAAAAAAATTCTTAGAACTACTTGAACCATTGCGAAATATTAGAGTATGGAGATTCGGTCTTTATTATTTTCTGGTCTTTGGTTGTTTTGTTGCATTCTCACAATGGCTGGTTCCATATTACCTGAATGTTTATTATATGCCGTTTGTTCAAGCCGGAATGGTTGCGAGTTTATTTAGTTTCCCTGCCAGTGTTATCCGTATGCTTGGAGGATGGTTGTCAGATAAATTTGGCCCACGTAGAGTGCTTGTATCGGTTTTTATAGCATCAACCGTACTAGGATTGTTATTGGCCTTTCCAAAAATGGAATTGTATTCCCCCGGTAAAGGAGTAATATCAAAAAACAAAGGAGTTGTTACATCTATCTCTGATAACTTAATTAAAGTTGATAACAATGAGTATCCTTTTAATTCTCTAAAAAGTACAACTGAATTAAATGAAGATGGATTTTTAGTATTTCCGGAAAAAACAATGTGGCAAGAGCCTACAGTAAAAGTTGGCGATACTATAAAAAAGAATCAACTTATTGCCAAGGGGATTACAAAAATAAATTTTCAAGCAAATGTTAATATTTTTGTTTTCTTTGTTCTATTGATTGGATTATCGTGGGGATTAGGAATGGGTGCGGTATATAAATTTATTCCGATGTATTTTCCAAATACTGTCGGGGTTGTTGGCGGCACCGTAGGCGTTTTAGGCGGACTCGGTGGATTTTTCGGCCCAATTTTGTTTGGTTACCTTTTAGAGTTCACAGGTTTGTGGCCAAGCAGCTGGTTATTCATATTTTTACTTTCACTCGCTTGCTTAATTTGGATGCAAATAGCAATTAATAAAATGAATAAGAGAAATGAAAAATAACGATCAAGAAAAATTATCAAGCGAAAAAACAGATCCGCTTGTTAGAAGAGTATCAAAAAACACAAAAGAAGAGTTCTCCCCAATGAACCCGCCGGATGCGTACGACCCGCAAAACATTGAAAAAGTTTCTTATGAAAAGATGCATCCATTCTTACGGGAATTGATCGATGAACATATGATGTTTGCAAAAGTATTAGACTCGTTTGAACATGCCCTGATTAATTGGCGTAATAACAAATGGATATTCAACGATATGATTAATGAAGGATTAAAACAATTTTTTAATTTCTTCGATGAAAAAGTACCGGCGCACAATCAGAAAGAAGAAAAGAAACTTTTCTCCGTGCTGCAAGAAAAACTAATTGAATCAGACGAACATAATTCAAGAGATTCTTCATATACCGGAATTAGTCTGATGGAGGACGAACATATCAAAGTTGCGCAGGCGGCGGCTATCGTTTTTAATTTCTTAGGATTGGGTTCACGTTTACCCGATAAGAATTCGCAAGAAATTACATTTGAAGCCGCATTTGATCAAGGTATTGCAATTGTAGAAACAATGAAACTGCATATCTTCAGAGAAGAGAATATATTGTTTCCGCAGGCAATGCAATTGTTTACTTCATCGGATTTTGAAAAATTGAACTGAGCTAGGAATTCTAGTAATATCCGGCAATCGTAAATTATAGTTGTTCTTTTAAATATTATCTCCGAGTTGATAAGTCTAAGTTTACAAATGTTTTATTTGTCGTTCCAGCTTAGGCGGAGTCTCCAAAACTAACGTGAATACGATTTATCAACCGACCCGTCTCTTGATGCAGACGGAGAGGGTGTGTTTGGAAACGAACAAGCCTGCCGGTTCCGATTACAATCGGAATGTTTTGCGAAGGAGAGTTTTTAAAGTCGATTTGATATAATCATATCTATTTTATTTAAACCCCGCCGGCGCAAAGCGGGGTTTCTTATTATAAATCCGAGAAGATCAGGCGAATCAATGTAATCCGCACTCTATTAAATAATAAAGGAATAAAAAATGTCACAAATACCGAAACGATTTCAAAAATTTACTGAAGATTATTCGCAAGTTGCAAAAGCTTACGAGACACTTGGCGATGCTGTTCACGCTGCCGGTCCACTTGAAGTGAAAACAAGAGCATTGGTAAAACTTGCAATTTCAACCGGCGCTCGATTGGAAGGTGCAGTTCATTCACATGCGCGTAAAGCTATTAAAGCTGGCTGCTCAGCTGAGGAAATGCGTCAAGTTGCTTTGCTTTCATTACCAACAATCGGACTTCCATCTATGATGGCTGCTTTAAGCTGGATTGACGATATAATCGAGCATAAAAAATGATAAAAACTTTAGTAAATCTATTTTGGGCATTTATTAAAGTAGGCTCATTTTCATTTGGCGGCGCTTATTCTCTTATCCCGCTAATTGAAAAAGAAGTTGTTAAGAATCATCAGTGGTTAAGTAACAGTGAATTTTTAAAAGTGCTCGGAATGGTGGAAA
Source organism: uncultured Ignavibacteriaceae bacterium (assembly GCA_964372115.1). GTDB lineage: Bacteria > Bacteroidota > Ignavibacteria > Ignavibacteriales > Ignavibacteriaceae > CG2-30-36-16. The sequence continues at coordinate 36,567 of CAYJPN010000022.1, forward strand.
TATTTCCCGGCGCTATATCGATAAAGTTTGCAACATACACTGGCTACAAAACTGCCGGCATCTTAGGGGCAATTGCAGCAAACCTTGGAAATATTTTCACTCCTGCAATTTTGATTCTGTTTAGTACATACATTTATTCTATTTATGAAAAAAATGTTTTGGTAACCAAAGCCTTTGATGGAATTAAATATGCCGTCATCGGAATGATTGCCGCTATTATGTACCAATACGCAGTAAAGAATGCTAACCATTGGCAAGAGTTTGTTTTGTTGGCGATCGGCGCCTCGTTGATATTTTTTTTCAAGCTTCATCCGGCTTATGTTGTACTTATTGCCGCTGTAATTGGAATGGTGATATTGTGAAAGAAAAATATTTAACCACGAGTGTACAGAAAGGATTTCACAAAGAATCACAAAGTAAATACTTAGTGAACCCTAGTGAAGAACTTCATGTCCTTTGTGGTAAAGAGAGATTATGAAATTAGTAGACAACTTCAATAGAATACACGATTATGTCCGTATTTCGCTGATTGACAAATGCAATTTGAACTGCGTCTACTGCAATCCAACGAATTCTTATGCACAATTTGAATCGAACAAAAACATTCTCTCTTGTGAAGAATTGTATCGTTTGATAAAAATACTTGTGAGGGATTTTGAAATTAGAAAAATCCGATTTACCGGCGGCGAACCTCTCATAAGAAAAGACATATTGAAATTTTTTCAAATGGTTTCTTCCCTAAAGCAGCAATATAATTTTGAAATTGGAATAACTACAAATGGAACTCAATTGTCCGACAAACTTGAAATGCTTTATGAATTTGGCGTTGACCGTTTAAATATAAGTCTTGATACATTAAGCCGAAGCAAATTTATTGCCATCACCGGCGCTGATCTTTTTGATGAAACTCTTGCTTCAATACAAAAAGCGGCAGCAATTGGCTTTAAGTCTATTAAGGTTAATATGGTCGTTATTAAAAATATTAATGATGATGAATTGAACTCTTTCGTAGAATATTTCAAATCATATCCAATCACTTTCCGGTTTATTGAATATATGCCTTTTGCCGGAAATCGATGGGATGATTCGAAGTTTATAAGTTGGCGTGAAATGAAATCCCAAATTGAAGTTAATTATCCTTTAACAGAAATAGAATGCAACGGGGAAGTATCAAAGGATTATTTTCTTGAAGGCACCAACTTGAAAATTGGGTTCATAAGTTCAATCTCTGACCATTTTTGCGATAGCTGCAGCCGTTTGCGCATAACAGCAACAGGACAAATTAAAAATTGTCTGTTCTCAAATCCGTCTGAAGGCAGCTTGAAATCGCTGCTGGCAGATGAGTCTGTTTCGGATGAAATAATTTCTGAGTTTATAAAAGATTCATTGCAAACAAAATGGTTAAAACACCCGGATGCAGACGAATTATCAAAACTAAATCAAAACAATATGATGGGCATCGGCGGATGAAAAAGAAATTATCACACGTTAACGAGACTGGAAAAGCGGATATGGTTGATGTTTCTGAAAAGGATATAACAACTCGCACTGCTGAAGCGTTTGCTGTGATAAAAGTATCGAAGGATATTTTTAATGCAATAAAAAACAACGCAGTTAAAAAAGGTGATGTGCTTTCTATTGCGAAGTTTGCGGGGATTCAAGCCGCTAAAAAAACAAGCGAATTAATTCCGCTTTGTCATAATATTTTTATTTCAAAAGTTGATGTTGAATTAAAATTGAACATGAAAAACCTTTCCGTTGAAATAAAATCATTTGCAAAAACAACCGCACAAACTGGAATTGAAATGGAAGCTTTAACAGCAGTTTCTGTTGCAGCGCTTACTGTGTATGATATGTGCAAAGCTATTGATAAATCAATGGTCATCAGTGAAATAAAATTATTAAGTAAAACCGGAGGAAAAAGTGGAAACTTTAAAAGATAAAATCGGTGAAGATCAGTTAGGACAGCGTTCTATTACAATTGGGAAAATAGCCGCCATCTCAATCAGCAAAAAGAAAGGCATTCCCAAAACAAATGTAGAGTCAGCTCGAATGATTGAAAATTATGGGATTGAAAGTGACGCACACGCCGGAAACTGGCATAGACAGGTTAGCTTGCTGCCGCTTGAAAGCATTGAGAAAATGCATAAAGCCGGCCTACCAAAATTACGTGCCGGAGCATTTGCAGAAAACCTCACCATCGAAGGAATTACATTGAACCAATTACCGGTCGGGACAAAAATAAAAGTTGGTAATTCTATTCTAATCGAGGTTACCCAAATAGGCAAAGAGTGTCACGACAAATGTGCTATATTTTTTAAAGTTGGCGATTGCGTTATGCCGCGCGAAGGGATATTTGCCAAAATAATTATTGGCGGAGAATTATTTGTTGGCGATGAAATTGAAATACTTAGTTCATCTTTGAATTCTACTTCGAGACCTTTGTGGTGAGAAAAGAAATTAACCACAAAGTGCACAAGGGTATTTCACAAAGGAGCACGAGGGAGGTATATGATAAATTATAATAAAGCACTTGAAATAATTAAAAATGAATTTGAGAATTTAACTTTGCACACAGAAGAAGTTAATATCCTTGACTCTATAAATCGAATATTGGCTGAAGATATAATTGCGGATGTTGATTTACCGCCGTTCGATAATTCTGCAATGGATGGTTACGCGATTAAATTTAGTGAAAGAAATAAATGGAATATCATAGGTGAAATTTCAGCTGGAAATTATTCCTCAATCAGACTGTTAGAAAATGACGCCGTCTTAATCACAACGGGAAGTAAAATTCCTAATGATGGTGATACGGTTATACCTATTGAATATCTTGACGTAGACAAAAATATTCTGCAATTAAAACCAGATGCGTTTTATAAAAAGGGAATGAACATCCGAACAAAAGGAAACGATTTACGGAAAGGACAAGTTGCGGTTAATCGTTTCTCAAAAATAGACCCGAAGGTGATAGCAGCGCTTGCAAGCTGCGGAAAAGAAAAAGTGAAAGTTTTTAAAAAACTAACAGCAGCGATTCTGGCAACCGGCGATGAGTTAATTCCTATCAACAAAAATCCTTCTGAAGATAAACTCCGGGTTTCAAATACTTATTCGCTTTGTGCTGCTATCAAAGAAATCAATCACTCCCCTGTCGATCTTGGCTTTACAAAAGATGATAAAGAAATTATCAAACAAAAAATAAAAACTGCTTTAGAGATGAACATCGATTTGTTTATCACAACTGGCGGAGTGTCTGTTGGTAAATATGATTTCCTCAAAGAATTATTTAAAGAAGCAGGAATAAAAGAAAAATTTTGGAAAGTAAATATCAAACCGGGTAAACCAATTTATTTCGGTGTTTATGAAAAAGATAATAAAAAAATTCTTGTTTTTGGATTACCGGGTAATCCCGTTTCAGCATTAGTTAATTTTTATATCTTCATAAAGCTGGCTTTAGATCATATATTAAATCAAAAACAAATAAACATTATTAAAGCGGTTCTTCAAAATGATTTAAATAAGAAAGATGGTAAACGTCATTTCTCTCGCGGAATTCTTTGCAATGAAAACGGTGAGTGGAAAGTAACCTCAACATTTTCTCAGTCTTCAGGCAATCTTGTAGAAATGAGCCGCGCCAATTGCTTGATTGAAATTGAAGAAGAAAAAATAAATCCGGTGAAAGGAGAAAAAGTAAAATGTATTCTGATATAACATGTATCATACTTTCAGGCGGAAAAAGTTCAAGGATGGGTGTAAATAAATCGTTGCTGAAATTAGGCAATGCGACACTAATAGAACGCACAGCAAATTTGATGAATTCTATATTCAAAGAAGTGATTATAATAACAAACTCGCCTGAAGAATATTCATTTCTTCAAATTCCCATATATGAGGATGTTTATAAAGGGATAGGACCATTAGGTGGTATTCATGCGGGCTTAATATATTCAAAAACAGAAATGAATTTTATTATCTCTTGTGATATGCCTTTAGTAACTAAAAATCTAATTGAATTTATAATTAATTTTAATACCGACAAACTTATTACAATTACAAAAGCTGACGGCTTTATACAGCAGCTATGCGGTCTATATTCAAAAAAAACTTTAACGGAAATTGTGAGAGTGATAGAAGAAGATAACAGCACTCAAGCTGAACATAATCATCAGAAAAAATGTGTATGTAAAGTACTACAATTAGTTAAAAACCTTAATGCGGAAATAATTGATATTGCAGACAAATATGAGAGTTATGAAGAAGGTATGTTTCTGAATATGAATAAACCAGAGGATTTTGAAATAGTTAAATACAAGTTGAAGAACATGGGAAATAATTTTCAGCTTTAGGCATTTACTTCAAAAAAAACTATTAGTCGAGATTTATCAATATTTTCCCGATATCCTCAGAGTGACTAAAAAATGCTTTTGCATTTTCCAAATCATTAGAAGAAATTTTATTCAGAAAGAAACAAAGAATGCAGAGCACTTGTCGTGATTCAAAATTGGAATACTTATTGCCATATTCAACTCGCTGATAGATGTGATTTCTGGTCTCAAGAAATCGTTACTTTTGGAGACATCTTCCATCAACAACATTGTTTTTTGTTCCCACGCTTTACCGATTAAACCAACGCCTTTTGCAAACTTATGAATTGAACTGAATTTCGAGAATTTTTCAAAGTGGTCTTCAGTTTTTCTCCAGAAGCCTGACCAGATCATGAACTCATTGTTTATATCGGGCCGCCAGATTTCACCATAGGGACAAACATTCGTTCTACAAATCATTTTAATCATAAAAAGAACCCCGGAGTTAAAATTACCCCATGGCTTTATTTTTCAGATAAGCGATTCAATTTCTTGTGTGTTCATTTCGTTTGTTCAGTAATGAAGAAATATCCTTAATTAGTACCCGATAATTTGATTTGAATTTTACAAATTCTAAAAGTTATCGTTTCAAAAATTTCATTTGCAACATCATCAAAATAATCTTTTAGGAATCCTTTTTCTAATCTAAAATCGGTTAAAATATAGTGAAAATCTACTTTAACCTCAATATTATGGAGACAGATATTTGGGACAGATATTTGGGACACGCACGTCAAAATGCAATACGCAAAAAATACTAACGTTGTTTTTATAAAAAAGAAACTATTGTAAACATTATTTCTCCCTTACATTCTCAATTGTTCCCTTGCTTCTCTTGTCATTTTCTCCGGCGTCCATGGCGGTTCCCACACTAAGTTTATAATTACTTTTTTCTCGGGTTCTAAGTAACGCACTACATTTTCAACCCAGTTTGAAATACTGGCGTGCATCGGGCAGCCAGGTGTAGTTAATGTCATTGTAATCACGTTTGTATCTGTATTTGATTCAACTTCGTAAACAAGACCAAGATCAACGATATTAATTCCTATCTCCGGATCAATTACACCTTTTAGAACTTCTAATATTTCTTCTTTGTTTGCCATAGGTTTACTTTCTGAAAATTGTTATCATATTAAAGAGAAAAATTATTGAGCTTATAAACATCAATGAAAATGAAATTAATAATCCTATCTCGCTTCTAAATGCTAAAGAATAAAGCGAACCAAATACTGCCATAAGCATCAGATAAAATCCAATCTCTGCAAACTTTTCATTGAACATATCTTTTAACATCGGTACCGGCTCAAGCCCTACATTGCTGCTGTATTTGTGATACCAAACTAAAAAGGAACGATCTTATACATCTGCCCAACAATTAACATTGAAATGTAACCGAAAATTATCATATATCCGTAAATTAAAGTTAGATTGATAATATTTTGATAATCAATAAAAGCAATGAATGTTCCGAGTAAAGTAGTTAAACCGAACATAATGTAAGCTACAGATGAGAATTTAATCCCAATATCAAACTTTTTTCTTATTCTATTTTTGAAAATGATATAAATTTGAAAAAGGAAAAAAATAATTCCTAAGGTGATTGATGCAGTAAAAATGTAGTAAAGAAAAGTTGTATCCTTATAATGCATAACGGTCGATATTCCAAGCAGACCAATGTTGATAGTCCAGTAAGCCCGTTTTGCATTTGTTAATGAAAAACCGTGCGAGAGCGTAAACATCGGGATGAGTTTATACGAAACTCCCATTATCACCATTGAAACCCAGCCGATGAAAGCAATGTGTGCGTGTAAATTTAAATATTGAAGATGATCTAACTTTATATAAGGAGTCCAGAGATTAATTGTCATCAATAATCCGGCAATTGCGGTTACAATCAAATAAAATATTGCTGCGGCAAGATACCATGCGGTAATGTTCCACTTCTTAACGCTTTTCATTGTAAGGATTATATTAAACGAAAAGATGAACATTGCCAGATTAAGAAGTATTGCAGATAACGTTAGACTAATTCCGGTATCAAAAACCCAGAAGCAATAGACTAAACCGATGACGCCGGGTAGATAAATCCAGAATTGAATCTCCGCAAGTTTTTCGCTGAACAATTTTGTTTCAAGCACTACGGGAACAAGCTGAAACATAGCCCCGAATATTATCATTGTGATCCAGCCAAGCGTAGCGATGTGATTGATCGAAAGAATCTTTGGTTGAAAATGATGTCCGTTAATTGAAGAGTAATTGAGCAATAAAAGAAGATTCAAAACAACAAACGAAATCATCGCTGCAATAAAATATTTTGCAACTATTCTAAATGGAGGCGCATAGGCAGAAACTACGGATTCCGATTGGCTCATAATTAAACGTCCCTCTTTTTCGTAATCACAACCTTATAATAATTTTCTTCAATTTTATTAGAAATCGCTGCGTATCCCCGCTCTTCTAACTTAGAGTAAAGCATCATGAGTTCGCGGCGGTGATGAACGAGCAGAATGGTATTCGCGTCAACTCGTGGCAAGGTTTCAAAAATTTTTATCATCGGTTCGGGCGGAACAAGGTCTCTGACGTCTAATTCTATAACGTTTTCATAATCAGCTTCTTTCGAAGATGTTTTTTGTTCCGAAGAATTATCATCTTTAATACTCTCCGTTTTTTTATAAAAATAAATCTCAAACGAATCATTTTCTTGTACTGTCCAATGCTCAAATCCTTTATTGCCCATCACGGAATAAAGGGGTATAGGTTCAAAGGAATTTATGAGCAACAATACTTCGCCAGCATTTAATCCCTTAACCGCAGCCATTATATTTTGAAAAGGATCTTTTCCTGAATCAATTATCGGACGAACATCAAGATGATGAATTTTATCTGCGCTAATCTTTTCAAGTATTTCCGGTTTTTGCTTAACTTTTTCTTGGTTGTGCATTCCTCATTCAGTGTTTTAATAGGGTCAACTGAATTATTTATTGATTTAATTCAAACAGGAGTGAGTATAAATCCACTCCCGCAATTGATGCTGCTTGGTCAACTGTTACTCTGCCTGCCAATGCGTTCCGAGGGATCTTATTCTCAAACTTCTTAAAATGAGGACTTGCCTTTATCAAGACGCCCAATGTTTGTGAATAAGAAGCAAGAACTTGCGATATTTAAATATCTTTTGTTATCATATTTTATCCGCAGCGATCGGCTGAAACTTAGTTTATTAATCAGTACTGCACAATTTGCTTTTTAGAAATATTTACACGCCAATTTTCAGGTACCTTTTCAAAATATTCCCAGCCAAACTAACCTGACCTTTCAGCATTGAATTGATAATAGAGGGGCGTAGGATTGTGATCATTTACCAACTAAAATCCTTCACCATTTTTAAGCGCATCAAAAGCTGCAAAGATTGTTGGATGTTCTTCTCGCGGTGAAATAGGGCGAATATCAAGTTCTTTAAATTCCATTCAAAACTCCTATTTGTTTTCTATAACTACACTTCAAACATAGTTGTAATTGCATTGTAATTCCTTTACTTAAATCAGATTTTGTTTTTATTAAAAATTAATTTGGATTTGCGGTAAAGCGATGTGGGATTGATGAAAATGTTTTTACTTAGCGAGGTCTTTTAATCGATTCATATCACTAACAAAAATCTTTTTACCATTAACACGGATTATTCCTTCATTTTGCAGTTTTTTTAAACTTCTTGATAATGTTTCTGTAATAGTACCAAGATAAGAAGCAATTGTAGATTTTGGAATATTAAGCTTTATTAATGGCTCGGGAAGATTCTCTGTTTTTCTTTCCATTATTTCTTTAACCAAATATTTTGCAAGTCTATTTACAACTTCTTTTGAAGAAAGATCATCAATCTGAGCGATGAGTGATTTTAGTCTTTTTGCAAATCCTGCTAACATCTTGAAAGACATTTCAGGTTCTTTATAAAGAAGCTCAAGAAAATTTTCTTTTGGAATGAAAAGAGTTAAACATTCTTCAAGTGCTTCAGCGCTAATCGGGTAATCACCCCCTTCAAACAATGGAATTTCTGCAAATACGGATAAGTTTCGCACAATGTGTACAACTGTTTCTTTCCCCTGACTTGATATTTTAAAAACTTTTACATTGCCTTTTAAAAGGATATAAAACCCGCGATAAAGTTCACCTTCGTTAAAAATTCTCTCGCGTTTGTCATACTTTTCTAATTTGCTAAATGACGTAATTTTTCTTAATTGCTCTACACTTAACTCAGAGAATAAGGGTATTTTACGCAATGTATCTTTATTTTCGATTAACTCTCGAGACATTTGCTATAAAAACATTGTTGATTAATTATTAGATACCTAAATATAGTTCACCTAAAATAAAAGGAAGGAAAAGCGGCATAAGTTGTTCATTTTTTAATTTATAAAAAGAAAAAATCAACAGACAAAAGCCACCCTTCTGATGATTAAAAATAAGCAAAAAATCGGTTACAAACATAAATGGCAAAGCACTCTTTTAGGAGATCCGGGCTGACAAAATATGCTGAAATTTCACCAATCAATAACTTATAAACAAATGGGAAATTGGTGGACAAATCAACGAATTGTTCCAGGCTGAAAAAATGATGATCTGTTGTGGCAGATAGGCGTCTTTGCCTATAACTTGCTGGTAATAATGAGATGCGACAGAAACGGGTCAAAAACCACGCCTTCGCTTTGATGTTAGTTTACATTTTCGAGTACAGTTTTACAATATTTTGGTTTAAAAAAATATTCCGGAAAACAAAAAAGCCATATAAGTATTAACCTATATGGCTTTAAGTTTGTGGAGCTAAGCGGGATCGAACCGCTGACCTCTTGAATGCCATTCAAGCGCTCTCCCAGCTGAGCTATAGCCCCAAAAAATGTGATGCAAAGATACTTAAGAATAATTTTTCAGTCAACTTATTGTTTAAGTATAAAAAAAAGCCGGACATATTTCAATCCGGCTCTAATCAAAAAGATTAACTATCTATTTTTTTACTTCAACAATGTCATTTTGTTGGTTAGAACTTTATTTCCAGCCGATAATCTGTAAATATAAGTTCCACTCGGTAAATTGTTAGAACTAAAAGTAACCTGATATGTGCCTGATTCCATCATCTGACCGGAAACAAGAACGGCAACTTCTTCGCCAACAATATTGTATACTCTTAAATCAACAGATGATCTTGTAGCTAATCCGAATTTAATAGTTGTGCTAGGATTAAACGGGTTAGGATAGTTCTGCTCAAGGACAAATTCCGAAGGAGTGGTAAAGTTAACTTCCGTTACATCTGTGTATGCAAATGTACCATTTAAGTCAACTTGTTTTAGTCTGTAGAAATAATTGCCCATTTCAACATCACTATCTACAAAGCTATATGTATGTTTTTCGGTTGATGTACCAGCGCCGTTAACAAAAGCAACAGTAGAGAATGATTTGCCGTCAATACTTCTTTGTACTTCAAAACCATAATTATTTGTTTCAGTTGTTGTAGCCCAGTCAAGTCTTACAAATCCGTCAACAACATTAGCTGAGAATGAAGAAAGTTCTACCGGTACATGTCCAGTGTGGTCAAGGATAACGATAGGAGCTAATTCGCCAGTACCTTCGCTGTAAAGAACTTCCATATCAGGGTCTTCATCAACGTTGGCAACAACAATGTGCATCCAACGACCGTCGATACTTGTAGTGAAATCATGATCGATAGTTGTAATTGTATAATTTGCAGGGTCGGTTATAGCGCCGGCACCATTATATTCAAATCTAATTATTGATTCGTTCGGTGTAGCCGCCCTGGTTCCTGCAACATAATCTACATTTCCATCTAGGTCAATGTCACCGGCTGAACCGCCATAAAGTCTGCCTGAGGCACCAATCGTGGTAACTGCGCCTATTTCAGTTGCAGTAACTGCAGCGCCGGAGCCTTGAAGTAGGAAAAACTTCTGGTCTGTAGAACCGTTGCCGGCAACGATTATTTCTTTTGTATTGTCATTATTGATATCAACAGTAGTTGCTGAATTCCATGAACCACCTGGAATTAAACCAACAAACGTTGAATCTTTTGTCCATGCACCTGCAGAATAAGTAAATGCTTCTACATCACCATTAGTATTGAGCACGAAAGCTGCGTTGCCATTTACTGCCATGTCATAAGCTGTTCCTGTTCCACCGGAATATTCTAAAGTCCAGGTTTCTGATCCGTCACCATTATTAGGAATATTGCTTACTGAAGCAACGCCAAAATTGTAATCGCCGGCACGTGTACAGAAAAGTAATTCATTTGTGTTATCACCATCGGGGTCTGCAACAACCCAGCGGAATGGTCTTAAATTAACTCCGGCAGCAGGATCAATTGACCATTTAGCATTTGGAAGCCAGTTGCCAGGCGTTCCAAGATCAGCTACACCCAAATTATCGCTTCCATCTCCAGCAACTTCAAAAACAACCAAGCGTATCATATCGGCTGTATACGGGCTATAGTTAACCGGTCCCCAAATAATTTCTTTTCTACCATCTTTATCTAGATCACCAATTGTAAGCGCCGGCCATGTATTCTGAAGGGCAATAACTGAGCCTATTGATGCTCTCCAAACTAACTGCCAACCATCAAAAGTTCCTTTAAATTCAAACTTAAAAATGCTCGGGATAAGTTCGGCACCGGAGTCATTCCAGTTGTTGTTTACAGCATAAATTTCCATCATACCATCACCGTCAAGATCAACATCGGCAACTATATTACCAAAGCTTGCATTTTCGGGTGCGGGTAAAGGTATTTCTCCAACGCGAACAAACGCTTGTCCGAATAATGATCCAGTAATAAGCATACTGAAAAGTAACATGAATGAAATTTTAGAAAGTTTTTTCATAACAGCTCCTAATTTTTTGTTAAATAATTTGTGTAAATGAAAACCAAAAATTGATTTTATCAATTGATTTTTGCGCTCAACATACCTTTCGTAGTTTTAATTTATAAATAACAATATAATTTTTTTGAATAAAGTTTTATTCATTTGTAGAATTTTATTTGCAACTTTGAGAAAATAAAAAAAAATAGTGAATAAGCCAAACAATATTATTTAATTCATAACCCGGGCAAGCCAGAACCCGTCAAGTTAAAATCTACGAATGATTGTTTGAATGACTGAATGAAAACCATTCATCCATTCAACCATTCGTTTTTTTAATAATTAATATTATACTATTCTGCACAGAATATTTTTTCTAACTATACAATTAACCGCTATAAGTTTTAATAAATAAAAAGCGCCGCTATTAACGGCGCTTTTTTTTATTACTTTATTAAAGTCATTTTTTTGCTTAACTGCTGTGTTCCGTTTGTAAGAACATAAATATAAGTTCCCGAAGCAAGTTTAGATGCGTCCAAAGTTATACTATAATTGCCTGCTTCAAAGGAGGCTGAGTTTATTAACGATGTAACCAATTCGCCTGTAATATTGTAGACTTTTAAACTAACATCATTACGTTGATTAACGGAAAATTCAATTGTTGTAGTCGGGTTAAAGGGGTTCGGATAATTCTGACTCAAATTAAATTCAGAAGGAATAGTTCCATCTTCTTTTTGAACACTAACAATCGTTAATGGTATTGTTGGTAATGTGCCCGAATAAACCCATTTATCAACAGTCCAACCATAATAAGATTGATCGTAAAGATTAAAGTTTTCGTCAAAATCTACACCGTAAACAGACGTATAACCTGAAGCTATTCCTATTTGGTTAGGACGGTTTTGGTAACCGCCAGTGATTAGAAAATTCCATTCTGCACAGTCGATAGTGTCAAGTTCTGCCCCGGTATTTGGATTTAGCAAGAAAATCTTGCCATATACATAACCATTCGCAGTGTGGAAATCAACATCGGCTGCCATAAATAAAATATTTTTTGTCGGCATGTAACCGAGTCCCCATGGGCCTGCTTCATATTCTACTCCGGTGGTATCGGTATAGGTATAATTAAATCCGGTAAATTGAGTATACCCGTTAACCGGATCGCCGGTATAGCAGTACACTTTTTTTGCTTGATAATTTGAAACATAAATAACACTTCCGGAGGGTTCTACCGCAATGCCTCTAAGCGTTCCTGCATCCGGTACTGTAATAGTTGTTATGGGTATGCCTATATGAAGTCCTACCCACTCCGGGTCATCTGCCAGAGGCTTAAAAACAAGTACTTTGCCGGTGGCATTAGTGTCAATAGTGGTTACATAAACATAACCATTGGCGTCAACATCAATTGCCCAGATAGAATCTGCGCCTGTAGCGAGACGATAATCTGTAGAGACAACAGAATCGGCTGACATTTTAAAAACCAAAATGTTTCTTGATGCATCATTATTCGCAACATAAATCATTGAATCTGGAGTTGCGGAAAGATCCACAGCTTCAAGCATTTCAACAACATCAAAACCACTGCTCCATTGCTGGCGGTAACCTGCCGGGGCGTATGGGTATGTGCCCATCCGTCCGTTTATTGAATCAGCATTAGTATAACCGACAAGGTAACATGTGCTGTTTGTACCTCTTCTTGCTAAGGCAACAAAAGTGTTTTCTTTTATAACCCCAACGGCTGGCACATTATAGCCGGTTGAATTTGGCTGATCATCAATGGTAGCATAATTACAACTCCAGGTTCCATCAAAGGTTTGAGAGTTTGCTGATGCAGGGTACATTATAATAAGCATGAGGATCATTGATAAGAAGGATAGAGTACGGCGAAGTTTCATCGAGACCTCCAGGATTAGTGAATGTTTTGAAATTAACCCGATTACATTAGAAAAAATTAAACACAAAATCAAGCATAACCTCAATTACTTTTGCACCTTAACACGACATTTAATGTTTTCAGTTTGTGAAGAATTAATCATCTAATCTTTTTTAAGGTTAAAGAAATTTTAATAATAAGAGATATTTTTTATCTTTACCCGCAATGAAATTATTTCCAATAAATAGCTATTACAAAAAAATATTAAGGCTTTCTATTCCAGCTATTGCGGGTCTCTCAACTCAAATGGTTGTTTCACTTGTAGACTCCGCAATGGTCGGGCGATTAGATGAAGCTCAATACGCCCTTGCAGCAATGGGGATAGGCGTACTTGCTACATGGGCGTTAATTAGTTTTTTTTCGAGTCTTGCAACCGGCACACATGTTATTGTTGCCCGAAAATTCGGAGAAAATGATTTTATTTCATGTGGAAGCGCATTAAACAATTCTTTGATCCTTGCGACTGTGATAGGTTCAATTGTAGCTATTATGGCGTTATTTGCAGCAAAACCAATAGCTCAATTGTTTGCCGCCGATGTTACAGTTGGCAAATATGCTGGCGAGTATATTTTTTATAGATTTCTCGGAATTCCATTTTTCTTAATTTCAGTTTCTTACCGTGGTTTTTATTTTGGAATAAGTAAACCCAAAATATTTATGATATCCGGTTTAGTGACAAACCTCTTAAATATTGTATTTAATTATATTTTTATTTACGGTGAGTTCGGTTTTCAAAAAATGGGATTAGCCGGCGCCGGTTTGGGTTCTACACTTGCAACAATGTTTGATATGGTATTTTATTTTGTTGTGTTGATGCTGCCGCGTTATAGAAATAAATACCAAAATTTCAAACATTTCAAAATTGATTGGGAAATAATAAAAACCATTTACAAAATAAGTCTTCCGGTATCTTTTCAAAATATTTTCATACTTATTGGCTTCTTATTGTTTGTAGCAATTACCGGTTTAATTGGCACAACACAACAAGCCGCCACTCAGGCTATAATAAGTACCTTATTTATTTCTTTCCTCCCTTGTTTTGGTTTTGGTACGGCTGTTCAAACTCTGGTTGGCAATAGTCTTGGTTCGGGCAAAATTGTTCTTGCAAAAATTTATGGATTCGAAACGGCAAAGATTGCAACATATTATACATTCGCTTTAAGTTTTGTTTTTATTCTTTTACCCCAATATATGCTTTTACTCATAACCACAGATAAAGCAATTATTGAAGCTGCGGTTAACCCAATGCGAATTGCCGGCGTTGCTCAAATATTTTATGCTGTTGGCGTTGTACTTGCAAATGGGCTTCAGGCAGGCGGTAAAACAATGTTTGTTATGTTAGCAGAAGTGTTGACAAATTTACTGATATTCGTTCCTATCGCTTATTTTCTTGGTGTATACCTTAGTTTGGGTTTAACCTGGGCATGGGCGGCTCTGCCGTTTTATATTATCTGTTATTCTTTGATAATTTATATTAAGTTTAGGTTTGGTAGTTGGAGTATTGATTTGAATGGCTGATAAAAAATTAATTTATAAAATTGGTCGCTGTGAGTACAATAAACTTCCGCTGTCGTGGTTATGACTGGCGGCATTTTTAAGAAATTCATTTTAAAAAGTTCTTGACATTATTTGCGAATAAGAATATATTTTGACCATGAAATTATTACTTACAAAAGTTTTAGTAGTTTTAGCCTTTATTAGCACTGTTTTTGCCGGTGCTTTTATAGATTATTTTCAAGCTCGATCCGAGAATGAAAATGTTAGGCTTGAGTGGAAAACCGGTTCAGAAGAAAATTTGAAAAATTTTGTCATCGAACGGAAAACCTCTCAAAGCAGTTTTACTGATATTGCTACCATAGAACCCAAAGGTGACAATTCAATATACACCTATATTGATGAATCCGCATACAAATCAAATGATTTAATTTTTGTTTACAGATTAAGAATTGTTGAAAACAATAGCCAGTACACTCATTCCTCTCAGGTGTCGGTTTCCACAAACATCTCCGGATTTAAAAGAACATGGGGAAGTATAAAAGCCATGTTTAGGTAGGCTTTCCTTTAATGCTCGCTCCCTTTCATAATTTTTCTTTTCATAAGCGATGAATAATTTTTTTTATTCAACCATTTCTTTTTTTATAATTTCTTTCGGTTTATTTTTTTTTGGCGGGTGTGCAGGCTCAAAAAAATTTTCTTCCGATGATGAGACTACCTGGGAAAAATCAACCCGTACTATTCGCGTAAATCTCTTCAACCAGAATTATGAGTATTCTCTTACAGCAGCATCGTCTATGTTGTTAATTGTAGATGGTAAAAAGGAAGCGATTGTAAATAAAAATAACGAGTTAAGTTTTAGTTCCGATGGTGAAATGATCGATCTTTCAATTAAAGGGAAAAATTACTCAGGCTCCGAAATAAAATTATTAAAAGCTGAACGTGAACAGAATTTGTTCATCGACGGCAAACAGTTAACAGGTTATGTTAAAGTTATGTCCAGTGGGGCGAAAATTTATTTTATAAATGTTCTTCCGTTTGAAGAATATTTAAAAGGTGTTGTGCCTGCTGAAATGCCGGTAGGGGAGGGAACTGAAAATTTTGAAGCGCTTAAAGCTATGGCAATTTGTGCCCGGACTTATGCGGTTATTAAAATGAATAATTATTCGTCCCTATTCGATGTTTACGACAGCGTAAGCGATCAGGTTTATGGCGGGGTTAATCGTGGGAATGAAGTTTCGGACAGAGCGGTCACGGAAACCTCGGGTATGATTTTAACTTACAGTGGTAAACCGGCAGTCACACTTTATTATTCAACCTGCGGAGGACGAACCGAAGATGGTAAAAACGTTTTTGAATCTGCTGATTACCCTTACCTTACAAGTCACGATGATTCATCTCCTGCTTATTGTTCCGTTTCACCAAGGTTTGAGTGGGAGGAAAATTTTACTGCCGGCGAACTTATAAAAAGATTAACCACGGCACATCTGTTAGACACGGACTCCTATACTCTTAAAGACATAGTCATTTCAAGTAGGTTTATATCAGGCAGAGTTAACCAGTTAGATTTTCATTTGGAGGATTCGGATGGTATAGAAAGGGTTATTTCAATTTACGGCAACAAAATAAGGGGCATAATCAGGAACAGTGATAACTCCGCAATGCTAAACAGTAACTGGTTTAATGTGGTGAAGTCCGATGACGGAAACTTTAAACTTATAGGAAAAGGTTACGGACACGGAGTTGGAATGTGCCAGTACGGCGCTATGACGCAATCGAAATTGGGAAAAAATTATAAGAACATTTTGAACTTTTATTATCCAGGGACAACTTTAAAAAGATATGATTCAAACTAAACTGCCGATTTACCTCGCATCCAAATCTCCCAGAAGAAGGAAACTTCTTACACAAATGAAATTAAAGTTTAAAGCTTTTCATGTTGAGACGGATGAAAAAATAGTGAAAAAAGATTCGCCTGCTGAAAACGTAAGAAGGTTAGCAGCTCAAAAATTAGAAACTGCAAAAAAATCTGTAAAAAAAGGAATTATAATAACAGCAGATACCATTGTAGTCCTTGACGGGGAAGTAATTGGTAAACCGAAAAATGAAAAAGATGCGGCTAAAATATTAAAAAAATTGAGCGGCAGAACGCATCAAGTTTTTACCGGTGTTTCAATTTATAACTCGGAAAAAAATAAAACCATAACTACTTACGAGAGAACATCAGTAACTTTTAGGCAATTAAGCCAAAAAGAAATTGATGATTATATTTCAACCGGAAGCCCGATGGATAAAGCCGGCGCATACGGTATTCAGGATGACTTCGGTGCAGTTTTCGTAAGTAAAATTAATGGGTGTTATTATAACGTAGTTGGTCTCCCGGTTTCAAAACTATACTCAACTCTATTAAGGATTATCTAATTGCTCGAAAAAGTAAAAAAGAAAATATTAATTTCTCTTGCCTTCGCGGGCTTAGTTTATCTTGGGTTTACAATTTACGCCGATTTTAACAATGTGGCGGCAGCATTCAAAGCCTTTAGTTGGATTCTATTGCCGCTGCTTCTATTGCTTTCATTTGCAAATTATGTTGTCCGTTTTCTAAAGTGGGACTATTACTTATCCATTTTAAAAGTTCCGGTAAAAAAAATAGATTCGTTTTATATTTTTATGTCCGGTTTAATTATGAGTGTTACTCCCGGTAAGTTCGGCGAAGTATTAAAAAGTTATCTTGTTAAACAAATATCAGGTACACCAATAAGTAAAACAGTGCCTATTATTTTTGTTGAGCGTATAACTGATTTTGTATCTCTAATTCTTATAGCCGTTGCCGGCGCTTTTTCATTCGGATACGGTAAAGGAGTTGTTATTGCGGTAGGAATATTTTTTCTTCTTCTGCTTGTTGTACTAAGCAATAAAAATATTGCTTTGCCAATTATCGGACTTCTCGAAAAAATAAAATTCATTAGAAAATATATTTCCAACATTCATCACGCATACGAAAGCAGCTACACCATGCTGCGCCCTCTCCCTCTATTTTATATGACGCTTTTAAGTTTGATTTCATGGTTTTTCGAATGCTTGGGATATTATATAATTTTAATGAGTTTTAATATAGATGCAAGCATTTTTTGGTCGTCTTTTAGTTATGCTTTGGCTACTATCGTCGGGGCAATTACAATGCTTCCGGGCGGGCTCGGAGTTACGGAAGGATCATTAACATTTTTACTTGTTGAAAAAGGTGCAACAAACGAAATTGCTGTTGCTTCAACCTTTATAATTAGAATGGTAACATTATGGTTTGCAGTGCTTGTTGGAATAATCAGCGTTACTCTCTATCAGAAACGATTTGGAAAAATTGCGATTGAGACAGTTGAATAAAAATTATAAGCAGATAAAGCCGTATAACGGTTTTTGGAAACGCAATTTCAGACATCCAAATAATCAAATACAGCCGGTAAGGTCGCTTCGAAAGTTTTTATTTAGCAAGTTGGTTAAAGTGAAGAAATGTCTAAAAACAGAAATGTTTCTTAAATAATTGCTTAATCGTCTCCAAAACGTTTACAAAACCTCTCCACTGTGAGAGGTTTTTCTTTTTTACACCATTATGCACTACTAATGCCAACATTTTCTTGATTTTCAAGCAGTGGGTACTTATATTTTAACTCCTGAAATAAATGAAAGAAAGGAGTTGGGCATGTCGAAAGAGAACAACATCAGTAAAGGCCTATTGATTGGTTTTTTAGCAGGCGGCGCTGTTGGAGCACTTATGGCTCTATTGTACGCTCCCAAGAGCGGCAGAGAGCTTAGAAGCGATATCCGTGAAAAAGCTGATGAATATATGGACGAAGCTGAAAAGTATATAAGCGAAGCCCAGGGAAAAGCAAAAGAATTGATAAACGAAGGCAAAAAAAGAGGCGAAAAAATAATAGTTGATGCCAAAGCAAAGGCTGACGGATTATTGAAAGATGCCGAGAAAATTTTTACCGATGCTAAAGATAAAGCAGGTAACTATGTTGCTGACGGTAAAGGATCTTTGGAAACTGAAGCATCGAAATTAAAAAACGCTATAAAAGCCGGCGTTGACGTTTATAAAGAAACAAAAAATTCATAAGCGTTAGATCAGTTTTATGCTATTCTCAGATATAATGTTAGGAATATTTTTGATGTCAGCCTCTGTCTTATGTTTGGCATTGGTTTTTTATATAAGAAAAATAACCAATTCCATTGGAAAGATTGAGGCTGATATCAGAGAATTAGCCAACGAAATGAAGCCGTTGATTCATTCTTATACGGAGTTAAGCGATAGAATTAATTATTTAACTGACGATGTCCAAAATGAAGTTAATAGCCTTCATGGCATAGTCGGCAATGTAAAAGAACGAATTGACGTAGTTTTAAAGTTAGAAGAAAAAGTGAGACGCGGAATTGAGGGGCCACTCTATGAGTTATCAAAAAATATTTCCGCTGTAATTAATGGGGTAAATACGTTTTGGAATGCCTACAGAAAATAATAAATTAATAACTAATTACCTTCATACCCTTAAGTCTAAGGAGGAAATCCCTTGAAAGAATACGAAGCTGGCGCAATAAGAAATATTGCGCTAATAGGTCATGGCGGAAGTGGAAAAACTTCCCTCTCAGAAATCTTGCTCTATACGGCGGGAGAAATAAACAGGATAGGCACAGTTGCAGAAGGCAACACAATCTCTGATTATTCTCCCAATGAAATAGAAAAACAAATTTCCATATCGACTTCTCTTCTGCATCTCGAATGGAAAAACTCAAAAATTAATATTCTCGATACACCCGGCTACGCTGATTTTATAGGCGATGTTAAAAGTGCAATGCGCGTTTCCGACACTGCTGTTTTATTATTAAAAGCAGTTGAAGGAATTGAAGTTGGTACCGAGGCAACCGCAAAGTTTATTGAAGAGTATAACTTGCCCACCGCAATTGTAATAAATAAAATAGATAACGAACACTCTAAATTTGAAGAGATTATTGGCAAAGCAAAAGAGAGAATTTCTGCCGGCGCAATTGCAGTAACTTATCCTTTGAATGAAGGGATAAATTTTGATACCGTGGTTGATATTGTTAAAATGAAAGCGTACAAATATGATGCGCCGGGGAGCAAAAAAGTTGAAGAGATTGATATCCCCGCAGACGCTTTGGATGCCGCTGAGTTATACAGAACTGAACTAATTGAAAAGGTTGCCGAAATTTCAGAAGAGCTGATGAATAAATATTTTGAAGATGGAACACTATCTGAAGAAGATTTAACAAAAGGAATAAAAAAAGCTTTAATTAACAGAAGCCTTGTTCCTGTGTTTGCAGTATCGGCAACAAAAGGTATCGGGATGAACAATTTCTTGGATTTTTCTACCGACTACTTCCCGAGTCCCGAAGACAGAATAGGTGAAGAAGCACAGTTAATGGATTCTGAAAACAAAGTTTTGGTTAAGCCCGATACAAAAGCAGAACCGGTAATGTTTATCTTTAAAATTATTTCTGAACAACACGTTGGAGAACTTTCTTTATTTAAAGTTTTCTCAGGTACTGTTCAAACCGGTTTGGATATGCTCAATACGGCAAACAATAAAACCGAAAGATTGTCCCAGCTATCGGTACTTAACGGGCACAACCGTAAAGAAGCAGCTAAGTTACACGCAGGCGATCTGGGAGCTGTAGTAAAACTCAAAGATTCGCACACTAATAATACTCTTGCTTCAAAAAATTTTACAGTAAAAATAAAACCCATCCAGTTTCCAGAAGCAGTTATAAGAGGAGCCATCATCCCCAAAGCTAAGGGAGATGAAGATAAAATTTCTGCCGGTCTCCATACTCTTCACGAAGAAGACCCGTCATTCAACGTCGCATTCGATCCCGAAATATCCCAAACAATAATTTCAGGTCAGGGCGAACTTCAACTTTCCCTTGCAGTGAAAAGATTAAAAGAACGTTACAACGTTGAAGTAGATTTAGCCAAACCAAAAATTCCTTACCGCGAAACTATAAAAGGTGCGGTTGGAGATGTTGAATATAAACATAAAAAACAATCGGGTGGCAGAGGACAATACGGTCACGTTCACTTTAAAATGGAACCACTACAGCGTGGCACCGGCTTTGAATTTGTTGACGCAATAGTCGGTGGTGTTGTGCCGGGAAGATTTATTCCGGCTGTAGAAAAAGGAATCCAGGAAATAATGGCGCGCGGTGTTCTGTGCGGTTGTAAAGTTATAGATGTAAGAGTTACACTGTTTGATGGAACATATCATAATGTTGATTCTGATGAAATGTCCTTCAAGTTAGCTGCCTCCCAGGGTTTCAAAAAAGGATTCCAGATGGCGAACCCATGCTTGCTTGAACCTATTTATGAAATTGAAGTTACTGTACCGGAAGAATTTATGGGTGATGTTATGGGTGATATTTCATCTAAACGCGGCAAAATTCTTGGTATGGAATCAGACGGACATTTCCAGCTTATTAAAGCTAATTTACCCCTCTCGGAACTTTACAAATATTCATCACATCTACGTAGTTTAACTTCCGGACGCGGCGTTCATAAACGCAAATTCTCTCATTATGAAGAGGTGCCGAAAGAAGTTGAAGCAAAGATTATTGAAGAGTACGAAAAATCGAGAGAAGAAGAAAAATAATATTATCATATAAATTACTTAAGGCGGAAGAATTCTTCCGCTTTTTTTTGAAGAGGTCATATGGATAAATTATGGTCGCCTTGGCGTTCAAAATATATTGAATCGTTTAATAAAGATTCCGGCAGCGGATGTATATTTTGCGATATGCAAAAGTTATCAGTTAAGGATAATGATAATTTGCTCGTAGATAAAGATGAGTTCACTTTTACGGTGCTTAATTTATATCCTTATAACAACGGGCATCTAATGGTAGTGCCTTATCGTCACACAAATGTGTTTGAAAGTTTATCAGAAAATGAAAGCAGCGAAGTAATGAAAAAACTCCAAACTGCTTCTGCCGCATTAACAAAAATATATAAGCCGCAGGGCTTCAACATCGGGGCTAATCTTGGACAGGTAAGCGGCGCCGGGATTCACGAGCATTTACATTTTCATATAGTTCCACGCTGGAATGGCGATACCAACTTTATGCCGGTGCTCGGTGAAGTAAAAATAATTTCTCAAGATTTGCTCGAAACAAAAGAAAAACTTATTGAGGCATACAAAGAGCTAAAATGAAAAAAATTATAAAAAAGCTTTTATTTTCTACTTTGTTATTGTTCGTGACCGCTATTATTAGTTTTAGTACCGGCTGTTCCTCAAGTGAAAAAACCACGAAGGAAAAAAAGAGGGTGGAAGACAAAACCATTGAACTAAAACCTCTAAAAAATCTTGATGAAATTGAGCGCGAATACATTTCCGCTTCGAAAATAATAAGCATTGAAAAAATTCAATTTGATTATGATAAGAGTGGAAAACCGTCAAACCGTGAAAAGCTGTCGAAAGTAATTTACAATTCAAATGGGCTTCAAAAAGAAACTATAATATTTGACAAAAAAGAAAATATAGATTACCGGTATGTTTATAAATATGAGCAAAACCGAAGGGTACAAACTTTGCGTTATAACAGTAAAGACATGCTGGACAAAAAATACACTTATGAATACAATTCATCCGGCAACAAAATCCGTTCGGAGCGCTATTCCGAAAAAGGAATTTTAGAAAAATACTATTTGTATGAATACAATGATGAGGGATATTTAGTAAAAGACACCTGGTACGATAAAAGCGGAACAATGGAGTATATGATAAAATATAGTTATGATAGTAATGGGCGAAAAGAGTTTTCTTACAGTTTTGATGCGGAACTTAACCAAGTAGCAAAATATCGTTTCAGATATGATGAGAAAAACAATCTAATTGAAGAAACAAGGTACGGAGGGGATGATACTCCGGTAGGTATAATTCAATACGTATATTATCATTAGAATTGTAACACTTTTTTTCAAAAAAGTTTAACAAGATCACAAAAATTATTGCATAACGCGTAACTAAGTATTATTTTTGTTCCTCAAAATTTTTGGGCCCATAGCTCAGTTGGTTAGAGCATCTGACTCATAATCAGAGGGTCGGTGGTTCAAGTCCATCTGGGCCCACACAAAGTGCGAATATCGAAAGAATTCGCACTTTTTTTATGCCCGTAAATTCGACGAATCCCCACACTAACCTATAATGCCCTATATTATCGATTGTTTTGTTTTAGTAGCCTAAAGGTCAAGTTACTCTCTGGCGTGTTATCCGATTCACTGTATCTTGCGTATTAGTTTTCAACAAATCGGTTAGGAATCATTTTTTATGAGAAATTATAATCGCTACATTTGCAAGCGAGGTGAGGAATCTTGTGAATCTACAACTGGGGAATTATGTGGCTGTTGACATATAGAACCTCATTATTAATGAAGAGATACATTTTAATGCAATAAACCGACTATATGAACCGATAATCAGACAAATAAGCCATTCCACAAAATAAATAGCGATTTGTTAAAATATTATTGCTTATTTTTTGCTAAGCAAATTTTGTCGAACCACCTTGCAAATAGATTAAACAAAATGAAAATATTTATTCAGTCAAAAATCATTTTAATTATATTTTGCTTTTTCTGCTTTTCAACCTTACAATTTAATTCATATGCTCAGTCATATGAGACTATGCCTTTGACATTTAAGATACTTAATGTTTCTGATGGACTTTCACAGGGTTCGGTTATATGTTCTTTCCAGGATTCCCAAGGTTTTATATGGTTTGGAACTCAATATGGTCTAAATCGTTATGATGGTTATAATTTTAAAGTTTATCTAAATAATTCATCAGATACTTCAAGTATTACTTCAAATTATATAATTTCAATTGCTGAAGATAATGTCGGAGATTTGTGGATTGCCACAAGCTCGGGACTTAACAGGTATGATCGTAAAAGAAAACTATTCCAACAATTTGTTTATGATTCAACCAACAACAATTCAATAAGCTCTAACGCAATTTCATCAGTAGTTGTAGATAATAATGGCAATCTTTGGATAGGCACTGATTCCGGTGGACTTAATTATCTTAACCTTGAGGAGAAGGATTCCATAGGTTTGAAATTTGCTCATTTCAGGCATAGATATGATAATATAAATTCTTTAAACAGCAACATCATCAGAAGTTTGTTTAAAGATAGTAAAGGGAGAATCTGGATTGGTACGGATAGAGGATTAGAACTTTTGGTGGACCAGAATAAAGGTGTCTTCCAGCAAATAATTAAAATGAAAAATCAAGATAAAATTCTGGCAACAAACATTTTTACAATTAATGAAGACGATCTTGGAAGAATATTAATCGGAACATCGACCGGACTTTATGCTGTTGAAGAGCAGCTTGATCGATCATATTTAATAGATGAATATTTTTCACCAGATTTGATGAGACGAATTGGCTCTGTGATTGCTATAGGAAAAGATGATTCAGGTAATTTATGGATAGGTACAGATGGTAATGGTATGTATTTATGGAATAAAAACGACCATCTGTTATCAAAAATATTTGATAAAGACAGATCACTGAAATTTGATGATATCACTATCCATTCTATATTATCTGATAGATCGAATGTGGTATGGATGGGAACCAAAGGAGGACTGTTAAAGAGAAGCAAAAACAATAATTTCTTTGATAAGTATATGCACCTAACTTGGGATGAGAAAAGCTTGTCTGATGATATAGTATTGTCTGTTTTGGAAGATGATGATAAAAACATTTGGTTAGGAACTGTAACTGGTATTGATATATTCAATCCTGTGCGTAATGATTTCAAAAACATTACACTTGTAAATAACAAAGGACAAATCCTGAACGATCGGGAAATTAAAAGTATTTATCAGGATCGGGACGGTGTGATTTGGGTAGGTACAGTATGGGATGGACTTTATAAAATTCCAAAACAAGCAAGCAATTCTGTTATTTATCCCGCAACTAATTATTGGATTGGCACTTCATCTGATAGAAACGTTGTCAGATATACAATTTTCAAAATATATGAAGATAGATGGGGAAACTTATGGCTGGCTACCACCGATGGTATAAAAATATTTAATAAATCGGATGGAAAGGTTTTAAGTCTTGGGAGTATGGTAACCGGTAAGATAATGCCACCGGAAGGTTTC
Source organism: uncultured Ignavibacteriaceae bacterium (assembly GCA_964372115.1). Classification (GTDB taxonomy): domain Bacteria; phylum Bacteroidota; class Ignavibacteria; order Ignavibacteriales; family Ignavibacteriaceae; genus CG2-30-36-16. The sequence goes on from CAYJPN010000022.1 coordinate 61,393, forward strand.
GTTTTTGATATTTATTCATCACCCTCAGATGAAAACATTGTTTGGGCTGGCACTGATTCTCAAGGGTTATTTAAATTTATCCTTGGAAAAAACGAAAATGAAATTTTCTGTGCCGCAAAATTTCAACCCTTGCAGTTTAAAGAAATAAAAACAAGTTCTGTTAGTGTAAGAACAATTTTTGAGGATAGTAATAAAAGAATTTGGATTGGTACGCTTAACTCTGGTCTATATCTTTTTAATAGGGATTCTACTATTACTAATTATAATGTTTCGCATGGATTAAGCAGCAATTTTATTACAGGAATTCTTGAAGATGATCTCGGATATTTATGGATTAGCACCATCTCTGGTTTATGCCGCTTTGATACACAATCAAATGAATTTATGAATTTTAACTCTAATGATGGTATTCAGGGGGATGAATTTAATGGCGGATCTTTTTTGAAGAGCAGATCGGGTGATTTATACTTTGGTGGAACAAATGGATTTACTGTTGTACATCCTGAGAAGGTGCAAAAGAATTTAGTAATTCCACAGATCGTCATTACTGATATTCAACTTTTTAATAAATCAATATTTAGTAAAGATTTTAGTTTCAACAAATACGTGTCGAAGACTTTTAGTGATATAGATGAGGCGCTTAATTTTCCATATGATCAGAATGTTTTAAGCTTTGAATTCGCCGCCTTACATTATGTGAATCCATCTGCAAACAGATACGCATATATGCTGGAGGGAGTGGATACAACCTGGAATTATTTATCACAGCCCAGAATAGTAACGTACGCTCATCTTCCACCGGGGACGTATATATTCAAAGTGAAAGGTTCAAACAATAATAATATCTGGAACCAGGAGGGAGTGTCTGTGCAGTTTATTATATCTCCACCATTCTGGAGTACCTGGTGGTTTAGAATTATTATATTAATGATTGTTAGCGCCCTACTTGTAACTTTATACAGGAAAAAAGTCAATACAATTGAACAAAAGAAAAAAAATCTTGAAGAGCAGGTCAGAGAAAAATCAGAAGCTGAAAAAAGAACACGGGAGATATTATCGGAGGTTGAGATCCTGAAAGCAAAATTAGAAAATGAAAACATTTATTTGAAAGATGAAATTAAGCTGGTTCATAATTTTGAAAATATAATTAGTGTGAGCGAATCAGTCAAAAAAGTTTTGAGCAGAGTTGAGCAGGTTGCATCTGTAAATACGACCGTGTTAATTCTTGGAGAATCGGGAACTGGCAAAGAGTTATTAGCCCGGGCAATTCACAATTTAAGTACACGCAAAAGCAGACCATTGATAAAAGTTGATTGTTCTACACTGCCTTCTAATTTAATAGAAAGCGAATTATTTGGGCACGAAAAAGGAGCATTCACCGGTGCGATTAACAGGAAACTTGGAAGATTTGAATTAGCTGATGGCGGGACCATCTTTTTAGATGAGATAGGTGAGCTATCGCTTGAGATGCAGATGAAATTGTTAAGAATTTTGCAGGAAGGAGAATTTGAGCGAGTGGGTTCAGTAATATCAAAAAAGGTTGATGTTAGAATAATTTCAGCTACAAACCGTAATTTGGAGAATGCTGTTCAGCAAGGAACTTTTAGAGAAGATCTTTATTATAGACTAAACGTATTTCCAATCAAACTTCCCCCATTAAGAGAACGAAGAGAAGATATTCCTTATTTAGTAAATCATTTTATTTCCAAACATTCAGTAAAAGCGGGAAAAAAATTCATTACAATAAATCCAAGAATTATGGAAGAGTTGATACAATATAATTGGCTGGGAAATATTCGAGAACTCGAGAATGTGATTGAGAGGGCTGTAATAGTCAGTTCTTCTGGAAAATTGACCCTTGAAAACTCACTAGAAAATCCAAAGGAGAACCATAATAATAATGCTGCAAAAACTTTGGAAGAAATAGAAAAACTGCATATAATGAAAATACTTGGAACAACTGATTGGCGCATAAGTGGTGAAAAGGGTGCTGCAAAAATTTTAGGATTAAAACCTACAACTCTAGAATATAGAATGAGAAAGCTTGGAATAGTAAGAAGATAATCCCAATATTTTGGGAATTCCCAGATATTTGGAAATCTACCCTTAAGTCTTGTTCTAAAAATAATACCAATTGCCTCCAAAACATTTCGTTTTCTTACCTTATTTAATTTTTTACAAAATGGTACGCTTCTTGCCTTATCGAAATAAACATCTAAAAAAGTTATGAAAAATGAAAATTCAATAAATATTGTAACCGATAGTAATTTTCATAATTGTGTCATCGAATCAATAAAACCAGTTGTAGTTTTATTTGAAAAAAGTTATTGGGGTTTAGCACATGTAATGAGAACTATTCTTGAAAGGTTATCTGTTAAACATATTGGACAAATAAAATTTTACAGATATAATCTTGATAAGAACTCTAAAATTGCAAGTTATTATCAGATAGAAGATAGTCCGGCTGTTCTTTTTTTTAAAAATGGAAATTTAATTATGAAGACAGGTATAAATTCGATCGATGAGACGGAAGAGATTCTAATAAATATGATTAATGAAGAAAATTAAAAGAAAATCATCAAGATGATTTCCAACAGTAACTCTGAGAATGGCTTCTATAATGCAGAATTGCAATTGTAGTATTTAAGACTGTTGAAGTAATGTTACCCATATTTTAATGCGGATTTAAAAAACCGAAATTAAAAATTTCATTATTATATTCAGTTTTAAAGATATGGTAAATGTTTATTAATTCAGTATGTGACTGACTGTAGCGAAGCTGTGTTCATTTTTTCCTGAGAATAATGCGAGTTACTTTCGAACAAAAAAATGTTTTAATTTTAACCAGAGATAGACTATGAAAAAACTCATTCCGATTTTTCTTTTTAGTGCTTTTGTATTTTTTGTTGGGCTCGGTCCTTTGTATTCCCAGGTAAGCTTTGAACAGCATTTAGTCGATGGTACTACACATGGGATGGGCAGTGTTTATGCATGCGATATAGATGGTGATCAGGATAACGATATACTGACGGCGAGTCTAGAGGATGATGAAATAATCTGGTTCCGGAACGATGGAGGAAAGCCACTAAATTGGACAAAGATCATTGTTGCTTCAAATGTTGTAGAAGCGCATTCAGTATATGCAGCAGATTTTGATAATGATAACGACCTCGATATTGTGGGAGCTGCATATCAGGGACAGCCCGGAATTGCATGGTGGAGAAACGATGGCGGCAATCCGATAACATGGACAAAATTTCCAGTTGCTAATACTTTTATAAATGCACATGAAGTCTATGCTGCTGACATCAACAATGATCAGCATATTGATGTGCTTGGGGCTTCATCTGATTTGCATAAGATTGCTGTATGGTACAATAGCGGCAACGATTCGATTACCTGGACTGAACAACCCTTAATCACAAATTTTACACTCGCTAAATCTGTTCGAGCAGGAGATTTTGATGACGATGGTGATATTGATGTTATAGGCGCTTCAATTGTTGATAACGATGTTGTCTGGTGGAGGAATGATAATGGCAATCCAATCAACTGGACTAAGTTTAATATAGATTTAAATTTTTCTGGTGCGCACCGGGTTGATACAGCAGACATTGATGGTGATGGAAAACTTGATGTAGTTGGTGCCGGTTACGGTGGGAATATAATTGGTTGGTGGAAAAATAACATTGGAAATACTGTACCATGGATAAAACAAATAATTGAATATAACTTTAATAAAGCATGTATTGCTTATGCATCGGATATGGATAGGGATGGTGATCAGGATATTCTTGGTACTTCGCAAGAAAAAGGCATAGTCGCACTTTGGCTCAACAATGGTGGAGACCCTGTCCAATGGACTAAAGTTATTGTTGATAGTAATTTTTATCGTGTATGGCCTTTATATGCAAGTGATATGGATGGAGATGGAGATAAGGATATCGTAGCCGGAAGCAGCCATCAGGGGAATAATCAAATGAGATGGTATGAGAACTTAGGCGATACTGCTACTTCAGTAAAAAGTGATGATGAAACCTATAATTTGAAAGGATTCAATTTGCAACAAAATTATCCAAACCCATTTAATCCGAGCACTAATATAAGTTGGCAATCTCCTATAAGCAGCTGGCAAACTTTAAAAGTCTATGATGTCTTGGGAAATGAAATTTCAACTTTGGTCAATGAAGAAAAGCCAGCAGGAAATTATCATGTTGATTTTAATGCATCAACATTATCTAGTGGAATCTATTTTTATATAGTGACATCTGGAAACCGTACAATGATTAAAAAAATGATTTTTATGAAATAGTCATAGCTATAGTCTTTTTCTAAGTGCTCTTTTTAAAAGTGATTAACAAAACTTCAATTAATAAAAATTACAATTTAGATTTATCAAAATAATTTTAGGTTTAAAAATGAAAATATATCTGTTAAACTTATTTTTTATATTAATTTATGCAATTAGCATTCATTCTCAGTTAAAAATTATCCAGAACCCTTCAGTTCAGACATTCTCATTTACAAAAAGCAGCCAAATATTCCCGGCAGCTGAAACTTTTCAGATAAAACTTGCAGATGTTGATTCAGATGGAGATCTTGATGCCATATCTGCTAATATGGGTAATAATTCGAAAATCTGGATTAATGATGGAACATGCAACTTTACTGACTCTGGTCAATTACTTACACCTCAAGGGCATGGTGTGGGAATAAAAGATCTGGATGGTGATGGCGATCTGGATTTAATCATTCCGTGCGCTATTTATATTTCAAGCGGTGGTCAGTTTAATTATAGACCAACAAAAATTTATTTTAATGATGGCTCCGGAACGTTCATTGATTCGGGTCAAAATCTGGGAGATTCATTATTAAGCAAGACCTTTATATCACTTGTTGATTATGATTGTGATAATGATTTCGATGCTGTTATTCAGCATTTTTCTCCGCCGAATCGAATTTATTATAAAGTATATAACAATAACGGAAGTGGAATATTTACATTAAGTGATTTTACCCTGCCTGATAATTCATTTCCTAACTGGGCTGATCTCGACTCGGATGGAGATATGGATATATTTTTGCAAAAAGCAAACGAAGGTTATTCAATTTTGCTGAATGATAGCAACGGAAATTTCACTCCATACTTTAATATTACTGATAACTCAGCCACTTTTAATGAGAACACTGTAAGCCTAAACGACTTTGATGGTGATAGTGATATTGATGCGTTCATAATTCCCGGGGAAATTACTTTGACAAAACCAGCTATAGTACTTCTTAATGATGGGTCTGGAAATTTTTCCAATAGCGGGCAGGAACTAGGATTATTTAATTGGTGCTGGGTAGAATCTGGTGATGTTGATTATGATGGGGATCTGGACGTGGTTGTAACCTCTTTTGGTAAACCAACTCAAATATGGTTGAATAATGGAGGCGGCTCTTTCTTTGATTCTGGATTAAGATTAGGCGGGAATAATTCATACCACGGGTTTGATATTGGTGATCTCGATAACGATAGTGATCTTGATCTTTTCATCTCATTTTTCGGACAAGGATCTAATGAAATCTGGTTTAATGATTTAATTACGTCAGTAATAGAAGAGGAAAGTCATGGCTTTTTACCAGCCGATTTTAATCTATTACAAAACTATCCAAATCCATTTAACAACCAGACAAATTTCAGCTTCAACTTAAGTGAACAAGCAAATGTGTCTCTCAAGATATATAATGTAATAGGAAAACTAGTGGCATCACCTTTGGCAAATAAAGTATATCCGGTAGGTTTTCATTCTATTCAATTTAATTCTGAAGGTCTTTCAAGCGGTGTTTATTATTATTCACTTGAGCTTAATAATATCTGGGTATCTATGAAAAAAATGTGCTTGCTGAAATAGTATCAAATGTCTGATAGTAAAGAATTACGGTGGTAATATTTATCTAACTACTCTTCTTAACCACAAATAGATATAACATTAGTTAATAATAATTACAATTAAGATTTATCCAAATAATCTAAGGAGCTAAAATGAAAATATATTTAGTACAATTACTTTTTGTTATTATTTTTTCTTCACCTTATTTATGCGGACAGAATTTACTGAGCGGACCAGAATGTGTTGTTTTCGATTCACTCAATAACAGGTATCTCGTATCTAATTGGAATAATGGAAACATTATAGCCATCGATTCAGCTGGAAATCAAACTTACTTTAAACAAAGGTCCGGTCACGCTTTGGGAAATTGTATAACCGGTAATGCATTTTATGTTTCAATCGGACCGGCAATTCTAGGATTAAAACTCGATGATCCAAACGATACGATTATGTATTTACCTATTCCCGGCACTACTCAGATGGATGGAATGACCGTTGATGACAACAACAATCTTTATGTGGTAGCATCAACACAAGCCAGACTATATAAGATAAATTTAACAAGCCAAACTTACTCGGTCCTTGTGCAATCCGGAATTTCATCCAGACCCCAGGATGTCATCTATGATAAAAGATATAACAGATTATTAATTTGTTCCTGGTACAACAGTTCTCCTATTCAAGCCGTATACCTTGAAGATTCATCGCTTGTTAAACTCGTCAATACACCTATCGGCAATTGCGATGGACTGGCTTTAGATGAAAACGGGAATTACTATTTTTCTTCATGGGCAACGAACTCAATATATTTTTACGATTCAACTTTTACCAATCCACCGGTCCAACTGTCAAGCGGGCACAGCGGTCCGTCCAATATATGCTATAATAAAAGGGATAAACTTATTGCTGTACCATGTTTTAATTCCGGCAAATTGGATTTAATACCGGCAAAACCTACATCGGTTTATGGGAATAAATTATTTCCGTCGCAATTCAAGCTGAACCAAAATTTTCCGAATCCCTTTAATCCTGAGACAATAGTTGAATACTTGATTCCTAAAGAGAGTACAGTTGAAATTTCAGTTTATACTATTTTGGGTGAAAAGATTGAGAACCTCGTGAATGAAACCAAGCTGCCCGGCAATTATAGAGCCCACTGGAATGGAAAAAATTTTGCTTCGGGAGTTTATTTAATTAAAATGAGCGCTGTGGATTTGAAAGGAATCGGAATTTATTCGGAAACTATAAAAGTGATTTTAGAAAAATAATTCTAATTGAGTAAAGTAAGAATAAAGATAATTATATACGGAGAGTTATTCATGAGACATCTTAACAGAAACGTGGTGTTATCATTGATTTTAGCAAATTCTATTTCGTTCATCGTTTTTTCTACGCAGCCTAAGAATGCTAGAGTCGACGAAAAAATTGTATTTTACTCGGATAGAAGCGGAAACAAGGATATTTATATTATGGATATTGATGGAAGCAATCTGCAAAATCTTACTAACAATCCAGCGTCTGATTTATGTCCCGCTTTTTCACCTGACGGAAACCAGATTGTTTTTATATCTGACCGTGATAGGAATCAGGATATTTTTATTATGAATACCGATGGTTCGGAGGTTCAGCGATTAACTAACTCGGATGTATCAATCGAACATCCTTCGTGGTCGCCCGACGGTTCTAAAATATTTTTTATAAAAGATTACGGAAGTAGAACCGAAATTTGGGTGATGAATGCTGATAGCTCAAATAATCAACAACTGACTAATAATGAAGCCAGGGATGAACGTCCCTTTGTTTCACCAGACGGGAATACAGTTTTGTTTATGTCTAATAGAGACGGTAATTATGAAATTTATACAATGGATAATGAGGGCAGTAATCAAAAAAGAATTACGAATAGTTCAAGACATGAAATATTTCCTGTTTGGTCTCCCGACGGCAATAAAATTGCATACGCACAAAACTATTTCAGCGGTGGAAAACCGCAAGCAGAAATTCATATTTGCGGCATGGATGGAAATAATGATATTGCATTAACAACTGCTGCTGGCAGAGATGAAAATCCTTGCTGGTCATCCGATGGTAACTTTATAATATTCCAAAGTGAGAGGGACGGTAATTTCGAATTGTATAAAATGAATGTCGATGGATCAAATCAGCAGCGATTAACTAATGATCCCGGCTGGGACGGCTGGGGTGATTGGCAAAATTAATTAATGCAATAAACTGATTACATATTTACCTGAGACAATATAATGGCTCAAGAATTCGATGATTTGTTTTTATTTTTATGTGGTTGTACTGAGCAAAATTTAATACAAATATTATTACAAAAATTTCTTTAAAGGAAAAAGTATGAAAAGACTGATATGGAGAATATTTATAATAATTGCGGCGAGTTATTCCGGCATCTTTTCACAACAAGAAAATGATTTTTTTAGCGGATTAACTCCAGGCAAATATACGCCCGGATTTCGTGTTGAAGAAAAATTGGATTATTCACGAACGTTTCTTTCTTTAACGGACGGCAAGCCTATTCCGAGAACGATTAGATTTTACATCTGGTATCCTTCATCGGATCAATCGAATGAAACAATGAAATTCAATGATTACGCAAAATGTGCTGTTGAAGATTTTAATGTTGATAACAAGGCTGAAGAAATTGATTATTCATCTCCATCACTCCCTGTTCAGTTACGAAAAGGATTGGATGACGAAGCATTAAAAAAATTATGGGACAGTGGAACAATAGCAGCTAAAAATCCTAATCCGGCAAAAGGGAATTTCCCTATGATTGTGATGGGGCAGGGTTTGTATTATGAATCCCCGATGTCGAATTTTATTGTTTGCGAATATCTCGCGAGTCACGGATTCGTTGTGGTTTCATCTCCTTTGATTGGTACGCAGTACAGGTTAGTTAATATCACTCCGGCTGATGTTGAAACACAGGTGAGGGATATGGAATTTCTAATGGCTGTCGCAGGCGAATTGCCATATGTGGATAGAGAAAAGATTGGAATTTACGGTTACGATCTGGGAGGAATCTCGGCGCTGTTGTTATGCATGAGGCATCCTGAAGTAAAAGCTTTATTCAGCCTCGATTGTTCAATCCTTTACCAGCATTATACCGGGCTTCCTAATACTCATCAAAATTATAACGAAGAAAATTTTACAATTCCGTGGATGCATCTTACACAAAAACGATTTATCGATTATTATCGAACACAGACAAAGACAAGCTCGCGTTTTGAAAAGAAAAATTTCGGCGACAGTTATCTCATATTAATTCCAACATCGAATCATGGTGATTTTACATCGTATGCGGGTTTTAGCATTAATAAGCCTGTTCCGGGTTATTGGGATGAGGTTTCAACAAATTCAAAAAGTGTATCCGGAATTGTTTGTGAAAGCGCTCTCGCATTTTTCGAAGCCCATTTAAATGATAGATCCGAATCATTAAAAACATTAAAAACATCTTTGGAGAAGTATAATCAGAATAATTTTGAAATCTCTTTTGAGATGAAGAACGGACAAACTCCGCCGCCATCCAAGTCCTATTTTGTTAATTTGATTATTGAAAAAGGGATGAAGCACTCGTTGCCGGAAATTGAGGAATCAAGAAAAGTGTATGCAGATAGTCTCTTGTTTGATGAAAGTGTTTTGAATTGGCTGGGATATTATTTCCTTTATTGGTGGGGACGGGAAATTGAATCAATAGATTTATTTAAATTCATCACAACCATTTATCCAAACTCTGCGAATGTTTTCGATAGCTTCGGCGAAGCCTATCTGGTTAATGGCGATTCGGAGAACGCGATTAAAATGTATGAAAAATCATTGCTTATAAATCCTCAAAATCAAAATGCTGAAAATCAATTAAAGATTCTCAAAGGGAATAAGTAAATAACATTTCAATAATCAACAATCGGAGAATTTGATTTATGAGTACTCATATTCTTAAAAGCTTCGTGGGAAAACTCACAATATTCTTTTTGTTCTTCATATGCTTTAATTATTTTGTTTTTCCAAAGGAGAATAATGAAATTGCAGTTGTTACTTATGTATCAAGTAATGAACAGGAAAGATCAGTCAAAGCTCTTATTAAAAGTATCCGTGAATTAAGTGGCAGCTATAGTGAATGCAATATTTATATAGTATTGGGTGATATAGAAAACTTTCCCGCTAATTCACTTCAGGGAAAAAACATAGAAATACTGCCAATTGAAATGGATAAATCATTTATGGATTATCCTTTGGCGATAAAAGCTTTTGCCGCCGCACAGGTCGAAAAAATTGTCAAAGATAAAGTTGAAAGTTTAGTTTGGTTTGATCCGGGAGTGGTCGTGTTTAACTCATTCGATGCGCTGGATCTTAAAAATAAATATGATGCTTCATTCCGACCTGTTACGATTTCAAACAATATCAGTATCACTCCCGGTACCGAGCCGAATGATTACTGGGCGCCGATTTATAATTTGTGCGGAATTGAATATCAAAAATTATCAACATTGAAAACTATTGTTGATAATGTCGAAATCCAACCTTACTATAATTGTGAGGTATTCTCGGTAAATCCGAAACTTGGAATCTGTTCGGAGTGGGCGGAAAAATTGGAGATTCTGCTTCGTGACGACTCCTATCAAAAAAACGTCTGTACATCATTTTTGCGGAAACTGTTTCTTCACCAGGCCGTTCTCAGCGGTGTGATTTCTTCTAAAATTAATCCGGAGAAAATTAAATCTTTACCGGTTACGAGCGGATATCCTTTTAATCAGCACGATAGGCTACCCGATGATAAAAAAGTATCATCTTTAAATGAATGCTCTGTTGTCATTTTCGATTATGCCTGGGATCGCATTCCGACCTGGATGAAAAATATTAAAATTGAAGAACCTCTTAAAAGCTGGTTGTTCGGGACGTATCTCGATTATATGAAATTGAATGACAACCTTTACAGGATTGAAGGTTCGTGTAATTCTTATCTTGTTACAACAAAGGATGGAAGCGTATTGATCGATCCGGCAGGCGCTTCTATCGAATCTGCATTTTATAAAAAAGTTATTGAAAAATATCCTCTGAAAACAATACTGCTTACACATGCTCACCAAGATCACTCGAACGATATTGCAGTATGGAAGGATGGTAAAGATATTCCGGTGATAGCGCAGCGTGAATTTAAAACATACTTTGAATATCAATCGGATTTCGCCGGATTTTTCGACAGACGAAATGCAATTTGGTCCGGCAAAGCTATCACATCCGATCCAACACCGATACCAAATTCCAGTCAGGAGCCAACAATATTTTTTGCCGACGACTACGAATATAATTTGGGCGGATTAACATTTAAAATGATTCACACTCCCGGTGAAACTCCCGATCATACAACAATTTGGATTCCGGAATTATCCTCTGTGTTTGTTGGAGATAATTATTACGAGTATTTTATAAACAACTCCACATTTAGGGGAACGATGATCCGTCCGATGAATGGATATATTTCTGCGATGGACACTGCGTTATCATTCAAATCAAAATATTTTCTACCCGGACACGGATCACCGATTGCCGGAGAAAAAGATATAAACGAGACTGTTGGAAATTTTCGTGACGCACTAAAATATATTTATGATGAAACAGTAAAAGGTATTAATGAGGGTAAAGATGTTTATACTTTAATGAAGGAAATAAAACTCCCCGAAAAATTTAACATCGGGCAATATTTCGGTAAGGTTGAATGGACTGTAAGAGGAATTTATCAGGAATATGTTGGCTGGTTTGATGAAAATCCGGTTACTATGTATACCGAACCAGTTTCCAGCATTTATCACGATTTGATGGAGCTTGCCGGAATTGAAGCAATAAATCAAAGAGCAGAAAAATTGTTAAATGAAAAAGAATATGTAAAGGTTCTTCACTTAACGGATATAGTTTTACAATTGAATCAGGATAATAAAACAACAAACGAGATTCGTCGCAAGACATTGGAAGCATTAAAAACCGGGACACGAAATTATATTGAACGCGTCTGGCTCGATTACGGAATAAGAACTTCTAATGAAAATTAGTATACCAAAATCTCTCGAGTTGAATCCGAATAATGAAAATGCAAAGAAGTTGCTGGAAGAATTAAGAAATTATTAAAATGGATATCAATAAGAATAAAATAATAAACTGCATCTTTTTTACTGGCTTTGCTGCACTAATAATTTTAGGCTGTGATCAAGAAAATGAAAATCAGCTCATTATAATTAAAGACTCAAAAGCAGTTGAAAAATCAATCAATGATATATTCGGTTGGGCGGTAAATAAAGATTTCGCATTGTTCTTCAATACTATTTCCGACGATACCAATTTTATTAGTGTTACTCCATATGCCAGAGTAAAATTCGGAATTGATGCCGTCAAAAAAGATTCGTCATTTTGGGGTAGCCCGGATTTTAAAGCTATCCGGCATGAGATTCGGGATTTAAGAATTAACTTTTCGAAGGAAGGAAGTGTAGTATGGTTTTATTGTGAGCTCGATGACATCAACACATGGAAAGGCGAACCGGCTAATTGGGAAAATGTAAGATGGACTGGCGTACTGGAAAAGCGAAATGGAAAATGGAGAGTTGTGCAACAGCATTTTTCGTGGGCTAAAGAAAATTAATTCGGTGCGGACAATTATTCTTCGAATATCTTCGCATAATTAATTGAATAATATTCTGGGACGGAAACAAAAGCGATTCTAAAGCATCTATTAGTCTGTGAAATAGCGTCGTTGTCCTTATTTTAAAGAAGATGTTCAAATAAATATTTGTAGATGTCTGTTAAATATGATTTATAAAAAAATAATTCTTCATATAAAGTGCCGGTTTATCACCGAATTACTACCGCTTGTGTTAATTATTCTTTCGTCGATTTCTTTGCTTTCGTGCAAAGGGAAAGAAAACAGCGCTGATGAGATTGGGCGATTCATAAAATTAGAAAACATTACGAAAAAAACATCTCTAATCAAATTTGGCTATGAAGCGGTAATAGCTGTCTCAACTCAAAACGGAATTGTTTTAGTTGATGCCGGAATTTCTAATTCATTAACAACCGAATATCGAAAGGTTATCGAACAAAATTATGGAATGAATGATTTCGCATATCTCATCAATACTCATTCGCACTGGGATCATACCGGAGGGAATCAAGTATTTGCTGATGCAGTAATCATCGCACACGAAAATTGTACGAGTGAAATGACTGAATACTGGAAGGATAAAGAAAAAATAAAAGCCGGAGTACGGAAAATTATTATCGATTATGAAAATCAATTAAAAAATATTGATTCCGAATGGCAGGATAGTCTCGAAATAAAACTTCAAAAAATCCGATTTCAGCATGTCCTAGACGATTTAACGAATGACCGCGAAGTGACTTTACCGACAAAAGTTTTTGAAGACACAATGAACATCTCAATGGGAGATGTTAACTTTAATTTGAAATATTTTGGTAAAGCCCATTCCAATAGCGATATCTTAATTCATATTCCCGAAGAAAAAGTTTTACTGGTCGGTGATCTGTTTTCAGAATATGGAAGACCGTCAATTGCAGCGAAGAACATACTGGATGCGGAAAAATGTGTAGAAGTTAAACAATGGATAGAAGACCGTCTGAAAAATATTGAGGTAGTTATTGGAGGGCACGGACAAATTATGAAAAATAAGGATCTATTATTATTCATCGAAAATATTGAAAAAATAAAAAAGGAGTGAAATGAAAATTAATCTATTAACCTTATCGATTATAGTTTGTCTTCATCTGCCGTCAATTTACAGGGCGCAGCAAATACCGGACAGCAGCTTTGTCTACACAATAACTTCGCCGGCTTATTCAGTAGGTAGCGGACCATCAATTTATATCGATGGAGCTCATTATAATTTTCATACAATAGGTGGCGGTTTTTACCCGGTTGCCAGGCTTTTGAAATCGGATGGATACCGGGTTTCGGGACTTAATGAGTCGATAACAAAAAGAGATATTTTGAATAATTGTAAAATTCTTATCATTGCTAATGCTTTGCATTCATCGAATAATGATGATTGGATTCTACCAAATCCTTCGGCTTTTACGGCAGATGAAATAAGTGTTATCAAATTATGGGTTGAGGATGGGGGAAGTTTGTTTCTAATTGCGGATCATATGCCATTCGCCGGTGCGGCTTATGATCTTGGTAAAGTATTCGGTTTCGAGTTTTTGAATGGGTTTGCATATACAAGGGAGAGGGCGTGGCCGCCATCAATATTTTCATCAAAGAATGGTACTTTAAATAAATCGCTAATTACCGATGGCATTAATGAGAGTGAAAGGATTGATTCCGTTGCTACTTTTACTGGATCTTCATTTAAGGCACCGTCTGAGGCAATTCCGGTTTTATCCTTCACTGCTGAAAACTACTCTCTTCAACCTGATACTGCGTGGGTTTTTAAAGATAGCACTCCTTCTCAAAATCTAAACGGTTTTTACCAGGGTGCTATAACAAATTTCGGGAAAGGAAAAATTGCAGTGTTTGGTGAAGCTGCCATGTTCACGGCACAAATTGTCAATGAAAATTTCAAAGTTGGTTTCAATTCAGCGCAGGCTCCACAAAATGCTCAATTTGCATTAAATCTTATTCATTGGCTGGATGGATTAGATGAATAACAATTCTCAACTGTTGGTTAAATAGTGAAAAACTATAAATTATTAATCACCTTAGCAAAAGCATTCTCAAAGTAAATTAATTGTTGTTTTCAACAAATTATCTCATTATTAAAAATAGAGGAATAGTCATATGAAAAAATGTATTTGCGCAATATTATTTCTACTAAATACAGCTCAGTTAACAACAATAGCGCAGACACTCGATGAAAATCTAAAAATATTACAGCCTTTAATTGGCAACATTTGGACGGGAAAATTGAACGCGCCTGACGGAAACGCAGCCTGCCCGACAACCTGCGAGTTTAAGGCAAAGTGGGCGGGAAAAATAATTAATCTACTTTTTCCACACCTCAAATTAATGACTATGCCGAAGGTCTTTTCTATTGGGATACAAACGAGAAAAAATTACTGTTGTAATTGTGCATAGTAGTGGGGTCTTTAAAAAAGGTTTTATAGAGATTGAGGATGGGTTGCTTACAATGAAAGGGAAAATTTCTTTCCCCGATAGGACATTCGATTTTAAAAATACATTTGAATTTCCTTCTGATGGAAAGATGATCGATAAATGGTATCAGAATGCGTTTGGTTCTTGGCGTCCAGGACACGTGATTGAATTTACGAAAACACAAAATAAATAGTCTTTAATCATTAAATCTCTTAAATGGTGCATTGCGAGATACATGATATTTAATATTTAATTTAAGAAATAAAATTAGGTAATAATATGAAATCCAAATTATCTGAATTCAGAATTCTATTCTTTTTACTTTTAATATTTGAAATGAATATTTTGGCTCAAAAAATAACCGTTGATTTTAACTCCGATAATTGGGATAAAAGTCGTGCAAAAATAGTTGAACATCTTGGAAGACAAGCATTAATTGGCACTGCATTTCTCAACGATGTTGAATTACAAAATGGAATCATCGAAGTTGATATTGCTACTACAGAAAAGACACGATCATATCCCGGAGTTTTATTCCGTGTTCAGGATCAATCAAATTATGAACGTATATACTTTCGTCCGCACCGTTCACCGTTTTATGATGATGCACTGCAATACGCACCGACATTTAACGGAGTTGACAGTTGGCAGATTTATAACGGACCGGGTGAAACTTCCTCGCTTGATATTCCTGCAGATCAATGGAATCATTTAAAAATTGTTTTATCAGGCGACCAAGCAAGAATATTTTGGAATGACGATACCGAACCGGTTTTGATAATTCCTCAATTAGATTTTGGTGAAAGCAAAGGATCAATCGGTCTAACAGGCCCAATGAATGGTACGGCTTACTATTCTAATTTTTCTTATGAAATAAAAAATGATTTGACGTTACCGGAAGTCGTCCCGGATGAACCAATCTGCGGCATTGTTAAAGATTGGAAGATATCTGAGCAGTTGCCTTACATAGGAACAGATTTCACAAAGTATCCAAGGAATGATTTGCTCTCCACAATAAACTGGCAAAGTATTAATGCAGATGATGAAGGCATTGTGGATGTCTCACGTTATCTATCAAGAAAATCACGTGCTGCTGATTATATATTAGCAAAAACAACCATAACAGTAGAGAAAGATACATTGATGCGTTACGGCTTTGGTTACAGTGATTTTGTAACAGTATTCTTAAATAAACAGCCAATGTTTCTTGGAGTCTCTTCTTATCAATATCGTGATAAATCATTTTTAGGAATTGTAGGCTACTTTGATAATCTATTTCTTCCGTTAAAAAAAGGAGATAATGAATTGCTGCTGCAACTCGGTGAGTTTATGGGAGGATGGGGATTTTGTTTCCGAGATGAAGAAACCGTCTTTATCGATGAAACATTACAAAAAAAGTGGAAGCAAAGTGAAGGGATAAATCTTCCCGAATCTGCTTTATATGATCCGAACACGGATGCAATTTATGTCTCTAACTATTTTTATGAAGGTCACGAGTATCTCTCGAAGTTGTCAACTGATGGGGAAGTGATTGAAGCAAAATGGATAACGGGATTAAGAATGCCTACAGGCATGACTCTTTACAACAATAATTTATATGTGGTTGATCGAACTTCGATTAATATAATTGACATCGAGAAAAAAGAAATAATTGAAAAGATACTGTTGGAAGGTGTGGTAGGACCGAATGATCTAACTGCTGCGGATGACGGTACTATTTATATTTCCGATATGCCGGGAAATGCAATCTATAAATATTCCGAAGGGCGATTAGAAAAATGGTTGGAAAATTTGGGGTCCCCGAATGCGATGTTTGTAGAAGATAACAATTTATTTATCGGCGTAAATGGAAAAGTACTTCGAGTAAATATAAATGATAAATCAATTGATACCTTTGTTCAGTTTGAAGCCAGTGCAATGATTGACGGTATTCAACCTGATGGAAACGGTAACTATATTGTTTCCGATTATAACGGTAAAGTTTATTCGGTTACTTCAAATGGGAAAAGAACGATGATATTGAATACGGCTACACCGGGTATTCAGTCGGCTGATATTAGTTATATCGCAGAGAAACAATTATTAATCATTCCTACGTTTTATACAAATTCTATCGAAGC
Source organism: uncultured Ignavibacteriaceae bacterium (assembly GCA_964372115.1). GTDB lineage: Bacteria > Bacteroidota > Ignavibacteria > Ignavibacteriales > Ignavibacteriaceae > CG2-30-36-16. The sequence goes on from CAYJPN010000022.1 coordinate 78,513, forward strand.
ATATAAACTAAATAGATAGATAACAATACTACTTTCAAATTTCATAAGAGGAATTAAATGAATAACAGAAAATTATCAGTTGTGTTTTTAATATTGTTTGTTATATCTGCCGTTCAAATTTGTGGACAGGTATTAAGCGAAGAACTAAAAATACTTGAACCTTTAGTTAACAAAACATGGAGTGGAGAATTAAAAACTCCCGATGGTAAAAGAACATTGAGTGTTCAGCGTATTTTTACACCTATTATGGTGGGCAAATTTGTAAAATATCAAAGTTCTATTCCTGAAGTAAATTCTTCCCCGGAAGGATATTTCTATTGGGATAGAAATGAGAAGAAAATAGCAGTGCTGATAGTTAGTAAGGATGGAGTTTATCAAAAAGGGTATGTGAGTGTTGCAGATGGAATAATAACTATTGCAGGCGAAATTTCCTTTCCTGAAAGATCGTTTAATTATAGAAATACCCTGCAATTTTTAGAAGATGGGAAACTTGTTGATCGTTGGTTTCAAAATGCGTTTGGCGAATGGAGGGCAGGTCACGTTATTGAATTGTCTGCGGAATAAAATTGATTATAATAAAAATAAATTTGCGAAATTTTTGTGGAGATTTATCAAATGAAAAGGTTAGTAATTATCCTCGTGGTATTTCTTTTTTACTCTTGTACAAATGATTTAAATGTTGCTAACGAAAAAGAAAAAGATCTAAAATCAATTGCAAAAGTGATAAATGATAACATTAGCTGGGCTTTGGAAAAAGATTTGGATTTACTTTACAGTACCGTGAAAAAGGATTCAACACTGTTATTCATTAATCCGGATGATTCTAAAATAGATGGCTTTGCCGAACTGGAAGAAACAGCCAATTCGTTTTGGATGGATCCGAGATTTAAGGCAACGCATTCAGAAGTGAATAATTTAAGAATAACACTATCGGAAGCTGGAAACGTTGCTTGGTTCTTCTGTTTGCTTGATGACTTCGGCGAGTGGGACGGACATCCTTATAAGTGGGAGAATGCAAGGTGGACAGGGGTTCTTGAAAAAATAAACGGTAAGTGGTTAATTAGACAAATGCATATTTCTTTTCCTAAATAAATAATTTTATTGAGGTGTGTTATGAGTTCCAAGATTATTCAAAGTTGTCTGCTTGTATTTTTAACATTGCTTTTTATCTCCTGCGCAAAAAGTAACCAGGATATCGTAACTGTACCGATTAAGTATGATCAAAATAGAATGCTTGTAGAAGCTGAGATACAGAAGAAAGACGGCACTTGGCGCAATGTATTGCTTTGGGTCGATACCGGTAACCCGAACTTCTTTATTAGCGAATCTCTTGCTAAAGATCTCGATATTGATCTAACGCTTGCATACAAGGAATCATTCGATGTTGTTTACGCTGATTCCACTCAGATAAATCTTCAGTTAGGGAAAATGAAGTTAGATTTTTCAAGCACGAGGAAAAAAGTTGTTCTGAAACCCAAATGGCTTTTTACAACAATGAATATTGATGCAAATTTACCATCAACAGTGTTAATGAAATACGATGTAGTTTTTGATTATCCAGAAAAAACATTGACGATCGCAAAGCCTGGGGCTATCAAGCATCAAGGTAAACGAGTTGATGCTAAAATTAATAATGAAACAGGAATTGTACAAATTGATGGAGAGGATGGATTAAGCTTTGCTTTAGATAACGGAGCTTCATTTTCATTTATTTCAGAAAAGGCAATTAATAATTTCGAACAAAGATTTTCTTTTACGCCTTATGTAAATGGAGCAGCCGGATGTGCAAATATGTGGGGCTGGTGGCCGCAAGAAGAAAACTGGACAGTATACCGTGTTCCTTCAATTAAATGGGGAGGAGTAAATTTTGCAAAAATTTGTGTGGTTGCATTACCAGATGAATTCCCTACATTTGATGACTATTCGAAAAAATCAGCGTTTCCCGTTGACGGTTTCCTCGGACCAAATGTTTTTAATTCTTACCGTGTAGAGATTGATTATGCTAATAGTTCAGTTTACTTCGAAAAAGTACAAGCCGATCAAGTAAATGATTTTGACATTGTCGGCTTAACCCTCAGACCTGAGCTCGATGGTAACTATTCTGTTTTGGGTGTTGTTAATAAAAACGGTGAACCGGTTGTTGAGGGAGTTTATAAAGGTGATACAGTATTTATGATAGATGATATGAAAGTAAAAGGGAAAACAATGGGAACAGTTGTTGACGCTTTAAGAGGTAAGCCCGGAGATACTCATACTTTGCAACTCGAAAGAAATAAAAAAAAAATAGAAGTTAAATGTGAAGTTAAACGATTGTTGTGAAAAACAGATCAAGTAACTGTTCAATCACCAATTTAATAGCTTAATAAATGTGGAATCTTTGAGTCGAAAATCGGAATTGAAACCAACAGCATTTAGAACCAAATTGTATCTCACTGCAAATCGTACGTTTTTAATCAACTGGAAAATCTCAAAGTTTCATTTGCCATAAAGTTTTAAGAAATTAAATTATCCGCATATGTTTCCGTAAGATGAGTAATTAGTAATAGCTAAATTCATAAAATTCCAATTTTCACCGCTATCAATTGACTTTGATAAATCACTATACCAGTTTGAAGCATAAACAATATTTTTATTTACAATGCTTAACCGACTGCATCGGAATTGGTATGAACCTGAAAAATTATATGTCCAATTGTAACCGCCATCTGTGGTTTTATAAATCTGGTCGCTGCCCACTGCTGCAAAACCAATTTCAGAATTTATAAATTTCAAATCTCTAATTTCATCGGGAAAGGTAAACACTAAATCCCATAATTCACCTCCATCCACCGTTTTAAATAAATTGTATGAGTAGTAACCTGATATATATCCAGTATCTAAAGACGTGAAGTAAATATTATTAATTTTATCAGAGATATTTGTTTCTATTTTTCGCCATGACAATCCACTGTCTGTTGTTTTACAAATTGCATTAATTATATCACCCGGATAAGTAAGAATATATTTACTCACGCTGGTTATATAAACTGATGAGGAATCGATAACAAAAACATCGGAAAAAATTTCTTCATCTTTAATTTGCGCAAAAGTAATTGAATAGAAAAAAATTACATGAAAATAAAAGAATATACATCTGTTCATATAATAGTCATTGAAAAAAAATTGTATAAAATTTCACATGGAATTTTCTTATCTCATCAAAACCATCTTCTTAGTTTCCGAAAAACTACCGCTTACAATCCTATCCGAATGGATCGCTATGCGATAAAAATAAACACCGCTTGATAAATTACTTGCATTAAAATCTACTTCATAACTTCCGGAATTCTTGTATTCATCAATTAAAGTTTTTATTTCTTTGCCGAGAACATCAAAAACTTTTATTGTTACATTACCCGAAGCGGGTATGGTATATTTAATTTTTGTCGATGGGTTAAACGGGTTGGGATAGTTTTGAGATAAAATAAATTCCTTCGGCTGTGTTACATCAGTTTCTTCTTCCAAAAATGTTACACCGCCGTTTGTAGTTTTTATTATTGTTCCCCATGATCCGACAGCCCAGCCTGTATTGGCATCCGTAAAATAAATTGAAGTCAAACTATGACTTGCACAGCTTTCCTGTTTAATCCAATTTTCACCGCCGTCTGTGGTAACTAAAATCAAACCTCCCCACCCCGAAATCCAGCCATTATAAGCATCAATAAAAAAGACGGATGATAAGTTATTATTTGTTCCACTTATCTGCGGAGTCCAAATCTCCCCGCCGTTTGTGGTATGAAAAATAACACCGGTATCCCCGACCACCCATCCGTTATTCGCATCGATAAAATAAAGAGAATTTAATCCGTTGTTTGTTCCGCTTACTTGTTGAACCCAGGTGTCGCCGCCGTTATTTGTTTTTATTATCTGCCCGCCAAAACCAACAGCCCACCCCAGGTTATTATCTAAAAAATTGATTTCATAAATGGGAAAGTTTAAGCCTGATGTTTGTTGAGACCAATCTACTCCTCCGTTTGTTGATTTTTTAATTGTACCGGATCCAACAGAAATATAGCCGACATTCTCATCAGTAAAATAAACTGAATAAATCTGAGAGTTTGTTCCGTCCGAAAGCGAGGACCAGTTCTCACCGGCATCTGTAGTTTTAAATAAACTTCCGCTGCTTCCCGAAGTCCAACCGATATTTGCATCAATAAAATGAATAGAGTATAACCAAATATCATATCCAATCGTTTGATGATTCCAGTTTTCTCCGCCGTCTGTAGTTTTTAAAATTATTCCCCCGTGTCCTGCTGCCCAGCCGTTTTCTGAATCATTGAAGTACACTGAGTTAAGATGAAATCCTATACCTTCCGATTGAAAATTCCAGTTTGTGCCGCCGTCATCTGTTTTTAGAATTCTTCCATTAGTACCGACTGCCCAGCCGTTGTTTTCATTAACAAAATAAATTGAATATAAAAATTCCTGGCATCCACTATTCTGCGAAATCCAGTCTGTACCGCCATTTGTTGTCTTTAAAATTTCTCCGTAATCACCCGAAACCCAGCCGGTATTTGCGTCTTTAAAATAAATAGATGAGTACCAGACATTACTGTTTCTCTGTACAATCCACTCGCTGCCGCCGTTTGTTGTTTTTAAAATGATATAATCTCCCGCTGCCCAGCCGGTATTTGTATCAATAAAAAAAATAGAACTTAATGACGCATTTACTCCGCTTGATTGTACCGACCAAACAGCCCCGCCGTTGGTTGTAAAAAGAATAGTTCCGTTACCGCCTGCTGCCCAGCCATTGTCTTCGTCCGCAAAACAAATTGAATTTAAATCTTCGCCTGTTCCGCTAGATTGTAAAGTCCATGTTGTACCGCCGTCGGTAGTATTGATGATTGTCCCCGAATTTCCGGCAGCCCGGCCCGTTAAATCATCTACAAAAAATATTGATTTCAACGAATTATTTGTTGAACTCTGCTGCGTAAACCAATCGGCACCACCGTTGGTTGTTTTTAAAATAACTCCATTGCTGCCGGCAATCCAGCCGGTGTTTGTTTCATTAAAAAAGATTGAATATAAAGTTTCATAAGTGCCGCTCTTTTTTATATTCCACTCGGCACCGCCGTTAGTAGTGTTTACAATAATCCCACTGGGACCTACAGCCCAGCCGGCATTTTCATCTGTAAACTGAACCGAGAGTAAAGCATTACCCTGCGGCTGCGGATTTTGCCAAAACCACTGCCCGTAACAATAGCGGGTAATAAATAAAGAAACGAATATTAGAACAACAGTCTTTTTCATATTCTTATCCAATTAAATTGTAAATAATTTAAAACATTAAAATTTAGTTTTCAAATTTTTTCATTATCGTTTATGATTACACACAAGTTATCTTCATCTAATAACTTCCATTTCATTTATCGAAGTATATACACCTTTGACCGCAAGGTTTAATACTTCAATTTCTTCTTTATAATTTTTATAGATTTCATCTTCCGTTTCAACGGTTCTAAGCGGTACGTATTCGTACTGCGGAACACTATATACAATATTTAATAAATATTTTCCGGTAAAATTCGGAATGCTTTTGTATGAATCCAAAATCAGTAGCGGTAAAACATAACTTAGTGATTCTTTTGAATTCAGTTTAATAAGATTTTCTTTTCGCGGCAAGTAACTCTGAACAATATCGCAGCCCAAATTCGGGATTGAGCTTTCAAGTATGTTGCTGTTTTCATCTATAAATTGAAAAGTAATAGTGGGGAAACAAATTAAATCTTCTATTAAATAAACCGGGTATTCAGTCTTATTCCTAAAAGTAACATAAACAGAATCATAATTTTTGTCAGTACTGTCAATAAATATTTCTAAAATTTCACTTTCTTTAAGGTTTGAAAATAAATTGTGATATTCTTTTACAGAATCCGGGACAGGCATTCGTGCTTTTGTAAATCCCTTAAAGAAATATTTTTTAAAAATCGTATCATTCTCAGAAGAAACTGTAACTGTATCTTTCAAATAATTAAATAACCCGCTGCATACTAAAATATATTTGCCGTATGGGACATTTGTTATTTCAAAATAACCTTCTTCGTCAGTCATCGTTCTCAAATTATCTTTCAAACTGATGAATGCACCCGAATATCCTTCACCGGTTTTATCATCAATAATCTTTCCCTGTACAACCCCGGTATTCTCTTGAGAGTAAACCAGTATCGGGAAAAGCAGAAGTACTATTATTTTTTTCATATCGAGATTCACCAATCAATTCGTCTTGAATTTTTGTATGATAAAAAATTACCTCATCAAAATCATCTTCTTAGTTTCAATAAAACTTCCGCTTACAATCCTATCCGAATGGATCGCTATGCGATAAAAATAAACTCCGCTTGATAATTCATTTGCATTAAAATCTAATTCATAACTTCCGGTATCTTTGTATTCATCAACTAAAGTTTTTACTTCTTTACCGAGTACATCAAAAACTTTTAATGTTACATTGCCGGCAGCGGGTAAGTTGTATTTTATTTTTGTTGACGGGTTAAATGGATTGGGATAGTTTTGCTCAATAAGATAATTTTGAAATATTTCTTCGGTTCTTTCAGAAAGAAGTGTCCCGTATAATATGCCACCGATTTTACACCCTAAAAGATAATATGAATATTCCACAATACCCGGAACAAATGCTTCATATATACCATAGTGTTCCGAAAATTGATTCAAATTTTGTATTTGAATTATATCCATTTGATCCCAAAAATAAACTGTATCTATAAAGGAGATTTCATTTTCAAAATTTTTACAGTTATAATATTTTATCCCGACCGGTAAATCAAATCTATAAATAAAACAATCTGATGAATCCTCTTCATCATAACAAAATACTTTATCCTCATCGGATCTAAAATATTTTGAAACTGGAAAAGTGAACGGAAGACTGGAAGAAAAGACAAAATACCGCACACTATCAATAACTTGTGAGTCTACTATAGAAACTGATAAATATTCCGTAGAGATATTCCCTCCTGGAACATGAACATCAACTCTATAGTCCCATTGATCTCCAATCTGTAATGGGAAGTAACGATTAGAGTCTAACTGGGAATAAGTAATCTTCACAAATAGAAAGATGAACAATAAAAAAAACATTTTACTCATTTTAAACTCCATAAAAATGATTAACGTCGACTACACTCTCTTCATTCCAGAAGCTAACCTCACCTCATCAAAACCATCTTCTTAGTTTCCGAAAAACTGCCGCTAACAATCCTATCCGAATGGATCGCTATGCGATAAAAATAAACTCCGCTTGGTAGTTCGTTGGCATTAAAATCTACTTCATAACTTCCCGCGGCTTTGTATTCTTCAACCAACGTTTTTATTTCTTTACCGAGTACATCAAAAACTTTTATAGTTACATTGCCGGCAGCTGGTATGTTATATTTTATTTTTGTTGTTGGGTTGAATGGATTGGGATAATTTTGTGATAATGAAAAATCTACAGGTTTATTTATAGTTATTTCCACTTCCTTCGAATATTTATAACCGCCGTCATTATCAATCTGCTTTAAGCGGTATAAATATTTTCCGCTGCTTACAGCTTTATCTAAATATGAGTACCTCCTCAAAACGGTGCTAGTTCCATTCCCCTTAACAAACCCAATTTTTTCCCATTCCGGCTTCTGATCTCTGACTTCTAACCTCTGAACTTCAAATCCGAGGTTGTTTACTTCTGTGGCTGTTTGCCATTCTATCAATGTATCGTTTCCATTTATAAATACTGAAAAAGACTCCAATTCCACAGGAATTGAGATTGAATATTTCATCACAGTTGCTTTGTCTGAATTCCCTTCATCTCTATATGCAACGTAAGGAGTTCCGCTTCCATCAAATGCAATTGTGGTGTGCCATACTTCACCGGCAGAAAAACCGGATGAGCCTACATTTACCCAATTACTTCCGTTATATTTCATTACAGTTGCGTTAAATGAAATGCTCCCATCACCATATACAACATAAGGAGTTCCGTTTCCATCTATTGCAATTGAGGTGTTATCTGCGGAACTATCTGAAAAACCGGCTGAACCAACATTTACCCAATTATTTCCGTCATATTTCATTACAGTTGCTTTACCTGATTTTCCCCCATCACTATACGCAACATAAGGAGTTCCGCTTCCATCTAATGCAATTGTGGGGTGATTAGCCGTACCGGCTGAAAAACCGGCGGAACCAACATTTATCCAATTGCTGCCAGTATATTTCATTACAGTTGCTTTATTTGAATCCGCATAATCACTATATGCAACGTAAGGAGTTCCGCTTCCATCTATTGCAATTGTGGTGTTATATGCCTGACCGGCTGAAAAACCGGGCAAACCAACATTTACCCAATTACTGCCATTATATTTCATTACAGTCGCTTTACCTAAATTTCCCCAATCCAGATATGCAACGTAAGGAGTTCCACTTCCATCTATTGCAATTGAAGGGTATAATGCCACAAAAGCAGAAAAACCGGCTGAACCTACATTAACCCAATTGCTGCCGTTATATTTCATTACAGTTGCTTCAATTGAATTAGCCCAATCCTCATATGCAACGTAAGGAGTTCCGTTTCCATCTATTGCAATTGAGGTGTACGATACTTCACCGGCAGAAAAACCGGCTGAGCCAACATTTACCCAATTATTTCCGTCATATTTCATTACAGTTGCTTTATATGAGTTTCCATAATCTTTATATGCAACATAAGGAGTTCCATTTCCATCTATTGCAATTGAAGTGTAATCTGCACGACTAGTAGAAAAACCGGCTGTACCTACATTCCACCACTGCTGTGCAAGTAATGGATTTGTTAATGTTAAAAAAAACAAAGAAAGAGCGGTAATAAATGTTTTCATAACTTTTCCTTTAATAATAGTTATACAGTACAACTTCATGAATAAAGAACATAGATTAACATGCAGAAGTCCATTCATATTCCTTTTCTTCATAAGTGTAATTGGCTTATTATACCAAAGCCCGTCAGGGACAGAATACTGTTCTATCCCTACATTTTTTATTACAATATCACCTAACAACGGCATATTTATATGCCGCATCAACCGGTTGTTCGAAGAACAATCCCAGCGCCATCCCCTCTCCTATTTTAGGAGAGGGGCAAGGGGTGAGGTAAAAAGCAATCAATCGCGAGTAACCTTATTTCCTTTTTAAAACCTTAGTAACACCGCACAATAAAAACATTATTAACCTTATCAGCTTATTGACTTAATTTCTATTACTCCAACATCTTCGTTTAAAACAAAGGCCTGATATAATAATTATTCTTTTTAATCCACATCGTAACAATGTGGTTATTTACATAACCGCATGCCTTCAGGCTGCGGTACGGGGAGCAAATTATCCTGAGCTATAACCAGCGACATATTAACTTATTTTACGATTAAGTATCGCATGCATCTCTACAATCTACTTGTTGGTAATAATTTTCTAAATTTTGCAGGCAGTATCGAATTAACAATACTATCGACTTTGTCTTTGTTCTTGTTATATTTTATTCCTAACCAAATTATACTTATACCAAAAAAAGATAAAGCAACAGGGAATAAAAGTGAGTCCTTAAAAACAATATTTGATAAATGAAATAGATAACCATAAACTCCCAATACACCAAAAACAATAAAAAGTCTGCGATTGAATAAAACGGAGATAAATATCAACAAAAGATTGATAGCGAAATAAATAAATTTATTTAATTCAGAGTTAGAGTCCATTAAACTCAAACCGCCCCAAAAACATAACATACCGAAAAGATACAACCAAAACGCATAATCCTTTTTTGTTTTCCTATCAATGAAGTAGGTGAATATTAACATAATCAATCCAAAGATTAGTGAAACTAACTTACGCTGCTCCCAGGTAAATTCATTTTCATTAAAGAAAATCGGGGTTAAATCCATGGACAAAAACCAAAGCGAAAATGCTAACGGAAAAGTTAAGAATGTAAAATCATATTTGAATAAAAATATTATGGCAGTTACAATGGCTGCTAATTCCATCAGAAACCAACCACTTTTTATCCATGTATAATAATCGTTGTACTTGCCGGGGGCTTCATATCCCCAAATTGAAAAATAATCTTGTATTGAAAAAACTATTAGGGGCACCATAAAAACTGCCGAGGTTAAAAGAAGACCGCCAGGTATTTGAGTACGTTTTGATAGATAAAGTTTTTTCCCAAATATGTATAAACCGAAAAAATATAAAATACCGACTATCAATAACCCTATAGAATTATATTTTGCAAATGCCTCTGTTGCAAACCATGTCATTGCGGAAATAATGATCATAGCCCCGAAATAATATGTTACATTCAGTCCGGTAAAAGTAATATTAGAATCATTATGCTCTGAAAACAATAACCACAAATTGTTTGCTTGCTGATCTGTGATTATTTCTTTCTCAACTGCAATGTTAAAATCTTTTTTTGAAACTGATATTTTCATAATAACCAAATTTTTGTTGAGTTCTGTTTACTCTAATTAAATTTAATACCGTTGGAAAATTAATTAAAAAGATTTCCATATGCTTTTAGTTTATAAAAAAGCATTGTATTATTTATTTTTAATTTATTCAGTACACCTGGGTTGTATACTAATTTAGCTAAACCTCATCGTGAACGATGCGGTTATTTAATTAACCGCATAACTTCAGGCTGCGGCTGGAACCAGTTACGCTATCTCATCTATTTTTAGTTTTTCCAGATACTCTAAAAGTACAAATGCTGATTTATCCATCTTTGAAAAAGCAAACCATTTCTTACCAAGATCTTTCAGCGATGCACCAAAATGATAGACATCTTTATCATCAATAATGATAAACCTGTCGTGTGCTTTATTAAACTGCTTAATTGTTAAACTGCCGTATTGTTCGTTAAATTTTTTTTCATCAAGCTTTAATGTTTTACTTATCGTTTTTGTAAGAATTATAACTTCAACAATAGGTTTCTTTTTTGTTAATAAATCGAGCACTGACTCATCAATATAGTTGTCTAAAAGTAAAATAGATTTTTCAGCTTTTCGAATGAGCGATGAAACAAATTTATGAGCATCAAAAATTTGTCCTTCAAAGAAAACTCCCTGCCTTGGTTCAAGGTCTTTTCGCTGCAAAGCATCAAAAACCTTTTCGAATTTTTTATCGGTTTCAATCTGTTTGTACTCCAAATTATCTAACCGCTGAAAAACTACTGCATTTGCTGCAAGAAATTTACGCATCGCAACAAAAGCGCTGATAATTTGAATACTCATTTTAACTGCCGTTTCGCTTTTGAGTACAGCGGAAAGCATTGCTACTCCCTGTTCGGTGAAGACATAAGGTAGATATTTTCTATGTTTTCCTCTACCATTTTTAAAGGTCACATTTTGTGACCTTAAAGGTTCATCGTTTGATGTATTAACCTTGGGTCTTAAAGAAATCCATTCACTGTCGGTAAGTTGAAACATAAATTCTTCCGGAAAACGATCGCTGTTTCTTCTAACAGCTTGATTTAAGGCTTTGGTTTCAACACCGTAAAACAATGCTAAATCGCTGTCAAGCATAACTTGATTATCCCGTATTCTAAAAACTTTCCTCTGGATTGATTCAGAATCGTAAAGCTTTGGTTTGTCTACTTTTTCTTTCATAATTTTTAAATAAGTAAAATTTCTAAAGATCATTCGTTCGGCGTGGGTGAACAATAAACGGTATATAAAAACTATTCGTACAGGGACCGCAGTTAATTAAAATATTTACTGTTTTTAATTCGGGTTTTGTTACCGGTGGTGCAATTATATCGAACTCTATATTATAAAATTTATTTACTTCAGAATTATTTGTTTCCGGGGAAACTTCACAAGCAAGCATATACTCTAAAGAAGGATGCCAGGAATCTAATTTATCTCTTGCATATACAAAATGACTAACAAGGTCCCCGCTTCGAACGTTTAACGGAAATATTGTATTCTGACGGACCGAATCAGCCCAACTGAAAATTAAAACTTCTTTCAGTTTACATTTTTCTCCCCAATTTTTAATAAAAATTTTCTTAAGCAAATTAAGATGAACAGTTGATTCGCGCCCGCTCTCAACAATGAAGGAATTATATTCCCACCAAAAACCATCATAACTTAAATGACCAGAGGCATCCTGGGATGCATAATAATGCAAACCATCTTCAATAAATGCCGGTTTATGATTAGAAAACATAATGTAGCCGCAGCTTATTAAAGTATCCGTCAATATTTTTGTAAATTTATAATAATTATCGTTAGTGTCCGCTAAACTTAACTGAGGGGCATCAACAATTATATATTCATAAGCAGGTATTTCCCATGGTCCGCCGACTACACCGAATGCAGAATCGTTTTGCAGACTGCCGGACATACCGTTGGGTACATATTTTGAAACCGTAATTTGAATTGCTGCCGGAATGCTATCTTGATTAAAGATTAACATCTTTTCTTTTAACCCGCCATTTTCCATCTCCCAATATTTCCACACAGACACATTATTATAACAACAACCAATAACAATAGAAGAAAAACATTCTGCCGCTATTCCAACAACAAAAATGAATACAAATAAAAATTTTTTCATAACAGATCAACCTTCATTTTAGAAATTAATTTCAATTAAGATTTCTAACTGCTGTAATTAAATTTATAAAAAACAACCATCATCGTTTACGATGATTTTTTCGCTCAGCGCCGCCCGGCGGCTGAGTTTGTCGAAGCTCGGAAGTGCGGTAATGAAAGCAACCATTACACAAAAAAGTTAAACGCTTCAGCTTATTCCTAATACTACCAGAGGCTATCGGACTTGCTACATTTTAAAAACAACGCTTTGTGAGCCTGATAATCACCAATAATTAATTTCTTAATTGGGGTAGGATGGTTTTGAATTTATAAATAATGTTGGAGCCGCGCCTCTTCTTTCATTAAAATAAAAGACTATGGGTATAGTAATTCCCATCGTTTTGGGTTCATCATTTATCTGCCCCGGATTCCAAATTAAATTGCTAAAAACTTCAATTAAATGCTCATAGAAAACATGATAATCATCAGTAATTTTGTATTTATAATGTTCTATCTCATAATTTGCTATTCGTAAATTAAATTCAACCATTTTTCCGGTTGAATCTATTTCTAATTTTATTTCATAAGCACCCCAAATAACTGCTCTCTTTGCAATTGTTGGATAATGAATTTTCTTTTGAAGAGAATCCCAGCCAATTTGCGGCGAAGGTAAAATTATAGAATCATTATTTTGAGCTAAACATGGAATAGCTATTAAAAATAAAAATGATATTATTGGAACGACAATTTTTAACATAATTAATTCCTTTATAAAAATTAAAGCACATGAGTACTAAATTAACAAATAACGCATATTTTTCTGCACTTATCTGAACTATGATTCTTTTGATTAAAATGATTTGTATGAATTCAGTTTTACCCATTCTAATAAATTGTTACACCAAAACAAAAAATCATTAAATCACGACAATCAGACAAATCATAGTTCAGAAAATTTAACTTCCGCGGCAAATCGTACCATCCGTTAAATCCGCGGTCTAACTGAGCTCACAGCCGGAATGTATCGAAGCCACCGACATTCAAGCAATCTCTTCACTCCCGGGCATCTCGA
>CAYJPN010000023.1:0-88658 GCA_964372115.1 uncultured Ignavibacteriaceae bacterium
CTACTGACATTTCTATCGAGTCGTATCTATGACATTTCTATTGTGCTATTACAATGGTAAGATAAATACTTTTTCGCGTTAGGTTTTTCCTTAGAGTTAAAAATTACGAAATGTTTTTGGGCTTTTCCCACCGGTATATTCAATCCATGTTTAAAACTAATATAGTTTCTGTGCCGTCGCCCGTTACATTGTATTTCAACTCGTCCATATATATTCGCATTAAATATAAACCGCGTCCCGAATCCTTTAATAAATTTTCAGGTTCTGTTGGATCGGGAATTGTTGAGGGATCAAAACCATGCCCCTCATCTTTGATGGAAATAAAAAGCTGGTTTTCTTTTTTATAGGCATTTATCTTTACAAGCTTTTCGGGGTTGCACTTATTTGCATGAATAATAGCATTTGTAACCGCCTCGGTTACTGACAGCATCAGCCCGTTCAACTTTTCTTCGTTCACGTTTAAATCTCTCGCAAAGTAGTTTACAAACTCTTCAACTGTTATGAGATTATTCGGATCGCTTTCGATTTCGATATAATAATTTTCCTGCGCCAATATGATTCCGTTTTTGAGGGAAAAGATAATAAAAAAAAAACTCTTTTCAATTATTAAAAGTTCCAGAACATTTGTAAAGAGAAATTTGTTTGTTCTTTTTTATTATTTCCGGTTAATCGTATAAATTCGTACCATCCATAAAGTTTAATAAGCAAGCGGTCTTTTAAATCCACCATAACTTCTGCCACAGGACCGGTGCTAACATATTCCGTATCCAAAACTTTTTGTTTTTTCTCATAATTAAAGGTTAAAAGCGAAAAAAAACGAATGCCGGAAGCTAATATAATATCGTAGTATCTTACTGAAAGTTTAGGCTCGGCAAAAATTTCCTTTAAATATCGGGTAGGTCTGATTGTGAAGGAATTCCACTTAAAATCACCCTGTTCCGATAGCTTTAAATAGCCGTAAAGATTCAAATTTAGTTTTTTCGTTAACCTTATTGTGGTTGAATCAGTTGCTGTGTATTGTCTGAATGAAAAACTTCTGTAGTTCGGGTTTAAATCTTCAAAATCATAAACTGTATAGTTCGCTGAAACATCAAAAGTATTTAGTGACGATACATTTTTCCCGTGATATGTTCCACCGGCGGATAGGCGTATTATTCTATTCAGATTATTGTTTGAACTTTTTTCAGAAAAAATATAAACAGTGTGGTTGAATGTAGCCTCTGCAGTTAGAAAACCTTCAAACAAAGGATTAAATATTCTCAGATATCTAATACGAGCCATCGAAAGAATTTCGTCCCGGTCATCGTAGTTATCATCACTGGGGGTATCATATCTTAGTTTATTTTGAAATAAACTGAAAGAGAGCATATCTTTTTTTGTAATATTATATAAACCTGAGATGGAGAGTGATGCACGTTGAGAGTTATTATTTTTTCTATTTTCCTGAGCAGTCCGCTGGTCGTAAAAAATATCACTCACATTTTCAATGGTCTTAACAATATTTTTTTCATCCCGTTCAGAAAGCATAAATCGGATTGATCCGGTAAATGAATCCGATGTATAAGAAGTTGTAGATTCAAGTTCAAACTTTAGTTCTTCAATTCGTGTATCAAAAATAGAAGAAGAAATATTCTCAAAGTTTTTATATCGTGTGTCACGGTCAACTTTTCTCCAGACTATTTTGCCGAGTAAATCAAAATAAAACAAACCGAGAAATTGATTGTATTGCAGCCTGTCCTGCATTGTATAATTTGTTTCTACACGGCTCTGGATGTTATTTGCAATGTTGTAATAACGTGAAGTTAATGAGTCAGCTTCATAATAAAAATCTTTTCTATTTAGTTGGTAAACAAAATTGATAGAGTTATTAACATCCGGGGAAAAAGAATTTGTTAAAAGAAAATTTAAATATCTGTTTTTATTGTTTCTCGGAAATATATCTTCATTTTTAAATTTTACTTCGCCGTAAATATTAAAATCGGAAACGGCTAAATTATTTACTAAACCCTCACCGCCGTACAAGTATCCATAATCATTCTCACCAACCTGCCTATTATTTGAATAACCAAAGAAAGGTGTTAAAAATATCTGTGGGTGAGGTTTATATTGAGGCTGGATGGTAATATCTGAGTTGGATGCTTCGTTAATCTCAATCCGTCTATTATTCGAATAGATATTATTGTGCACACCAAAACCTATATTCATTTTTGGGGAAAAAGTGTAACCGCCGGTGAATGAAAACCTTTGCTCATCACGCTGACTGCGGTCGGTAGATTTTATAACTGTGGAATTGTAATTTTCACCAAGAGTAAAAAACACATCATCAAATTTTTGCTGAACAGATAAAAATGTATTGAGCGAGTATGTATTTAGCTGTTTATCAAAACGGGAATTCAGCTTATTAAAATTATTGTCGGTAAGAACATACTCAAGGCTATCGCTGCGCGTTTGTGCAGAAACGGAAACTACGAATAAAACAAATATGATTGATAAGCTTATCTTCAAAATATTTTCAAAAAAATAACGAGTTAAAATTGTGCTTTCTTTTCAACAATTTGCAAAATACAAAATAATTAGTGCAATATATTACTATTGGTGCCCCGGTATAAATTAAGGGAGCGCTTTTCATTTAATTAAGGTTAATCTGCTTCGGTTTTTGAAGAAAATTTACCTGGAAAAAGTTAAAATATTACTGTCCGGTTTTATTTCCATTTGAAATTCCATTAACTTCAAAAATATTTAGAATAGAGATCAATACAAAGTAAAAATTAGGTCAATAAATTATTTAAATAGTGTTCTTTAGGTTTTACTCTTTAAATTGACAAAGAAGGATATTTTGGATAACTTTGACACTTAAAAATTGAGAAAAGAAAACCATGATTGAATCGTATATACCTATTTTTATAGTTATTGGATTCGCTTTAGTTTTTGCAATCGGAGTGTTGTTATCCTCAACAGCATTCGGACCACAAAGACCAAACCGTGAAAAATCGTCAACGTACGAAAGCGGTATGAAACCCGTTGGTACTGCCCGCGAAAGAGTATCGATAAAATATTATATGGTTGCTATGCTCTTTATTATTTTCGATATTGAGGTTATTTTCGTGTACCCGTGGGCAGTGGAGTTTAAAAAATTATTCGGTCAAATCGGGACAGCGGCTTTTTATCCAATGCTTATATTTTTGATAGTATTGGAATTAGGTTATCTGTACGTTTATAAGAAAGGCGGCTTTAAATGGGATTAGAAGCCAAACTAAAACAAGATGGATTTTTTACAACAAAGTTGGACGCTATAATTGCATGGTCGCGTAAAAACTCGGTTTGGCCAATGCCTATGGGTATTTCGTGCTGCGCAATCGAAATGATGGCGGTCGGCGACCCGAGGTATGATATAGCGCGCTTTGGTTCGGAAGTAATGCGTTTTACACCCCGCCAGTGCGATTTGATGATAGTAGCCGGCACTGTTACTTATAAAATGTCGCATGTAGTAAAAAAAATATACGACCAGATGCCCGACCCCAAGTGGGTTATTGCCATGGGTGCATGTACTTCATCGGGCGGCATGTATCGCTCATACCCGGTTGTACAGGGTATAGACCAGTTCCTACCGGTTGATCTTTATGTTGCAGGTTGCCCGCCGCGACCGGATAATCTTTTAAATGCGTTGATACAGATACAAGAAAAAATAGGAAGAACAAAGGCGTCCGATTTCCAGGACAGACCATTACCGGAATTAAATGTAATTCAGAATACATGAGTATGAACTTCAAAGAAATTATCCCGCAAAAGCTTAAAGATAAATTTGAAGGAATCGAGATTGAGATTAGCGATTTCCGAGACGATTTAACATTAAAGTTTGATAAAAAATATATTCTTAATGTTGCTCAATTTTTAAGAGACGATGAAGAACTTCAATTTAATTTTTGCGAAGATGTAACCGCAATAGATTGGGCAAAACGAAAAGATAGGTTTACTGTAGTGTACCACATTTTTTCGATGAAAAACAATTTTCGCCTCCGTTTAAAATGCGATGTTGATGAATCGGATTTGAATATTGATACTGTTTCACCCGTTTGGAAAACAGCAAACTGGTTAGAACGCGAAACATACGATATGTATGGCGTAAAGTTTAATAATCATCCCGATTTAAGAAGAATGTATATGCCCGAAGATTTTGAGTATCACCCGCTTCGTAAAGATTTCCCTTTGATGGGTATACCGGGCTCACTTTCATTGCCGAAGAAATAAAAGAGATTTTATGGAAAGAATACAATCTGTTGACGATGTACATCCGAAAATAATTCAAGCGCTTCTCGATGCTGAAACCGATATAACGATTGAAGATGCCCTTGAAAACGAGATGATATTAAATATGGGCCCACAGCACCCTGCTACACACGGTGTGCTTAGGCTCGTCCTTCGCCTCGATGGAGAGACGGTTATGTCATGCGTTCCTGAGTTAGGGTATTTGCATCGTGGTTACGAAAAGATGGCGGAGAATATGAGTTATTATGAATTCATACCTCACACAGATCGTCTCGATTATATTGCGCCCCTGTCTAACAATGTTGCATGGGTTTTAGCCGTTGAAAAACTTGCAGGTATAGAAGCTCCTCCAAGAGCTCAATACATCAGGATGATGGTTGCAGAGTTTGCCCGTATGGCTTCGCATCTTGTAGCTATCGGGGCGCTTGCAATGGATGTTGGTGCTTTAACCATCTTTTTATGGACTCTTAGAGAACGCGAAAAAATATTAGACATATGGGATATACTTTGCGGCGCACGCTTTACAAACAGTTATACACGCATAGGCGGTGTTGCTAACGATGCACAGCCAGAGGCATTGGCAAAGGCAAGATGGTTTATTGATCAGTACAACCAAAATATTGATGAAGTTGAAAAACTTATTAACACTAACCGTATTTTTATTGAACGAATGGACGGCGTTGGTGTAATTTCTCGGGCAGACGCTGTGCAGATTGGATTTACAGGTCCTAACTTAAGAGCGAGCGGTGAGCCATTCGATTTACGCAGAGCAACACCGTATATGTTTTATAATGAAATGGATTTTAATATTTCTACCTATTCTGAAGGTGACTGTCTTGCCCGTTATTTTGTTCGCGTTGATGAAACACGTGAAAGCGCAAAAATAATACGTCAGATTCTGGATAAAATGCCCCAGGGAGATACAATATTAAACTCGCCCAAAAAAGTTTTACCGCATAAAACCGAAATTTATTCGAGCATGGAAGAATTAATTCACGATTTTATGATTGTTAATTTCGGTATTAATCCACCCGTTGGCGAAAGTTACCATGCAATTGAAAACCCAAAAGGCGAATTAGGATTTTACTTTGTAAGCAAGGGTGAAGGTAATCCCTGGAAGTGTAAAATCCGTTCCCCCTCGATGGTTAATTTGCAGGCTATACCGCAGCTTGTAAAAGGGCAGATGATTTCGGATGTTGTTGCAATTGTCGGAAGCATAGACCCGATTATGGGCGAAGCGGATAAATAATTATTAAACTTTTGAAATAATAGCTATTATGGAATTTAAATACAGCGAAGAAAATCAAAAAAAGTTGGATGAAATAGTCAGCCATTATCCATATAAAAAAGCCGGTGTGATGGGCGCCTTGTGGCTTGCACAAGAACAGAACGGGTGGATTTCGGGTGAAGTGATGAAAGAAATTGCAGGGCAGCTTGAAATTACTCTTGAAGAAGTTCTTGGCGTTGTTACATTTTATACAATGTACAACAAAAACCCGATGGGAAAATTTCATCTTCAGGTTTGTACAAATGTTTCATGTATGCTGCGCGGTGGTTACCAAATTTATAATTACGTAAAAGATAAACTTGGTATTGATAATAAGCAGGTGACGGATGATAAATTATTTTCGCTTGAAGAAGTTGAGTGTATGGGCTCGTGCGGTACAGCCCCGATGGTTGCGGTAAATGAAGATTATTATGAAAACATAAACATCGAAGAAGTTGATAAAATTTTAGAATCCTTAAAGAATCAAAAATAAATGGAAAAAATTGTTCTCCCCGATATAAAAAACCTTCATCTTCTTGATGTTTACATTGAGAACGGCGGTTATGAAGCGGCAAAAAAAGCTTTCTCCAAAACACCCGATGATATTATCGATGAAGTTAAAAAATCAGGTTTACGCGGTAGAGGCGGGGCTGCATTTTCAGCCGGCTTAAAATGGAGCTTTATGCCGAAGACGACCGATAAACCAAAATACCTTTGTATTAATGGTGATGAAAGTGAACCCGGCTCGTTTAAGGACAGACAAGTATTTGAATATAATCCTCATCAGTTAATTGAAGGAATATTAATTACTGCTTATGCCATTCAAGCAAAAATTACCTACATCTACATTCGCGGCGAATACCACAAATGGATAAAACTTATGCAAAAAGCATTAGACGATGCATATGCAAAAGGTTTTATTGGTGAAAAAATGAAGGAAACTTTTGGGACTGATTTTACATGTGAGATTTATGTCCATAAAGGCGCCGGCGCTTATATCTGTGGCGAAGAATCGTCCCTGATGAACTCCATAGAAGGGAAGAGGGGATATCCGAGAGTAAAACCACCGTTCCCCGCGCAGAATGGTTTGTGGGGAAATCCGACAACAATTAATAACGTGGAAACTATAACTAACGTTCCCCCGATAATTAACAAAGGTTGGGAATGGTTTTCCAAAATAGGCGAGCCAAAACATCCCGGTACATTATTATTCGGCGTAAGTGGTCACGTAAATAAACCCGGTGTTTACGAATTACCTTCCGGCACATTGTTGACAGATATTATTTACAACTATGCCGGCGGTGTTATTGGCGATAAAAAGATATTATGTGTAATTCCCGGCGGTTCATCAATGCCTCCACTGCGCGGTGACCAGTTAGAGGGCGTTAAAATGGATGCTGAATCTTTAAGGACTGTTGGTTCTGCTATTGGAACGGGTGGAATAATGGTAATGGATGAAGATACCAATCTCGTAAAAGTTCTCGCACGTATTTCTCACTTTTACCACCATGAAAGCTGCGGACAGTGTACACCTTGTCGCGAGGGCACCGGCTGGTTAGAAAAAATTCTTAGAAGAATAGAAAGAGGTGAAGGTTCGGTAAGCGATCTTGATTTGTTGATAAGTGTTGCTTCCAACATTGAAGGGAATACAATCTGCGCGCTTGGTGAAGCAGCCGCATGGCCGGTAAGATTTATGATAACGCGCTTCAGAGATTATTTTGAAGCGCGTGTAAGCAAAGAAGTAAGTCTTACAGTAAAAAATAAAGTACATTCTATGCGGAACACAGCTATTCCCCTGGCACCTGTTATTAAATAATTTTAATCATCAAAAAAAATCCTCTTTGTATATAATGAGGATTTTTTATTTTAAAACAAATTAAGACTAACGGGAAGCCCTTTGTCCGAGTTCTCTATCAATCAAATAAAGACCGCTTTTTGTATCGGCAAGCATTTTTAATTTATCAACAATTTTCAAAGCGGTAGCTTCTTCTTCAACCTGTTCGGTAATAAACCACTGCAGAAAGATGTTTGTTGCATGATCTTTTTCGGAAAGTGTAGTATCAAACAAATCATAAATCATTTTAGTTACATTTTTTTCATGCTGATACGTTGCTTCAAAAACATCTAACGGAGTTTTGAAATTTTTCGCCGGCTCTTTAATTGTGTTTAGCTCTACCTTGCCGTTTGCCTGAAGAATGTAGGCATAAAATTTCATCGCGTGTTCGTATTCCTCCTGCGATTGAACTTTCATCCATTTAGCCATCCCATCTAAATTTTGCTCATCAAAAAAAGCAGACATAGCAAGATATTCATAGGAAGAATATAGTTCTGCATTTAACTGCTGATTGAGAGCATCCTGAACTTTTTTATTTAACATTATGATGCCTTTCATTTATTTATAAATTTATTTTTTCTTAAGCGCTCGGGGAAAGGTATATTAACCTTTTGGCAAATATATAAAAAACGAACAAGAATTGTTTCATAAATATAGTGGACATAAATAAGTATCAAACTCAATAGTGTTAAGATTCGACATCACTTAGCGATAAATAATAAAAAAAATCCGCCGATAATGAGCGGCGGATTTATAATCGAAAAATTAGTTTCCTTTATATTTTATCAAACCGCCGCCGAATGAAGCTATCCATGTTTTTTGATTTTTAAAGGCAATCGAAACAATAGAATTATTACCTATCAAAGAATTTGAAGTGTTATAGTATTGGAAATTTGAACCATTCCATTTGGCAATTCCTTTATTTGCGGTACAAAACCAGGGGTTATCGTTAGCATCAAATTTAATATCGGAAATAAGTTCATCAGGTTCTTTAACTCTTAAAGACCACTTCTCACCATTGCGGACAAAATTTCCTGTTCCGCCAGCCTGAGTTGGGGCATCAAATGGATTTGGATCCCCGTTACCCCCAATTTTTGGTACAACCCAAATGAATGTTCCGGCTGAATTCATTGAAGCCCACACATCTCCTGACTGGTTAACAGCGATGGCTTGAACATAATTTGTTAAAATGTAAGGAGAAACTTTATTTTGATATATAATTACATTAGGGTTGGATGACCAAACTTTCCAATCTTTTTTATTATAAATACGCGCTACTCCTCCGGTATATGAAGCCAGCCATACTTCATTTGTTGAGGCGCTGATTGCGATGCTTGCAATTTTTGAAGCGGGAAGCGGTGAGTTTGAAGAATTGAAAATTGTCCACACGTTGTTATCAACTCTCGCTAAACCTCCACCGGTTCCGATATATAAACGATCAAAGTTATCGAAACCAAATGAAAGAACTTCATTATTCGGCAGCATTGAATTAGATGTATTATAAGTTTTCCAGGTTGTACCATCAAAAATGCTTAAACCCCTATCCGTTCCAATCCATAAACTATTATCAGGGGCAATCTCAATTTTATTTATATAATTACTGCAAATTTGCGAATTGGAAACATCAAACAATTTCCATTCTTTCTCATCAAAGCGTATTAACCCAAGCCCCCAAGTCCCCATCCATTTTATTCCGTTGTTATCAACAGCCAACGAAGTAAGTTCATCAGTAGGTATACCGGAGTTTGAGGGAGTGTAAGCAACCCACAATGTGGTGTCCTTCATTTTATAATTGATATAACTGTCTCTCTGGCTTTTAACAACAATCTGCTGGTAACCATCCCAATAGTTTGTTAGTTTTAGCCGTATGTTATAGACACCGGGAAGCATCTTAGTCAGTTTATACGGGGTTCTCAAATTAGTTAACGAATCATTAATAAGTATTCTAACGCCGAGTGGATCCGAACTTATAGACAGAGTTCCGAGCATATTTGGGTTTGTAGTATAGTCTAAAAACTTTGATGGAACAGAATTTAAATCGACAAATACCACAACGTTAGTATCTTTATAATACTCTTTTTTAAGAGTTAATTTATACTCTCCCGGCAAAATCCATTTTACTGTATCGGGCGTAATATATCCTGTATTTTTACCATTGAGATAAATTTTTGCGCCGGCGGGTTTTGAATCGACAAACATTTTTGCAAGGTTATCGGGTGTACGCTCATCAGTTGAAACGGACACTTCTTTCTCGCATGCCGAAAAAAGAAACCCGGAGATTAAAATTAGAATGAGATATTTTTTTATTGATTTCATAATTGCTCATTAAACTTTTTGTTAATTAATGATTGACATTAAGTTGATATCCGAATGATTTTATATAATCCTCCTGAAATCCGACAAATAATTCTTGTTTTAACATCGAACCGAAAATCCCAAGTCCGCCTTGAATATTTGTATAATCGGATTCATCGAGTCTTATTGTATAATCATCTAAAAATCCATTTAAACTTGAATAATACCTTGATAGATTATCATCAAATATTACCAGTTCTAAAACACCGCCGATTATAGTGTAGTTCGCTTTATTCGGGTCATTAACAGAGAGATTGTAAAATGCTGAATCAAGAGCCTGCCGGGTATATTGAAGGCTTGTGCTTGTAGAAAAATTCGGGTAGTAGGGAACTACTTTACCATTCGAGGTTATGTAGTTCATTGCTACTATTTTTTTCTTTATAACCGTAACGTTATTTTCGGTTACCTTGTACCTGACAGAAAAACGGGGGACATAATTTGTATAATTATTATTTCCCTCCCAGCTCAAAATAAAATAATCCGAACCAAAAAGAGGAATTCCCTTTTCTCCTTTATAAGTAACATTTTCGGGTAACCTTGTTCCGGCAAACAATGATTTACCGTCAGGTAAAATTACTTTTATTTCAAGCGAATCACGCTGTGATGGTTGGAATAAATTTGTTGAATAAAATTTTAACGGGGTTTTGTACCGGGAGGTATCCTGTCGGGCTATTTCACCCGGTTGGAATACATAAACAGAATCTCCCTGCCACATTCGAACATCGGCAGCATATATGAATGGATCGTTAGTATTTACCGATGCGTCATATCCGGGGACGTTGTAACTTTTCAGAATAGTTAAACTCTGGAAAGTTGTATCACCACGAACCACACAATTAACAATAATCTTCTCCCTAAAATCAGCTTTAGGCGAGAAATTTTCTTCACACGAAAAAAATGACGAAGAAATAGCGGTTATAAAAATTAGGATTATGTGTTTTTTCATATTTCAATTCTCAGGGTTGCAGAAGGTAAAATCGGTAGCATATTTACGCGCTCACCGGTTTTTCTATCAAAATAAAAAATATTTTTGCGGTTATATGCGTTGAGTACATTAAAACTGACTGATATATTTGCAAAAAATAATTGGAATTCTTTTGTTAAGCTTACATCAATTCTATGGTAGTTTGGTAAACGACCGAGATTTCTATCACCTAAAATAGTATACGGTTGATAGTTTCCGTATACCTGGTTCCAGTAAAAAAGATCATCAAAATAGAGTTTATCATAAAAGCCTGCAATCTGTGTAAACGGCAAACCGGAACCGAATATCCAGGTTGTAGATACCGACCAGCCTGCGCCGAAATTAATACCCAGGTTTAAATTAATTGAATGTCTTGTATCATACCGAGGGTAAGAAATCCAGTTATTAACTTCTTTATAAGACCAGCTTAATGAGTAAGAACCTGTGAACTGAATGGTCGGGTCTAAATATTTTATCATAAATTCCCAACCGTACGATTCTCCCTTTCCCGTAATAAAATCAGGCTCGTTGCCGCTTGCTTTATAAGGATTAACTTCGGCAGTGTTTTTAAGTTTTTTGTAATAGCCTTCAATATCCAGGGTTAGATGTTCAATTCTGTTCCAGGAAAAGCCAATAACATAATGTTCGGAAGTAGGAACCTGCAGATAATCGGGAGTAATTAACCAGGGTTCGAATAATGAAATTACCTCGTCCTCATTTATTAGTGTGATCAATTCTTGAGTATAAATTCCCCAAGCCCCTTTTACTGAAAAACCGGGGAGAAAATTATAAGTTAAATTTACTCTCGGTTCCAGAATTGGTGCATGATTATTTGTCAATGAAAGTACATTAATCCTCGAGCCTATATCTACGCCAAAACTATCCCAGCGTAAAAATTTATATTTTCCGTAAAGACTTAAGTGCAATCCCCTTTTACTGGCTGAAGTAGCAACACCCTGCAAATTTTCGAAATTAAGTTCTGTTTTTACTGATTTTAAGAGGTAACCAACTCTCAATTCGTCTCTTGATTCAAAAATATTTGTGAAATCTGTTTGAAACGTGACGTCATCAACAATGTTTAATCTTTTTTTCGCATTTGAAAGTTTTGGGTCGATATTTCCGTTAAAACCTGAATAGGAAATTTTTGTTTCAGAAAATATCGGCACATTTTCCCAAGCCTGGAACCACGATGCCCCGAATATATTGTTTACCCATCGGTAATCGGCTTTTGTCGGGTCGTCGTTTTGTAATTTATCAAGACTGTTAAACCCATGAATAGAAACTTTTGTTAGACTTCTGTCGCTTGAATTTTTAAAATTTGCTTTAAATGACAAATCATGAAAATCAAACGGGGCGTCTTTGTAGTTTATAAAATTTCTTAGAGTGTTACTAAATAAACTTTTTCTTCCTGTAACCATAAACGAACCGCCCGGCAAAGGTCCCTCGAAGGCAGCCTTGCCTGTTAAAAAGCTTATATTTGCGTTACCGCTGTACCTGTTTTTATTACCGTCTTTTGTAACAAGATTTAATACAGATGACAATCTTCCTCCAAACTCGGAGGTGAAACCGCCACGGTAAAATTCAACGGCGTTTATCATTTCAGGGTCAATTATGCTAAATAAACCAAGGGCGTGGAATGGATTGTAAACAGAAACCCCGTTTAGCAAAACAAGATTTTCGTTGCTGCTTCCGCCGCGTACATAATATCGTGCTGAAACATCCCCGGTTGACTGCACTCCAGGCAACGATTGCAGCGAACGCAAAATGTCAGTTTCAACTCCTTTTGGTAAAAGTTCAATATCCCGTATATTAAGCTTCTGCAACCCTAAATCGGTTTCATTTGGTCTAACTTGTTTTTCCCCAATTTTTTCAACCGTCTGTAATGTTACAGCCGAAGGAGCAAGTTCAATATGCAATTGCACTACTTCACCCTTAGGAATTACAACTTTTATTCTCTTTGTAGAAAACGAAAGGTAGGAGGCGATTAAAGTATAATTTTTATTGGCTGGAACGCCGCTAATAATAAAATTACCATTTAAATCAGCCGAAGCTCCAAAATTTGTTCCTTCCAAAATCAAATTAGAAAATGGAAGCGCTTCACCTGACAATGAATCCGTTACCGTTCCGCGTAAAGCTCCGGTGTTTTGTGCATAAATATTAAATGATAAAAAAGTGCACAAAACTGCTGCTGTTATTAACGGCAAATAAGATTTTTTTTTCATTTGCAGAAGTTCCGGGTTTTAATTAAAAAAATTATTTTTAAGGAAGAATCGGGGGGAATTATCAAAACGATCCAGAGGATATATTTTTGTATGCTTTCCTCATTCTTCCTTTATCTATAACTAAAAAAGAAAGCTATAAAATTACATTTTGCGGTAGCAACTTATAGCAAATAGAATAAACTAACAAGTACCCTATCAGGTCTTTTTCGCACATTTAAAATTATTCCGAAATTGAGGGGCGTTAAATAAATTTAGTTCTAAAGTTTATCCAAAATTAAGAAATCGTGAGTCATTAATAGCTTCTTACCTTTTAATTCGAAATTCAAATCCATATATTTGCATTTCAAAAATCCAAAATTACTGGTAAAATTCAATTAAACTTGTAAGGTTTATGATAAATTTAAAAGACTTAAACAAAGCACAAAAACTTGCCGTCGAGTACGACGAAGGACCTCACATTGTAGTTGCCGGTGCAGGTTCCGGTAAAACGCGGGTCTTAACTTATAAAATAGCTTATTTAATTGAAAAGGGTTACGATCCCGATGGACTTCTGTCTTTAACTTTTACCAACAAAGCTGCCAACGAAATGAAGGAAAGAATAAAACAGCTTGTCGGTGCAAAAGCAGATAATATCTGGATGGGTACATTTCACTCAATTTTTGCAAGAATATTACGCGTTGAAGCAAAAAGTTTAAATTATCGAAGCAATTTTTCTATTTACGATGCCGAGGATTCGTTATCGCTCGTTTCTAATATTCTAAACGATCTCGAAATAGATATTGAAGGTGTTACCCCAAATAATGTAAAACATCGCATCAGTCTGCTAAAAAACCATATGATTCTTCCAAAGGAATTTCGGCATCATCATATGCAGAATTTTATTGATGAAAAAATTGCTTTGGTTTTTGAAGAGTACCAAAAAAGATTAGTCGAATTTAACGCGATGGATTTTGATGATTTATTATTAAAACCTATCGAGTTGTTTAATGAAAACAGCAAAATTCATCAGAAGTATAAAAAGAAATTTTCGTACCTGCTTGTTGATGAGTTTCAGGATACCAATAAAGCGCAGTATGAACTCTTAAAATTACTTGTAACACGCGATGGTAAAATTTGCGTTGTTGGCGATGACGCACAAAGTATTTATAGCTGGCGCGGCGCTAACATAGGCAATATGCTCGATTTTGAAAAAGATTTTTCAAAAGCCAAATTATTTAAGCTCGAACAAAATTATCGGTCCACTAAAACCATCCTTGTTGCCGCCGATTCGGTTATAAAACAAAACAAAGATCAAATAGTTAAAACTTTGTGGACTGATAATAAAGAAGGGGAAAAGCTAACACTTCTAAAATGTTCGGATGAAAAAGATGAAGGTTACCAGATAGCAAGATTTATTAAACAAGAAATTTCTAAGAAAAAATTATCATTAAAAGATTTTGCTATTCTTTACCGAACCAACGCACAATCGCGTGTGCTTGAGGATATATTTCGTCGCGAAAAAATTCCTTATCGTATAATTGGCGGTGTTGAATTTTATAAGCGTAAAGAGGTAAAAGATATTGTCGCATACCTAAGAGTACTTTCAAATCAGAATGATGAGGAAAGTTTGCTTAGGATAATGAATTTTCCGCAGCGTGGTATCGGTTCTACAACAATAAAAAGAATGATTGTGTTTGCCCGAAAACATGAGATAAGCCTTTTTGACACGATGAGTCGTGTGTTTGAAGTAATCGATATAAAAGAGAGAATACAAAAAAATGTAAAACATTTTAAAGTATTACTCGATAAATACATCGGATTGAAAGATAAGTTGTCCGTCGGCGAACTTTCGCGCGCATTAGTTGATGAACTCGGTGTACTCAGAATGTTTAAATCAGAAAACACACCCGAAAGCACAACCCGGTGGGAGAATATAAATGAGCTTCTTTCCGCATTGAGCGAATTTTCAAATTCCAATAAAGAAGCAAAACTCGAACAATATCTCGAAGAAGTTTCTCTTGTTTCCGACATTGATTTATATGAAGGTGTTCAGAACGCAATTACACTGTTAACAGTTCACAGCGCTAAAGGATTAGAATTTCCGATTATTTTTGTCTCCGGCTGCGAAGAAGAAGTATTTCCTCTTTCAAATCGCTTTAGCTCCGACGCTACATTAGAGGAGGAACGCCGATTGTTTTACGTTGCGGTTACCCGCGCGCAGCAAAAAGTTTACATTTCGCACGCTCGCTCAAGGTATCGTTTTGGCGAAGTAGCTTACCAGAGCCGCTCCAGATTTATTGAAGAAATATCTCCCGAAACATTGGAAGAAATTAATGGAACTTCCGGTCGCAAATCAGGCTCGCGTAAATCAAAAAAAGAAATGTACTACGAATATTTTGAAAATGTAGATTACGAAGATTTTAATCAGGATAACAAAACCCTTAAACCGGGCAGCCGTGTTATGCATGATAAATTTGGTCTCGGCAAGGTAACACAAGTAGTCGGTGCTGGTGAGATGACAAAGGCAACTGTAGTATTCGAGGGTAATAACGTAAAGCAGCTTATGCTCAAGTTTGCCAAATTAAAAGTGCTTTGATAACTAAAAGAAAATATACATGAAGAAAATTTTTGCGCTTTTATTCATTGCACTAGTCATTAGTTCTTCCTTTGGGCAAGAGTTAAGGGGAACATGGATTGCACGAAATACTCTTTCGTCAAAAGACGCGATAGCACAGGCAATGGACAGCCTGGCTGCAAATAATTTTAATACTGTTTATATTAATGCATGGAGTCGTGGTTATCCTCTCTGGCAAAGCGAAGTTTTTTTTAATGAAACCGGTACTAAAATAGACCCGACTTTTATGGGCCGGGATATTCTTGCAGAGGCAGTTTCCGAAGCTCACCGCGTTGGCTTGCATGTAGAAGCCTGGTTCGAGTACGGATTTGTCGGTGGGTGGACGGGAAACCAGCCGCCAGGGGGTAAAGGACCAATATTCGATACTCATCCTGATTGGGTAGCACAAAAACAAGACGGAAGTGAAATGGATAACAGTAACTTTTACTGGATGATTCACACTCACCCGGATGTTCAAAATTTTCTTATCGGACTTTGTACCGAAGTTGCTCGTAAGTATGATATAGACGGAATTGAACTTGATAGAATTCGCTATAGTAGTTTAGAATATGGTTACGACTGGTGTACTGACAGCCTTTACAGGATGGAGCATGGCGGAACTCCACCTCCGGCTAATATTAATGACAGCGGCTGGCTGCGCTGGCGCGCAGATAATCTTAACGCGTTTATGCAGCGCACATACGACAGTATAAAAACAGTTAATCAGCACATTAATATTTCCAACGCCCCAAGTTTATATAGTTCTAAT
This sequence comes from uncultured Ignavibacteriaceae bacterium, assembly GCA_964372115.1. Taxonomy (GTDB): domain Bacteria; phylum Bacteroidota; class Ignavibacteria; order Ignavibacteriales; family Ignavibacteriaceae; genus CG2-30-36-16. Next base: position 16,271 of record CAYJPN010000023.1, read on the forward strand.
TCGTACACATCGTATAATTCATATGCCCAGGATTGGGTGTGGTGGTTAAATAACGGTGGAGTTGTAGATAATGTGCAGGTACAATCTTATGTAGGCTCATCCGCTTCCTTTGGAAGTATAATCGATTTTATGACTTCTCTAATCAATGATAAAAGCCATGCATATCCTAGTTTTGCGGTTTCTCCCGGGGGCAGTCCGTTATCTGTACAAGAGTTGGTTAAGTTTGTGAATGTTACTCGAACCAAAGGTTACGGTGGAAATTCTATCTGGTATTTTACCGAACTGCCCATGATTTATTCTTATTTTAAGGATAGTGTGTATCAGCTAAAAACATATCCTCCACATTCAACAACCAATTGGAGAGAGTATTTTAGTATCACAGAAGTTTCAAACCAAAACGATGTTCGGAAACACGGTGCATGGCTTACAAGCAGTATTGCAGGTTACAATGGCGCATCGTTATACGCTGCCGGCAGCGATAGTAATTTTATAGATTATTTTATTGATGTACCGGTAAGCGGCTGGTACGAGGTTTATGCATTTGAAGTAGTTGCATCAAACCGGACAGATTCAGCAAAGTATATTGTGTATGACTCCTCTTCAAATGAAACTGAGATTTTTGTCGATCAATCAACAAGCGACAGCCGGAGATGGTACAAACTCGGTGATTATTATTTGAATACCGGCAGAAATAAATTATTAAAAACTATTGCTTCCAATGTCTCTACCGGTAAGTATTTAAGCGCCGATGCAGTTATGATTACACTAAACCGCCGTCTCTCGCCGAATGTGGTAAACTCTGTTGAGCAGGGAAGTAATAACGACAAGAAATTATTGCCCGGCTTTGACTTACAAAATTATCCTAATCCGTTTAACGGGCAAACGCGTGTATCCTTCAATTTAAAAAGCCTTGAACCATATTCTGTCAAACTTTATAACATCATAGGCGAAGAAGTTATAAAAATTAATCGGAACCCGGTTAGCATAGGGATAAATCAAATAGATCTAAATTTAAATTCAGCTAATCTCGCTGCTGGAATATACCTGTTAAGGTTAAAACAGTCAGAGAGATATGAATCATTAAAAATAGTTTACGCTAAATAATTATTAAATTAACAGTAAGAGCCAAGGAGTTTCTTAAAATGTCAGCGACACCTAAAAAATTAGCAATACTTGTAGGCGGTGGACCTGCGCCCGGCATCAACAGTGTTATTGGCGCGGCAACAATCCGTGCTGAAGTAGAAGGCGTAGAAGTTATTGGAATAAAAGACGGTTTCAAATGGATAATGCAGGGCGATATTTCCCATGTAAAAGAATTAACAATTCATAACGTTAGCCGTATACACTTTCGTGGAGGATCTTATATTGGTATTGCGCGAAATAATCCCACTAAAGATAAAAAACATCTTGAAAATACCGTAACATCTTTATTGAGATTAAACGTTGATAAACTTATTACAATCGGTGGAGATGATACGGCATTCAGCGCATTAAAAGTTGATGAAATGGCAGCCGGTAGAATTAAAGTTGTTCACGTGCCTAAAACAATAGACAACGATTTAGATTTACCTCACGGTATTCCTACATTCGGATTTCAAACAGCGCGGCATATAGGCGTTGAAGTTGTAAAAAATCTTATGGTTGACGCACAAACAACATCACGCTGGTATTTTGTAGTATCAATGGGTCGTAAAGCCGGGCATCTTGCCCTTGGTATCGGTAAAGCGACGGGTGCAACTCTCACTTTAATTCCGGAAGAATTTCCAGACTCAGTAAGCAAACTACCTCACATTGTAGATATTCTTGTTGGTGCAATTATCAAACGATTAAGTTATGGACGCACTGACGGCGTTGCAATACTTGCCGAAGGATTAGTTGAACATCTCGATCCATCCGATTTGCAGTCGCTCGTTGAAATTGAACGGGATGCTCACGACAATATTCGAATTGCTGAAGTTAACTTTGGCGAAATTCTAAAATATAAAGTGCAAGAACGGCTGAAAGATTTTGGAATTAAAACTACCATCGTTGCTAAAAACATTGGTTACGAATTAAGGTGTGCCGACCCAATTCCGTTCGATATGGAATACACGCGCGATCTTGGTTACTCAGCTGCACAGTTTATTCTTACCGGCGGTTCCGGAGCTATGGTATCAATACAGAATGGTCACTTTGTTCCTCTATTTTTTAAGGATATTCTTGACCCTAAAACCAATCGTACACGTGTAAGAATGGTTGATCCTTCCTCCGAATCATTTTATATAGCACGCAGGTATATGTTGCGCTTAAACCAGGCTGATTTTGAAGATCCGCATGAACTTGCCAAATATGCCGCAACTTGCGGTGTTTCATTGGAAGAATTTAAGAAGCAGTTCTTTTATTTAATTGAAAATGATTTGCTCTACCGCCATGTGGAAGATGGTAATATTATATTAGCTTCATCTGAAACTAACGAGGCACATAAACCTCTTTTAAGGGAAGGGAAAAAAAAGGGATTAGATGAAGATAACCAAGATATAATAAAAGAACATTAAAGATTTAAGGCTGCTTTACGCAGCCCTTTTTTTTTGCAAAACAAATATTTCATAACTTTTGACAATGAATATGACAGCAGCAATTTGTAATTTTTTTTTTTTGAAATTATGTCGATAGAATTATTTAATTTATGAATTGTTTGACTCCATTATCGATTACAAATCGTAGTGTAATTCATCACCACAACCATGCCTCCTAATTTGGCATCACTTATTTCTTTCAATAATTTCAAGATTGGCATGACTGATTTCCCAATCATTAGTCCTGTGTATTTGAATACGTCTAACACTATGCGATTTAAAACTATTCATTCATTTAAGTTCATTCATGCAGATTTCCATGTTAACAATTTTTGAAACACACTTACCATATTATCATGAATATTACCGCTATTTGTGTAACAATTAATTCTTTATATTATTAAAAATAATATAAACCTATATTGACATGTATTCGTAATATTTCTAATATTACGTACGAACATCTGAAATAATTTATAAAAACGAATTATGAACGAAATAGACGCTAAAATATTGAATATCCTTCAGCAGAACTCTAGATTATCAAACGCTGAAATAGCACGACAAATTAAGATGGCGCCGTCTGCTGTGCTTGAAAGAATAAGAAGACTTGAAAAAAGAAAAATTATAAAAAATTACACTGTGCAAATTAATCCGGTTGATGTCGGGAGAGGACTTCTGGCATTCATTCAGGTTAAAGCAAACGGGCCTGTTGTCGATCAGAAAATTGCAAGAGAGATTTCGGAAATTCGGGAGGTGCAGGAAGTTCATATAGTTGCAGGCGAAGATAGTTATCTTGTTAAAGTTAGGGTTGAGAATCCCGAAGCATTAACACAACTTTTAAGGACAAAATTTGCAACAATAAAATCAATAAGAACTACCAATACAACAATTGTTCTTGAAACTATAAAGGAAACCAATGACCTCGTTTTCTAAATATTAAAATAATTAACTGGAGAAGTTATGGCAAAAAAACTTGTTAAAAGATCCTGGGCAGAACCATTTAAAATTAAAGTTGTAGAGCCCATTAGAATGACTACAAAAGAATACCGGGAAAAAGCTGCAAAGCAAGCCGGGTTCAACACTTTTCTTCTAAGATCGGAAGATGTTTACATTGATTTATTAACCGACAGCGGCACTAATGCAATGAGCGATTATCAGTGGGCGGGAATGATGTTAGGCGATGAATCTTATGCCGGGAGTAAGAATTTTTATTACTTATGGGATAATATAAAAAAATATTATGGTTATCCTTATTTTGTTCCTACTCATCAAGGGCGCGCCGCTGAACATTTAATATCAAAAATTCTTATAAAACCTGGTGATTACATACCGGGCAACATGTACTTTACAACAACAAGGCTTCATCAGGAAATTGCCGGTGGTACGTTTGTAGATGTTATAATAGATGAAGCTCACGATCCGCAAAGCCATCATCCATTTAAAGGCAACGTAGATATTAATAAACTTGATAAGTTGGTTAAAGAAGTTGGCGCGAAAAAAATTCCTTATATTAGCGTTGCAGGTCCGGTTAATATGGCAGGCGGTCAACCGATTTCTATGGCAAATATTGTTGAACTTGAAGCTTATACCAAAAAGCATGGCATTAAAATGTGGTTAGATGCTACCCGTTTAGTAGAGAATGCATATTTTATAAAACAACGCGAGAAAGGTTTTGAAAATAAAACCATTTCTCAAATTTTAAAAGAGATCTGTTCTCATTTCGAAGGTATCTGGGTTAGTGCCAAAAAAGACCTGCTTGTAAATATCGGCGGTTTTCTTGCTACAAAAAACAAAAGAGTTTATGAAGAAGCAAGAAACCTCGTTGTTGTTTACGAGGGATTGCACACATATGGCGGGCTTGCCGGAAGAGATATGGAAGCCATGGCACGCGGCATAGAGGAAATGACAAATTATGATTATATAAGATCACGGATCGGACAGGTTGAATATTTTGGCAATAAACTGCTTGAGTATAAAATCCCGATAGTACAACCAATTGGCGGACATGCAATATTCCTTGACGCAAAAAGATTTTTGCCGCAGTTAAAACAAATAGAATTTCCCGCCCAGACATTGGCTAATGAAATCTACATTGATTCGGGTGTACGAGCTATGGAAAGAGGAGTTGTGTCTGCCGGTAGAAATAAAAAAACAGGCGATCATAATTATCCCAAACTCGAATTAGTACGATTAACATTACCAAGAAGAGTTTACACTCAAGCTCATATTGATGTTACTTATGAATCAATCGTTTCAGTTTTTGAAAACAGGAAGTCGATTAAGGGATTAAAAATGGTTAGTGAACCCAAATATCTCAGATTTTTTCAGGCTCGTTTTGAAAAATTAAAATAAATTATAGTTTGCTTTAGTTAAGAGTAATGTCATTGTCCGTTTCAGTTAGTTAACGGATGGACGGACAATGACGTTAAATAAATTATAAGAGTGAACTTGAAAATAAAGAGGCTCTTATCAACCTGGAATCCCTTGAACAATTTTATCAGATTAAAGATGAGCTTAAGTAGCAAATTTTAAATTTGATATAAATCAATATTTTTTTGTAATTTTAAGTTATATTAATAGCACCACATAAAATGTTTTATTAAAAGATTTTATAAGCGGTCACCGACAAAAAATTTATTTCCGATGAATTTTTTGGGTTAAAAAAAAATAATAAAAATTTAGTTTCATTTTATCAAATGTTCTATCTTTGCAAATGATTTTCCCGGAACTTCAATATATTTTATTGAGTTTGGGGGTAATAAATTATTAGTAAAACTCGATAATATATTGTGAATTGTATTTTTTAATATTTAGGGATACTAAATGCCGATTGAAGAATTGTTAATCGATGATGTAACAGTAAAAAATGTTAAACTTGATAGAGCTACATTTAAAGATGCCGAAGAGTTTAAACGCAGGTTAGCACAGGACATTGAAAATAAAAAACTAAAAATATTAGTTGATTTAAGCGGCTGTTTATTTATGGACTCTACTTTTTTAAGCGCGCTTGTTACATCTCTAAAACGAATTACAGAGGCTGGTGGAAATTTAAAGCTTGTTGCTATTCAACCGGAGACTCTGTCGCTGCTCGAATTAACCGGAACATATAAAGTCTTTGAAATTTTTCACAGCAGGGAAAGCGCTTTAAATAGTTTCAAATAATTTATTTACAACACGTGTAATTTCTGAGCAAGTTATTTTTAATATAGAATGAATGTAAGAAATTAAGAACCCCTACATCCATTCTAATAAATTTTAAGGTGCACGGTCACTATAATTTCGATTCCACTATTTTTAACACTTCTACTAATTTTTGTTCTGCATCTTTCTTTAGTTCGCTACATTTTGTTCTCATTTCATTAACGAATACTTTATCTTCAATATCTTTCAAATTGATTAGTACGTTAAAAATTCCTCCTATCACTCCCGTGTAAGCCGATTGTGCCCCAACACCGACATCTGTTATTGAATTCGGATTACCGTATTTTGCAACAGCCACGGCAATTTCTATTGCTTTGCTGCTTTGTAATGCTGTGTTCAAAGGAACAAGAACAGCTGTTTTTAAACCAGACTGCATTTGATTTTTACGCACAACTTTTTCTTCAGCGGTTTTATTTGGTAAACGCCGGGCATCCATATAAGCGTTAAATGCATTTGTATCATCATCAATTGCTTTTACAAGATTAAATTTTATTCCCTGGCATTTTTCTGCTGCCTGGTTTAGAATGTCATCAACATCTTCGCTGCCTCTTTTATTGGCGGTTAAATTACTAACCATCGATGACAAACTTGCTCCAAGCGCACCAGCTAATGCAGCAATAGAACCGCCTCCTGGGGCAGGGGATTCTCGTGACACTTCACAAATAAAATCAGTTAATTTCATTTCCACAAGCGCATTTTCTGCATTTTTCGGGAGTCCCAAAACACGCTCCTCAATATTAAAATCAGCAACATCTCTTAAGCCAAGCGACTGAACAGCGGTTTCTAAAATATCTTTTATCGGTACACCAGCAGATCTTCCCTGAAGTTTTAAATAATATTTCCCGGTATCTAAAAGTGCGGGGTATGGCACCATTCCTACAACTTCGCTGCCTGTTACAATCAAGCCGCGTTTAACCGCAAGCTTTCTTGTTTCCTCAAGAGCTGTGTGCATCGAAGTTTCTTTATAATCTGTTAAGTTTATTGAAATTTGAGCGCGTTGATATTTATCAACCATCCACCCGATAGCTTTGCAGCTTTTAAATTTACCCGGAATTTTTACCGATTGACCTTCGACTTTAGAAGGGTTAACTCCGTTAATTTTTAAAAGTTCAACTAAATCAAAACCATGTATTGTTATGGCGTGCTGTACTGTTTCATCAAGTGTTTTACCAATAAACTCACATTCGCCGCATGGATACGAATCTTTTTCATATTTTAAAATATCGGCTCCTTTAAAATAAAATGGTGAGGAATTAGGCGTACGCGCGCTTCTTCCTTTTTCACGAAGTTCAAACGCAATATCAGTGGCATATTTTTCTTCTCGCGTATTTAAGTTGATATTGTACGCAATTAAAAATTCCCTTACACCAATGACCGTAGCCCCAGCCGATGCATTAAACACTTGCGGGCCGAAGTCGGGTTTCCATTCCGGTTTTTTCATTTTTTCGGGAAGGGCTTCATATTCGCCCTGTCTTATTATTGCAAGATTTTGCCGCTCCGGTGTAGCTGCCGATTTTTCATAAAGGTAAACCGGAATTCCCAACTCATCACCAACGCGTTTTGCAACTTCTTTAGAAAGTTCTATACATTCTTCAGAAGTTACTCCGGAAACGGGAATAAAAGGACAAACATCGGTTGCTCCCATACGGGGATGCGAACCTTTATGTTTACTCATATCAATAAGTTCGGCTGCTTTTTTTATAGCGTTAAACGCCGCTTCTTTTACACCCTTGGGTGGTCCAATAAATGTTACCACAGTCCGGTTCATATCGTAACCGGGATCAACATCAAGAAGACGCACACCATCAACTTTTTCTATTTCATTTGTAATTAGTTTTATTATTTGCGGGTTTTTCCCTTCAGAAAAATTAGGAACACACTCTATCAACTGCTCTGTCATATAAATATCCTATGTCTGTTTTTTTCAGAGTAAGTAAAAAATTATATTGAAAAATTAAAGGAGATGATACTCGAATGCAAATAAAGAAAAATAATGTAACCGAAGAATGGTATTTTATTATTCTAATGCAGTTTTATAAATGTGTCTACTTATCCGAAATTGCAGCTAATTGTGCTGATAAAATATCAGCGATTCATAGGAATAATTGTACAAAATGATGACTTAAATTTTTTTTAATCCAACTTTACTTTCGACTAATTCTGATATAAAATATCTAACTTGAGCATTAAATAACCTAAAATTAATTAAAACTGAAAGTCTTGGTATTTTCAATAAAAATTTTGAAATTTGTCAAAATCTTTATAGAGTTATTTTACCACTCATAAATGGTTTTTAATAAACCCTTAGCTTATTTTTATTGAAGTTAAATCATCTTTTTTCTAAAGGAGCTTTGATTGGAATTATATCTAATAATCGTAATATTTCTTTTTGGTCTTGCTATTTCAGACCTCATAGTTGGCGTAAGTAATGATGCTGTAAACTTCTTGAATTCGGCAGTTGGGTCAAAAGTAGCGCCGCGGTATGTAATATTACTTGTTGCGAGTATTGGAATTCTTGTGGGAACAACCTTTTCGAGCGGTTTAATGGAAGTGGCAAGAAAAGGTATATTTAACCCTGAAATGTTTTTACTACCCGAAATAATGATAATATTTCTCGCTGTTATGCTAACAGATGTTATACTTCTCGATCTTTATAACACTTTCGGGCTTCCGACTTCCACTACAGTTTCTATTGTCTTTGAACTTCTCGGCGCCTCCGTTGCAGTATCACTTTTAAAAATTATGGAAGCCGGCGGAACTGCAGGAGAGATTATTAATTATATAAACACAAGTAAAGCGCTTGCAATTATATCGGGTATTTTAATTTCGGTGGTAGTTGCTTTTACTGTTGGTGCGGTGGTGCAGTTTTTTGTAAGAATTGTTTTTACATTCGATTTTTCAAAACGATTAAAACGGTATGGCGCAATTTGGGGTGCGGTGGCTTTAACATTTATTACATATTTTATCCTCGTAAAAGGGGCAAAAGGATCTTCGCTTCTTTCCGAGGGCGCATCGGAATGGATAATGTTAAATACAAATTTAATTTTGCTTGGAAGCTTTGTCTTTTGGGGAATAGTTTTTCAATTTGTCGTTTCATTCACAAAAATTAACATTCTAAAGCCGATTGTTTTAGCAGGCACTTTTGCTCTTGCTCTTGCTTTTGCTGCAAACGATCTTGTAAATTTTATTGGAGTACCACTCGCCGGTTTAAGTTCTTATCAAATCGCTCTCCAAAATTCAGACCCTTTAAATGTGTTGATGGAAGCATTAAGAAATCCGGTTAATACCCCGACACTTATATTATTGTTTGCAGGCGCGGTTATGGTGGCTACATTATGGTTTTCTAAGAAGGCGCGTTCGGTTACAAAAACAGAAGTAAACCTTGGCAGGCAGCATGATGGATTCGAAAGGTTTGAATCCTCATTACTTTCACGTAGTATAGTTAGAATGACGATTGCAATGTCCTCATCTGTTCAAATTATTGTTCCGAAATCTATTATTCGGTCAATCAATAACCGGTTTGAGAATACTGAGCAAGTAAAAGTTCTAAGGAAACAAAAAGACGCCCCATCTTTCGATTTGATTAGAGCTTCAGTTAACCTGATGGTTTCCGCTGTGTTAATTTCATTCGCAACCTCGCTTAAATTACCTCTTTCAACAACTTATGTTACCTTTATGGTTGCAATGGGTTCATCTCTTTCCGATAGAGCATGGGGACGCGACTCGGCTGTTTACAGAGTTAACGGTGTTTTGACTGTAATATCCGGTTGGTTTGTAACCGCGTTTTTAGCCTTTACGGTAGCCGCAATTTTCGCATTAATAATATTTTATGGTAAATTGGTTGCAATTATTGCTTTAATTCTTCTTGCTATTTATTTTATTTTTCGAACTCATGTCATTCATAAGTCGCGCTCAAAAGAACAGGAAGAAGCTGAAAAACTTAATGAAGAAAAAGAGACTACAAGTTTTGCCCAGCATTCTTCCGAAATGGTTATTCAGGTAAGCGACTTCATAAGTTCTATCAAGTCGTTATTTGAAATTGCGGTTGATGGCTTAATAAAAGAAGATAGGGTAGCTGTGGGTAATACACGGAAGCAATCAAAAAAATTAAAGAAGCAAGCAAATGCAATTACTTCGAATATATTCCAGTCCGTAAAAATTATTTCAAAAGCCGATTTAAAAGAAGGGAAACGATATAGTAAAATAATTTCATCGGTTCAAGAAATTTCCAGAAGTATGAGAAGCGTTACTCAGAGTAATTTTGATCACTTAGATAATAATCATATTCCGCCTAATGATGAAGAAGTAGTATTACTTGAAAGTATAAAAAATGGTTTGTCTGCCTATATAGGTAACATTACCGGTTTGTTAAATATAAAGAAGTTCCCAACCAATGAAGAGATGCAGCTTAACTTTTTAAAGTATGAAGAAATCCACAATGCTTTTAATAATGGTGTTATTGAGCGTGTAAAATTTGAAAAAACGGTTCCGCGTAACTCACTTCTATATCTTGGTATTTCATCTGAAGCGGAAAACATAGTCAAACATTTGAACACATTGACGAACCAGGTTCGTGCTGCTTACGGCAATTTTCCCAAAAGCAATACTATAGAAGAAGATACCGAACAAAAAATTTAAAAATCTGTGAATTGTTTTGATACTACAAAAAGCAAATTGTCTGTGCAAAAATTCGTTAACATAATTAATGTGTCATAATATTTTTAGCTCAATCCATATAGGTGTCTGTATAACTGCCTAATTTTGATGAGATTTTATAATAATATATCTTATTCCCGAAATTAAAACCAAGAAAATAATCTGAAGTTTTAATGATAGCAATTCGACAATTATTTTTATCAGCGGCTTTTTTTGTAACTAGTAAAAAAGTCGTTAATCTATTCTATAAGTAGCAAGATATTTTTGATTAATTTTTCTTTGCTTTTAATTTCGATACTCGGGTGAGAAATAGAAGTTATTTTTCCTTCAAAGAAATAGCCCCAACTTTGTGTAACAATAAAGAGCGGTATATCGCTTGTCGTATTTTTAATCTGTTTGCCTAGCGCTTTTTTTATTATTTCTTCTTCTTTTTTTATCAAATCGCTTAAAATATTTTTTTCTTTATCTCTATCATCATCCTGAAAAAGCAGCAGAATCATTTCATAAACAAGAAGATATTTTTTATCGATGCCTTCTTTTATTCCAAAATATAAGCCCAATTTTTCTGGAAATCCGGTTACTTCATCGCCAAATATTTTACTTACCTCATCGAGTAATAAGCCGCATTCCCAATTAATCGTTTCGTAAAAAAGTTCTTCTTTTGATACAAAATAATTATAGAGAGTTGCTTTCCCTATTCTGAGGTCGCGCGCAATTTCAGCCAGAGTAGTTTTATTTAATCCATGTCTTATAAATCGCTTGGCTGCGGTTTTCAAAATCTGTTGTTTTTTTTCTTTTGACAAAGTTATTTTTCTTTTTTTTGCAAAGCAAAAATACAAATTGAAATATTAAACTGGAATAAAAAAGGCTGCAAGGCAGCCTTTTGCAAATTAGTCGAATATTTTTTTTGTGTCGCTAATTATGGACTCAGCTTTTTTAATTCCGTCTTTGTAAACAACCTCTGCCTTTTGTTTCCCGGTCTCAATATATTCTGAAACATCGTCAACAATATCGTTGGTTTTGCTGTTTATAACACGCCTCATTTTTTTGCCGGAATAAGGTGTATAGAGAGCGGTGAGAATACTTCCTATGATCCCGCCGAATATCATACCGACTAAAAATGTAGTTGCTTTTTCATCTCTGCTATTCATAATACAATCCTTCCAATAAAGATTAAATTTTTCTACACGTAACTTAATAACACGACTTAATATACGAGTTTTTTTATAAAAGTAAATAGGTCTAAAAATCCATACTTCAATTTATTATTTTGGATAAAATAGGGAAGAAGCAATTATTTAAGAATAATGATTCAAAGCAAAAAACCGAATTACAAAATGCCAGAATTTGGTTGGCGGATAATGTTCTACAATTATAGTTGTTAATTATTTATATTTACCATGTTTGATTAAGGAAATATAATGATAACATTAAATGAAATAAAAATCGGCGGCGGTAATCCATTCATACTGATTGCGGGTCCATGTGTGGTTGAGAGTAAAAAAATGATAGATGAAACTGCCGAAGCTATAAAAAAAATAACCGATGAATTAAACATCAAGCTGATATTTAAATCAAGTTATAAAAAAGCAAACCGTACTAGTTTAAATTCATTTACAGGAATAGGTGATGTTGAGGCGTTGGAAATATTGAGCGCCGCGGGGAGAAAGAATAATATTCCCGTAATTACTGATGTGCACTCAGCCGAAGAAGTTAAACTTGCTTCAAGTTACGTAGATGCTCTACAAATACCAGCCTTTTTATGCCGTCAAACCGATATATTAATTGCCGCCGGTGAAACCGGAAAAATTGTAAATATAAAAAAAGGACAGTTTCTTGCTCCTGAAGATATGGCAATGGCGGCGGAAAAAGTTGCTGCAACCGGTAATAAAAATATTATGCTTACCGAGCGGGGTTCAACATTCGGGTATCATAATCTTGTTGTTGACATGCGCTCTTTTATAATAATGAAGGAGAGTGGTTACCCGGTTGTAATGGATGCTACACATTCGGTACAAATACCGAGCAGAGGGGGTATCAGCGGGGGACAACCGAAGTTTATAAAACCGTTAGCCCGTGCGGCTGCAGCAGTAGGAATTGATGCTTTGTTTCTTGAAGTTCACCCCGACCCTACAAAAGCAAAGAGTGACGCTGCAAGTCAACTGCCCATAACCGAGTTGCGAGAACTTTTAATTGAAATTCAATCAATTGACAGAATAATAAAAAAGTATTGATGTTTCCAAGAGCGCTGACAGAAAAAGAGAAAGAGTATTTATTTTATCTTCTGCCCGAAGACAAAGCGGGATATAATGAATACCGTGTTTTAATAAACAAAATGGTAGTTATTGGTACCGGAAGGTTTGGCGGCACAAATAAAATACTTGGAATGCCGGGAGATAATGTTGCTTTAGCTGTTCCGTCATCTGCAGTGTTTGCGCTCGGAACTATTTATAAACCGGGAAAAATAATTGATGTACTGATTCACAAAATATCTGAAAACCAGATTGAATTTGATATCTCCGAAAAAATAGATGCCGCAATTTCTGAAACCGGAAATTGGAGTTATTCGCAGTGGAAACCGGGAGAAAAAGCTCCGGGTAACAACACCGATGTGAGAGAAGTAAAAATCGGCAATAATTATCTGCTTGCCATCTCACCTGCAAACAAAAAAATATGGTTATACCACACCGAAAGCGGTGTAAATAATTTAATACCGGTTTCAAATTTTTATAGCTATCTAATGATGGTAAAAAACATCCGAAGCAGCAAGGTTGTGTTAAAACCCGATTTATTTTTTTCTGATCAAAAAAATTACGCCGATGTTGAACTTATCTCTGCTTTTATCCTCTATAATAAATATTTTAATAGGGTAAAAATAAAAGAAGATTTAACAACGTTGATACAAACTCAAAAAACAAAAAAGAATTTATTTGAGTTCTTTAAAAGAGGAAAAAATTGAACAATTCCGACATTATAAAAAAAGGAAAAGAAGTAATAAGAATTGAAGCGGAGGCTGTTTCAAATCTTGGAGATAGTATAAATGATGAATTCGTGAAAGCTATCGAAGTTATAATTAATAGCCCCGGACGTGTAGTAATTACCGGTATGGGTAAGAGCGGTCTGGTTGCGCGTAAAATTGTAGCCACTTTAAATTCCACCGGCACAGCATCAATTTATCTGCATCCCACTGATGCTTTGCACGGCGACCTCGGGATGGTACGGAAAGATGATGTTGTTATACTGATAAGTAAGAGCGGAGAGACTGAAGAAATTAGTAACCTTATACCGATGTTAAAACGACTTCAGGTAAAAATGATAGCTATGACCGGTAGCCGTAATACCCGATTAGCCAGCGAGTGTGATATATTTTTAAACATCGGGGTAAAAGAGGAAGCATGCCCGTACGATTTAGCGCCAACTGCCTCTACAACAGCAACTCTTGCCATGGGTGATGCTCTTTCGGTTGCGCTTTTGGAACAACGCGGTTTTACTGCTGAAGATTTTGCTTTACTTCATCCGGGTGGTAGTCTTGGCAAACGCCTTTCGCTTGAAGTAAAAGAAATAATGACAAAAGGAGCTGACATCCCGATTGTAAGTGAAGATACTTCACTTAAAGATGTTATTATTGAAATTACAACCAAGCGCCTCGGCACTACCGGGGTTATTAATGGCGATGGAGTATTGAGCGGTATTATTACGGATGGAGATTTGCGCCGTCTTTTAGAAAAAACTATGGAGTTGAAAAATCTAAAAGCGGTTCAGGTAATGACAAAAAATCCAAAGGTAATGAAAGCAAAATACCTCGCGAGTTTTGCCTTGCAGCATATGGAAAATTTTAAAATTACAACTCTTTTTATTGTTGATGATGAAAATAAACCTGAAGGAATAATTCATCTCCATGATTTAATTAATCTTGGACTTCGCCCTAGATGAAAAAAGCATTCATTATTTTAATATTACTTTTTATTGTTTCCGGTTGCAGCGAACAAAAAATTAAACCTGAAATCAATACTACCTTAAACATGGAGGAATTACCTGCGCAGGAAAGCTGGAACTCTACAATGTTTTTTACCGATTCCGGCGCAACCAAAGCAGTTTTGAAGAGCGGTCACATCCGGATGTATGAAAAATCTCAGTCTACATTGTTAGACAGCGGTGTGCATGTGGATTTTTATGGTCCGTTGGAAAATATTACTACAGTTTTAACCTCTTTAAGAGGAAGAGTAAATGATGCGACAAAAGATCTTTACGCACTTGACAGCGTTGTAGCTGTGAGTGATAGCGGGGTTACTCTGAAAACCGAGGAACTTATGTGGCGGAACAAAGACAAAAAAATAGTCTCTGAAAAATTTGTAACAATTGTGTCACCCAAAGAAAAAATACAAGGTTACGGTTTTGAGTCTGACCAGGCGCTCAGGAATTACGTAATTTACAACATCACATATATTACCCGGAATGACTCGCTATAATATGAACTTAATTTTTATAAAAATATTTTTACTTTTTTCATTCATTAGTATTTATGCACAACAAAAAAGTGAACCGATTACAATCATCGGCGATAGTCTTGTCGGGAGTTTTGTAGATGGCGAAACAATACGTGAAGTTTATGGAAATGTTGTGTTGACACAGGGTAATTTAATAATCACGTGCAATCAGGCTGTTCAATACATTTCCCGGAATGACGCCAAACTTATCGGTAACGTAGTGGCGAAACAGGACAGCCTTACCATCACCACGCCCGAAGGTTTTTATTATGGCGATGAAAGAATTGCACAATCGGATAAGGGTGTTCATTTAGATGATCAAAAAGTTATTTTAACGGCTAAAACCGGTGAATATTTTTTTAATGAGAACCGCGCGCATTTTGTTGTTGATGTTTGGCTTTATGATACAACTACAACACTTACATCAAAGGAGCTTACTTATTTTAAAGAAGAAAATAGAGCTGTCGCGGTGGGCAATGTAAAAATTATCGATTCGACTAACACGATAACCGCAGATTCTCTCGAGCATTTTAGGGATTCGCGTATAACTTTTGCGGATGAGAATGTTAAATTGAGGAGCGCAAAAAATAATGTTGAGATTTACGGAAATCATCTTGAAGATTACCCGCAAAAACTATATTCTGTTGTTACAGAAAAACCGCTTCTAATTCAGATAGATACAAGCTATGTGGTTACCCTTGATACTCTTGAAAACGGGATAATCGATTCCGTTCGAACGCCAAAACTTGATACTCTGGTAATAAAATGCGAACTTATGGAAGCGCACAGGGATACTTCAAATATATTCATTGCACAAGACTCGGTTGAAATTGTTCGCGGAGAGTTTGCATCAAAAAATGATTTTACAACTTACTTTAGAACTGACGAAAAAATAGTAACAAAAAAACGAAACAAAGATGCGCCTCAGCCGATTATCTGGTACGATACCTCGCAGCTTACCGGTGATTCGGTGGCTATATATTTGGGAAATAACAGTATAAAAAAACTCGATGTTATAAAGGACGGATTTATATTATCACAAAATGTATTATATAAAAGCCGGTTCGATCAAATATCGGGGGATAGTCTTTATATTCATTTCGATGATGAGGGGATTGATTTAACGGAAGTATTTGGCGGTGTACTCAGCATTTATTATTTATACGATAACAACGAACCAAACGGTTTGATGAAATCATCATCGCAAACAACAAAAATAAAATTTGATGAAAAAAAAGTGGACCAGGTAAGGCTTTATGGTCAACCGACAAGCGAATATTATCCCGAACCGCAGGTTACCGGTAAAGAGCTTTCGTTTACTTTACCTCGTTATATGTTTTATACAAACAGACCGTATAAAGAAAAATTATTGGAAGATATAATAATTAACCAGATAAAAAAAGAAGTTGGATTGAATGGACAAAGCAACACTGAGAAGTGAAGACCTTGTAAAAATTTATAAAAAAAGAACGGTAGTAAACAAAACTTCAGTTCAGGTTTCCACCGGTGAAATTGTTGGTTTATTAGGGCCAAATGGCGCCGGGAAAACAACAACTTTTTATATGATAATGGGGATGATAAAACCTGACAAAGGTAATGTTTTTTTGAACGATGAAAACATAACAAAAGTACCGATGTACAAACGCGCGCGCATGGGTATCGGTTATCTGCCTCAGGAGGCATCCATTTTTAGGCGTATGTCGGTCGAAGATAACTTAACAGCTATTCTGGAAATGACTTCTCTAAATGCAAAAGAGCGGAAAGAAAAATGTGAAAGCCTTCTTGAAGAACTGACTATTAAAAATATAAGAAAAAGCCTGGGTTTTCAGCTTAGCGGTGGAGAAAGAAGAAGAACAGAAATAGCCCGCGCGCTTGCCACCGATCCAAAATTTATTTTGCTTGATGAGCCGTTTGCCGGCGTTGATCCGATTGCAGTTGAGGATATTATGGCAATTGTAGCAAACTTAAAAAAACGGGGAATAGGCGTGCTAATTACCGACCACAATGTACATGAAACTTTAAGTATAGTTGATAAAGCTTACATACTAATTAACGGAGTTATTTTTAAAGCCGGCAGCGCCGAAGAACTTGCTGAAGATGAAGAAGTAAAAAAACTATACCTTGGTGAAAAGTTTAAACTCGACAGGTATTAAATTACTGAAATGATGAACTATAGTTCAAATTAGTAATAGTAAAAAAGGACGGTAAAGCCGTCCTTTTTTTAAGAATATTAAAAACCGGTGGAGAAATTTATTGTAAGAGAAGCAGGCAAAGTTACCTTTTGTTCAACGCCGAATGAAAGACTCCAATCGCTGGTTTCGAGCTGTTTTTTGTTATATGCTGAAACGAGCCGGACGGCATTTATTGCGCTTACTACGCGGTTAAGCAGCATCGCCCCAACAATAAATCTTAAACTGTTAAATGACTGCTCCGATGTTACCCACATACTCCTATAATTTTTTCGCTGGTTATTGTCAGCCCATTTCCAGTAATATGTATTTTCGTTGTACATAGCCTCAAAATCACGGTTTAAAGCTTTTTCATCATTGTAATTTTTTACATCCATATATTGTCCGAGGGTCGCAAAATAATCGGCGTCTTTCCCCTCAACAGAAACTTCGGCTACAGAAGCGGCGTATGATTTGTATCTGTCTTTGTTCCAATTTGCGTACTGATCGATTCCGAAATAAACACCCCAAAGAGAAACTTCGGCAATGGTAAAGTACTTTCCGCTGGAATAACCTTCTGCATAAAGTTCCCCCATACCGGGGAGCAGAAGAGAATAAAGAATTGCCAAACCGGCATTTTTCTTTTTAGCCTGAAGAACCGGCTGCAAAGTATAGGTAGAAGAAACATCTTTTTTTATCGTTTCTTTTAGGTTGTTTTCAAGTAATAATCTCCCGCTGTATGTCTGCTGTGAGAAAGTCTGGGAGGCGCATAATAAAAGAGCCAGAAGTATAATTCTCATAAGTTTGCTGTTTTTTAATTTTAAGTTTAGTTTTAACTTGCCAACAAGTCAACTGAATTTTTAATCTCTAAAATATTTCCTTCACAAAGTTCGTCCTTTATACCCGTAACTCCAACACTACAGAGTGTATTAACTAATATTTTTTCGAAAGGATGAACAACCCGGATGTAATTGGAAGAAAAACCTTTAATAAATCCATCGCCGGTTTCTGATTCAAACAATACTTCAACTGTACTGCCGGCGATATTTTTATAAAACTCATGTTTCTTTTTTGCGCTTAAAATACGCAGCATATTATTTCGGCGGCGGCGCTCTGCAACGTCAACTTTGTTTTCCATCGATATTGCTTTTGTGTCAGGTCGTTCGCTGTATGTAAATACATGAAGATAGCTTATTTCAAGATCGCGCAAGAACTCGTAGGTTTCTAAAAATTCCTTTTCACTTTCGCCGGGGAATCCTACTATTACATCCACCCCGATTCCAATCCCCGGTATCATGTTATTCAATTTTTTTATCAAATGTTTATAATCATCTTTTGTATAACGCCGCTGCATCTTTTTTAGAACTTCAGCGCTTCCACTCTGCAAAGGTATATGAAAATGTTTACACATTTTTTCGCTTTTTGCGGTAAGTTCAATTATTCCATCAGTAAGAAGATTAGGCTCAATAGAACTAATTCTTATTCTGAATTGTCCCTCAACTTCGATCAATCGGAGCAGAACATCATAAAGTGAAAGATTTAACAATTTGCCGTAATCACCAACATTAACACCTGTAAGAATAATTTCTTTATATCCCTGTTTTACAAGCGAGGTAAAATCCGCTAAAAGTTTTTCAAGGTCCATACTCCGGCTGCCGCCTCTTGCAAGAGGAATAGTACAGAACGAACATTTGTAATCGCAGCCGTCCTGGATTTTAAAATACGCGCGTGTTCTGCTGTCGGCATCGGATGAATGTGCTGCCCCAAAGTCATTTGATTCCTCAATAGGGGAAACATGAATACATGACACATCCTTTTTTTCAAAATTGTCAATGAGACTAAATAATTTAAATTTTTCATTGCTGCCGAGTACGGCATCTACACCTTCAATCGATATTATTTCATCGGGACGAAGTTGAGCGTAACAACCGGTTACAATAACGTAGGCTTCCGGGTTTTGCCGCAAGGCACGTCGTACAAGCTGACGGCATTCCTTTTCCGCATTTTCGGTTACTGTGCAAGTGTTAAAAAGGTATATGTCGGCTCTATCTTTAAACTCCACCACTTCAAACCCGCGGGATAAAAACTCACTACCGATTGTTGAAGTCTCGGAAAAATTTAATTTACAGCCAAGCGTATGTAATGCTACTTTTTTAGGCATCAAACAAAACTAATTTTTTGTAATAATTATTTTTCTAAAAGCCGCTAAAAACAGCTTAGAGAATATTGGAAATAATAAAAAAAGAGCGGGGAAGTGAAGCCCCGCTCTTTGGTTAAATAATATTATCAATATTATTAATTGTCAGATTTCGAATCATCTTTCGATTTTTCATCCGGTTCATCGAATATCGGGAATTCCGATGGATCGATTCCGCCAGTATCGATGCTCAAGAGTTCTTGAACTGTTACTCTTTCGAGTTTGTGTTTGTCAAGATATTCTTTTACTTCATCTTCAGATTTTTCTTTTAAAGCCGCTATGGCGCTTAAAACAATCTTTTTATTTTCTTTATCAAACTCGATAACCTTTAACGGAAGCTCATCGTCTGCCGGAAAATGATTAGCAATGTTTTTAACTTTTGAAGGAACAAGCTGAGAAGCGGGAACAAAACCATCGACATTCTGAGGAAGTTCGGCGATAAGTCCTTTTTCAATTATTCGAGTAACTTTACCTTCAACCATGGTTCCAACAGCGTAAAGTTTTTCAAAGCTGTCCCATGGGTTATCCATAACTTGTTTGTGTCCGAGAGAAATTTTTCTCTGTTCAACATCAATTGTCAAAACAACAACATCAAGCTTTTCACCTTTTTTGATTATTTCGCCTGGATGACGTAGTTTTTTCGTCCATGATAAATCACTTATGTGTACAAGCCCGTCAACGCCCGGTTCAAGTTCAACGAACACACCGAAGTTTGTAAGATTGCGTGCAATACCTGAATGGGTTGAGCCCATCGGGTATTTTTGCATCAAAGATTCCCATGGATCGGGTTCTAATTGTTTTATACCGAGTGAAATTTTCTTTTCATCTTTATCAAGGCTAAGAATTATAGCTTCGATAATTTGACCCATAGCTACAACCTGCGAAGGATGTTTGATGTGCTGTGTCCAGCTCATTTCGCTATTGTGAATCAAACCTTCTATACCTTTTTCAATTTCAATAAATGCGCCGTAATCAGTAAGCGAAACAACGCGTCCCGATACTTTATCGCCGATGTTATATTTCTCATCGATGTTTTCCCATGGATGCGGAAGAAGTTTCTTTAAGCTAAGTGATATTCTCTTCTTCTCTTCATCAAAGTCGGTAACAACAACTTTAATTGTCTGGTCGAGTTTAACAACTTCATTTGGATGATTAATGCGACCCCAGCTAAGATCTGTAATATGAACAAGACCATCAACGCCGCCAAGATCAACAAATACACCGAAGTCTGTAATTGCTTTTACAGTGCCTTCAAGTATTTGACCTTTTTCAAGACCGTTGAGAATTGCGTTTCTCTGATCGGCAATTTCTTCTTCAACAAGAACTTTATGTGATACAACAACGTTCTCAGTGGGGATGTTAACTTTTACAACTTTAAAATCCATTGTCTGTCCGACGAATGCATCAAAATCGCGTATAGGTCGGATATCGATTTGTGAACCGGGGAGGAAAGCTTCCATACCCATTAAATCCACAACCATTCCGCCTTTTATTCTTTTTACAATTTTTCCTTCGAGAATTTCGCCCGTATCGTGAGCACGCACAACTTTTTCCCAGATGCGCAAGAAATCTGCTCTTATTTTGCTTAATACAAGGTTACCTTCCTGATCTTCAACGCTCTCTAAAACAACTTCAATCTCACGACCGACTTTTATATCTTCATTTTCGTAAAATTCTGATTTCGGAATAGCGCCTTCTGATTTGAAACCAACGTCGATAATAACGTTGTCACCTAAAACACGAACTATTCTACCTTTTATAAGTTCGCCTTCTTTTAAATCCCTAAAGGATTCGGTATACATTTTTGCAAGGGTTAAAAACTCTTCTTGCGAATAAGATTCGCTGTTAAATTGTTTTTTTGCCTTTTCATAATCTGCCGGGGTAATTTCCAGCTTTGTTACTTCTTTAATTGTGTCGGACATACATCCTCCTGAAAAAAATAATCTGCACAGATTGTTAAATCATCAAAAAACAAATTGCTGCAGAAGATTTAGTGATACATTAGTTAATTTAAGATGATTTACTAAACTTTATTTTACGTTATTCTTCTTTTTTACAATGTCTAAAATTAATTCTACTTGCTCCGCAATTGAAACTTTAGAAGTATCAACCACAATAGCATCCGGAGCCTGTTTCAACGGGCTTTCCTTTCGGGACGAATCAATAATATCTCTATTTAAAAGGTTATTTTTTACTTCATCAATCGAAACCTTCGTTCCGACGGCTTCATATTCTTTTGCTCTTCTTTCAGCCCTGCGGTCGATGGAAGCGGTTAAAAATATTTTTACATCGGCTTCCGGAAATACAACCGTGCCGATGTCCCTGCCCTCCATTACAACACCGCCGGATATTTTACCCATTTCCTGTTGTTTTTTTACAAGAGCGGCGCGTACTTCTTTTATTTTGCTAACAAAGCTTACATTTTTATTTACCACAACACTGCGTATATTTTCAGTAATCTCCTCACCGTCTGCAAAAACATGTGTAATACCGTTATCGAATTTTAATGTGAGGTCGGATTTTTCGGCAATTTCAATTACCATTTCTATCTCATTAAGGCAGTTTTTACGCATAGCCAAATAAGTTACCGCCCGGTACATGGCTCCGGTATCGATATATAAATAATTTAATTTCTGTGCGACGAGTTTTGCAGAAGTGCTTTTACCGGAACCTGCTGGACCGTCTATCGCGATAATCATATTTTTTGACATAGGCATCAAAAATAAGGATTAAATGCCAAAATTCAAATTAAAGTAGCCCTGCTAATAAGGGTAAAAATCAAGTTATTTCTATTCCGTTAAGTTCTTTTTTTATAGCATCTACTACATCATCATCCTTCCAGAGAGGAGCAAGGCTTTTTGTGCCGTTTTTTTCCAATCCCTCCCCCGGAAGTTCTTGTTTTACTGCTTTTAAGTGTAGAGAAAGTTTTTTACCGAAAACCTGGTGTATTTTTTCCAGAAGGTATTTTGTGTTTTGATGAAATGCTTCTTCGGCGTTTTCGGCAGAAGAGGAAACGTAAAGTTTGTGTCCGTCTAATTTTTCAATATTTACGCTTCGGATGAAGGGTCCGAGAAGAAAACTTTTTTCAGTACAGACAGAGTTAACTAATCCCTGCCACTTCTCTACAACTGCCGAAAAATCAAAATCCTCATTCTTTTTTTCATCAGGAGGATTAATTATACTTTTTCCGTCAGATTCCTTTTGCGCCGGTTCTTTAACATTAATCGGCTGGTTCTCCTGGTTCAGTTCAATGTTTTTTTTTTGATCCGGTGAGTCGGGTGGTGAAACTTTTGATGTTGGAGGTGAAGGATATTCACCGGCATCCAAAGTTTTGAGGAGACCGGTAATTGTAGCTGACCGTTCAAGTGCAATAAGATGGCTAAGTGCAATTTCAATTTTTAGTTTTTGGTTTTGCGCAAATCTAAGTTCCTGCTGAGTTTTGTTTAGGAAGTTTAGTATTCTTAACAAATCGCCTTCTGAAAATTTAGCAAGGTATTCCGGGTAGCGGTTTTTAAAAACATCAGCGCTTTCAATAAGATCCGTTTTGCCGGTAACAATAACCGTCATTATATTCCGAAAGTGTTCCACAAGCCCGTCCATAAAATCGATAAAATTCCAGCCGTTCTCATAGAGGTTCGCGGATACTTCAAAAACAGTTTTGTAATTTTTTGTAATAACAGCATCGCTTATTCGGAAATAAATTTCGTCATCAATAAGGTTTAACATTTGGGAGACGAGGGTGGAGTCAATTTTATTACCGCAAAAAGAAACTACCTGATCAAAAAAACTTTCGGCGTCGCGCAGCGCTCCATC
Source organism: uncultured Ignavibacteriaceae bacterium (assembly GCA_964372115.1). Lineage (GTDB taxonomy): Bacteria > Bacteroidota > Ignavibacteria > Ignavibacteriales > Ignavibacteriaceae > CG2-30-36-16. Next base: position 39,351 of record CAYJPN010000023.1, read on the forward strand.
AGCTTTTTTTGCGATGATGGTTAAAGTTTTATCATCAATTTCAATACTTTCTTCAACCGCAATTTTTGCCAGTAAAGTTTTAATTGTATCGAGTTGAATTCGTCTGAAATCGTAACGCTGGCAGCGCGAAATAATTGTAAGCGGCACTTTATGCACATCGGTAGTTGCAAAAATAAATATTGTGTGGGATGGCGGTTCTTCAAGAGTTTTTAGAAATGCATTAAACGACTCGCGTGTAAGCATGTGAACTTCATCGATAATATAAACTTTGTATTTGCCTTTTGTAGGGGCGTATTTTACGGATTCGCGTAGTGTTCGGATTTCATCTATACCACGATTTGAAGCGCCATCAATTTCAATTATATCAAGCGACTGGTTGTTGGTAATTGAATTACACATTTCGCAGTTATTGCAGGGTTCGTAGTCAATTGGGTTTAAACAGTTCAGCGTTTTTGCCATCAATCGCGCTGTTGTAGTTTTACCAACTCCGCGCGGGCCTGTAAACAAATACGCATGCGCAATTCTGTTATTTTTGAGAGCATTTTTTAAAGTTGTGGTAATATGTTCCTGCCCGACAACTTCGTTAAACTTTTGAGGACGCCACTTACGTGCTGTTACAATAAACGCCATTTTAGTCTTCTACCTAATTATTTCTATTGAAAGAAATTTACAAAAATTTTCGAGATAGAGTTTATCTGTCTCATCAAATGAATTTAATGATGTGCTGTCCAAATCGAGCACACCCCATAATTTAGTGCCGGTTTTTATTGGAATAACTATTTCCGATTTTGAATTGGAATCGCAGGCAATATGCCCGGGGAAAACATTTACATCGGGGACAATTACGGTTTCCAACTTCTCCGCCGCCGTTCCGCAAACACCTTTTCCTAATTGTATTGTAGCGCAAGCCACTTTCCCCTGAAAAGGACCGAGAAATAATTTATCTCCGTCAAAAATATAAAAGCCGACCCAGCTAATTTTAGCGAAGGTTTGTTTTAACGCCGCGGTAAAATTACTCAGATTCGAAAGCTCGTTATCCGATTTATCAAGTAAAGCCCTTAATTGTTTATCAAGGGCTTTGTACTCTTCTTCAAGCGTTAAATTTTTATCTGTAACTAAATTTTCTGCCACTTATTTTAATTTTTTCTTCGGTGTTTTTTTCTTCTGCGCAGCTTTATTTGAAGCCGCGGTCTTCGCTGCTGTAGATTTAATTTTGATGTCAGGGAAAATATATGGGATTGCGTCTTCAATATTATCAATAGGGATAATTTTCAAACCGTTCTTTATCTGATCCGACATTTCTTTTAAATCGATTTCATTGTCTTTCGGAATCAACACAGTGGATATTTCATTTCGTTTTGCAGCGAGAAGTTTTTCGTTTAACCCGCCGATTGGAAGCACTTTTCCACGGAGTGTTATTTCTCCAGTCATTGCCACATTGTTTGATGCGGCTCTGTTTGTAATTGCCGAAATTATCGCCATCGTCATAGTAATGCCTGCCGATGGTCCATCCTTTGGTATTGCGCCTTCGGGCAGGTGAATGTGTATTTCTTTCCCCTTAAAAAAGTGAGGATCGATACCGAATTTTTTTGCGCAAGAACGAACATAACTCAAAGATGCCTGAGCTGATTCTTTCATCACGTTACCGAGTTGTCCGGTTAAAGTTAATCTTTCAGAGCCGTTCATTATTGTAACATCTACCGAAAGAAGTTCGCCGCCAACGCTCGTCCACGCTAAACCTGTAACACTGCCAACACGGTTTTCTTTGTTATGTTTCCGCATTCTGTAGCGCGGTACTTTTAGGTATTCTTCAACCTTTGCTTCGTCCACAACAAAACTGTTTTTTGTTTTTCTTTTTTTGTCAGTTTCCTTGTCAACAATTTCGCGTGCAATTTTTCTGCAAATTGAAGCAAGTTCACGTTCAAGATTTCTTACTCCGGACTCGCGGGTGTATTCGGTAATAATCTTTTTAATCGCCTCATCTTTGAACTGGATTTTTTTGTCCACTAATCCGTGAGCTTCGAGCTGCTTAAGGATTATATGCCTTTTGGCAATTTCTATCTTTTCGTGTTCAAGGTATCCCGGCAGTTCAATTATTTCCATTCTGTCCTGAAGCGGCAGAGGGATATTATAACGCACATTGGCTGTTGTAATAAACATAACTTGCGAAAGATCGTAATCAATTTCGATGTAATGATCGTTGAAAGTATGGTTTTGTTCGGGGTCCAAAACTTCAAGCATAGCTGAGGATGGATCGCCGCGAAAATCCATACTCATTTTATCAATTTCATCAAGTAAAATTACAGGATTAATTGTGCCGGCTTTTTTCATCGAATGAATAATTTTACCCGGCATTGAACCAATGTAAGTTCTGCGATGCCCGCGAATTTCCGCTTCATCCCGCACACCGCCAAGGCTTATGCGTATAAAATTTCTGCCGAGCGCCCTCGCAATAGATTTACCAAGCGAAGTTTTACCAACGCCGGGAGGTCCCACAAAACATAATATTTGCCCGCGCATTTGTTTAACAAGATTAAGCACGGCAATGTGCTCTACAATTCTATCCTTCGGTTTTTCAAGCCCGTAATGATCTTCATCCAAAGTTTTCTGAACATGTTTTAACTGCAAATTATCTTTTGTCCGTTTCGACCAGGGAATGTCGGTCAGCCAGTCAAGATAATTTCTAATAACAGTTGACTCGGGCGACATTGGAGGAGTTTTTTTTAACTTATTAAATTCCTCAATAGCCTTTGCCTCGGCTTCTTTTGGCATTTTGGCTTTTTTAATTTTGCCTTTAAGTTTTGCAAATTCAGGGGAGATGTCGTCTTCATCGCCAAGCTCGTCCTGCAGAATTTTTATCTGTTCCTGAATAATAAATTTTCGCTGTGTCTTTGCAATATTTTCCTGTACCTTATTGTCAATCTCTTTTTCAATTTTTAGTATATCTATTTCGGAGTGAAGTATTTTTATTACTTCATAATATTGATCTTTGAGTACTACCTTTTCAAGTATGGTCTGTTTTATCTCAATTGCCTGATTAATATTAGCCGCTACATAAAATAGTTTTCTGTCGGGTTCTTCAATATTGTCGAAAGCCGACAAAGCCTCATTTGGAATATTGCGGCTTATTTTTACGTATTCTTTAAAAAGCTGCGACATTTGACGAACCATCGCGTTCATCTCATGATCGTTTATCAGTTCGGGAATAATTATTTCTATCTTCCCTTCAAAAAAATCTTTCCTGTCAGTAAATTCGCTTATTCTTCCCTGTATTAATCCATCCACTAAAATTTTCATTAACCCGTTGGGCAATTTTAATATCTGAACTATTTTTGCAATAGTTCCGTCTCTGTAAATTTCATCTTTTTTAGGATCTTCAACGCTCGATCTTTTCTGGGCTGCCAGAAAAATATATTTTGTGTTTTCAAGTGCGTAGTTTGCAGAGCGTATTGACTGCTCGCGCCCCACAAGCACCGGGAATATCATATAAGGGAAAATTACAAGATCTCTTAAAGGAAGGATAGGGAGAATCTCCGGCATACTGTCAACGATTGACTTATCGCCCATATCGTCGCTGCCGCTTGAGGTTTCTATCTCTACTTTTTTAACTTGATCCAAATTTTAATTCCTCCAGTTGTTCTATTCAATAATCGGATGCCAAATATACCAAAAATGATTTGGGCTATCAAGATCATGTTTTTAGCAGTAATCGCTTCTCCATTGCATTTTCCCCGTTTACTTTAATCGCATTTGGTGTGGATATATAATGCCTGTGACCTCGATACATCCCGTTAATAAAAGTTTTTTAAAATATTCGGCAACACATCCGGCGGGATGCCCGGCTGTCGTCATTGTGCCATTAGATAACGGATTGTACATTATAAATCTGCTTCTTTCCGATTTTTTTTTATAAATTTGCATTAACAATTATACGGGAGCCGTTATGGTGCAAGACAACAAAAATATAAATTGCTTATTTCGTACCTTATCAATAAAATTTGTGTAATATTTTGCAGAAAACATAAAACATGATGAATTATAAAATATTACCACGTTTTACTTGCGCCTTTTTACTTTTTACTTTCCGGCTTGTCCGGGTTCGGGGGAACGGTGGTAAAAAATTATAAAATAAAAGCCGCTGTTCCGGGTTACATATCTACGTTACAATTCTTAATTTTTTCCTTAAAGAAAAGGGCTGCTTTTGTTATGCCTATAAACAAAATTATTTTTCTGTTTTTTTTTTTTTTGCCGGACTCCTTTTCCTCTCGTGCAATCCCTCGGAACCGGAGATCGCCCCCGCCGGACTTGAGTTTAAAGCGGAAGACGCCTCATGCACCGAAGCATGGTTAACATTAAAAGCCGGTAACATAACCGGCGCTAAAGTTTTTAGAGAAGACTCACTCATCTATTCTTTTAATACAAACAGCATTGACACAACTTTGTTTGATGAAGGTTTACTCCCCAACCAAATATATAAATACCATACAGTCATACAACCATCCAACAATTCGCGTGTCGTTACAAAAGAGTTAACCTTGCAAACGATGGACACCACAAGCCACAACTTTACATGGCAGATGTTTGAATTTGGCGGCGATGCCGGAAGCAGTGCGCTTAATGATGTTGCAATAATAGATGAAAACAACATCTGGGCAGTTGGAGAGATTTATTTAAAAGATTCTCTCGGCACTCCCGACCCCCATGCTTATAACGCTGTGCACTGGGATGGACAGACATGGAAACTTTTTAAATTGCAATTTTTTACTTTTTGTGGACAAAGTTATACTGGTTCTTATCCTGCAAAAGCCATCTACGCTTTTGATAGCGAGAACATCATTATTAGTTCGAATTCACAGTTAACATATCTTCGAAATGAAAAACAAATCAGAACAGAGTGTGTTTCCGTTTCTGTGAACAAAATCTGGGGCACATCGAGCAGCGATTTATATGTAGTTGGCAACAACGGCGGCATTGCCCATTACGACGGAAGTAAATGGACGAAGATAGAGAGCGGAACAACTACCAATATAAATGACATTTGGGGTTTCCCGGATCCGGTAACGCAAGAGGAAAAAATATTTTGCGCAGTTTCTTTTGTCTTCGAACCGGGGGATCAAAAAATATTAACGATTAAAAATAATACTGTTGACTCGTTAAAATGGGATACCGGGAGAAGACTACACACCATTTGGGGTAACAATCATTATTATCTGTATACCGGCGGCGGCGGGATTTTTGAAAATAAGCGAGGTTACTGGAATGAAATAAAAGAAGTTCCTTTATACTATTCAAGGAAGATAAGGGGAACAGCGAGCAATAACATTTTTGTTTGCGGCGATTTTGGATTGATAGCTCATTATAACGGATTAAACTGGAAGACATTTAACCAATTTTACATGTACGGTATTTACTCTTCCGTAGCGGTAAAAAATAATCTTGTTGTTGCTGTGGGCTTAAAAGGTAACCAAGCCGTAATAACAATGGGATTAAGAAACTAGGAGGAATGGACATAATATAAAGCGGAGTGGTGCGAACACTCCGCTTAAATGGAAATATAAAGTATTGGCTGTTCACCAATGTTTTGCAGCAAACACGTTGCAAAGCCTTTTTTATTTCCGCGAAAAAAATAACATTTTTTATTAATTATTACTAATGAAAGGTAGAGTACTCAATGTGTCTAAAAAAAATGATTTATTTCGCAATACTTATTTTTACAACGATTAGTTATTCTCAAAACCAAATAATTTACAGTGAGGGAACTAATAAAAACGCATTTACAAAAGTAGAGGCTCCTTCTATTTTTAGGGATCGGTTATCACTTGCAAAGATAAGCACCAGTAATTTTATAACCGATTACGATGATGGTGCTAATTATGTGCCTGTGGATGCAAGGACAGCTTTCGATAAAGCGGTTGAAATTTGGTCTTATTTAATTTCAGCTTCAAAACCTATAAAGATAAAAGTTGAATTTACCCCGGATCTTTCAGGGACAGCCTTGGCTTCAGCATCTATAATTACGTATAGAAATAATATTGCAAATGCGCTATTTTCTAATATGCAATATCCAATGGCTTTAGCTAAACAAATAGATCCGAGTATTAATTATACTGGTTACGATATGATTATTAAGTTTAAGAGTACCGCTTCTTGGAATTTTTTAATCGATGGAGTTCCGATGGCAGGGCATTATGATTTTGTTACTAACGCACTTCATGAGATTTGTCATGGTTTAGGTTTCAGTGGTTCACTAAGGTACGAAAGTGGATTAGGGGTTTTCGGTTTTACTGGGTTTCAAAATAACACTAGCGCTTCATATCCAGTAATATTTGATCGTTTTACTAAGTCGGGTAGCCAGAGGTTAATTGAAGTTACAAATTCAACTACTTTGGCTGGTCTTTTAACAAGTAACAATGTTTATTTTGATGGTAGTAATGCTAAACTTGCCAATAATAATTCCAATGTGAAGCTGTACGCTCCATCCCGTTAATAAAAGTTTTTTAAAATATTCGGCAACACATCTGGCGGGATGCCCGGCTGTCTTAGATTATACAATGTTGTTAATTGTTCAATTAATGAAAGTGATTAATTAGTATGAGTAAAGTTGTTTGGTATTTTCCGAATGATAGTGAACAATTAGATTCTGCAAGGTTGTTGAGTGTCCCAGGGGGCTGTATCACACCAAACGCGGGCAAGCGAGACAACCGGGCATAACCGGATGTAAAAATTTTTAAATAACATTTTTAATTTGAAGCTGCCTTATTGATCAAATTATATGTGTAATATAATTTTACAATTCGGCAATATTTACTGATTGGAAAACGGTAATTTTTACCGGCAGAATTTTCCATCCTTCGATTTTAGCCGTTATTCAGAGTATTGTTGGGTTGGCGTTGTTTTTGCATTTAAATTGTGCAAAAACTATTATGATTCAGGGAATTTTGATGATAAAATTCAATAAAAGGTTCTACATTTTTAACAGGTTTCTTAATCTTACAAGGGGGAACGGTGGTAAAAAATTATAAAATAAAAGCTGCTGTTCCGGGTTACTTTTTTACGTTACAATTCTTAATTCTCTCTTTAAAGAAAAGGGTTTCTATTGTTATGCCTATAACCAAAATCATTTCTCTGTTTGTTTTTATTACGGGACTTCTTTTTCTCTCGTGCAACCCCTCGGAACCGGGGAACGCCCCCGCCGGACTTGAGTTTAAAGCCGAAGACGCCTCTTGCACCGAAGCATGGTTAACATTAAAAGCCGGTAACATAACCGGCGCTAAAGTTTTTAGAGAAGACTCACTCATCTATTCTTTTAATACAAACAGCATTGACACAACTTTGTTTGATGAAGGTTTACTCCCCAACCAAATATATAAATACCATACAGTCATACAACCATCCAACAATTCGCGTGTCGTTACAAAAGAGTTAACCTTGCAAACGATGGACACCACAAGCCACAACTTTACATGGCAGATGTTTGAATTTGGCGGCGATGCCGGAAGCAGTGCGCTTAATGATGTTGCAATAATAGATGAAAACAACATCTGGGCAGTTGGAGAGATTTATTTAAAAGATTCTCTCGGCACTCCCGACCCCCATGCTTATAACGCTGTGCACTGGGATGGACAGACATGGAAACTTTTTAAATTGCAATTTTTTACTTTTTGTGGACAAAGTTATACTGGTTCTTATCCTGCAAAAGCCATCTACGCTTTTGATAGCGAGAACATCATTATTAGTTCGAATTCACAGTTAACATATCTTCGAAATGAAAAACAAATCAGAACAGAGTGTGTTTCCGTTTCTGTGAACAAAATCTGGGGCACATCGAGCAGCGATTTATATATCGCAGGCAACAATGGCAGCATTGCTCATTACGATGGCAGTAAATGGACAATGATAGAGAGTGGAACCGGAGCTGATATTAATGATATTTTTGGAGCAATAAATTCGTCAACCGGTGAAACTGGAATTTATGTTGTAGCTTCTTCAATCCTTTATAATCCCGAAAGAAAATTCATAAAGATTGTGGATAATAAAATTGTATACCAAAAAGATTTTGAATACGAAATATTTCTAAGTTCCGTATGGTTGGCAGCGGGCAGAAAAATTTATGTTACTACCTGGAATGGGAAAATTTACACATTTAACAACAACCATTGGAAAATTCTTGATTATAAGACAGAATATGCACAAACCCACATAAGAGGTACAGATTATAACGATATTTTCGTCGCAGGATCATTTGGTTTTCTTACCCATTTTAATGGTGTAACCTGGAAACAGATAACAGATGTAAACCAAATTAGTTCGGTAATTTCATCTATCGATATTAATAATAAAACTATTGTCGTTGTCGGAACGCTCGGCTCAAAAGCAACAGTAAAAATTGGTAAAAGGAATTAATTAAAGGAGATAAAATATGTTTAGAGCGCCGCCTAGAATAAATAAAAAGCAGTGATGCGCCAACATCACTGCTCTACTCGCAAACTAAAAGGCACGTTTGAATAATTAACTGATCATTCTGCCCTTAGTAAGCAAAAACTATGGAGAAAAATGAAAACTATATTCGTGCTTATTTTTTTTACTGCAGTAATCAATTACGCGCAGATTGATACATCTGTTTATTATCCCTTGCATATAGGCGATAAATGGGAATACTATACTCCCGGTGATGGTTATAGTATTGTAGAAATTCTAGGCGATACATTAATGCCGAATGGATACAAGTATTTTATTTTTTCTCTAGTAAATAGAAAATATCAAAGGTTAGATTCTAATTATTTTGTAAAAATTTATAATGATTCTTACAACATAGAATATACCTGGTATGATTTTTACTCACCAAAGAGAACAATAATTTTTCCGTGGCAGGCAAATCTTTATGGTTATGGCATTTACGACATTGGAATTGACGCAAATAATCTTCTAAATCAGAATTTGGAGTGGCGAGAGTTTTGTGAAGTTTATGTTGATACTACAGTGATACCATCTGATACCACATGGGCTCAAGGGGTCGACCTATATTGGCCAAGAATTACTAAAGGAATTGGTGTAACATCATATGCATATGGCTTCCAAGAATTAGAAGGTGTATATATTAATGGTGTGGGATATGGATCTCTTGTCAGTGTTAGAGAAGCAGGGGTAGAATCCCCATGTGATTTTACACTATATCAAAACTATCCTAACCCATTTAATCCATCATCAAAATTATCCTTTCAAATACCTGAGAATGCAAGTGTAAAACTTGAAATATTTAACAGTATAGGGCAAAAAGTTTACGATTTAGCAGACGGCATATTTGAACCCGGCAGCTATAATTTTAATTTTGACGGCAGTAAAATTGCCGGCGGTATCTATTATGCCAGGTTTACTGCAATAGGCAGTTCTAATGGTAAAGTTTTTGTTAAAACAAACAAATTGGTGTTAATAAAATGAAATTCAAAATGTCATGCGTGATTAGTTTTTTGCTGCTGATACTTTTTCAGCAGAATATAAACGCCCAAAGCGGGTGGTTTCGTGTACCGGTTCCGGTAGCTTCTAACAGGCATATCTGGGATCTGCATTTCTTTTCTCCCGATAGCGGTTGGTTTCTCGGTCAAATAGATAACCCCTTTACATGGCCCCTTTTAGCCAAGACAGATAATGGCGCTGCAAATTGGGATACAATTATTGTCAGTTCTTTCGCAATGTATTTCTTGTTTTGGGATAGAAATTTAGCAATAAGCCTTGACCTTGGAATAGTCCTTAGAACTGAAAACGCATGGCAGACTTATAAAAAAACTTATGTTGATACTATTGGTGGAGCGGGGGCGGGGGAATTTGCCTCTGCCTCTACTATTTTTATAGGCGGAAACAATACATTACTCAAAAGTATCGACAGCGGTTACACCTGGACGTACTTACAAATGCCGGTATCTGCTTACGGGAGAATATGTGATTTCAGCATTATTGACTCAAGTACTGTTTATGCACTTTCAAACGATTTCCTCTTTAAAAGCACTGACTGCGGGGAAAGCTGGAACATCGTTACTTTTCCTATTTCCGGTTACCGTTGGTGGACAGTTAAGTTTATTGATAAAAACTATGGCTGGATTGCCGGTTCTTATCGACATATATATTTAACTACCGATGGCGGGAAAACATGGGAGAATCAAAGCGTACCCGGTTATGCGGATGCCGCAAATAGTATGTCCGTACTTGATTCTTTAACTGCTGCTATAGCTACAAGTCAAGGCGCTATTTTATGGACAAACGATGGCGGTAAGAATTGGATTGAGCAGGTACCGGAGGATAGAATGCTTAGAAAAATTCAAATAGTCAATCATCAAACTGCCTATGCATGCGGAGATTGGGGCAAATTTCTAAAAACCACAACCGGCGGCGTTACCTGGGTTGAGGATAATAATTCTCCTTTCCCGGAAGAATATTCACTTTACCAAAATTATCCCAATCCATTTAATCCGGTAACCAAAATTAATTACGAGTTACCGGCAGACGGAATGGTTACTATAAAGGTTTATGATATTATCGGCAGAGAAGTAAAAACACTCGTTAACAATTTCAAAACAAAAGGACGCTACGAGGTTATGTTTGATGCAAGTAACTTATCCAGTGGTCTTTACATTTACGAAATAAAAAGCGGCGATTATAAAGCTTCTAAGAAGATGACACTCATCAAGTAATAACCTAAATTATTAAAAGCGGTTCTATGTGAGCCGCTTTTTTTTGGAATTAAAACCGGTTAATTAAGAAACCGTGTTGATTATTTTATAACAGGAGACAATTAAGAAATAATAAATCCCCTACGGGGATTAGCTTTTTAGGGGTGTTGTGTTTTTACAATAATTTATCCGCCACGCGGAAAAAGCATACATGCTAAAGCTTGGCAGGCGAAAACAATCGGGCAAAATCTACGCTCATTTTACATTATTCATTGTGCATTGTACATTGAAAATTTGCTTCTTTCCGTTGTTTTTTTTATAAATTTGTAACAACAATTTTATGGGAGCCGTTATGGTGCGAGACAACAAAAATATAAATTCTCATTCTCGGGGGAACTGTGGTAAAAAATTATAAAATAAAAGCCGCTGTTCCTGGTTACTTACTTAATTTACAATTCTTAATTTTTTCCTTAAAGAAAAGGGCTTCTATTGTTATGCCTATAAACAAAATTATTTTTCTGTTTGTTTTTTTTGCCGGACTTCTTTTTCTCTCGTGCAACCCCACGGAACCGGGGAACGCCCCCGCCGGACTTGAGTTTAAAGCCGAAGACGCCTCTTGCACCGAAGCATGGTTAACATTAAAAGCCGGTAACATAACCGGCGCTAAAGTTTTTAGAGAAGACTCACTCATCTATTCTTTTAATACAAACAGCATTGACACAACTTTGTTTGATGAAGGTTTACTCCCCAACCAAATATATAAATACCATACAGTCATACAACCATCCAACAATTCGCGTGTCGTTACAAAAGAGTTAACCTTGCAAACGATGGACACCACAAGCCACAACTTTACATGGCAGATGTTTGAATTTGGCGGCGATGCCGGAAGCAGTGCGCTTAATGATGTTGCAATAATAGATGAAAACAACATCTGGGCAGTTGGAGAGATTTATTTAAAAGATTCTCTCGGCACTCCCGACCCCCATGCTTATAACGCTGTGCACTGGGATGGACAGACATGGAAACTTTTTAAATTGCAATTTTTTACTTTTTGTGGACAAAGTTATACTGGTTCTTATCCTGCAAAAGCCATCTACGCTTTTGATAGCGAGAACATCATTATTAGTTCGAATTCACAGTTAACATATCTTCGAAATGAAAAACAAATCAGAACAGAGTGTGTTTCCGTTTCTGTGAACAAAATCTGGGGCACATCGAGCAGCGATTTATATATCGCAGGCAACAATGGCAGCATTGCTCATTACGATGGCAGTTCGTCAGGCAGCGGATGGACGAAGATAGAGAGTGGGACACAAATGCTTCTTACAGACATTTATGGAGACAACAATAATATTTACATTGCCGCAGCAGATGTAAACCATGGATCCGGCGCGGTGTTGAAGGTTGATAATTTGCAAATTAGTACACTCGTTGAAAGTGATGTTGTTGATGTAAGCGATATATTTAAACCAAAATTGTTTGGTGCCACAGTTGCGGTTTGGGTTGATGAGAAAAATACTCTTTATACCGGTTGCGATCTTTTTTACAGATACAAACTGGGTAAATGGGACTACGTAAAAAGTTTAATAGGAAATTATATAGGCGGCAATAATTGGTCAAAATACTGGAGTTATATTGGCGGCATACGGGGTAATCAATCTAATGATTTGTGGATATGCGGCGAACGAAATACACTACGCCACTTTAACGGTGTTAGCTGGCAGCAAATAGGTAATCCTTATAATCCGGATAGTTATTTAGTGTGGAGAGGATTGGCAGTTAAAGATAATATAACGGTGGTGGTTGGAAATGAAGGAACTTTGGCAAATATAATGCTTTTAAAAAGAAATTAAAAAAGCCCGGCGCTGGCGGCACCGGGCATTTAGCAAAATAAGTGATGTACAACCGGAAAAAGCTAAGTGTTTAGCAGCTTTCCTTTTTCACTTTTTTGCATTATTAAAAACTCCGCCGGAAAATATAAATTATTAGGAGTAAATATGAAACAGTTAATTTTGTTTCTTATAATTATTTGTGCTTTATTTTCTAACAACTATGCACAGGAAACCCATACATTCGGACCTCGTAAAGAAAATTTTACTCGGACATGGATAAAACAGAACAGCGGTACCCCGTATGGTTATTCTGATGTTGAACATTTTGTCGGCTCGGTTAATTCTGGGGGTAGTTTGTACAATTATAGAAATATAAACTTTTGGCAATGGACGTATGATGAAATACCAACTGAAGCAGAGGTGACAAGTGTTACAATAACATTTCAAGCCTATAAAGGTTACAATCATAATTTCATTATCGATATACATAACATTCCCTATCCGGTTAATCAGCAAGTAAATTTTTATAATTCCATGGATTCCAATAATTTGATTTATGAGGAACAATTCACCCCAGATCAAAACCAGATGATCTTTTTTAATCGAACTTTTTCCCCTGGCGATGATGTTTTTGATGCTGTTACGGATGCTGTGCAAAGCGGCAACTATTTTTTTACATTGGGCATTAAGGAAGCCGGAAGTTCTATAGTCCCTAATTGGAGAATAAGTGAATTAGGAGTAAATAAATACTATTCAAATCGTCCCTCAATAAACTTGACTATTAATTACACTACGCCAAATCAATTCTTTACTTTTAAGAATTTAATTGGCACATCGAATAATTATGGCAAGTTAGTGTTAAATGAAAATACATCATCGTTATTAAATTCTGATACTACTATTTTTGTCCCCTGGCAGGCAGACAATTATATAAGAACCAATGAGCTCCCTTTCATCTATAACTGGAACCAAACCGGAACAGTTCGGAAGGCTAAATACTGGGATATACTCGGTTCAAATTATGATTACAACTTAAGTCATCAATTTAATTCTTATGCTAACACAGTACATATAATGGGTAATGCCTTTGATTTTACAGTACCCGTAAGTATTGATAATAACTTTGAAAGCTTTGGCAACGGCGGGAAAATGAATTTTAAGGATCCATGGTTCTATTACAATACCGAGAATACGCACTGGTATCAATCCAATGAATTTAAGGATTATACCACCCCATATGTTTTTGCTAATAATTTAGCATCCTCTTACGGTGGTGTTTTCTTAGATCAAACTCCTGATCCGAATGACCCCAACAAACCTTACTATTCCGTAAAAGCAGATGCCACTCAAGACATAACATTAACACAAACCGGCAGAACGCATAAGTTTTACTTTCAAAACTGGTCGGGCAGCGGGGCAGGTTTTCAAAACGCAAATGCACTCGAAACGGGCGTTGTGTTTAACAGCGCTAATGCTGTAGTAAATGCAAACTATAAGGGACATTTGTTTTCGGACGCCTCGCTTGCCTTTGCCGGCAACGGGCAGCGTAAACTTATTAAAGACGCTTCCGGTTATTATCATGCTGTATATCATACTTCAACGGGTATATGGTACACCCGCAGCACAACTACAGACTTTGGCGGCGAGTGGACACCGGATAAACTTGTATGCCCATTCGGTGCAAATCCTTCCATCGATATCTATGGGCAAAATGTAAAAATTGTTTTCGAAGCGGATGATGAAACAAGCACATATATCTTTTTGGCTGAATTCAATTATAGCCAGCAATGGGATCAATCAACCGTAACCAGGACAATAATAGATGATAATTGCCTTGCAAGCCTTTATTCTACCATATACCCGGTAGTTGCGGCAACACAGACCGAAGTGTTTGTTCTTTATAAAAAGAATAATACCACTGGCTTACAGTATAAGCGAAAATATTGGGATGGCAGGCAGTGGATTAATGTCCCTACTGCTACGTTGCTAAATACCGACGGCACTTCTTGCAAACCATCGCTTGCAAGCTGGTACACTAACGATGTAATACATATAGCATGGCAGCAGGGCGATACACAAATAAGGTACCTTTATTCGTACAGACAAAGTTTTAACAGAAATTTTGCTAGTTATAATATTATTTCAATCGGAAGCGGTAACGAAAAAAACATAAATCCTTCAATAAGTCTGCACACCGGTCAATCTTTTCCTATAGTGTCATGGACAGGATTATATATAAATACAACTGAAAAAACAGTCGCGAAGGAAAATTCTCAAACCATATATATGCGGCGGGTTACTGCTAGAACAAAAGCTGCTGATTGGGGAAGTTTTTATCAAGCGGGCAGCGATGTTAATTATTCGAATTCCAGTTCTACCAACAGCGGCACAGCCGAATCAGTTATAAGCTGGTCACAGAGCAATGGCTCGGTTTCTAAATGGGTAAAACGCGTTAACGGTACATACCTTGGTATTTATAATCTTACATACGCCGGTATAATCCCTCATATGTCTGGCGGAACAAGTTTGGCAAATATTAAAACGCTTACGTTTAAAAATAATACATCCCCGGTTTTTTATGCGGAAACGGATAATACCGACTTCAGCCAGAACCCGCTGAAAAAAACTGATGCTGTCTATGATTTAACCTATGGAAGAAAAGGTGTATTATTCAAAGACAGCTTAGAGTTTGTTTATAACGTAGGCGATATTTTAGTAAATGATGATGTTGTAAAATTTATTCCGATTTCCGATACATTACAGTTTACAACATTGGATGATTTAAATACTACCTTACGTACCGAAGCATTTATGTTGGATGAAAACTCCAGACTTTTATTCTCCGACTTTTACAGGGTAATCAACCCGGAATATGCATCGGAAGTTTTAAACGGGAGCGATTATGTAAAGTTTGCTGTTGAGCTAATAAACGCCGCAGATGGAACGGTAACCGGCGCATTTGATCCGGTTGAATATTCTGTTAATAGTTTATATGCGCAGGGCACAAAAGATTATTCGATAAACTGCAGCGGTATTGCAGCAGGTGATTACTATATGCGCTTAAAAATCGAATCGAACACATCATTATCTTATGCCATGAGTAATGAATTTAATGACGCGGAAAACTTAAATAAAAAACATTATACCGAAAGAGAATTATTTAATGTAGGGGATATTACTACGTACGATTTATCCCAAAATTATCCTAATCCTTTTAATCCATCCACAACCATCCGTTACGCAATACCGAAGGATGGAATGGTAACATTAAAAATATACGACATACTCGGCAGCGAAGTAAAAACACTAGTAAATAACTACCAGGCAAAAGGACGTTACGAGGTAACATTCGACGCTTCACGGCTTGCGAGCGGTTTGTACATTTACGAAATATCCAGCGGCGATTATAAAGCTTCTAAGAAGATGACACTCATCAAGTAATAACCTAAATTATTAAAAGCGGCTCGATGTGAGCCGCTTTTTTGGAATTAAAACCGGTTAATTGAGAAACCGCGTTGATTATTTTATAACAGGATACAATTAAGAAATAATAAATCCCCTACGGGGATTAGCTTTTTCGGGGTGTTTGTTTTTACAATAATTTTTCCGCCACGCGGAAAATATCCTGGCAAAAAGAATAGTGTTCTGTTGATGCGTTATAAAGAACCCCATCGGGGTTCCATTATGGTAGAAAAAATAAATTAATTGTGTTCGATCTCTGTAGGAGATCAATAAAACGGTTTTAATGTTTTGGAAAGATAGTTTTATCGTATAGCCATTTAACAAGCTGTTCCGATGGCTTTGCTTGTCTTGTGTCTTGGCTTTTTACAAAAAGGTAGTTCCCATAGAACCGGAACAATTGAAACGGTCTAATTCTTTTTTTGTAATGAAAAGGAATTCCCGGTCTGAAAGTTTTCTTCCAACTACTCAATTACATTGTATAACGATTGGTGATTAAACAATTAAAAATTTTTCATTAATTATCCGAAATCATCAAATTATTCTAATAAAATATGAAGGAATTACTATAAAAAACCCATTAATTAGAATAAATCCTTGACTAATTGTAATTAAGGCTCGATGAATTCGAATAAATCTTCAATTAATTATAATTAAAGACTGATGAATTATAATAAATTTTAAAATCATTGTAATTATATCCCTACGAATAATAATTAATATTCGATTTATTGTAATAAAAATTAAATTAATTAGAACAAATATCCCGTTTTGTTCAATTATAATCTAATAAAACAAAAAGGATAAAGTAATAATGTCACAAATTTATATTTCATCAGCATTTTTGTTTTATTTTTTGGCAAAATAGTATTTAACGCCTAAAATTAGGAGACTAAACTTATATTAATCTATCTCAGCGTGTTAAAAATAAACTTCTTAATTATTTATATTTAGCTTCACGAAAATTGGAAAAAATATGTTAATTGAAGATGTAAAAAATATTGCTTTGGAAGCTGGCGAATTAATCCGCTCCTACTTTGGAAAAAAGTTTGAAGTTGAGTATAAAACAAATGAATCGAATCTTGTTACCGAAGTCGACAAAGCCTCAGAAAAGCTGATAACAGAATTTATAAATAAAAAATACCCTTCTCACAACATTCTTGCCGAAGAAGGAAGCAGTGTAAATAAAAACGGCGAATACACCTGGGTTGTTGATCCGATTGACGGGACAACAAATTTTGCTCATGGGCTGCCGATATTTTCAGTCTCAATCGGTGTGCAAAAAAATGATGAAACAATTTTAGGTGTTGTTTATGATGTAATGATGGATGTTATCTATTCCGCAGAAAAGGGAAGCGGGGCGTTTGCAAATGAAAAACAAATGTTTGTTTCAAATAATTCGAACCTGAAACACGCCGTGCTTGTTACCGGTTTTCCGTATGATATTTCCGAAAACCCTGATAACGCGCTAGAAAAATTTGTCGCACTAACAAAAGCTTCGCGCGGTATGCGGAGGCTTGGTTCGGCTGCAATAGATTTTTGTTATGTAGCAAAAGGCGTATTTGATGGTTTTTGGGAAGTATCCCTTCATCCATGGGATATTTGCGGCGGCAAACTTATTGCTGAAGAAGCCGGCGGTTTAGTAACTGATTTTAAGGGGAAAAAAATCGGTATTCACTCAAAACAAATACTTTGCACAAACGGAAAAATTCATGATGAGATGATGGAGATACTAAGTAGTAATTAGTTAGGATTCATCCTCGGTATGTGCTTATAATTCGGAAGCAGAAAATAGTTGAAATGGAACTTACTTTTATCATCATTTCAAAATGTTTGATTGAACTGGGGGACAGAATAAATTGTAAAAAAATCCCCCGAAGGGGACTGTTAATGTATAATGTACAATTAATATTTCTAATTTCTAATTTCTAATTTCTAATTTCTAATTTTTAATTTTTAATTTTTAATTTTTAATTTAACCGGCGTACATCTCTTCAATCAGATGTTTGTAATTTTCTTCTATAATTTTTCGCCGGTATTTTAGGCTTGGCGTCATCTCGCCGGAATCGACTGTAAAAGGAGAAAGTAATAATTTGAATTTCCTGATACGCTCAAAATTGGCAAGTTTTTTTTGCAGTTTGGTTATTTCGGAATCGAAGAAATCTACTATTTCTTTTTTCTTTATTAGGTCTTCATTTGATGAATATTCAATATTTTTATTTTTAGCATAATCTTTAAGCGATTCATAATCGGGCACGATAAGGGCGCTTAAGAAAATTCGCTTGTCGCCAATTAAAATAAACTGATCGATATATTTGTTGCTGAGGAATAAACTTTCAATTGGTGTGGGAGCAATGTATTTGCCGGTTGTTGTTTTAAATAAATGTTTTTTCCGATCGGTAATCATCAAAAACCCATCGTTGTCAAACACTCCAATATCACCGGTGTGCAGCCAGTGGTCAATAATAGTTGAATCAGTTTCTTTTTTGTTTTTATAATAGCCCTGCATAATGTTCGGTCCGCGCGCTAAAATCTCACCATCGGCTGCAATTTTTACTTCAACGCCGGGTAAAACTTTTCCAACTGTTCCAAATTTATAATCATCAACTTTATTTGCGGCTATTACAGGTGAAGACTCGGTTAGCCCGTAACCTTCGACTATTATAATTCCGATTGCTTCAAAAAATTCGCCGAGGTCTCTCGAGAGCGCGGCGCCGCCGGATATGAAAAATCTTAACTTGCCTCCCATTTTTTCCTGGAGTTTTCCGAATACAAGTTTAGATGCAACTTTATATTTAAAGTTCAATGCAACTGAAACCCGACCTTCTTTTTTTGATTTCATAAAACGTTTGCCGGTATATAAAGCCCAATAAAATATTTTTTGTTTTTTGTCGCTTTGGCTTTCAACATTTTTTATAACTTTGGAGTATATCCGTTCAAACAATCGCGGTACAGAAGTTATAATTGTAGGGTGAACAGTCATAATATCTTGTGCCACAGTCTCAATACTTTCAGCATAACATATGGCGGCGCCGCACGAAAAAGCGGTATAGTAGCCTGCCATCCTTTCAAAAATATGGCAAAGCGGAAGAAATGATAAAAATAAATCGTTATGATCGATTGGAAAAATCGCCAATGCTGCATCAACATTCGACATAATATTGCGATGGGTTAACATTACACCTTTTGGTTCGCCAGTTGTACCGGAAGTATAAATGATTGTACACAAATCATTTTCTTTTGCAAGGCGGAGGTTTTCACTTAAATAATGGGGATGGTGTGTTTTGTAAACTTTTCCCATTTCCCGCACATCATTAAACGAATATAAATCTACAACATCGTCTATAATATCTTTTTCGTTTAGCACTATTATGAACTTAACGGTTCGTAGGTTTTCACGAATTTTTAATATTTTATTTAATTGAAATTTATTGGAAACAATTACGCCTTTTGATTCGGAGTTATTTAAAATAAATTCAACCGAACTTGCAGTAAGTGAAGGATAAAGGGGAACATCGATTGCGCCGATGCCACAAATAGCCATATCGGAGTAAACCCACTCGGGACGATTTTCGGAGATAATTGCAATTTTATCACCCCGGTGAACACCGAGTGCAGCAAGCCCCAAAGCACACAACTCTGTCTGTTCTTTAAACTCCCCGACTGAAATACCCTCAAATTTTCCATCCACCTTTCTTTGCATTAAAGGGGTGTCTGTTATTTTAGTCCTCTCTTCGGTGAGCCAGAGGAATAAATCGGGAACGGTACTCTGTGCCTTCGGTTTTGGCATAATTTCTCCTAAAGTTCAAAAATATACGCTAATTTAATTTTGAAGTTGCACAAAAACAAATTTTGCTACAACTAAATTATTCATGTTCTCCAAAAAATATTACTTTTTGTAAAAATTTTAACAATATAAGCCAGCATTATAGTAGTTACAATTCCTTTTATAACTCCAAGCCATGGGGTGGTGGTTAAAAAACTTAACAAATTGTCAATTAATAAAATGCTGATTAACGGGTTCAATAGGTTTGTACCGCCGGCATATGCCAGCATAGGATTTTGCCCGTTATCAATTAATAGTTTTAAGTATCGTTCTTTTTTTAATGATTGAATTAAAACAAAAAAGGAGATTAAAAGAAAAATTGCTAAACCCGTGGTTACAAAATAAAAGCTAAGTGTAGGTCTTCCTTTTTGAATTCCTCCTTCGTAAGATTCAAAAAATAAACCAAGTACGAGCCAATAACACGACCAGCTAAATAATTTTTTTATAGTAATTTCATCAGTTGTTTTTGCGTTACTCAAATAATAATAAATCACCGCACAAAAAATAAAGGCAGCAATAGTAATAAGCAGGACGTCTCTTGAATATAAAGACGACATAATAACTAATAAAGCTAATATTAAGGATAAAGCTATTATCCATAATTTAGATGTTCTCCATGATGCTTCAATTTTATTTTCGTTTTTGTCGTTCATCCATGCAAGAATTATATCGCCGATTATGGTTCCGGGAATTACTATGAATAAATATTGCAAGTAATAAAGCTTAAATAGCCAGGGAAGAGGTGAGTTGTTCCACAACCAGTTTATCCAGTTTCCCTCGATAGGTGCGGATAGGCGAATGGCGATCAGTAATCCGAGAAAACTTAACCGCGCCAATAAATTATTCCGGGTAAAGAGCCAAATTAAAGAACCGGTGACAGCAACATTCGAGAGCACCAGGATAATAATATCGCTTCTATCAACAGAAAATCCGCTGCCGTCAGGATATCTGATCATCAATAAAAAACCGGTGAGCAAAACGACGCCAGTGCCTTTTATAACCAAAACTAACTTTTTTGATATTTTTTTTGGATAACGGGTATAAATTAAAAATAAAAGAATAAAGCCGAAGATTGCCATCAAGTTAGTTTGCAAATCGGGATTTGAATTTATTACAGTTGGTCTTAAATGCTGAATAATTATTGCAAATAAAGCTAAAAGTAAACCACGTTGTAAAATGCCCAGACTGATTTTCCACTTTTTTATTCCTGCATC
Source organism: uncultured Ignavibacteriaceae bacterium (assembly GCA_964372115.1). GTDB lineage: Bacteria > Bacteroidota > Ignavibacteria > Ignavibacteriales > Ignavibacteriaceae > CG2-30-36-16. The sequence continues at coordinate 60,349 of CAYJPN010000023.1, forward strand.
CAATTTTTTTGATAGTGCAAAAGGAAATGCGGCGCCCATTGCGAAAAGGAAAAACGGAAAAACAAGATCGACCCAGGAGATGCCCGGCAGACCGGGGTTAAAAGCATGTGTGGGCGGCGGGTTTTGCGTATGGTACATCCAGCCGGGCAGTGTACCGTAAGGAATTCTGCTTGATAAAATCATAGCCAAAATTGCAATTCCTCTTAGCGCATCTAACGCGAGCGCTCTTTTAGGATTTTCGTTACCTGCAGTCAAATTGTTTTCCGCAATAATTTTGTTTGATTTGATAAATTAATGACGCCTTTGTAAAAATATATACGGGTAAGTTAAGTGTAAAGAATTTTGGGTTATTTTTTTTATTTACAAACATGCGGTTTTCAAGCCTTAATTTCAAAAAGGTGTTCAAAAAAATTGATTTTTAGCAGCGATCAAATTTTTATTCAAATTGCTTATAAAGCGCAAAAGGTTTAATTTTTATATGAATATATAAATATTTTCCTCAAAAGTTTTTAATAATTCAAGGAATCTTAATGAAAATACACGAATATCAGGCAAAAGAAATTCTAAAAAGGTACGGGGTGCCTGTTCAGGATGGAATTGCAATAAGGGATTTGTCGGAAATTGATAATGCAATTGCGCAGCTACAGTCAAGAGGCATAAACCAGTATGTAGTTAAATCGCAAATACACGCCGGCGGAAGAGGCAAGGGAATTTTGTATAACCCTCAAAATAATAGTGAAATAATTTTAGAAGGCGGAGTTAAGTTTACAACCTCTGCCGACAAAGCAATAGAGTACGCTAAAAAAATGCTTGGTAATTTGTTGGTTACCCATCAAACAGGTTCCGAAGGTAAAATAGTAAACACACTTTTTATTGCAGAAGGGCTCGATTACAAAAAAGAATTATATCTCGGCATCCTGTTAGACCGCGCCGCAGCTAAAAACGTGATAATGGCTTCAACCGAAGGCGGTGTAGAAATTGAAAAAGTTGCCGCAGAAACTCCGGAAAAAATTATTAAAGTATGGGTAGATCCGGCTCTCGGATTGCAAGGATACCAGTCTCGCGAACTTGCTTTTGCTCTCGGTTTAAATGGCGCAGCATTTAAAAGTTTTGTAAAATTTATAACTTCTCTGTATAAAGCATACGAAGAAACAGATTCTTCACTTCTCGAAATTAATCCTCTCATCATTACAAATGATGACCGGATTGTTGCCCTTGATGCCAAAATGAATTTTGATGATAACGCCTTAGAAAGACACAAAGATATTGCAGCGTTTCGCGATTTAAACGAAGAAGATGCATTGGAGATTGAAGCCTCAAAGTTTAATTTAAACTATATAAAGCTTGACGGAAACGTTGGCTGCATGGTAAACGGTGCGGGGCTGGCTATGGCAACAATGGACATTATAAAACTTGCAGGCGGCGAACCTGCTAACTTTTTAGACGTTGGGGGCGGAGCTAATAAAGAAACCGTTGCAAATGGTTTTAAAATTATTTTGTCCGACCCGAATGTAAAAGCAATTTTAATAAACATATTCGGCGGAATTGTACGTTGTGATAGAGTTGCGCAGGGTGTTATTGACGCGGCAAGTGAAATGCAGATTACCGTACCGATTGTTGTAAGATTGGAAGGCACAAACGCAAAAGAAGCTGCTGAACTGCTTTCTAAATCGAGTCTACATTTTGAAGTTGCTCAATCGCTTAAAGAAGCGGCTGTAAAAGTAACTTCCGTATTAAAAGGTAAATAGTCCTCTTTTTAAAGGAAAAAGCCGCTTTTTGTGCAAGCGGCTTTTTTTGTATTAATATTTTTTTTCAGTTTGCGATAATAATAAAAAACGGAACTTAAAATCAACTTGATTTTACATTATTTAAGTTATACTTTTTTGTCCGGTAAAAATATCATTTGGAGTTTTATTAATGTCCCTTTACGATTCCGAGTTTAGTTTTGATGATAATCTCTTTTCGGGTGATGAAAAAGAAATCGACGCCGAAATTGAAAGATGTCGTTTAGCTATCGAGGACGGAAATATCTATACATGTATGGAAACTGTAGAAGATACGCTGCAGATTTGTGTCGATAATGAACGCCACCAGGAGGGACTTTACCTAATTAATAAACTAATTGAGGTTGCGCCCTACAACTCAGATTACTGGCTCAAAAAAGGTATCTTTCTTAACGGTTTGTTTGATTTTGAAGAAGCCGTAAAAAGTTTTAATAAAGCTTTGTCGCTCAACCCCGGCGATTCGGAAGCATTAATCGACAAAGCTGCCTCTGAAGAAAACCTCGGTCATTATTCCGATGCTAAAAAATCTTTGGAAAAGGCATTGGCTAACGATCCGAATGACGAGGAAGCATGGTTTAATCTCGGTATGGTTACACAGCGACTCGATGATTTTAAAACCGCTATTGATTGTTTTAACAAAGTAATAGAACTGGACGATATATTTGTTGAGGCATATTACGAGCTTGGTTTTTGTTATGAAAACCTTGACGACTATAACAGTTCGCTGAACGCTTACGACAAATTCCTTGAACTTGAACCTTACAGCGCAAATGGTTGGTACAACCGGGGCGTTGTGTTGGGAAAATTAAATAACCTCGAAAAAGCAATTGACAGTTATGAATTAGCTGTTGCGGTGCGTGAAAAATTCGCAAGTGCCTGGTTTAATCTCGGTAATTCGCACGCAGACCTCGGCAGGCTGCAACAGGCTGTTGAATGTTTTAAAAAAGCCTACGAATTTGACCCCGAAGATGAAGCCGCCTGCTACAACCTTGCAAATATTTGTGAAGAGTTAGCCGATTTTTCACAGGCGTTAAAATATTATTCCGAGGCAATTAAAATTAATGACGAATATTTTGATGCGTATTTGGCACGCGGATTTTGCTATGACACGCTTGGCAAATACAATGAAGCTATGTATGATTTTGAATCAGCAATTGGTTTGTCTGAAAACAACGCAGATGCCTGGTATGCTAAAGCCGATTTGGAATATTCAATAGGTAAATTGCAGGACGCAGTTAATAGTTATCGTAAGGCTGTTAGTTTAGAGCCGGAAAATTTTGAAATCTGGTTTAATTTGGCTGAAACCCTTTTTGAACTTGGCAACTGGGTAGAAGCTCTTGAAGCCTTTGAAAATTGTAATTTGCTTAACCCGGGTGATGCTTCCAGTTTTTACGCAAAGGCAAAGGTAAATTTTATTTTGAGCCGTACGCGTGATGCGGTTGTCTGCCTTAAAGAAGCATTTAAATTAGATCCATCTATAAAAAATGATTTTGCAAGGGAATATCCGGAAATAAAATCATCAAAATTATTCAAAACTTTGCTCGATGAACATTAAGGGTTCTACATCACTAATTCCATAAAAAAAAATAAGTATATTTTGTCAGGTTTATCCTTTAATCATTTTCAAGAAAATTTATGAAAGATTCGTTTCATATAAATACAAAAATAATCGGACTTATCGGACACCCGATAAAACACACATATTCTCCTTTTATTCATAATATTGCAATTGAGCTAAAAAAACTCGATTACATATATCTTCCCTTCGACGTTCCGGCTGCGAGTCTGCGAAACGCAGTAAAGGGGATGAACGCGCTTGGAATAAAGGGATATAATGTAACAATACCCCACAAAGAGAATATCATCCAATATTTAAACAATGTCTCTGAAGAGGCTTCTATCATCGGTTCTGTTAACACAGTTTTAAACGATCATGGAAAACTTTTCGGTTATAATACAGACGTTCATGGTGTGCTGGAAACTCTGAATCCATATAAAGAAGGTATTGCTGGAAGTCAGGTTTGTGTTGTCGGCGCCGGTGGAGTTGCAAGGGCGGTTATCTATGCGCTCATCCGTCATTTTAAACCGCAAAAAATTTATTTGATAAACCGGACCGAAGGTCGGGCAGACTCGCTAAAAACTTACTTTAGCGCAAAGATGAAATTTGATGCTTTTAAAACACTCGAATTATTTCCTCCTGATCTTGTTGAAGTCTTTCGTGACTCGAAATTGATTATCAACGCTACACCGGTTGGTATGTTCCCGGAGAACGATGATATGATTACAACACTTGAGGAATCGTTTATGAAAGACCAGGTTGTTTTTGATCTGGTGTATAACCCTCCAAAAACAAAACTGCTTCAAACCGCTGAAAAGCAGGGGGCTATTGCTCTGGATGGGCTCAGAATGTTAATTTCCCAGGCTGCAAAAGCGTTTGAACTATGGACGGGAGAACAAGTGCCCGTTGAGGAACTGCAGCGGTCGCTTCAATTATATTTATCCGATTGATAGTGTCCCCGGTTTTGCTGGTAATTATTTTTTGGCTTTAAAAATATTTATCGGCCTATTGTATTGGACTTGATAAAGCCCATAACTAAAGATAGATTTAACCCACTTAAAATAAATATCTTCGGCTTTTGAAATTCAGGTTCCTAAACTTATTATTTTTTGTTCCGGTATTTGTTTCGCTCCCTTTATTGGCGCAGTCGAAATATAATGCCATATCAGTCACTGACACCATAAAAATCAACTTTCAAAACCGTTACTATATTTCCGGCGTAAACATTCTTCCTTTTACCGAAACTGTTAAACTCCGGGATTCAGTTCTACACAAAGGCGACTACAAATTTGATTACTCCAATGCACAGTTTTCACTCTCCGATTCTCTTCCCTATTCAATTTTCGATACGCTGGTTGTGACATATCTGTCGGTAGGTCTAAATCTACAAAAAGAATACAAACGGCGGAGCCTTTCTTTAATGTATAACGAACTATTTAAAGACACGGTTTTTGTATCGCGATCTCAAACGGAGGCGTTAACAAGCGAGTCGATTTTTGGACAGGGGATTGAAAAAAGCGGAACAATTGTCCGTGGGTTTTCTGTGGGAACAACAAAAGATTTTACACTAAACAGCGGGCTGCGTTTGCAGCTTTCCGGAAAACTTTCTGATGAAATTGAAATAGTAGCCGCTTTAACCGATGAAAACTCCCCAATTCAGCCGGAGGGTAATACAGAAAAGCTTGAAGAACTTGATAAAGTTTTTATTCAAATAAAACACCCGAACGCCGTTGGTACATTTGGTGACTACCAGCTAACCCGAAGAACCGGAGAGTTTGGAGTAATAGACAGAAAACTACAGGGTCTTCTCGGTGAATTTAACTATGCCGGGCAATCCGCATACTTTTCAGTTGCTTCATCAAAAGGAAAGTTTAACACAAATAAATTTACCGGGCAGGATGGCGTTCAGGGACCGTATCGTCTCGGCGGGGTAAATAACGAGAGGGATATAATTATAATTGCGGGAACCGAACGAGTTTACCTCGACGGTATTGAGATGAAAAGGGGAGAGGGAAATGACTACGTTATTGAGTATGCAAATGCAGAAGTAACTTTTAGACCGAATAGATTAATTACCTCCGCAAGCAGAATTGATGTTGAGTTCGAATACACCGACAGAAAATATTCTCGTAATCTTTTTGGGGGAGGTGTGGAGTCCAATTTTTTTGACAACAAATTTGCAATCAAAGTTCAGTACCTGCGCGAGGGTGATGACCAGAACGCACCGATTGATATTTCGCTTACAGATAGCGATAAAAATATTCTTGCAGCAGCGGGCAATGATAGAACAAAAGCCGCGCGTTCGGGGGTTTCGTTAGCACAGCCGGATTCTCTAGGGCAGATATTTGGAACTTATTACGCTGTCGATACCACAATAAACGGTGGAGAATACACATATTATGTTTATGCTCCCGGTACTACCGAGGCAAAATATAATGTGCAGTATACTTATGTGGGCGATGGGCTGGGTGATTATTTTAGGGAGAGTGTAGGTAACTTTAAATTTTCCGGGAAAAATATGGGAAGTTATTTGCCTATAATTTATCTCCCGCTGCCGGAATTAAAACAAATAGGCAATGTACAACTGAATATACAACCTTTTGAGGACGTAACACTTTCTTTAGAGTATGCCGGGAGTTTGTGGGACAGAAATCGCTTTTCATCTTTGGATGATAATGATAACTATGGTTACGCCACAAACATTTTATTTCAACTAAAACCAAAACAAATTACAATCGGCAACATAAACCTGGGCAAGGCGGGTATTTCGTACAAGGACAGGTTTATTAACTCACGGTTTACCACGCCCGATAGATTCAATAATGTTGAATTTAACCGTGATTATAATTTATCCTCAACCGTTAAACAGGAAGATGAGTCGCTGCGTGAACTTACGCTAAATTTACAGCCGGTTGAAAAAGTTTTTATAAACTCATCTGTCGGGTTTTTAAGAAAAGGGGACACTTTTAAGTCAAACAGATACAATAATATTTTAAGGTTAAACGGCGGGGAGGAATATTCGATAGATTATAATTTGGATTATGTGGATTCAAAAAACCAATCTCTAAGCAGCGTCTGGCTCAGACAAAAAGGGAGTGCTTTTTATAAAATTTGGAAGTTTAAACCCGGACTCGAATTTATTGGTGAAAATAAAAAAGACAAACAAACTAACAAAGATTCGTTGTTTAGCGGTTCACTCAAGTACAACGAAATAAATCCTTTCCTTTCTCTTTCAGATTTTTACGGGGTCGGTATATCCGCTAAATACTCTTTGCGGGACGATTATCTGCCGCTAAACGGTTTGATGGTGAACGAAGCGCGTTCCATCACGCAATATTATGATTTTGATTATTCCGGAATGCGCGAAATAAATTCTAAAATTAGTTTGATTCTTCGGCAAAAAAAGTTCTCAACCGAATTTAAAAATTTAGGGCAGCTAAATTCAGAAACCATTTTAATACGTGCTCAAAACAAATTTAAACCTTTACAGTCAGTAGACGGAGATTTTTTTTATGAGGTATCTACCCAAAAATCAGCCAAGTTAGAAAGAGTATTTGTCCGGGTTGAAAAAGGAACCGGCAATTATATATACAAAGGGGACATAAACAACAACGGTGTTGCCGATGAAAATGAATACGACCCAACGATTTATGACGGCGACTATATTCAGGTTACCATCCCCTCAGACAAACTTTATCCTGTGATCGATTTAAAAACGAGCACAAGGTGGAAAATAGATTATTCAAATATTTTCGGCGAAAAAACTTTGCCCGGTATATTATTAAAACCTATTTCCACCGAAACAATATGGCGGGTTGAAGAAAACAGCAGGGAAGAAAATTATAAAAAAATATATTTGCTAAACTTCAGCGCGTTTCAAAACCCGGATAAAACAATACGCGGTTTTAACTATGTACAGCACGATGTTTTTTTCTGGGAGAATGACCCTGAATTATCTTTTCGTTTTCGTTATTCGCAAAGGAGAAGTTTAAACCAGTTCAGCGGCGGTATTGAGCGTGCGTATCAACGTGAGAGAAGCATCCGTATAAAACTAAAAATGGTTGAAGAAATAAGTAATCAAACCGATTTTATAAACCAGACCGACAATGTGGGCGCCCCAATTTCATCAAACAGGAAGCGCATGATTACCGGAAATAATATTATTACCGATTTTTCTTATAGACCCCAACGGAATATTGAGGTTGGTTTTAAGATAAAAGCCGGTAGAAGTACCGACTTTTTTCCGGAAAACCCGACCATCATCGATATTAACTCGCTTACACTCCGTTTCAATTTATCCTTTCTTGGCAAAGGGAGACTGCGAATTGAAATTGAGAGAAACGAACTTATTGCAAATACTACTGAAAATTTTCTTCCGTTTGAATTAACAGCGGGAAATGCTATTGGTAAAAATTATTTTTGGCGTTTAAATTTTGATTACAGAATCTCAAATAATTTACAATCAACATTAAACTACGACGGACGTGTTCAACAAGGCAGCCAGGTTATTCACAACGCACGTGCAGAAGTTAGAGCTTATTTTTAAGAGGCTATTATGGAAATAAAATCCGATATGGTAGAAGTTCATCTTTTCAAAGTTATTGATGGAGAGATAAAGTTTTTAATATTAAAAAGGGCAGAAAATGTAGTCTTCCCCGGTTTATGGCAAATGGTCACGGGTAAAAGTGAAGGAGATGAAACGGCACTTGAAACTGCCTTAAGAGAGATAAAGGAAGAAACCGGTTTAATACCAAAAAACATTTGGGCGGCGCCAAACATAAATTCTTTTTATTCTCATCATGAAAATTGTATTAACCTGATACCTGTGTTTGCAGCCGAAATTGAAACTGATGACGGTGTGGTTATTAGTAACGAACATCTTGAATATAAATGGACAACACCCGAAGAAGCGAAAAAATTATTCGCATGGGCAGGTCAGCGGAAATCGGTCGAGATAATAACACAATATTTTTTAAAAGAAAAAAACTTCTTCGATCTTCTGAAGATAACAAATTAGCGGTTACACTCTTTTTCGATTGTCTTTTATTAATCGTATTTGACTGATCAGCAATTCGGCAATTGCCTCTTTTTTTTTTATTTTTACAACTCTCATTTTTTAATAATTTTTGGAGTCTCTTTTGGGCTTATTAGTAGTAGGTTCTCTCGGGTTGGATACCGTAGCCACCCCTTTCGATAAAGTTGAAGATGCACTCGGCGGATCGGCAACTTACATTTCGCTGGCATCGAGTTATTTTTCCGGACCCGTATACCTTGTAGGTATTGTTGGAGAAGATTTTCCTAAAAGGTATATAAAACTTCTTGAAGACCATAATGTCGATCTTGAAGGTCTTCAGGTAGTTGAGGGCGGAAAAACATTCCGCTGGTCGGGCAAATACCACTACGATTTAAACGTGCGTGACACTCTTTTTACAGAGTTGAATGTTTTTGAAAAGTTTGAGCCGGTTATTCCCGAAAAATGCCGCAAAGCAAATTTTGTTTGTCTCGGCAACATCGACCCTGTACTACAAGGAAAGGTACTTGACCAGATGGAAAATCCTCAGTTTGTTGTATGCGATACAATGAACTATTGGATTGAAGGAAAAAAAGATGAATTGATGAAAGTCCTTCCCAGGGTTAATGTTTTAATCATAAATGATTCCGAAGCGCGCTTGCTTGCTCACGAACCCAACCTTGTGAAAGCCGCGAGAAAAATTAGAGAAATGGGTCCGGAAATTCTTATTATAAAAAAGGGTGAACACGGAGCGCTTCTTTTTATGGAAGATGTTATTTTCTCCGCGCCTGCTTATCCGATGGAAATGATTTTTGATCCTACCGGCGCCGGCGATAGTTTTGCAGGCGGATTCATAGGTTATCTTCATAAATGCCAGGATCTGAGTCCGGCTTCTATGAAACGCGCCGTAATTTATGGCAGCGCGCTTGCTTCTTTCTGCGTTGAAAAATTTAGTACCCAGGCGTTAGAAAATTTAAATTACTTGAGAGTTCAAGACCGGTATCGCGAGTTTTTAACCCTGTCAAGGTTTGATGAGTACGATTAATTATTTTTCGTTAAAGTTTGAGAATGACAAACTCATTTTTCTCGATCAAACAAAACTGCCTCTTGAGGAAGTTTATATAGAGTCCGCGGACTATGAGAGGGCAGCTGTTGCTATTGAGCGACTTGAAGTGCGCGGGGCTCCATTGATAGGAGTATTTGCGGCTTACGGGTTGGCTCTTTCGCTAAATAATATTGACTCGCAAAAAATTGATGACACTTTTTATAAAGCATATAATCGATTAGCGTCGACAAGACCGACTGCGGTAAATTTGTTCATGGCGCTCGATAAACTGAAAACGGTATTCGAATCAAGAAAAAATAACGATAACATCTACAACCAACTTCTAACCGAAGCAAAAAAACTTCACGAAGAAGATAAAAAAAATTGCCGGCTTATAGGCTTGAACGCACTGCCGTTGTTTAAGAAAAAATCGAATGTCTTAACACATTGTAATACAGGGCTGCTTGCTACGGCGGGTGACGGCACCGCTTTTAATGTTATAAAAACCGCTTATGAAGATGGTTTAATAAATATGGTGTATGCCGGTGAAACTCGTCCATTGCTGCAGGGAAGCCGCCTGACGGCGTTTGAGTTACAGAAGCATAACATTCCGTTCAGTATTCAATCCGATTCGAGTGCGGCAGTTTTAATGCAGCAGGGGAAAATTGATTTAGTTGTTACCGGCGCTGACAGAATTGCATTAAACGGCGATTCGGCAAATAAGATTGGGACATACACACTTGCCGTGTTGTGTAATTTTCACAACATACCGTTTTACATTGCTGCACCCACAACCACAATCGACAGGAAAACGATTAGCGGTGTCGATATAAATATTGAATATAGGAATAAGTCAGAATTGCTCTCAATAAACGGCTCCAAAATTACCCATGACAATTATGAAGTTTTTACCCCTGCATTTGATGTTACACCCTCCCATCTTATAACCGGAATTATTACGGAGGAAGCAGTTTATTTCTTCCCATATAATTTTTTAAGATGAGCGAAATTCTTAAAACCGAAGCCGTTGTATTAAGCAAAATTAATTATGGTGATACAAGCAGCATTGTAAATCTGTTTACCAAAGATCAAGGACGATTAACAGCGATTGTTAAGGGCGCACGTTCTCCCAAATCTAAAATGGGGAGTGTTGTTGACCCGATGAATTATTTAAATCTTATTATATATAAAAAAGATTCAAGGGATGTTCAATTAATTTCTTCAGCAGATATTATTTCACACTTTCCAAGAATAAAAGAAGATTATGAAAAACTTCAATATGCGTATGCTGTGCTGGAATTAACGAAATCAATGATCCCGGAACACGAACCTCATGAACGGTTGTTCAAGGGAATTGTAAGAATCTTAGAGCTTTTTAATTCATCAAATAACCAAAACGGAATTCTCTTCGGTAGGTTTTTTTTATTTTTTCTTGAAGAAATAGGTTATGAATTTCAAATAGAAAAATGTTATTCTTGCGGCGAAATGAATCTGGATAATAGTGATTTGGCTTATAATTACGATCTTGGTATTTTGTGCAGCAATTGTAAAAATGATCATGTGCATTCTTTTTTGATGGATGCGGAACTTTTTAGACTGCTGAGGTGTCTAAAGCACAATGAAAATGTAGCAACCATAAAAATTGAAACCATAAACAAATCACTTAATTATTTCGAAAAATTCTTAAAACATCATGACCATGAGTTTAAAGGAATAAAAAGTTTGCAACTATTTAAGTAAGAAAGAGGTTATATAAGAATCTTGTTACAAATGCAGCAATGCAGCAAAAGTAGTATTAACAAATATTTTCACTCAATGGAGGAAAAAAGATGAAACGTAAAAATGTTATTGGCGCATTTGCATTAGTAGTTGTCGGAATTTTATTTGGTGCGATATTGGTTTCCGGTTTTGGCTTGGTACGCCCAGGTTATGCCGATGTAAATCTTGGTGCTCCAAATCCCCCGGTTAACTTAGATGCCGATGCGACTTCATTTAGTAAAGCATTTATTGAAGTAGCAGAAAAAGTAACCCCAACAATAGTTCAAATAAAAGTTCTATCCGAGGTTAAAAACCCTCATGAAAATTTATTCTTCTTCCCGTTTAAAGATATGCCGAAGGAGCAGCAAGGTTCCGGCAGCGGTATTATTATATCGGATGACGGTTATATTGTTACTAACAATCACGTTGTTGAAAAAGCTTCAAAAGTTACGGTTGGTATGTATGACAAAAGAACATACGAGGCAAAAGTTATTGGAACAGATCCGTTAACTGATTTGGCAGTTATTAAGATTGATGCAACCGATCTTCCGACCGCTTATCTTGGTGATTCCGATAATCTAAAAGTTGGACAGTGGGTTATGGCAATAGGCAATCCGTTGTCACTTTCTTCTACCGTAACTGCGGGAATAGTAAGCGCAATGGGTAGAGGTAATCTTCGTTTGATAACCGACAGCTACGGCGTAGAAGATTTTATTCAAACCGATGCAGCTATTAATCCGGGCAACAGCGGCGGCGCTCTTGTCGATTTAAGCGGCGCTGTAATTGGTGTTAACTCCGCAATTGCAGCTTCAGGCTCAGGAACATATATTGGATACGGTTTTGCAATTCCGGTTAATCTCGTTAAAGCAGTTGCCAAAGATTTAATTGCACATGGTAAAGTAAGCCGCGGTTATATAGGTGTTAATATCGGGCCTGTCGATGATGCGCTTGCACGCTCACTTGGACTCGATAAACCGAAAGGCATTATCGTCCAGGGTATTGTTGATGGCGGTGCGGCTTCAAAAGCAGATATCAAAAAAGGCGATGTAATTTTATCGGTCGATGGTCATGAGGTTGATGAACCGAATGAATTACAAAGTTTTATTGCAAGAAAATCAGCCGGCACAGATATAAAGCTAACTTTATGGCGTGACGGTAAAGAAATAAACCGGACAGTTACTCTTAAAGCCCGCGATACTGATGCCAAAGTAGAACCGGTTTCAGAGAAGAAAGAGGCTGGTGTGGAGAGCGAGTCTTCTAAAAGTACCGAGGAATTTAATAATATCGGGTTGACAGTTAAAAACTTATCAAGCCAGGAAAAATCTGATTACAAAGTTGATAACGGTATTATAATTTCAGAAGTTAAACCATACAGCCAGGCAGCAGATCAACAGTTATTTGAAAAACTTGTAATTATTAGCGCTGATAAAAAGAAAATAAATAATATTAATGATTTCAAGGAAGTGATTGAGTCGAAAAAAGGAGGCGCAGTGCTTCTTGAAGTTCAGGACAGTAAGGGACAAAGTAGGTTTGCCGGTATCCAGATTCCTAAAGACTAAATAATAGTCTAAAATAAAATTTATAAAAACGCCCTATTAAACGGGCGTTTTTTTATATTTGCCTGAATTTTTTTAATACAATATTTATAACGATGATTAGATTTTTAACAGCAGGCGAATCACACGGAAAAGCATTAACAACAATTGTGGAAGGTTTTCCTTCGAATATTGTTTTAGAAGAAAACTATATCAACTTCCATTTAAAGCGCCGTCAGGCTGGTTACGGCCGTGGTTTGCGTATGAAAATTGAAACCGATAAAGTGGAGATTTTATCCGGCGTTAGGTTTAGAAAAACGCTGGGTACACCAATATCTTTGCTTATAAAAAATGGCGATTGGGAAAATTGGGTTGAGAAGATGTCATCCGGAAGCAAAAAGGGTGATGTTGAAAAAATTACAATACCCCGTCCGGGTCATGCCGATCTGGTAGGTACAACAAAATATAATTTTGATGATATCAGAAATTCTATTGAGCGCTCGAGTGCAAGGGAAACTGCTGCGCGCGTTGCTGCCGGATCAGTAGCCAGAAAGTTTTTGGAAGATTTTGGAATAACTGTGGGAAGTTATGTTGAATCAATTGGCGGCATCTATCCAAAAAATAGTTTTCTTCAAAATTTGTTTTTGAATAATGTCGGTGAAAATTTTCATGCATGGTCTTTATCAGAAAAATCTGATAAAAGTGATGTTCGGGTATTTGACCAGGATCATGAAAAAAAAATAATTAATAAAATAAAACGTGCCAAGAAAAAAGGGGACACACTTGGAGGCACTTTTATCGTCGCTGCATCCGGGGTACCGCCCGGGCTGGGTAGTTTTATACAATATGACACAAAAATAGATGCTGATATTTCTCATGCTATGATGTCAATAAATGCAGTTAAAGCTGTGGAAATCGGGACAGGGTTTTCGTGTGCTGATGAGTTTGGTTCAGATTCGCATGATGAAATAATAGCAATCGGTGAATCATTCAGCCGTAAAACAAACCGCGCAGGCGGAATTGAAGGGGGTATCTCCACAGGTTTGCCAATAATCGTTCGTGCCGCAATGAAACCTATTGCAACGCTGATGAGTCCGATTGAAAGCATTGATTTGCATACGATGGGCAAAGTTGACGCGCGGCGCGAACGAAGCGATTTTGTTGCTGTGCCAGCGTGCGCTGTAATTGCCGAATCGATGCTTGCATGGGTGCTTGCAAAACATTTTTTAATAAAATTCGGTGGCGATTCAATTGAAGAAACAACTGATAATTACAACACTTTTGTAAAAAAGATTTTTACAAGAGTAAAAAAGAATTTCAGGTAATAAATGATAAAGTTAAAGAAGTTTGTTTTTAATCCTTTTGCTGAAAATACTTTTATCGTTTGGGATGAAGATTCAAAAGAAGCTATGATTGTAGACCCCGGATGCAGCAATCGGGATGAAGAAAGCAAATTTGAGTCTTTTATTATAAACAACAAGTTAATTGCCAAATATCTCGTTAATACTCATTGCCACATCGATCATATTATCGGTTGCAAGTTTGTTGTTGAAAAATTTAAAACCGTCTATCTCATTCCGAAGGAAGACGAACCTTTGCTGCAAAACGGAAAAACCCAGGCATCAATGTTTGGAATTAAACTCGATGATCTCCCTAAACCGAATGATTATTTGACAGAAGAAAAAACTTTATTGCTTGGCGGAACCGCGCCAAAATTATTATTTACTCCCGGTCATACACCGGGAGAGTTTTGTATTTACTTCAGCGAAGCAAAAATTTGTTTAACCGGTGATGTCTTGTTTGAAGGAAGTGTAGGTCGTACAGATCTGTGGGGCGGTGATTTTGAAACGTTGATGGACTCAATAAAATCAAAACTATACACCCTCCCTGATGATGTTGTTATTTACCCGGGGCACGGTGAAACCAGTACTATCGGCGATGAGAAAAAAAGCAACCCTTTTATAAACGGATAAAAATTTTCGTAAATAAAAAAGTAATTGATAATAAAAGTATTGTTCAATATATTCCAATGCAGAATTTAATTTATTTGTAGGATTGTGTGCAAAAAATTAAATCTAAAAAATAATATGATTTCTAGAAACTAAAGTATAACCATTTTTTCAACGGTTAGATTTATAATAACGCAGTAGCGTATATTTATAATAGCGGGACAAATCTATAAATAAACAGCAAAACATTTTTATGGCATATAAAAATTCGAATAAATATTTATTGATATACCCGGCGGTATATTTTGTGTTGTGGATTTTATTATTCGAATTTATTTTACCCGCAAACAATATTTTTCCTAAACCATCAACCGTAATAGAATCTGCCGGGGCGCTCTGGAACGAATATAACCTGTTTTATAACGTATTATCTACAGTCGGGGCAATATACATTTCTATTTTTTTCTCATACTTTATTGTAAGGTTTTTTTTGTATTTCATTGGACGCGATAATCATCTCTTCCATTTTGTTTTTTCGATTGAAGGAATTTCGCGGTACATACCGGGATTAGTTCTTGGTCTCTTTTTAATTTACTGGTTTCCAAATTCAGAATTTATAGAATTTATTTTTGCTTTCCTTACAGCTTTTTTAGCATTTACCATAAAAATTAACGATGAGCTTAAAAAAATACCGGCTGAATATATTTACCTTATCCGTTCGCTGGGGGCTGAAGAATATTTTCTTCAAAAAAATGTAATTTGGAAATTGTTACAACCAGAACTTATAAAACAAACTTTTCAACTTCATAATTATTTGTGGGTTACATTAATTGCATTTGAATTTATAAAAGGCGGACTTGGAATGGGCGCAATATTTAAGAAAGCACTACTTTATAACGATCTTGCAGCAATCTTTTTTATGGCTTTATTAACGGGTATTATTATTTTTCTTGGAACACTGCTCCTAAAAAAAATAGAAGTTAAGTTTTTTAACTGGGGGATTGATTGATGAATTTGTTAGAAGTAAAAAACCTGTCAAAAAGTTATATTGGCAAATTGGGTTCAAAGCAGCAGGTGTTGGAAGCGGTAAATATTACCTTAGTAGAATCAGACAAATTTACAGCTATACTCGGCCCACAAGGCTCCGGGAAAACTACACTTTTGAAAACCATTGCAGGGCTTGAAGTTAAGGATACGGGTAACATACAACTGCTTGAAGAAAGCTATAATAAATGCGGCAAGGGAATTGCATATATTCCTGAAAAACCTTCTTCATTTCCGTGGTCAAATGTAAAAGAAAATATCAGTTTGATACAAAAAATAAGTAAAAATGAAAACGAAAAAAAACAAAGTCCGGAGCATTTTATCTCCCTTGTCGGCTTATCCGGTTACGAAGCCTATACACCGGCAAATAAAAGTCTTGGTTTTCGTTTCCGCATATCACTTGCTCAAGCGCTCGCAACATTCCCCAAATTAATTCTGCTTGATGACTGCTTTAAAAAAATGTCAGAAGAAACGCGTGTAGAACTTTACCAACTAACAAGAAAAATAAACGAAGAATTAGAAATACCTTTTTTGCTTGCTTCTACAAATGTAAATGAAGCTTTATTATTATCAACAAAAGTGTTTTTGATGAAAAACAACCCGGGCAGTATTTTCGAAACCATCGATGTAAATATTGATGAAATTCCTGGAAAACTGAATGAATACAAAAACAAAGTTGAACTGCTTTTCCGAAGCAAAAAAATAATTAACACTATAAATTTTTCTATATAATTATTGCTATTTGCTAACTAAATTTGCGACCTATTTAAATTTTCTTTAGGAGAACCGTGCAGGAAAAAATAAATCAACTTCTCAAAAAAAGAGAGAATGCTAAGCTCGGCGGTGGTGAGGATAGAATTAAAGCACAGCACGAGAAGGGCAAACTAACAGCGCGGGAAAGAATTGAGTTGCTTGTTGACGAAAGCAGTTTTGATGAACTTGATATGTTTGTACAGCATAGAGCAAAAGATTTTGGACTCGATAAACAAAAATATCCTGGCGATGGCGTTGTAACCGGGTTTGCAAAAATTAACGATCGTCCCGTTGCACTTTTTAGCCAGGATTTTACTGTATTTGGCGGTTCACTTTCCGAAGCGCATGCCGAAAAAATAGCCAAAGTTATGAAATTAGCCATGAAAATTGGCGTTCCTGTTATCGGATTAAATGACTCGGGCGGCGCAAGAATTCAGGAAGGCGTTGTTAGTCTTGGCGGATACGCAGACATTTTTCTGCTGAATACGCTCGCAAGTGGTGTTGTACCGCAGATTTCCGTCATCTTGGGCCCTTGTGCAGGCGGTGCGGTTTATTCGCCCGCTATTACTGATTTTGTATTTATGGTTAAAAATTCGAGTTACATGTTTGTAACTGGCCCGAATGTTGTTAAAACTGTTACGCACGAGGATGTCGATTTTGAAGAACTCGGTGGAGCAGAAACACACGCGACGAAAAGCGGTGTTGCTCATTTTACTTTTGATAATGAGATAGAGACTTTATTAAACGTAAGAAAATTGCTCGGGTTTTTGCCGCTCAATTATAAAGATAAGCCGGAAGAGCATGAGTTCAAACTTGATGAACTACTTCCTGAAGAAAAACTTGATTCGATTATTCCTGATAACGCGAATAAACCGTACGACATGCGGGAAATAATAAACCTTCTGATTGATGAAGAAGATTTTTTTGAAGTTCATTTAAATTATGCTGAAAATATTATAGTTGGTTTCGCTCGTATCGGCGGAATGTCTATTGGTATAGTTGCAAATCAACCTCAGGTGCTTGCCGGTGTGCTCGATATTAACGCATCGGTAAAAGGCGCAAGGTTTGTTCGCTTTTGCGACGCATTTAATATCCCGTTGCTTGTTCTTGTAGATGTACCGGGATTTTTGCCAGGTACTGAGCAGGAGTGGAATGGTATTATTAGACACGGCGCAAAACTTCTTTATGCGTTTAGCGAAGCCACAGTACCGAAAATAACGGTAATAACGCGCAAGGCGTACGGCGGCGCTTACGATGTAATGAATTCAAAACATATACGCGGCGATTTTAACTTTGCATGGCCTACTGCCGAAATAGCAGTGATGGGACCAAAAGGAGCAGTGGAGATTATCTTTAAAAAAGATATATCAAAATCTGAAAGTCCGGAAGCAGAAATAGAAAAAAAATTAGCAGAATATATTGATAAATTTGCAAATCCGTTTGTTGCCGCCGAGCGCGGATATATCGATGATGTTCTTGAACCTAAGGATACAAAAATACGATTGATAAACGCCTTCAGGTTATTAAAATCGAAAGTGGATAAAAATCCGAGAAAGAAGCACGGAAACATTCCACTTTGATAAAAATTTTTATATTGTAACTTATTGTTTATAAATAGGTTAACTTGATTCACATAAATCAATACTTGATAAACGATTATTAAGTTATTATATTCACACATAAAATAATTCATTTGGAGAATGCATGAAAAAATCTTTCTTCCTCTTTATTGCTACTTCGTTATTAGCCCTGCTTTTAACATCATGCGGAACTAACAACGAAATAGCGAAGGAAACCTCCAAGGATTCTGTCGAAAAGTCGCCTAAAGTTGGTATTGTTTCAGAGATGCTTGAACAAGCCCGCCAATTTTATGTAGCCGCTCTTGCAAAACAGGATGCTAACAGTACAAACGAAACGGTAGAAAACTACGAGTCTGCCTTACGAATAGTAAACAACCTAAGTTATTACCCCGGTATCGATCAAAACGAAGCTTACGTTGAACTGGAAAAATCAATTATAGAAGATTACAGAAATTTTGTTGACGGATTGAGTGAACTGCCGGTTGATGTATCTTTTGCGGCCCTTGAAGAGTGGATGGGCAAAACTTTGCCCGAAATTAAAGTTACAACAGAAGAAAGTGTCGCAGATTATACCCCTCTTGTTATCCCTGCCGATGTTCCATTAGAAGTAAACCCGTTGGTTGAACAGCAGGTTGAGTCTTTTACAGGAAAAAATAGAAAGTACATGCAGTTGTGGCTCGAACGCAGCGGACGTTTTTTCCCGATGATGACAAAAATTTTCCAGCAGGAAGGTGTTCCACAACAGCTTGTTTATTTAAGTATGGTTGAATCGGGTCTTAATCCTACTGCCCGTTCATGGGCAAGCGCTGTAGGTTTATGGCAGTTTATAAAATCCACCGGAAGACTATACGGTTTGGAAACAGATTTTTATTTTGACGAAAGACGCGACCCGGTTAAATCAACCACAGCAGCAGCAAGACATTTAAGAGACCTTTATAATAACCTTGGTGACTGGTACCTCGCGCTTGCATCATATAACGCCGGCGAAGGAAGAATACAGCGAGCGATAAGGAAGTCAGGATCAACAAATTTTTGGAAGTTGATGCGGTATTTACCAAAAGAAACACGTAGTTATGTTCCGAAGTATATTGCGGTTTGTATGGTAGCTATGGATCCTGCAAAATATGGTTTTAACGATATAGCTTACCAGCGACCGGATGATTACGAAGTGCAAAAAGTTGAGGGCGCAATAGACCTTAATTACCTTGCACAATGTGCAGGGGTTTCGCTCGAACAGATTTCGGATTTGAATCCGGAACTTACACAGTCAAGCACTCCGGCTAATTACAACGGCGGTTATCCTGTAAAGATTCCTAAAGGTAAACTTGATGTTTTTGTTGCAAATTTGAAGAATATACCTGAATCGGCAAAACGTAATTATTTAGTTCATGTAGTTCAAAAAGGTGAATCACTTGCCAAAATTTCAAACAAGTACGGGGTTACTGTTTACGATTTAGCCGATGCGAATAATATATCCTCAAAATCAAAATTGTATAAAGGTGTAAACCTTAGAATACCGGTTACAAACCTATCCGACAATAATTACGCTTACAACACAAATGTAGAAACTGCAGATGATGAAAATTCAGAAGGCTACGTTTCGCCATATTTAGTACTAAATGACGGGACAAGCCAAAATGATGTGGAAGCAGATGACAATTCGGATGGCGCAGTTGAAGAGGTTGTTGACGATAATTCCGAAATTGCAACTAATAATGAAGTAACAACACCGACACCTGTTACTTCAACTGCCAGCATTCCACAAGGTTTCGCAACGGTTAGTTACAGCGTTAAAAACGGCGACAATTTACTTGGCATTGCCGATATGTTTAACACCCGTGTAAGCGATATAAGAAACTGGAATAACATTCCGTATACAACTACCATAAACGTCGGGCAGAAACTAACGGTTTATGTACCGGAAGCGCAAAAAGATTTTTATGCAAGTTTAGATAACCAGACCCCGACAGAAAAATCTATTACAAAAAATAGCATAACAAAAAACTCAAGCTCGTGGGTTTACCATAAAGTTAAGAGAGGCGAAAGCCTTGGTAAAATTGCTTCGCGTTACGGTGTTAACTCAAGCGATTTAAGAGAATGGAATGATATCTCCGGCAATACAATTTATTCCGGCACAAAACTTAAAATATTCTCAAACAGAAGCATTTCAAATAATTCCGGGGAGAGTATCGCTTCCAACAAATCCCTGTTCCGTTACAAAATAAAACGCGGCGACTCTATTAGTGAAATTGCCGATAAATTTGGCGTACCCGTTGCAATGGTTAAAAGATGGAATAATTTATCGTCAAATAAAATAATTGTTGGGCGTACATTAAAGATATACACCGGTGACGGCGCCTCCTCATCTCTCGGAGATGCGACAACAAAAAATTCGGCAAATGTTAACTATTATAAAATTAAACCGAATGACACGCTTGGTGAAATAGCGGAGATGTATAAAGTTTCAGCATCTAATTTGAGATCATGGAACGGTATATCGGGCAACAAAATTATTGCCGGCAAAACATTAAAAATATACTCGAACGTAAGTATTAATGATATCCCCGACAGAAACGACGAGCCGGTTAAAGATGAAGTTACAACTTTAAAAGGCGCTGTTAATTACAAAGTAAAAAACGGTGACGCACTCTGGACTATTGCCCAGGCTTACGGAGTTTCCGAAGCACAAATAAGAAACTGGAATAATTTATCATCAAATAAAATTATTATTGGACAAACCTTAAAAATTTTATCGGATGGTAAAACCGAAACAGCTCCGGCTACAAAAACAACTTCTAACGGCAAGATTCACATCGTGCGCAAAGGTGAGTCGCTTTACACAATTGCTCTTCAATCTAAAACTACCGTTAACGAATTAAAGCAACTTAACGGTATTTCCGGCAGCAAAATCAGTGTCGGTCAAAAAATTAAACTTGATTAATAACAATTAGTTGTTACTTTTGCATTAGAATTTTTCGTTCTTTTATTAATGTTTAACCAATAGCCGTTAGGGGTGTTACGCCCAAAATCGTAACTGAGATAATACCCTTAAACCTGATCTGGATAATACCAGCGTAGGGAAACGGACGAATAATAGTTCATTTCGTTTTTAGAATAATTAAATATTTGCCGTTTCACTTGTGAAACGGCTTTTTTATTTATGGAGAATAAAATGAAATATTTAATTATATCTTTTCTTTTTTTTACGATGACATTATCCGCACAAACAGAGGTTAGCGGTAATGTTTATGATGCCGAAACAAATGAACCGTTAAACGGGGCAAACGTTTTTGTAAAAGATAAACCACAACTCGGGGTGCCGACCGGTAATGACGGTTTTTTTAATCTCTCCGGGTTAGAAAAAGATGATGAACTTGTCGTAAGTTTTGTCGGGTACGAATCAAAAACAATACTGTTAAAAAATGAAAACTCCGGCACTCCTCTTTCCATTTATCTTCAGCCAAAAATATTACCCTCGCAAAGCGTGTTAGTTGAGGCTGCTATGGGCAAAGAGGGAATAACTCCCGCAACATTTAGTAAAATCAAAAAGGAACAGATTGAAAAAGATTATACTGTTCAAGACATCCCTGAATATTTAAGTACATTGCCTTCAACAACTTTTTATTCGGAAAATGGGAATGGAGTCGGTTACAATTATCTGAGCATAAGAGGATTTGACCAGCGCAGAATCGCAGTATCTATAAATGGTATCCCTCAAAACGAACCTGAAGATCATAACATTTATTGGTTAGATTTTCCCGACTTGTTATCGAGCACCGAATTAATTCAGGTGCAGCGCGGCGCTGGTTCGGGCGCGTTTGGTTACCCGGCAATCGGGGGGTCAATAAATATTATCACTTCAACTTTTTCGAATGAACCTCAAATAAAGCTGCAGGCAAGCTACGGCAGTTATAATACACGAAAATACAACGTATCTTTTGCAAGCGGTCTGATCGATAAAAAATATTCTATTTACGCAAAACTCGGGCAAATATTAAGCAGCGGTTACCGCAATCTTTCCTGGGTAAAATTTAACTCATATCATCTTTCCGCTGTTAGGTTTGATGATAATCTTACCACGCAGTTAAATTTTTATGGGGGACCTGTTGCAGATGGATTGGCGTATACCGGCATTGCAAAGTTTGCAGTGAAAGATAAAGAACTTCGCAAAGAAAATTTAAGCTACTGGGAAGCCGATGAGAGCGGTTATACTTACAAACTTAACCGCCGCCCGGTAGAAATAGAAAACTTTTCGCAGCCGCATTACGAATTGCTTAACGAATGGAATGTAAGCAGAAATTTAACATTTAACTCCGCATTGTTTCTTGTGATAGGACAGGGCTTTTTTGATTATGATGCTTCCTGGGCTGATACAAGTTATTTTAGATTAACACAGGCTAATGGATTTAATCCTACACAAAATCCAGGCAACGCTTTAATTCGCGCGATGGTGGAGAACAATCAATACGGCTGGATTCCTCGTGTTAGTTACAAACACAACAACGGGGAATTAATTTTTGGCGGTGAGTTTCGCTTTCACAAATCTACTCATTGGGGAAGTATTGGTTTTGCCGATAATCTTCCGGCAGGAATAGACGAGCAGTACAGATATTATTATTATAATGGTTTAAAAGATATTATTGGCGGGTTTGTTCACGAATCGTACAACCTGAATGAACAAATAAACATGCTTGCCGAACTGCAGATAGCATATCATCGTTATAAAATATATAACGAAAAATATTTGAATAATGAATTTGAAGTAAAGGGATTATATTTTAATCCGCGTGCCGGATTAAATTACAAATTTAATAATTCACAAAACGTTTATCTGTCTTTAAGTCGGGTTACACGCGAACCGCGGTTAAAAAATTATTACGACGCCGCGGAATCGAGTTATGGGGAAGTGCCGCAATTTGCGCAAAGAAGTGATGGCACTTATAATTTTGACGAACCGCTTGTAGAACCTGAAACAATGAACGATATAGAAATTGGAACAAGTATTAACGGTAAAATTTATTCGGCTGAATTAAATTTCTTTTATATGTTTTTTGAAAATGAAATTGTTAAAAACGGACAGTTAGACCGATTCGGGCAGCCGGTTACCGGAAACGTTGACAGAACACTCCACCGGGGAGTTGAGCTATCGGTAAGTGCAAAACCAATAATCGGACTCTCTATTTTTGCAAACTTTTCGTACAGCAGCAATGTAATAAAAAGCGGCAAATTTTATCTTGATGCAAACAACTTGATTGATTTAAGCGGCAACAAAATTAGCGGTTTCCCCGAACTTCTATCCAACTTCGGTATAAGTTATTCATATAGAGGATTGTTTGCAAAATTAAATGGGAAGTACGTCGGCGGGTTTTACAGCGATAATTACGACACTAAATTAAAAAATTATCTAAACGCTAATCCGGGTTTTGTATCCTATACAGACAATAAAAACGACGCATATTTTACCGCAGACTTTTTTATTAGTTATGAAACAAATATTCTGCAAGCTCTTGGCAGCTCGAAAATATTTTTGCAGGTGAATAATATTTTTGATAATCTTTATTCTGCTTATGCTATAGGCGGTGAGTTTTTTCCGGCTGCAGAAAGAAATTTTCTCGTTGGCGTTCAAATGGGATTATAACTTTTGTGAGTTTTGTAAACTTGAGTAAAAAAAATTAAATTAATCTAAACTTTTTTTGAGTTGGGAGATGTAATAAATAGCGCGGCAAGCCGTTCGTTAGCTAACGGATACATTCCAATACTATAGCAAAAAGTTTTATAAATTTGCAGGTAAACGAATGAATTTGAAAATAAATAATAAAGGTTAAGTATGAGACACGATCTGATCGTATCAAAATCAATTGAAATTAACGCCGATGTTGCAAAAGTTTGGAAAGGATTGACAACTCCGGAAACTATAAAAGAATATTTATACGGAACAGAAACCATTACCGATTGGAAAGTCGGGAGCGAGGTAATATTTCAAGGTGAATATAACGGGCAAAAATACCGTGACAGGGGTGTAGTTCTGGAAAACGTAACGAATGAATTATTATCTTACAGTTATTGGAGCGGTTTTTCCGGGTTGGAAGACAAACCTGAAAACTATTCACTTGTTACATATACGTTAAAAAGTATTGATGACAAAACGACGTTATTCACATGGACGCAGAAAGGCTTTGCTAACGAACAGGGATATGATCATACCGAACAGGGAATGAAATCATTCTTAGAAAAGTTGAAAGAAGTGATTGAAATGTAAAACAAAACCGATTCATTGGTTTTTACTGTACAAAAGAGAAGGGTACAATTTTATTTTCGATTATTTATTTTTACTTTTGCCCCTCAAGTAAAAGGAATATAAGTATCCTCTTATGGATAAGAGTAAAAAATATTATAAAATTATTTATTTAGTTCTCGCTTTTGTGTTTATATACAACTCCTTCGGATACTTATTTGTTTACTTCCCGGCAAGTTCAATCATAAAATATGTTGTTTCGGATTCGATAAAAAAAAATAAAATTTCAAAAGAAAATCTTATTGTTCTCACTTTCGATATAAACGATTTTAAACAGCAAAAGTATGATTTTAAATGGGTAAAACCGGGTAAGGAATTTTTATACGGGGGTAAAATGTATGATGTTAAAAACAAAATAATCAAGGATCACAAAATTTTATATTCATGTTTTTACGATCATGCGGAAAGTATTCTTGAAAAGATATTCGCCGATTATCTAAACAATACAAAAAAAGATTTTACTCAAAATATTACGGGCAGCATTTTTTTGTTCGGCTTATTTTATGAAGAAATAAAAACAAATCATTCTCAATTTTGCAATGATGACATTTCTAATATTCAAATTCGAAAGATTGAGAATGGACTTTCAGACTTTTTCAGCGATATTCCTACACCGCCTCCTCGATTAATTAGTTAGTCCCACAAAAATAAATTTAGTTATTGTCCTTTTAGAAGCCATTAAAAAATGGATGAATGGGATACGTCTTTTATAACACAGGCTTAGCGTTTTGTTATTTGCCAAATTGGTAAACTATGCGGAAGACTGCGCAAGATATATATGCGTATTCGAACAACAATATGCAGGAGCGTTGATGGGATGATGGTCGTATAAAAGGAAAATCATAATTAAAAATTAAAAATTAGAAGTTAGAAATTAGAAATTAGAAATAAGAAATTAAAAATTAGAAATTTTAACAGGAATAATTATAAATGAAAAAAATATTCATTGCGCTTTTTGTTTTTATCTGTTTACCGTTGTTTGCGCAAAAAGATGTTAACAAAAAAACAACAGCAGATACTCTTAAATATGAAATAGGTCAGGTTACCGTAACAGCAACACGCTACCCTGAGAATATTTTGGAGGTACCTTACGCAGTGTCAATAATCTTAAAAGATCAACTGCAAAATTTAAAAGGGTACGGGCTTGATGAAGCGCTGTCTACCGTGCCGGGTGTTCTCGCGCAGTCACGCGCCGGTAATCAGGACATCAGAATTGTTATTCGTGGTTTCGGTGCGCGCGGCGCCGGCGACAGATCGAACTCCGGGACCTCAAGAGGTATAAGAATTATGCTTGATGGAATTCCGGAAACAGAACCGGACGGAAGAACTTCATTCGATAATATAGATTTGAGTCTTGCCGATAACTTAGAAGTGATTCGCTCCAACTCATCCGCGCTTTGGGGCAACGCGGGCGGCGGAATTATAAACGTATCATCCGTTCCAAACTTTGATGAACCATTCGTTTCTTTCGGAGGGATGATGGGGAGTTACGGTTTGCAAAAGTACACTCTAAAAAGCGGTGCGGTATTTGGCGCGGGCAAACTATCTGTTGCAATTTCCAGCTCAACCTTTGACGGTTGGCGGGCGCATTCGGCATCAAAAAGAACGGTTGTAAATGCTAATATAATTTCAAATCTTGGCGTCAGAACAAAATTGGGTGTTTACCTTGTTGGCGCAAGCAATATTTTCCACATCCCGGGTCCTCTAACACAAGCGCAGTTTGATGCCGACCCGACACAAGCAAACTCGACTTATGCCGCGAGAGACGAAAGAAGATATAATCGTCTCGGGCGTATTGGTGTTACTCTCGACCATGAGATAAATGACATGCATGAGTTCTCCGGTATGGCTTTTATAAACCCGAAATATCTGCAAAGATCGGAAAGAGGAACGTTTAGGGATTTTACAAGATACCACGCGGGCGGTAGTTTAATATACAGAAACAATTTAAGTCTCTCATCAAACGTTACAAACAAATTAACCGTTGGTATTGATGAAGCCTACCAGGACGGCGCTATACTCTTTTACTCTCTTTCAGCCGACAATGGAAGAGGGGGCACATTAAAAGATAATAAAAGGGAAGGCGCAAATACTTTCGGAGCGTTTGTACAAACCGAAGTTAGAGTTGGTGAAGATTTAAGCATACTGTTAGGCGGCAGGTATGATGATGTTACATATATAAGCGAAAGTTTTATCGATCCGGCTTTAGGTTTGCAGAAAAAATCATTTACACAGATTACACCAAAAGCGGGTGTAACATATATGTTTTCGCCTACACATAGTTTGTACGCAAACCTGGGCGGCGGAGTTGAAGTGCCCGCCGGTAATGAAACTAACCCTGCCGGTACATATGGACAGGATACGGTTTATTTATTAAATCCATTGCTTGAGCCGATAACATCTACAACTGTTGAGGTGGGAACAAAACAACTTATGTACATCGGTTATAATTCATTTATAAAAGCTGTTTCGTATGATGTCGCGTTGTATTATATAGTTGTTAACAATGATATTATTCCATACAGAGGCGGAAGATTTTATTTTACAGCCGGTAAAACAGATAGAATGGGTATTGAAACCGGGCTAAATCTTCAGATGGATTACGGTTTGTCGCTGCAGGGTTCGTTTACATACTCGCAAAATAAATACAAAGAATATATGGTAGACAGCGCGCATTACGGAAACGCCGGACACTATGCAGATTTTAAAGACAAAAAAGTCGCGGGTTTGCCCGATGTTTTTTATTACGCCGGTTTAAATTACGCCCCGGAGTTTCTGCACGGAGTTTATGTTGGTTTTAGCGTAAACGGTATGGGTAAATATTTTGTTGATGACGCCAATACAATGGAAGTTCCTTCATACAATATTTTAAACGCTATGATTGGAATAAAAAACGCTATAAAACTTTCAGACCATCTTGATCTTTCCGGTTTTATAAGCGTTAATAATTTAACTGACGCTAAGTACGCAGCCTCGGCATTTATAAATCCCGATGTTGTAAGCGGCGTGCCGGTTTTTCTTGAAGCCGGTTTACCGGGAAACATTGTAGCTTCACTTTCGTTTGGTATACACTAATACAAAACAGAATAAAATTGTAATAGCACGCGGACGACACGGATTACACGGATTTACACGGATATGTTTTTAATCTTTATTCGCGTAAATCCGATATTCCGGTATTGGAACAATGTCTTGCTTACTATAAAGAAATTATTGACCGGCACTTGATTTATAAATTTTGATGGTTTAATTTACGGCTGTCTTTGAATAAGTAGGTTAGGAGCAGGTGTAATTTGATATTTTTAACAGGTATAGGTTTTAAAGGATGATTTAATCACTTTTAATAATAATACGATAGGGTGTATTATAAACAGTAATTATTTTCTTTTTCCAAAGAACATTTTTGTTCTACTTTATTTAATTCCGCAAAACGCGGAATCGATTCCTCACAAAGGTTCTCCAAAATTTACGCTCAATTTTAACGCATGCTTATCGGCAGTTGTTTTTGTTCATCAAGCAGATGATGGTGTTTACAAGTTGTTATATTTTTTAATTCCCCTTTTTGCCAATGATGATTCCGATACCGGCGACCTTCAGTTAAAAAATTTTTTCCCTCTCTCCGACAAAAAAATTGAACAGTTAAACAGTCCGAACAAACACCCACACCAAAAGAATTTAATTTTAAGAAATGAAATTTCGCGCTCGCGCTTTGCCGTCATGCACCCATACAAACAGTCCATGCACCCATGCAAAGAAGTCATTCATTCAGCCAATGCCTTCATGCATCCATTCAAAGAAGTCATTCATTCATCCAAAGAAGTCATTCATTCATCCAATGCCTTCATGCACCCATGCAAAGATTCCATACATCCATGCAAAGGTTTCTTGCATGTGTGCGAAGCCATCTTGCATGCGCGCGAAGCCATCTTGCAGCCGCGCGAAGCCATCTTACGTGTGAGCGAAGTCATCTTACATGTGAGCGAAATCATCTTACAGTC